>JAVMKI010000016.1:0-33858 GCA_031732755.1 Candidatus Contendibacter sp.
TCGGCCCCGTATTCCTAGCTGGGGCTTATGTATGGCTTAATTGAGGACACGCTCTTGTCTTCGGAACGTTCCGTGGCCCCGCGCCGTTGTCTATCCACATCTATCCACCGCTTGCGCCCGCGCAAGTCCTTCACCTCAGGAATTGCCATGAGCGACTACATCGTCAAGAACGTCCCCTACATCGCCCAGACCACCTATGAAACCTGTTGGCTGGCCGCCTACAAAATGATGCTGGCCTGGAAGGGCAAATCCCAGACGCTGGCCGAACAACTCCCCGACCACCAGATCATGCGCGTCAACGGCATTTTGGACAGCCAATTTCTGGCTTGTCGCCAGGCGCTGGGATTGTGCTCCAGCACTTATACCGGTTTTCGTGACGCCGACGCCATTGAAGGCAAGCTCAAAAGTTATGGCCCGATCTGGGTTTCCGGAACTTATGCCAAGGGTCACAAGCACATCGTGGTGCTGTACGGCGTTCGCGGTTCAGGTGACGACGCCAAGGTCTTGATCCACGATCCGGCGACCGGCATGAGCATCACCAACCCCAAGCCGGATTGGTGGCCGATTGGCTGGTTTGCCAACCGCCTGAACCCGGTTCCCTATTCTTGCCAGCACTGGTTTGACGTGTGAACGGGCTTCGTCGTCTGTAAATTCCACGTCGTCGGGACACCAGTCACTATTCCTTGAGGGATTCGTTGGAAAGTTGCCACTCTTCCAACGGAAACAGCGTGGCCGTCATGGTCGGTGCCAAGGCCACCACATCGTACAAGCAACCCGTTCAAATCTTTGATGAACTGTGAATCAAAGCGCGGGGGGTTCCGCACGTGTTCCCGCGCGCTCCAGCTTTGTCCAAAGAGGAGAACCTCGTGGCTACCGTGAATTCCATGAATACCCCCGGCGAGCGCGTTGCCATCGTCGCCGGCCTGCGCACCCCGTTCGCCCGGCAACTGACCGCCTACAAAGACCTGAACGCCATCGAACTCGGCATCATCGTCACCAACGAACTGCTCAACCGAATCCATCTGGACCCCGCTTTGATCGAGCGGATGGTCTACGGCTGCGTCGGCCTGATTCCCGAAGCGCCCAACGTCGCCCGCGAAGTGCTGCTCGGCGCGGGCATGAACCCGCGCACCGACGCCTACACCGTCACCCGCGCCTGCGCCACCAGCTTCCAATCCGCGGTGGAAATCACGCAGGCCATTTTGCTGGGCGAGATCGAAATCGGTCTGGCCGGTGGTTGCGATTCCACCTCGGTATTGCCGATTCAGACCTCCAAGAAGCTGTCGCGGGCGTTGATCCACTCGACCAAGGCCAAGACCCTCAGCGACAAACTGGCCCTGTTCAAGGAAATTCGTCCGGTCGACCTGATTCCGGTGTCGCCAGCGGTCAAGGATTATTCCACCAACCTTGGCATGGGCGACATCGCTGAGCAAATGGCCAAGAGTTACGGCATCACCCGCGAAGAGCAGGACCACCTGACCGTGCGCTCGCATCAACTCGCGCAGCAAGCCTGGGACGCCGGCAAATTGGATGGTGAAGTGATGTGTGTCTTCGCGCCGCCGTTCAAGGAGGCCATCGCGCGCGACAACAACATTCGCGGCGATTCCACCCTGGAGCAACTGGCGAAATTGAGACCGGCCTTCGACCGCAGGCACGGCACCGTGACCGCCGCCAATTCCACCCCGCTGACCGATGGCGCAACCTCGCTGATCCTGATGAAGGAGCAGCGCGCCCGACAACTGGGCTTCGAACCGCTGGGTTATATCCGCTCCTACGCCTTCGCCGCCATCAACCCGTTCCACGACGGATTGATGGGACCATCCTTCGCCACACCCATCGCGCTCGACCGGGCCGGGATCAAACTCGGCGACCTGACCCTGTTGGAGGTTCATGAAGCCTTCGCCGCGCAAACCCTGGCCAATATCAAGAACTGGCCGTCGCGGAAATTCGCCCGCGAACAACTGGGCCGCGATGAGCCCATCGGCGAAGTGGAGATGGACAAATTCAATGTGCTGGGCGGCTCGCTGGCTTATGGCCACCCGTTCGCCGCTACCGGCGGACGGTTGATCATGCAAACCGTGAACGAATTGCGGCGGCGTGGCGGCGGACTGGGGTTGGCGACGGCTTGCGCCGCCGGCGGTCTGGGGGTGGCCATGGTACTGGAAGTAGCGTGATCGCGCCTGAACTTAAGAGGATGCAAGCAATGACCACCGAATTGAAACTGACCGTTTTTCAACTGGCCACGCGTGAGGACGGCATCGCCGTGGTCACCATCGACCTGCCCGGCGAAAGTCAGAACACGCTCAAGGCTGAGTTCATTCACGAGGCCAACGCCCTGCTCGACCGACTGGAGCAGGACGCCAATGCCCAAGGCGTGGTGTTCATCAGCGGCAAGCCCGGCTCGTTCATCGCTGGGGCCGACATCAACATGCTGAAAGCCTGCCAGACCGCCGCCGGGGCGACGGAACTGTCCAAAGCGGGCCAGCGCTTCTTCGACCGGCTGGAAAATTTCAAGGCTCCGGTGGTCGCGGCGATTGACGGCGCTTGTCTGGGCGGCGGCTTGGAACTGGCGCTGGCCTGTCATGGCCGGGTCTGCACCGACAGCGCGAAAACCGCGTTGGGCCTGCCGGAAGTGATGCTGGGCGTATTGCCAGGCAGCGGCGGCACCCAGCGCTTACCCCGGCTGATCGGCATTCCCACCGCGTTGGACCTGATGCTGACCGGCAAGCACCTGAACGCTCGCAAGGCGCAGCGGCTGGGCCTGGTGGACGATGTCGCGCCGGCCACCATCCTGTTGCAAACCGCGCTTGATCTGGTGAAAAAACTCCAGCACAACCGCGCCGCCATTCGCAAGACCGGCGGCCTGTTCTCGGTCAAGGGCCTGACCAAGCTGGCGCTGGAGGACAACCCGCTGGGCCGGCGAGTGCTGTTTCAGAAAGCCCGTGAGCAGGTGCTGGGCAAGACCAAGGGCAATTATCCCGCTCCCTTGCGCATCATCGATTGCGTGGAAATCGGGGCGGGCCAGGGCTTCAAGCAGGGCCTGGAAGCGGAAGCCATGGCCTTCGGCGAACTGGCGGTGACGCCCCAGGCGCGGCAGTTGATGAACCTGTACTTCGCCACCACGGCGATGAAGAAGGATACCGGCGTCACCGACGCCAGCGTGCAACCGCGCCCGGTCCACAAAATCGGCGTGTTGGGCGCGGGCCTGATGGGCGCGGGCATCGCTTACGTCACTACCAACAAGGCGCGGGTTCCGGTGCGGCTCAAGGACAAGGAACCCGCGGGCCTGAATCGTGGCTTGGCCTATATTGATCGGCTGATTCAAAAGCGCGTGCAGCGGCGCTCGATCACCCCGTTTGATGCCGGTCAGGAACGACATCGCGTCACGCCCACCCTGGATTTCTCCGGTTTTCACAGCGTGGACCTGGTCATCGAGGCGGTGTTCGAGGACCTTAAGCTCAAGCATCAAATGATCGCCGAGGTGGAAGCGAATTGTCCGCCGACGACCATTTTCGCCACCAACACCTCCTCGATTCCCATCGCCAAAATCGCCGAAGTGGCGCAACGGCCCGAAAACGTTATTGGCATGCACTATTTCTCGCCAGTGGAGAAGATGCCGCTGCTGGAAATCATCGTCACTCCGAAGACCGCGCCGGGGGTCATCGCCACGACGGTCGAATTTGGCCGCAAACAGGGCAAGACCGTGATCGTGGTCCAGGACGGAGCCGGGTTCTATGTCAACCGCATCCTCGCTCCGTATATGAATGAGGCGGGCTATCTGTTGGCCGAGGGCGTGGCGGTGGACGCCATCGACCAGGCACTGGTGCAATTCGGCTTTCCGGTCGGGCCGTTCACGCTGCTGGATGAGGTCGGCATCGATGTGGGTTCCAAGGTCGGGCCGATCCTCTATGAAGCCTTCGGCGAACGAATGAAGCCCGCTGGCGTTGCCGAAAAACTGCTGGCTGATGGCCGCCAAGGGCGCAAGAGCAAGAAGGGTTTCTACCTTTACGAAGGCGTCAAGAAAGGCGAAAAACCGGTGGACAAGAGCGTCTACGGCGTTCTCGGCGTGAGCGGCGACAAGGCCCTGGATGCGAAAGAGATCGTCGAACGCAGCGTGCTGATGATGCTGAACGAGGCGGCGCGGTGTTGGGACGAAGGGTTGATCCGTAGCCCGCGCGACGGCGACATCGGCGCGGTGTTCGGCATCGGCTTCCCGCCGTTCCTGGGCGGTCCGTTCCGCTACGCCGACCGTCTCGGCATCGCCGAACTGGTGGCGAAGCTGGAGCAGTATCGTAAACGATTGGGCGAACGCTTCGCGCCGGCGGAGATTTTGTCACGCATGGCTCAGGAAAAACGGACCTTCCACGCGGATTGACCACTGTCGCAGACCCTCCCTCTTCGCAGGAGGGAGGGCGTGGAGCACAATGGCCTTGGGCCACCGAACCGCCGAGGCAGCGTCATGAACCCACAACTCAAATCTCGTTTGACCCCCGAAGACTATCTCGCCATTGAACGCGGCGCCGAGTACAAAAGCGAATATTTCAACGGCGAAATTTTTGCCATGGCGGGCGCCAGCAGGGCGCACAACACTATCGTGCTCAACACCGGTTCCGAAATCCGGCGACACCTTAAAAACCGTCCCTGCAAAGCTTACGTCAACGACATGCGGGTCAAAGTCAGCCCAACCGGTTTGTACACCTACCCGGACCTGGTGGTGGTCTGCGGCAAGGAACAATTCGAGGACACCCATCTCGACACCTTGCTGAACCCGACGCTCATCATCGAAGTATTGTCGGACTCGACCGAAGCCTACGACCGGGGCCGTAAATTCGAGCATTACCGCCATCTGGATTCGCTGATCGAATACGTGCTGATCGCTCAGCATCGGCCCCATGTCGAATCCTACCGGCGGCAACCGGATCACCAATGGCTGCTCACCGAATGCCATGGCCTGGAAGGGACGCTGCGGCTGCAAACCATCGACTGTGACCTGGCGCTGGCGGAGGTCTACGACAAGGTGGAACTCGGCGAGAATTCTCTGGATTGAACGAATTTTCATAGCCCTATTGCGGTTTAGGCCCACCTATAGGAAAATGCGAACCATTCTCATTTGGTGTCCGATCATATGACCATGGTGCGCCTTTCCGAACTGGCCATCGGCCAGCAGGGCATTATCGAAGACGTGGACGCGGAGGATCACTTTCGCCAACGTCTGCAAGCGCTGGGGTTTCGCATCGGTAAGAAGGTGCGCCCGATTCGCCAGGCACTATTTGGTGGGCCGCTCCAGGTCCGGGTTGGCAGCGTCAACGTGATGCTGCGCCGTAACGACGCCGCGCTGATCCATGTCTGGGCCGAGAGTTGAGGCGCATCGCCCTGTTGGGGATGCCCAACACCGGTAAATCCACCTTTTTTAATCGCTTGACCGGAGCCAGCGCCCGTATCGGCAACTGGCCCGGCATCACCGTGGATTTGCTGAGCGCGAAGATTCTGCTCGGCGCGGAAATGGTTGAGGTGGTGGATCTGCCGGGCCTCTACGATCTGCATGGTTTCGCCGAGGACGAGCAGGTGGTGCGGCGCTTCCTGCAAAACAACCCGGTGGATTTGCTCTGCGTCATCCTTAACGCCACCCAGATCGATCAACAGTTGCCGCTGGCCCTGCAACTGTGCCGTTTGGGATTGCCGGCGGTGGCGGTGCTGAACATGGCCGACGAAGCGGAACGGCTGGGTATCCGCTTCGATACTGAAGTGCTGGCGGCGGGACTGGGTTGTCCGGTGCGCGGCGTCAGCGCCAAGTACGGTCAGGGTTTCCCGGAAACCCGCGACATCCTGCGCCAGGTTCTGGGCCAAGGATCGATGGCCGATCCTCAGGCTTTACAGGCCGATTTCACCGCCGATGAAGCCCTGATCGCGGAGGCGGAAAAACTGCTAGCACGGTCGGTGACGTTGCCACGGGTGCTGGAACATGGCCTGAGCGAGCGAATCGACCGGATCGTTCTGCACCCCGTCCTTGGAATCCCGCTGTTTTTCGTTGCGCTGTTTCTGCTGTTTCAAACGGTCTACACCCTGGGCGGGCCGTTGCAGGATGGCATGGCCTGGCTGCTGGAAGGTTTCCGTAATCTGGCGTTGGCGCCATTGCGACCCTTCCTGCCTGGCTGGCTGTATGGACTGCTGGTGGAAGGACTCTACGACGGGCTGGGCACGGTGGCCTCCTTCGTACCTGTCATCGTGCTGTTTTTCCTCGGCATGGCGCTGGTCGAGGACAGCGGTTATCTGTCGCGCATCGCCTTCCTGATGGACGCGCTGATGGCGAGGCTGGGCCTGGACGGACGCGGTTTCGTGATGCTGTTGATGGGCTTCGGCTGCAACGTGCCAGCGTTGATGGGCACCCGGGTGATGCGGTCGCGCGGTCTGCGGTTGCTGACCATGCTGATGATCCCGTTCTCGCTGTGCTCGGCCCGCTTGCAGGTGTTCGTGTTTCTGACCACCGCGCTGTTTTCGCCCGCCCGAGCACCGCTGGTCTTGTTCGCGCTGTACGTCCTTAGCTTCCTGACCGCGTTCGCTACCGCCCTGCTGTTCAAAAAGCGGTTGGGTAGCACCGAACCATTGCTGATCGAATTGCCGCCCTACCGGTTGCCAACGTTCGAGCAAGTGGTATTGCGCGCCTGGCACGAGATTCACCATTTCCTCAGTCGCGCCAGCCGTTTCATCATCGCTGGGGTGGTGCTAATCTGGTTATTGACGCACCTGCCGCCGGGCGTGACCGCCGGTGGTCCCGATACTTTGGCGGGGAGCTTCGGCGTCTGGCTAGAACCCTTGTTGCAGCCCATCGGTATCGATCAACGGATGGCGGTAGTGTTGCTGTTCGGCTTCGTCGCCAAGGAAATCGTGCTGGGGGCAATGGCGGTGGTCTATGGGCTGGAAGGCGCCGCGCTAGCACAGTTCATGGGCCAGCACATGGATTGGGTGCAGGCGTTCAGCTTCATGTTGTTCACGTTGCTCTATACCCCCTGCTTGTCCACGGTGGCGACGCTACGTGGCGAATCCAAAAGCCTTTCTTTCACCGGCTTCAGCATCGTCTGGTCGCTGGGGTTGGCCTGGCTGTCGAGTTTCATCTTCTATCAAAGCGCCCGATTGCTGGGACTTTGAATTCACAACAGGCGTTTTATGTTGCTTACGGCTTGGAGACTGCTTCAAGCTTAGGCTAGACTCCATAGTCATCAGCAGCAGCGGCGCGACGTTCGCCGCACTCCGCAATTCATCAACCGATTCAGAGGACTGGACTGATGTCAAAAAAGAAAGAGCCGACCGGAACCACGGTCACCAAGGAGCCTAAGAAAACCACCAAGAAATCTGAAACCACCGCAACCCCAGCAGTGAAGCCACCTGTTGCGGAAATCGCCAAACCCGCCCCCGCGCCCGCCAAGGTCGAACCAGCACCAGCTCCCGCCAAAACTGCATCGGCGGCACCCGCGCCCGCCGCCAAGGCCGCCGAAAAACCCGCTGCGCCCGCCAAGGTCGAACCAGCACCGGCACCGGCACCGGCACCTGCTAAGACCGCACCAGCGCCCGCGCCCGCGCCCGCGCCTGTTGCCAAGGCCGCCGAAAAATCCGCCGCGCCCGCGCCTGCCGCTAAGACCGCCCCCGCGCCTGTTGTCAAGGCTGCCGAAAAGCCCGCCGCGCCCGCCAAGGCTGAAAAAACCGCCGTCAAGGCTGCAAAATCCAGTGCTCATTCCGAATCGGTCGTCACCGTCATCGTCGCTAAATACGACGTCGGTCACGGCAACAATATGTTCATTCGTGGCGATGGCGCGGGTCTGAATTGGGATGCCGGGGTCCAGATGGAAAATGCCGGCAATGATGTGTGGGTGTGGACGACGAACGAGGCGAGCCTGGGTCTCATATCGTTCAAGTTCCTGATCAACGATGAGATCTGGTCCACCGGCGACAACATGGCCGCGCCGGTCGGTGAAACCACCACGCTTTATCCTTACTTCTAATCCACGCGGGTCGGGTGGCGCTGACCATCGAAAGACCGATGGTCGGGTCGCTCGACTTGCTCATATGCCTTCCCGCCGCAATCGTTCGAATTCCAGCCGCGAGCGCGTCACGCAATCTTCGATGGCCACGCCAGTGAAATAATTGCCGGTCAGCGCCAGGCGATTTCCAGCCAGCGCCTGATCCACGACGCCCATCCATTCGCCATGTCCGACCCGCGGCGCGGGTAACCGATTGAGCCGGGTCACCATGTTCCCAGCGTCGAGCGCATCGAGCGGTATGTTCAACACTTGGGCGATGCGGTGCGGCTTTCCTTCCTCATCCAGCACGCCGGGCCGAAAGTGGAAGGTGAATCCCCGATAGCGAGTGTCCGGCACGGTATCGCGCGACACCATTGAATAAAACGCCTCCCCTCGACCGATCAGTCCCGCCACTGGGGGCAATGATACCTGGTCGGCAGGCAACGCCACGCCAACGGATTCCACCATGGCGGTTTGAATTCGCGCCAGGGCGGCAGCCAGTCCCGGGAACTCCACCCGCAACAATTCAGCCGCGCCCGCGACTGGCGTCGCCAGGCACAAGGCGCGAGCGGCATACTCACCCTGATCGGTACGGACCCTGAAATCTCCGCTCGCCCGCCAAATTTCCCGCGCCGTTTGTCCAAATTCGACGTGAATATCGGGTTGCCGAACCAACAAGTCGGCGATGGTTTGTATCCCACCAGATAGCGTAAAGCCGCGCGGTACGTCCTTGCGCCGGGGGCGGGATCGAAACAGGTTCTCGGCGGGAAATTCACCGGCGGGCTGGCAGATCACCGCGTCAAAGGCCGGTTCGAATAACGTCGCGTAATTGCGCGGTCCGACGATGCGCCCGTAATACTCGGCGACGCTATGTCCGGTCTTTTTCAGTCCCGCCAGCCGGAACGGAGCCAGCAGCAGTTCCGCAAAAGATAGCTGAGCGGGAATGCTCCTGACCGTCCCGTTGGCAAACAGCCGAAAACCGACCTTTGTCCGCCGCCGCAGGCGATCCAACACCCCCATCGCTTCCAGGATCGCCAGCAGATTGCCATAGGAGTTAAAGCCGCTGTGCGCGCCCAGTTCCAGCCAGAACCCGTCGAACGCGCCGACGAAACGATGCGAATGCAGGCAACCGCCCGCTCGGTTGTCCCGTTCGAGAACCAGCGCGTTCAAGCCCGCTTGGGCAGCGTAATGGGCCATGCTCAAACCGCTGATGCCCGCGCCGATAATCAACAGATCGTAGTCAGCCATGACGAGCTCCTGAGAGTGACAACGGAAGACGATTCTCGACAAGGGCGGCGTAGCGGTCAAGTTAGCCAAACCGTGCTAGGTTCGCTGGTCTGATTTTACTTAGGCTTGAAGAGCTTAATCTTCCCCGACCCCAACAAGGACAACGCCATGAACATCACCTCCTATTTCGCCAAAGATCTGTTCCAGGGCAAGACCGTCTTCATCACCGGCGGCAGCAGCGGGATCAATCTCGGCATCGCGCGCAATTTCGCGGCGGTCGGGGCAAACCTCGGCATTGTCGGTCGGGCGCGGGAAAAGCTCGATGCGGCGGGGGCGGAACTGCGGGCGCTGGGAGCGCGCGTTTCGACCCATTCCGCCGACGTGCGCAACTACCCGGCGCTGGAGGAAGCCATGCAGCGCTGTCGTGAGGAACTCGGGCCGATCCATACGCTGATTTGCGGAGCCGCCGGCAACTTCCCCCTGCCCGCCGAACGGATCAGCCCCAACGGCTTTAAATCGGTGATCGACATTGACCTACTGGGCAGTTTCCACACGTGCCGGGCGGCGTTCGAGCAACTGAAGGAAACCCAAGGCAACGTCATCTTCATTTCGGCGGGACAGGCGTTCATGCCCTACGCCTTCCAGGCCCACGTTGGCGCGGCCAAGGCCGGCATCGATAACATGATGCGGAATCTGGCGCTGGAATGGGGTCGGTTTGGTATCCGCTGCAACAGCATCGCCCCCGGTCCGATTGAAGGTACCGAGGGCGTGCGCCGGTTGGTGCCGGAAGGCAGCGCCGACAAGCTGAAGCGGATGATTCCGCTGGGTCGCTTCGGCACCCCGGACGACATCGGGCAACTGAGCGTGTTTTTGGCCTCGCCGCTGGCGTCCTATATCACCGGGACGTTGATCGTCGCCGACGGCGGCCAGAATTTGCCGGGCTCCGGGGCGTGGACGCAGTTGATCGTGGCGGAGATGACCAAGGAGAAAAGTTAAAGGCGAAAGGCTGGGCATGGAAGCCTGGCGATAGCCAAGCTCTGTCATCAGCCCGTCGTTCCTCGTCTGGTGAGGCTATCAAGGTGGTCAATCCTTCAAGCCGGTCGCAATCGGCTGCCATTTGCGATGTTGCGGTGCAACACGTTGAATCGACAAAAAAATTCAAAGGATTAGGGTGTTTATTCTAATTTTTGTGGTTATTCTCCCAATTATGGCGCGGCGTGTTCATAGATTATTGAAATAAAAAGATAATCTGTTCAGGAGCCATCGCGTGGCCGCACCATTGCCGAAGTGTCGCGCCTGGTGAAATTGATCGAGACCGTCGACTCAGCGCCCAACTCCCAATCGGCGAACCGCCCCCGGTCGGTTCGAAATACGTTAGCCAACGCAACCCAGGATTACGCCCATGCCCAGCTATACCGCTCCCGTTCGCGACATCCAATTCATTTTGCACGAATTGCTCAAAATCGAACGCTATCAAGGGGTGCTGGCCGGTTTCGACGAGGCCACCCCGGAAACGATTGCCGCTATTTTGGAAGGCGCGGCGCAGATCAGCCAGGAGGTGTTGCAGCCGTTGAACAAGATTGGCGACCGCGAAGGTTGCCGGCTGGAAAACGGCAAGGTCACTACCCCGACCGGATTCAAGGAGGCTTATCAGGCGTTGACCGAAGGCGGTTGGACTGGGCTGATCGGCGACCCCCATTACGGTGGCCAGGGGTTGCCCTATGTGCTCGGGTTGGCGATCAACGAAATGATGGCGTCGGCCAATATGGCCTTCACCATGTATCCAGGCCTGACCAGTGGCGCCATGGAGGCCATCGAGATCGGCGGCACCGAAGAGCAGAAGACGCTCTACCTGCCCAGGATGATCGCCGGTCAGTGGACCGGCACCATGAATCTGACCGAGCCGCATTGCGGCACCGATTTGGGTCTGCTGCGCACCAAGGCCGAGCCGCAGTCCGATGGCAGCTATCGCATCACTGGCACCAAGATTTTCATTTCCGCCGGCGAGCACGATCTGGCCGAGAACATCATCCATCTGGTATTGGCCAAGATTCCTGGCGGTCCGGATGGGGTCAAGGGCATCAGCCTGTTCATCGTGCCCAAGTTTCTGGTCAACCCGGATGGCAGCCTGGGCGACCGCAACGCGGTGAGTTGCGGTTCCCTCGAAGAGAAAATGGGTATCCATGGTAATGCGACCTGTGTGATGAACTACGATGGCGCGGTCGGTTATCTGATCGGTGAGGAACACAAAGGTCTGCGGACCATGTTCATCATGATGAACGCGGCCCGACTGGGCGTGGCGGTGCAGGGAATCAGTCAGGCCGAGGTGGCTTATCAGAACGCCGTCGCCTACTGCAAGGATCGGGTGCAAGGTCGTTCGCTGCGCGGCGCCAAGTTCCCCGACAAGCCGGCCGATCCGATCATCGTCCATCCGGACATCCGCCGGATGCTGATGACGAGCCGGGTCTTCATGGAAGGATCGCGGGCGCTGGCCTGTTGGGCGGGCCTGATGGTGGACGTGACCCGCAAGCATCCCGAGGAGGAGACGCGGCGCAAGGCCGAGGATCTGCTAGGCCTGTTGACGCCGGTGATGAAAGCCTACTTCACCGACATGGGTTTCAACGCGGCCAATTTGTGCCTGCAATGCTTCGGTGGCCACGGCTACATCGCCGAGTGGGGCATGGAGCAGTTCGTGCGCGATGCCCGCATCGCCCAGATTTACGAAGGTGCCAACGGTATTCAGGCGTTGGACCTGATCGGCCGCAAGCTGCCCGCCAACAAGGGTCGGGCGATTCAGTTGCTGTTCGCGGTGATCGGCGAATTCTGCGAGAAGTACGAGGACAACGCCGCGCTGTCGCCCTTTGTCAAGCCGCTGACCGAGGCGCTGGAGCGGTTGGTCGAGGCCACCCAGTGGCTGATGCAGCACGCCATTTCCAACCCGGATAACGGTGGCGCGGTGTCCATGGATTATCTGTACATGATGGCGTTGGTGACGCTGGGCTATCAGTGGGCGCAAGTCGCGCGCGTCTGCGAAAACCAGCTTTCCAACCCCGACGATGATAGCTTCGACCGCGCGTTCTATCAGCACAAGCTAGTGTGCGCCGAGTTCTTCATGGAGAAAATGCTGCCGGAGACGATGGCTCATCTAGCTAAACTCCAGGCTGGCGCTGATTCGCTGATGACGCTACCCGCCGACGCGTTCTAAAACGGACTGACGGTTTTTAGCTAACTCAGTGAAGTAAGCCACCGCCTCTGGCGGTAGCCTCCTTGAGGCTCCGCCGTTCCGGCGTGGTCTTGGGTGTAATAGAGGCCCTCCTGCCAATCAGCGAAACCGGAAGGAGGGCCTCCGGCGAGATTGGCAGAGCCAATCCCATGTGAAATGGGACTGCAAGTATCCTGTCACGTTCTTACCGAAGTACCGTCAGCGTGTGATCCGTGGGCCACTACGCCAGCAAATGGGCGGGATTCTCCGTCAATGGTGCGCGCAAGCGGAGATTGAGTTGGTGGAAGACCATGCGATGCCGGATCATATCCACTGGTGTCTCAGATGGACTTTTGCTCTTATGCCGCATAGCAGAGTGTTTCAGTAAGCTGCTCCAGTAAAACCGCAGGGATTTTTACGACATGGGTTGTTTGGACCGACCCGGAAAAATTTCGGTGCCGCCACAGTCGCGAGCGGACCAGGACCAGCGCATCGCTGAACGTTGGTCGATGTTTGGCGTACCGGGCGTTGGTCCGCATCGGCACCCCCTGGAGTGTCCGAAGCCGATGAGCGATGAGCGTCACGATGGAGAACAATCCCATCAGCACCGGCGTGGTTCGGGCAATGGCGGAGTCGGACCACTGTCGTTGGGTCTCGACGCCGAGATGAGTGTGGACCTCCTCAAAGGTGACTTCCACCGGCCAACGCTGAATGAACCACGCGAGGATGGCCTGCGCCGTCGCTCGTGGGTGGGTACAGAGCAACGCCTGAGATTCAAGGCACCCTCGGGGATCGCGCACCAACACCCAGCGGATCGGCACCGGCGGTTTGCCGCTGTAATACCACACCGCCATACCACCGACGATCTCCACGGTCCGTTCGCCCTGACTGTACCAACGGGGCAGGGTCAGGGATGTCCAACCGGTGGCCGGATCGGCGAGCACTTGCGCCAGCGTCGGCAGCCGTTGGCCCTTCTTGCGGGGACGACCCGGTTGACCGGCCCGGCGCTCGGGGGCCGGCCCGTAAAGCGCGGCATCGAGTCGCAACCGGGTGACCATGTGCAGGCTTGTTGGCTTCCGCACACCACAAAAATGGCTAAAGTCCAGCTAATAATAATGGCCTGTTCCCATATCATGGCGCTTGATCTTGCATAGCGCCGTTGCCGTTCGGCGATTGCTGCTATCATCCGCGTTCCCCGTCCGACCCAGGAGAATCCTCGTGCTGCGTTTCCGTGGAAGCCCCGCCTTGTCGCCCTTTCGGTTGGAGAAGCTGCTGGCCGTATTGCGCCAGCGGGTTGCGACCGTTACCGACGCCTACGCCGAATTCGTGCATTTCGTGGACGGAACGCTGACCTCTCACGACCGCGAAATCCTGGACCGATTGCTGCGCTACGGCCCGACAACGACGCAACGCCACCTGACCGGTGATCCGGCGTTCCTGGTCATTCCCCGGCCCGGCACCATCTCGCCCTGGTCCTCCAAGGCCACCGACATCGCCCACAACTGCGGTTTGCAACACATCCGCCGCATCGAGCGCGGCGTGGCGTATTACCTGGAGGCCGCGCAACCACTCAGCGCCGATGAGCGGGCCGCGCTGCAACCGCTATTGCACGACCGGATGACCGAAGCAGTGTTGACGCCGGATGACGATCCCACCGTATTGTTCACCCGCGCCGAACCCGCGCCGCTGGCAACCGTGGACGTGTTAGGCGGCGGGCAGGAAGCCCTGACGGTCGCCAACCGTACATTGGGGTTGGCGCTGTCGGAGGATGAAATGGATTATCTGCTGGACAGCTTCATGCGACTGGAACGCAACCCGACCGACGTGGAACTGATGATGTTCGCGCAGGCCAATTCCGAGCACTGCCGGCACAAGATTTTCAATGCGGATTGGATCGTGAACGGCGTGAAGCAGAACCGCTCGCTGTTCGCCATGATCCGCCACACGCACGAACGTCATCCCGAGGGCGTGCTGTCGGCCTACAGCGACAACGCGGCGGTGATGAGCGGCTCTTCCGCCGGGCGGTTTTTTCCTGATCCAGCCGATAGCGAATACCGCTATCACCCGGAAGCGATTCACATCCTGATGAAGGTGGAAACGCACAACCATCCGACCGCGATTTCCCCCTTTCCCGGCGCGGCGACTGGCTCCGGCGGCGAAATCCGCGACGAAGGCGCGACCGGGCGCGGCGCGAAACCCAAGGCGGGGTTGTGCGGATTCTCCGTGTCCAACCTGCGGATTCCCGATTTTATCCAACCCTGGGAACAGGATTACGGCAAGCCGGGCCGCATCGCGTCGGCGCTGGACATCATGCTGGAAGGCCCCATCGGCGCGGCGGCCTTCAACAACGAATTTGGCCGCCCGAATCTGGCGGGTTATTTTCGCGCCTTCGAACAGGACGGTCCCGACGGTCAACGGCGCGGCTATCACAAGCCGATCATGATCGCCGGCGGGCTGGGCAACATTCGCGAACCACAGGTGCATAAAGCCGAATTGCCGCCGGGAACGGCGATTGTCGTCTTGGGCGGGCCGGCGATGCTGATCGGCTTGGGGGGCGGCGCGGCGTCCAGCATGGCGGCGGGCAGTTCCCACGAAGAATTGGATTTTGCCTCGGTGCAGCGCGGCAACCCGGAAATCCAGCGCCGCGCCCAGGAAGTGATCGACCGCTGCGTGGCGCTGGGCGTACGCAATCCCATTCTCTCCATTCACGACGTGGGCGCCGGCGGTCTGTCCAACGCCGTACCGGAAATCGTCCATGGCGCGAACCGGGGCGGTCGCTTCGAGTTGCGCGCGGTGCCCAATGACGATCCTGGCATGACGCCGATGCAGATCTGGTGCAACGAAGCGCAGGAACGCTACGTGCTGGCCATCGCCGCCGAGGGGCTGGCGACGTTTGAGGCGCTGTGCCAGCGTGAACGTTGTCCTTATGCGGTGATCGGCGTCGCGACTGGTGAGCCGGAATTGACGGTCACGGATCAGCGATTCGGTAACCGGCCGGTGGATTTGCCGATCAATGTGCTGTTCGGCAAGCCGCCGAAAATGTTGCGCGATGTGACCCACGAGTCGGTCAGGTCCAAGCCAATCGATCTGGACCATATCGCTCTCGCCGACGCCGTGGCGCGGGTACTGCGCTTCCCGGCGGTGGCCGACAAGAGTTTTTTGATCACCATCGGCGACCGTACCGTAACCGGGCTGGTCTGCCGGGATCAGATGGTGGGGCCGTGGCAGGTACCGGTCAGTGATGTCGCGGTCACCGCCACCAGCTTCGACACCTATACCGGTGAAGCCATGGCGATGGGCGAACGCACGCCGTTGGCGGTGGTGAACGCGCCCGCGTCGGGGCGAATGGCGGTTGGCGAGGCGATCACCAACATTGCCGCCGCGTGCATCGAGAAAATCGGCGACGTGAAGCTGTCGGCCAACTGGATGGCGGCCGCCGGTCATCCCGGCGAGGATGCCCAGCTGTTCGATACCGTCAAAGCCGTGGGAATGGAATTGTGCCCGGCACTAGGTATCGCCATCCCCGTGGGGAAGGATTCGCTGTCCATGAAAACGGTCTGGGAGGTGGACGACGCGAGCAAGAGCGTGGTGGCGCCGCTGTCGCTGATCGTGTCCGCCTTCGCGCCGGTTCAGGATGCGCGCCGGACTTTGACTCCGCAGTTGCGCACCGACCGGGGCGATACCGATCTGATCTTCATTGACCTCGGGCGTGGAAAAAGTCGCCTGGGCGGCTCGGCGCTGGCCCAGGCTTACGGCCAGTGGGGCGACGCTGTTCCCGATGTGGATGCGCCGGACGATCTGAAAACATTCTTCGCCGTGATTCAGGAACTCAACGCGGCGGGCCGACTGCTAGCCTACCATGATCGTTCCGATGGTGGATTGCTGGCGACGCTGGTGGAAATGATGTTCGCGGGCGGTTGCGGTGTGACGGCGCTGCTGGACGATCTGGACGATGAAGGTCCACTGACGGCGCTGTTCGCCGAGGAACTGGGCGCGGTGCTGCAAGTGCGGGCGATGGACCGTCCCGCCGTGCTGATGCGGCTGGCCGCCGTCGGATTGGGCGAATGCAGCCATGTGCTCGGCGCGCCCAATAACGAAGATCGACTGGTGCTGCGCCATGCCGGCGAAACCGTGTTCGCCGCCAACCGCACCGAGCTGCGGCGGTTGTGGTCGGAAACCAGCTATCGGATGCAGGCGTTGCGCGATCATCCCGACTGCGCCCGTGAAGCCTTCGAAGCGGTGTGCGATTCCGCCGATCCGGGGCTGAACGTCCGCCTGAGCTTCGATCCCGCCGAGGATGTCACCGCGCCGTTCCTGGCCAGCGGCGCGCGGCCCCGAATCGCGATCCTGCGTGAGCAGGGCGTCAACGGCCAGGTGGAAATGGCGGCGGCGTTCGACCGGGCCGGCTTCGCGGCGGTGGATGTCCATATGAGCGATCTCATCGCCGGGCGGATTTCGCTGGCCGACTTTCACGGTATCGCCGCCTGCGGGGGGTTTTCCTACGGCGATGTGCTGGGCGCTGGCGAGGGCTGGGCCAAATCCATTTTGTTCAATCCCCGCGCCCGCGATGAATTCGCTGCGTTTTTCTCACGATCCGACAGCTTCGGGTTGGGGGTATGTAACGGTTGCCAGATGCTGTCCAACCTGCGCGAACTGATTGCCGGGACGGAGTTGTGGCCGCGTTTCGTGCGCAATCGGGTGGAACAATTCGAAGCGCGACTGAGCCTGGTCGAGGTGCTGCCGTCGCCGTCGCTATTCCTGCAAGGCATGGAGGGTTCGCGTTTGCCCATCGCGGTCGCGCACGGCGAGGGTCGGGCGGAATTTCAGGATGAAAATGGGCCGGTCGCGGCGCTGGCGGCGGGACTGGTGACGCTGCGTTTCGTGGACCACTTCGGACGACCCACCGAAACCTATCCCGCCAATCCCAACGGCTCGCCGGATGGTATTGCCGGGCTATGTAGCCGCGATGGGCGCTTCACCCTCCTGATGCCGCACCCGGAGCGGGTGTTTCGCGCGGTGCAATACTCCTGGCGCCCTGACGGTTGGGGCGAGGATGGACCATGGCTGCGGCTGTTCCGCAACGCCCGGCGGTGGTTGGGGTAAGACCTGGTTTAAATCTTCCTGGAATCCTTGACGAGTCCCGCGACCGATGACGCCATTGACCACGCCCTATTACCTGATCGACGAAACCAAATTACTGAGAAACCTGAAGATCATTCAGCAGGTGCGCGAAACTTCAGGAGCCAAAGCGGTTCTGGCCCTGAAATGTTTTTCGACCTGGTCCGTATTTGAACTCATGCGGCAATACCTGGACGGGACCACGAGCAGTTCGCTGTTCGAGGCGCGGTTGGGGCATGAAAAGTTCGGCAAGGAGGTTCACGCCTACAGCGTGGGATTCTCCGCGCGGGATATCAGGGCCGCCAGAAAATTCGCCGACAAGGTGATCTTTAATTCCATCTCTCAATTGAATACCCACCATGACGCCGTGCGCGGGATGAAACTGGGATTGAGAGTCAACCCGGGAATCAGTTACTCGCACTTCGATCTTGCCGATCCAGCCCGGAAATACTCAAGACTGGGTGTTTCCGATAAAGATGCCGTCATGAAGGCGGCTCCTCTTCTCAGCGGGATCATGTTTCATTTCAACTGTGAAAACGATGACGTGGAGAACTTCCGCGCGGCGATTGACGCTATTGGTCAGAATTATGGAGCCCTGCTGGAGAAGATGGAGTGGGTCAGTTTTGGTGGTGGCCTGTATTTCACCAAGGAAGGCTACCCACTGGATCGGTTCTGCGAGAAATTAAAAAGCTTCAGTGAGAAATTTGGTGTTCAGGTTTACCTGGAGCCGGGCGAAGCGGCAATCACCGAATGCGCGGAACTGGTCACCACGGTGGTGGACGTGGTCCATAATGAAATCGACATCGCGATTGTCGATGCCTCGGTGGAAGCTCATATGTTGGACCATCTGATCTATCGCACCACGCCCAGGGTCACGGTACCCGAACCGGGTCCCCATCGGATGATGATCGCTGGTCGAACCTGTCTCGCGGGTGACATATTCGGCGAGTATGATCTGGAGACCCGACTGGAAATCGGCAGCGAAGTCCGTATTGCGGACGCGGCAGGGTACACAATGGTGAAAAAGAATTGGTTTAACGGATTATCCATGCCCTCCATCGTCGTGCGCAGATTGGATGGAACCGTGGAAAAAGTTCGCCAATTCGGTTATCAGGATTTCAAGCGTAGTCTTTCGTGAGTTGAGGAAGAAAATCGAGATGAAGAGAAACGTATTGATCATTGGTGCTGGCGGGGTCGCTCACGTAGCGGCGCACAAGGCTGCGATGAACAACGAATTGCTGGGCGACATCTGCATCGCCTCGCGGACCTTGTCGAAATGCGATGAGATTATCGAAAGCGTCAAGCGCAAGGGGCATATTCAGAACCCGGCGAATAGGCTGTATTCACGGCAAATCGACGCACTCGATATTCC
The DNA here is from genome assembly GCA_031732755.1 of Candidatus Contendibacter sp. Lineage (GTDB taxonomy): Bacteria > Pseudomonadota > Gammaproteobacteria > Competibacterales > Competibacteraceae > Contendibacter. Next base: position 18,935 of record JAVMKI010000016.1, read on the forward strand.
CGCAACCATCCAGTTGATCAAGGAAACTCATTCCGCGATCGTGATCAACCTCGGACAGGCGTTTCTGAACATGTCGATTTTGGAAGCTTGCCTGGAAACGGGAGCGGTCTATATCGATACCGCGATTCACGAGGAACCAGACAAGGTTTGCGAGACTCCGCCCTGGTATGCGAATTACGAGTGGAAGCGCAAGGATCGCTGCGCGGAAAAGGGATTGACCGCCATTTTGGGCGCTGGATTCGATCCGGGCGTGGTCAACGCCTATTGCGCGTTGGCGGCAAAGCGGTATTTCGACCAGATCGACACGATCGATATCCTGGATGTGAACGCCGGGAGCCACGGCAAATATTTCGCCACCAACTTTGACCCGGAAATCAATTTCCGTGAATTCATCAAGGTCTGGACTTGGATCGATCGCCAATGGAAAGAATATCCGACCCATTCGGTCAAGCGCGTTTACGATTTTCCAGCAGTAGGGCCATGCCCCATCTATCTGAACGGACACGATGAACTGCACTCGCTCTCGAAAAACATCGACGCGAACAGCATTCGATTCTGGATGGGCTTTGGCGACCACTACATCAACGTCTTCACTGTGCTCCGCACCCTCGGATTTCTGTCGCATCTACCGGTGAAACTGGCCACGGGTCAGGAAGTCGTGCCGCTCAAGGTGGTCAAGGCGCTCCTGCCCGATCCGCAAACGCTTGCTCCGGGTTATACCGGCAAAACCTGCATCGGTAACTTCGTCAAGGGGTGGAAAGACGGCAAGGCGCGGGAAGTCTTCATCTATCAGGTTTCCGACCACAAGCGATGCTACGAGGAAGTCGAGTCGCAAGGCATCAGCTATACCGCCGGCGTCCCGCCGGTCGCGGCAGCCATGTTGGTGGCCCAAAACATTTGGAACCCGAAAACGATGGTCAACGTCGAGGAACTCGACCCGGAACCGTTCATTGCTCTGCTGGACCAAATTGGTCTACCCACCGATATCAAGGAAATCGAACCGGGTGGTCAGGCATCGTTCGATGGCACGGTCAGGGATTTGGCAACCGAGTTGGCGGAATCCACCGCAACCGTGACCGTTTCGGCGGCCAATCCAATGATTGCCCTGGCGCCCAAGCCAGCGGTCGGGTCACCATAAGAATTGACGCCGTCGTCATCCAGGAGGGCTATTCGATCCATGTCGGGTTGAATAGCCTTTCCTGATTTCGGGTCGCTAAATTTCCTGTTGTTCGACAAGGAAAAAACATGCCTCTTAGCTACTACTCTCCCGCCGAATGGGACAAAATTCTGACGTTTGCGGCGACCAGGGAAACGCCATTTCTGGTCGTGCTGCTGGACCGGGTTCGGCGGAAATTCGAGGAATTCCGCGTGGGTTTTCCCGGCGCCAAGATTTATTACGCGGTTAAGGCAAACCCAGGGGAGGAACTACTCGCCTTGTTGCGGGACTTGGGTTCCTATTTCGATATTGCTTCCATTTATGAACTCGACAAGGTCCTGGCACTCGGGGTATCGCCGGATCGACTGAGTTTCGGCAATACCATAAAAAAAGCGCGCCACGTTCGCGAAGCCTACGACAAGGGAGTTCGGCTCTTTGCGACCGACTGCGAGGCGGACGTTCGCAATCTGGCTCGCGAGGCTCCTGGTTCACGGGTCTTTTTCCGGCTGCTGATGGATGCGGTCACCTCCGATTCCGATTGGCCGCTGTCGCGCAAGTTCGGTTGCCAGCCGCGCATGTTGATGGAACTGGTCTCTTTGGCGGCCGATTTGGGGTTGGACCCCTATGGCGTTTCGTTTCATGTCGGCTCGCAACAACGCGAAATCCCGGCTTGGGACGCGGCAGTCGCTCAGGTACACGCTTTGTTCGAGGGAATGAAGGGAAAAAAGATCCATCTGAAGGCCATCAATATGGGCGGCGGATTCCCGGCGGATTATCTGATCAAATCCAACGCGCTTTCGGTGTACGCGGAAGAAATCAACCGCTATCTCGACGCGCACTTCGGTGATGCCGTTCCAGAAATCTATCTGGAACCAGGTCGCGGCCTGGTGGGTGACGCGGGTGTTCTGGCCAGTGAGGTGGTCCTGATTTCCAAGAAATCCAAGACCGATTTGAAGCGCTGGGTTTATACCGATGTCGGGATTTTCAATGGCCTCATGGAAACCATCGATGAGTCCATCAAATATCCGGTTTATACCGGCAAGGAGGGTGAAACCGGAGATGTGATCATGGCCGGACCCACTTGCGACAGCCTGGACATTATCTACGAACATTTTAAATATCAGCTCCCACTGTCCCTGACCATTGGCGACCGGATTTACTGGCTGTCCACTGGCGCTTACACCGCCTCGTACAGTGCTGTTGAATTCAATGGTTTTCCGCCGCTGACCACCTATTATTTGTAGGAGAGGGTTCGCCCGAATCGCGCGCGTCCCCGGTGTTTTCACGGTCGAGGAGGACATGATGCCCAAGGCAATTCGCATTCATCGATACGGCGGTCCCGAGGCGCTGCGCTGGGAAGATGTCGAGGTCGGCGATCCCGGCCCCGGCCAGCTTCGGGTGCGCCATGCCGCCGTCGGTCTCAACTACATTGATGTTTATCACCGCACCGGCCTCTATCCGCTGCCGTCGCTGCCTTGGACTTTGGGCATGGAAGGCGCGGGCCAGGTGGAAGCGGTGGGGAAGGGCGTCACCGAATTCAAGGTCGGCGACCGGGTCGCGTATGCCAGCCCGCCAGTTGGCGCCTACGCCCAGGTTCGATTGATCCCCGCCGACCGGGTGGTGACCCTGCCGGATGCGATTGATGACCACACCGCCGCCGCGATGATGCTGCAAGGCATGACCGCTCAATACCTGCTGCGGCGCACCTATCGAGTGCAACCGGGCGACGCCATCCTGCTGCACGCCGCCGCCGGTGGAGTTGGGCTGATCACTAGTCAGTGGGCGCGGCATCTGGGTGCGACCGTAATCGGTACGGTCGGCAACGACGAGAAGGCCGAACTAGCTCGCGCCCACGGTTGCCAGCACGTTATCGTCTACAGCCGTGAAAATTTCGTGGAACGGGTGCGCGAGATCACCGGCGGGCAAGGCGTAGCGGTGGTTTACGACTCGGTGGGCCAGGAAACCTTCATGGGTTCGCTGGATTGCCTGCGCCCGCTGGGGATGATGGTCAGTTTCGGCAACGCCTCGGGGCCGGTCGTGCCGTTCGAGCTTGGCATTCTGGCCGCCAAGGGGTCGCTGTTTCTGACCCGCCCCACGTTGATGGCCTATACCGCCCAACGCCCTGATTTACTGGCCAGCGCCGCTGAACTGTTCGAGGTAGTCGCCCGTGGCGCGGTGAAGATCGAAGTTCGCCAGACCTATCCCCTGGTCGAGGCCGCCCAGGCGCACCGCGATCTGGAAGCGCGCCGGACCACGGGTTCCACCGTGCTGCTGCCCTGAAGCTTTTCGCCGTGCACGAACTGTCGTTGTGCATGGAGCTGATTCGCGTCATCGAGGACCAAAACCGCCGCCAGCCATTTCACCGGGTGCGCGTGGTTCGGTTGGCCGTCGGCGCGCTGGCCGGGGTCGAGGTCGAAGCACTGCGTTTCGGATTTGTGGTGGCGGCCCAGGGCACGCTGGCCGAGAACGCCGTGCTGGAGATCGAACAGCCTCCCGGCCAGGCCGTCTGTCTGGATTGCGGCGCGGTGACGGAAGTGCGCGACCGCGAAGAACCCTGTTCCCAATGTGGCGGCTATTTCCTGCGGATGCACGGCGGAACGGACCTGCGCGTGGTGGAACTGGAGGTCGAGCAGATTTCTCCCTCGGATTCCTTCACGACTCCGCCGCATTCTTCCGGACCTTCTGGCGTTGCAGGATGCTCTTGATCAGCGAACGCTGCGCCGCGCGGGGCGCCTCCATCAGCGCCTTGACATGCGCCGCCACGCTGGCGGCCAGCGCCGGGATGCTGTAACCCCCTTCCAGGACGGACACCACCCGGCCCTCGCAGCATTCCGCCGCGACCGCCAGAATGCGCTGGGTCAGCCAGGCATAGTCATCCTCGCTGAAGTTCAGTTCCGCCAGTGGGTCCATGTGGTGCGCGTCGAAACCCGCCGAGACGAGGATCAAGCCAGGGCGGAATTCCCGCAGCGCCGGCTCGATTTCGTGTTGCCAGACGTGGCGCAGGTCGCTCGAACCGCTGCCGGCCAGCAGCGGGACGTTGATGACGTTGCCAACCCCACGGTCGTTGCGGCGGCCGGTGCCGGGATAGATGTACGCTTGATGGGTGGAGATGTAGAGATAGGCCTGGTCATGTTCCAGCGCTGCCTGAGTGCCGTTGCCGTGGTGCACGTCGAAGTCGACGATTGCCACCCGCTCGACGCCGTGAACGGCGCGGGCGTGGGCGGCACCGATGGCGACGTTGGCGAACAGGCAAAATCCCATGGTCTGATTCGGTTCGGCGTGATGACCAGGCGGACGGATGGCGCAAAAAGCGTTGTTGGCCTCCTGTTTCAGGATGGCGTCCACCGCCGCGCACACCGCCCCTACCCCGCGCAGCGCGGCCTCGCCGGATTGCGGCGACAGGATGGTATCGCCGTCAACGGCGACGTTGCCCTGCTTGGGCACCCGGGCCAGGGTCCGTTCGACATAGGCCTGGGGGTGAATCCGGGTCAATTGTTCGAAAGTGGCTTGCGGGACATCTCGCCATTCCAGGGCGGCGAACGGCGATGTGCGCAGCACGTTGAGAATCGCGGTCAGCCGGGCCGGACATTCGGGGTGGCCAAAGCCGGTGTCGTGCTCCAGACAGGTCGGATGGGTATAGAGCAGGGTGGTCATGACGGCGAATCCTCGTGAACCGGGATTTCGTGCCGGACCGTTGCCCGGCGCAGCGCTTTCAGCACATCCTCGCGGGCGATGACGCCGACCAGCAGGCCATTTTCCACCACGGGCAGGCTCTTGGTGCGCATCTCCACCAGTTTTTGCAACAGCCGGCTGAGCGGCAGCAGTGGCTCGACGCTGACCGGGTCGCGGGTCATGATCGCCTCGGCGGGCTGTTCCATGATTTCGTCGTAGTGGGGAACCATCGCGCGGATACCGAGGCTGAACGCCTTGAGCAAATCGAACTTGGTCAGGATACCGAGCAGGTGGCGTTGGTCGTCCACCACCGGCACGCCATTGAAATCGTGGTTCTCGAACAGCTCCTCGACATCTTTCAATGGGGTTTTGGGACCGATGGCAATGGGATTCGCGGTCATGGCGTCGCGGACTTCGTACTTCAGAAATTCGTACATCGTGAAATGACTCTGGGGCAAGGCGGGGCGGCGAGATTACACCCTCGCGAGTTGAAGGATAACCCAATCATTTTAGGGTGAATAACGCGGCGTGTCTGGACAATTCCGGTTGCCTGCGCTGTTGGGATAGACCGGTCTCACGCCGTTTCCGGGATTTGCCGCAACGCCGCTTCCAGCACTTCCACACCGGCACCGCGTCGGTGCGCGTGTTCGCTAAGGTAGCGCCGCCAGGCCCGCGCGCCCGGAATACCCTGAAACAGACCTAGTACATGCCGGGTCACGCAGTGCAGGGGTGTTCCTCGCTGAAGTTGGGTTTCGACATAGGGCAGCAAAGCCCGGATGACCTGCTGACGGCTCGGCGGCGGCGCGCTGGAACCGAAAAACCGCCGGTCCACGTCAGCCAGCAGATAAGGGTTTTCGTAAGCGGCGCGCCCGATCATCACCCCATCCACCTGTTGCAACGAGTCCGCGATCTGATCCAGAGCGGTCAATCCACCGTTGAGGATAATTGTCAGGCTGGGAAAATCCCGCTTGAGCCGGTAAACGACGTCGTGACGCAGCGGCGGGATTTCCCGGTTTTCCTTTGGACTCAGACCGCTCAGCCAGGCCTTGCGGGCGTGGATGATGAAGACCTCGCAACCACCGTTGGCGACCCGGTCCACGAAGTCCACCAACTCCGCGTAGGAATCACGGTCGTCGATACCGATGCGGGTTTTCACCGTGACCGGCAGGACCACTGCCGCCCGCATCGCCGTCACGCAGTCGGCCACCAAATCCGGTTCGGCCATCAAACAAGCGCCGAACCGGCCCGATTGCACCCGGTCGCTGGGACAGCCAACGTTCAGGTTGACCTCGTCGTAGCCGAAGTCGGCGGCGATGCGGGCGCAACGCGCCAGCTCGGCGGGGTCGCTGCCGCCCAGTTGCAACGCGAGGGGATGCTCGGCGGGGTCGTGAGCTAGTAACCGCTCGCGATCTCCGTGCAGCGCCGCGCCGGTGGTGACCATTTCCGTGTACAGCAGCGTGTGCCGGCTCAGCAGGCGGAGAAAATACCGGCAGTGCCGGTCGGTCCAATCCAGCATTGGAGCCACGGCGACCTGGCGGTCGAGGCGCCTCATAACCGGTTGGCGAACAACTCGGCGAAGAACTGCCGCATCGCCGCCCAAGAGCGGACATCAGCGGCAGCGTTGTAGGCTGCGCCCTTGCTGTTGTCGTTACCGTGGGCGGGGTTGGTGAAGCCATGCACCGCGCCGCCATAGGTGATCAACTGCCAGTCCACGCCGGCCGCGCGCATTTCCTGCTCAAACGCGGCTACCTGATCCGCCGGCACATAGGGATCGTCGGCACCATGCAGCGCCAGCACCTTGGCGCGGATGTTCTTCGCATCCTGGGGCGTCGGCGTGTCCAAACCGCCGTGGAAGCTGACGACGCCGGCCATGTCCGCGCCGCTCCGCGCCAGTTCCAGCACGGCGGTGCCGCCGAAGCAGTAACCGATGGCGGCAATCTTCTCTTGCGCCACGCCGGGTTGCGCTTTGAGCGTCGCCAGACCGGCGGCGGTCCGCGCCCGCAGCAGTGCCCGATCTTTTTTGTACAAACTCGACCATGCGCCCGCTTCCTTGATATCGGCGGCGACCTTGCCATCGCCGTAAATATCGGCGGCGAACGCCACGTAACCCAATTCCGCCAACTGTTCGGCGCGGCGCTTGGCGTAATCGTTCAGCCCCATCCATTCGTGCACCACCAGTACGCCCGACAACGAGCCCTTGGCGTCCTTGGGGTAGGCCAGATAGCCGACCAGTCGCGTATCACCCTGCCGATACTCGACTGTTTTGGTTTCGATGGCAGCCTGGGTCAGCGCGGGCGCCAGCCCGCTCAGCAGCAGCAACAGTAACGCGCGTAGCATCATTCGATCCTCCAGGTGGTGAATAACCGAGAGTTGGAGTCGGTGGAATGGGGGACGAGTTCCCATCGCCAGGCATTCAACGCAGCGCCTTGACTGCTTCCCGGATCAATTCAGGGCCGCGATAAATGAAACCGGTATACAACTGCACCAGACTGGCGCCGGCCGCGATCTTGGCGGCGGCGTCGGCCCCGCTCAGGATACCGCCCACGGCGATGATCGGCAGTTTGCCGGCGAAAATCTCTCGCAATCGTTCGACGACGGTGGTGGAGCGGGTCATCAATGGTGCGCCGCTGAGTCCACCGGTTTCCTGGGCATGAGGCAACTTTTCCACGCCGACGCGGGAAAACGTCGTGTTGGTGGCGATGACGGCGTCCAGTTCATGCCGCATCAGCGCCTGACCCACGGTCGGCAGGTCGGCGTCGGCGATATCGGGAGCGATCTTGATCGCCAGCGGCACGTAGCGCCCATGTTCGACCGCCAGCCGGGCCTGCTCGGTTTTCAGCGCTTCCAGCAACCGATCCAGCGCCGCGCCGTATTGCAGGTCGCGCAGCCCTGGCGTATTGGGCGAGGAAATGTTGACGGCGACATAGCTGGCCCAGGGATAAACCTTGCGCAGACCGAGCAAGTAGTCATCGGCGGCGCGCTCGACCGGGGTATCGGCGTTCTTGCCGATGTTGATGCCCAGCACGCCCGAACCATTGACGCGGCGCAACCGCTCCACCAACCGGTCCACGCCCTGATTGTTAAAACCCATCCGGTTGATCAGCGCCTGAGCGCGTGGCAGGCGAAACAGGCGCGGTTTGGGATTGCCGGGCTGGGGACGGGGAGTGACGGTGCCGATCTCGACGAACCCAAATCCCAGCGCCCGCCAAATGGGGATGCATTCGCCGTCCTTGTCCAGTCCCGCCGCCAGGCCGACCGGGTTGGGAAAGTCGATGCCCATGACCCGACGCGGGGCGTTGGGAATCCCCAGCGCGGTGATTCGGGCCAATGGACCAACGCCTGGCAGGTGTAACATCATCCGTGTCCAGTCATGGGCGGTTTCCGGGTCCAACTGAAATAACAGCGCGCGAAGCAATGGATAGAAGTCCATGAAAAATCTCATGTGAGTGAAGGAATGATAAGGGATGTGCAATTGCCGGTTAAGCGAGCAACGTAGTTAAAGGGTGACAGTCGACAACCATTCTGATAAGATGAATCTTAAACTTATCATGTATGAGTTTTAACGGTCTTTGATCGATGACCTAGTCTGCGGCTTGATGGTCAGAAATGTCACATGGACTGATAAGCCGTTTGGGAATAATCCATCCAACAGGACGCGCGCCGCAACCCGTTTTTCGTGATGGCCGCCGCGGGATTCGTCGATCAAAGAACCGGCGATTGCTGGTTGTCGCGCGTCGCGAATCCTCGCGCCGTGCGCATCCTCTTCCATTCCTGGAACCGTGGGGGCTTGGGGCTCCAGCGGATGAACAAATTGGCCTGGGTAGAAAATAATGCGCAAGTTGCTGATTTTGAGCACCGCCGCCGTCGAAGACGAGCTCATCCAAAAGATCTCGGCGGCGGATTGGGAAGTTTACTGGACTCAAGACCCGGGCCAGGCCCGGATCCTGTTGACTGAACAGTCGTTCCAGGTTGGTTTGGCGCTGCTGTTCAGTTGCGAGCCGGAACGATCCATCCAGTGGGTTATCGATCTAATGTTGACCCGCCGCAAAATGCAGTGGATCGTCGCACTGCCGCGACCCTGCGTGGATCGCAAACTGTTATCCGGCCTGATCGCCGAGTGGTGCTACGATTATCACACACTGCCGATCGATACCCAGCGCCTGACGGTTACGCTCGGCCATGCCTATGGCATGGCCGAGTTGGTCGAAAGCCATTTGCGTCAGCAAAACGAGGCCGAGGCGCGGTATGGCCTGATCGGCAACAGTTCGGTGATGCAAACCCTGTTCCGGGGCATCCAGAAAGCGGCCGAAGTCGATGTGCCGGTCCTGATCACGGGCGAAATCGGTACCGGCAAGGAACAGGTGGCGCGGGTCATCCACGAAAACTCGGCCCGGGCGGCGTCACCCTTCGTGGTGGTCAATTGCGAAGCGCTGGTCGTCGATCTCATTCAGTCCGAGCTGTTCGGGCATGAGAAGGGCGCGTTCTCCGGTGCTGGCGAGCGCCGGATCGGACAGATCGAGGCGGCTGCCGGAGGAACTTTGTTCCTGGATGAAATCGGCAACCTCGGGCCGGAAGTGCAGGCCAACCTGTTGCGCTTCCTGGAGGAAAAGAAGATTCGCCGGCTCGGTGGCACCAAACCGATTCCGGTCAATGTTCGGGTCATCGCCGCCACCCACACCAGGGTCGAGCAAGCCATGCGTGATGGCCGTTTCCGCGAGGATCTCTTCTATCGGCTGAATGTCCTGCATCTGCGGGCTCCCACGCTGCGCGAGCGTCGGGGTGACGTGGAATTGTTGGCCCGCTACTTCTTCAACAAGTTTTCCGCCGAGGTCAAGACGGTCGCCAAGGGCTTCGGTCGAGATGCGCTGGAGGTGATCAATCGCTACGATTGGCCAGGCAATGTCCGCGAGTTGATGAACCGGGTGCGTCGCGCCGTACTGTTGAGTGAGGGACCCTATATTTCACCCGCCGATCTGGAACTGGAGCGGCGTTCGTTGGGGCGGGGCTTCGTCACCCTGGACGAGGCGCGGATGGCGGCCGACCGCGAAGTCATTCAGGCCACGCTGCTGCGGACTCGCTTCAACATCGCCCGCGCCGCTCAGGAACTGAGCGTCTCACGGATGACCCTGTACCGGTTGATGGAGAAGTACGACATTCGCCGCGACAATTTCTGAAGCGCGCGAGACCAAGTGAAAACGCCAGCCCGCGCTGGCGTTTTTCGGTTGAGTGGCTGTCTAGGAAAACCATCGGGCGATGCTCGGGTCCGCTTGCCGGCGATGATTCGCCCCATCGCCCGCGCGCGGGCTCCCGCGGCCGCAAGCTCCAGTTTTGCGAGAATGGTTGTTGGACAGCCTTTTCGCTTGGGCCATTGGATTTAGCCAACCATTGGGCATGGTTCCACGGACGCATGGCGACGCTGCCTTTCGATCCCCGGTCTTTCCTCAAAACCCTCGTTACCCTGCCCGGCGTCTACCGGATGCTGGACGAACGCGGCGTAACGCTCTATGTCGGCAAGGCGCGTAACTTGCGGAAGCGGGTAGCGAGCTACTTTCGGGAACATCAATCCTCCACCAAGACGCGCCGCCTGGTTGCCCAAATCCAGGCCATCGAGGTCACGGTGACGCATACCGAGGCCGAGGCGCTGATTCTGGAAAGCCGGCTGATTAAGGAACTTCAACCGCGCTACAATATTCTGCTGCGCGATGATAAGGGTTACCCCTACATCCATGTCGCTGAGGGCGATTTTCCCGGTCTGACGCTGTATCGCGGCGCCAAGCGCGCGTCGGGGCGTTATTTCGGCCCCTATCCTCACGCCAATGCCGTCCGTGATACTTTGAACTTGCTTCAAAGGGTGTTTCGACTACGCTCGTGCGAGGACAGTTTTTTCCGCGCCCGGAGTCGGCCCTGCCTGCAATATCAGATCAAGCGGTGCACCGCTCCCTGCATCCGCCTGATTGACCGCGAGCGCTACCAGCGCCAAGTGCGAGACGCCGTCTTGTTCCTGGAAGGTCGCAGCGGTCAGGTGATCGACGATTTGGCGCGGCGCATGGAAAAGGAATCGGCCGCGCTGCATTTCGAGGAAGCGGCGATTCTGCGGGACCAGATCGCCGAATTGCGCCAGATTCAACAGCGTCAGCATGTGGAGGGTGAAAGCGGCGATCTGGATGTGGTGGCTGGAGCAGCGCGTGGTGGCGTGGCCTGCGTACAAGTTTTCGTGTTTCGCGGCGGGCGGTTGCTGGGCAATAAAGCGTTCTTTCCGCGTTTGCCCGAGGATGAAGACGTGGGCGCGGTGCTCGGCGCCTTTCTGGCGCAGTACTACCTGGACCGGGAGATTCCCGCCGAATTACTGATCAGCCACGACCTAGCGGAGGCCGATCTGCTGATCCAGGCTTTCCAGGAACGCGCCGGTCGGCGGGTCGCCTTCGTCACTCATCCGCGCGGCGAGCGCGCCCGTTGGCTGGACCTAGCCCGGCACAACGCCGAACATGCCTTGGCCGCGCATTTGTCCAGTCAGGCGGGAATACGCCAGCGACTGGAAGCGTTGCGGGACGTACTGGAGTTGGAGGAGCTTCCAAGCCGGCTGGAGTGTTTCGACATCAGTCATACCCAGGGCGAGGCGATGGTTGCGGCTTGCGTGGTGTTTGGCGTGGAAGGACCGATCAAGAGCGACTATCGCCGCTACAATATTGAGGGGGTCACCCCAGGTGACGATTACGCCGCCCTGCGCCAGGCGTTGACCCGGCGTTATACCCGCCTGCGAGAGGAGCAGAGTCGTTTACCCGACGTGCTGTTGATCGATGGGGGTCGGGGGCAGTTGGCCCAGGCGCGCGATGTGTTGGAGGAACTGCAAGTCATCGGTGTAACGGCGGTGGGCGTCGCCAAGGGACCGGAGCGCAAGCCGGGGCTGGAAACGCTGTTCTTGTCCGGGGAAAACCGCCCCTTTATACTGCCCGCCGACTCAGCCGCCCTGCATTTGGTGCAGCAGATTCGTGATGAGGCCCATCGCTTCGCTGTTGCCGGTCATCGCCAGCGTCGGGCCAAAACCCGTATGGTGTCCGTCCTCGAACGCGTTCCCGGTATCGGCCCCAAGCGCCGCCAAGCCCTCCTCCGGCAGTTTGGCGGCTTGAAACAGCTCGCGCGGGCCGGTGTCGAGGATTTGGCCGGTGTGGACGGCATCAACGCCGAGCTGGCCCAACGGATCTACAATGCTTTCCATGGCGAAAACTGATCGCCGGTCCAACCCATGCAACTGAACCTGCCCACTTGGTTAACCCTGCTGCGTATCGCGCTGATCCCGGTGTTCGTGGGTGTGTTCTTCTTGCCATTGCGCGGCGCCAACGTGTTGTGCGCGGCGTTGTTCGGGTTGGCGGCGCTCACCGACTGGCTGGATGGCTACCTGGCGCGGCGGTTCGATCAGACCTCGGCCTTCGGCGCATTCCTGGATCCCGTGGCGGACAAACTGATGGTCGCGGCGGCGCTGGTCCTGCTGGTGCAGGCGATTCCCACACCGTTGATGGCGGTGGCGGCCGTGATCATTATTGGTCGTGAGATTGCTATCTCCGCGTTGCGCGAATGGATGGCGCAAATCGGCAACCATGGCCGGGTGGCGGTTTCCATGATCGGCAAATTTAAGACCACTGCCCAAATGATCGCCGTGCTGCTACTGTTGTACCGTGAACCACTGGATGGATTTCCGACGCTTGAAGTTGGGTTGGGGTTGTTGCTGGTCGCGGCGGCACTGACGCTCTGGTCCATGCTCCAGTATCTACTCGCGGCGTGGCCGATATTCCAACAGGACGGACGAAGTTGAGAGGCTTGACGGGCGGTTTTTTTACGTTAAAATTGCAAATCTTCATGCAGCGGGAATAGCTCAGTTGGTAGAGCACAACCTTGCCAAGGTTGGGGTCGCGAGTTCGAGTCTCGTTTCCCGCTCCAAGATTCCCCGGCCTCGAAATGAAATCGAGGCTTTTTTATGCGCCCAGGCATCGATGCCGCTGGGTGCATAGGTCTTCGTCGCCGGGCTAGGTGGCAGAGTGGTCATGCAGCGGCCTGCAAAGCCGTGGACGCCGGTTCGATTCCGACCCTAGCCTCCAATAGAGCATACAAGGAAGTCCAGCAAAGTTCGGATGGAACACAAAAACCCGCGATTCCGCGGGTTTTTTATGCCCATTGAACCGCGTTGGACTTCGTTGGATGATACTGGATACTGGGTAAGCGCCCGATTAAGGAACTTGAAGCGCCTGAGTTGCTGGCATGCTTGCGGCGGATTCAAGCCCGTGGGGCGCTAGAAATCGCCCACCGGGCTTTGCAGATCCTCTCCCAAGTGTTCCAGTATGCTGTCGCCACCGGCCGCGCCTTGCTTGACCGGCTGGAACAACCTGCCCGGCCAATTCGCCCAGTTGGCCGGGCATTGACCCCGCCCCACCCGGATCAACGCCGCTCTCGGCGTTGATCCGGGTGGCAGAGGAACGGACCAAAGCACCCACCAGTTGTGCATGGCTTCCCAGACAGGCTCTAAGGACGGGCGAAGGCTTCCCGTACCAGTCGCTCCATGATCTCGCCCCAACGCTGACGGGGTCGTTGCTGCCAGAACCGCGCATTAGGCCGACAATCGAATTTTTGTTTGTAAATCGCCAGCGCCGCCACTGCCAGCGCCAATCCAAACGCTAGCAGCGCGTTCGGGATGCCGGCGAACGGCAACACCAGGAACATCAACACCGTGAAAGCGCCGATCCAGCCCCAAGGGATGTACAGGTAGTAATCGACCTCGAACTGGCTCCCGTCGCAGCGGACGATCACCCGCATTGGCCAGTCATCCTGCGTCAGGTAAGCGCGCCGACGAAATTCCAGCAGGTTCTCCCGCTTGGCAGCGATGCGGAATTCTTTTAACAACAATGCGTTGCATAATTTCTTCAACTGGGCGTCGTTGCCCCGTACCGTCGCCCGCGTCAACCGGCCTCGATGGCGGATCGCCAACTCGTCGGTCATGCCTCACCCACCCACTGTAATCACCACCTTACCGGTGGATTTGCGTGTGACCACGGATCGCAATGCCTCCATCGCCTGTTCCAGTGAGTAGGTTGCTGAAATATGTGGCTGGATTACGCCTTGCAGATACCAGCCGATCAGAATGCGGAAGCTCTCGGTCATCACTGCTGGATGGAGTTCGGCATAGGCCGGCCAGTTGAGACCGATCACGTCCACGTTCTTGACCAGCAAGTGATTGGCCGGAATTTGCGGCACCGTGCCGCCGGCGAAACCGATCACCAGAATCCGGCCCTCGAAGGCGATGCTGCGCAGCGAAGCCGCGAACAGATCGCCGCCGACCGGATCGTAGACCACGTCCGCGCCGCGCCCACCGGTGAGTTCCTTGATACGTTCGCGCACGTCCTCGCGGCTGCTATCAATCAGATGGTCCGCGCCATGCCGCCGGGCGACTTCCAGCTTGTCAGGACTACTGGCGGTGGCGATGACTAGCGCACCGAGTTGTTTGCCAATGGCCACGGCGGTTAATCCCACCCCGCCGGAGGCACCATGCACCACTAGGGTCTCGCCGGCCCGCAGCCGCGCCCGATGCCACAGGGCGACGTGCGAGGTGCCGAACACCACCGGAAACGCCGCGCCGTGCTCCCACGGCATTGTTGTTGGCATTGCCACGCAGCGATTGACGCTTACCACGACCTGCTCGGCATAACCGCCATGTGGAGTAATGGCAATAACACGATCACCGACCGTAAGGCCCTCAACCCCTTCTCCCACCTCCAAGACCTCGCCGGCCACCTCGAAGCCAGGGCTGAACGGTGGTTGCGGCTGTACCTGATACTGGCCACGGGTGATCAGGCTGTCGGCGAAATTGACCCCGCAGGCGCGGACTCGTACCCGGACCTGGCCCGCAACCAGCAGAGGCGCGGGAACTTCTTCGAGAGTCAAGCCCTCGATTCCGATCAGTTCGCGGCAGACCATCGCTTTCATGGACGACTCCCCACTGTTACAAAAAAACGGGGACGCGAACGCGCCCCCGTTTCTTCACCGCATCATTCTCCGATGATTTTACGGACGACATCGGTCATGGAGATCACGCCGGTGGGCTGCCCGT
>JAVMKI010000017.1:0-33694 GCA_031732755.1 Candidatus Contendibacter sp.
TGTCAAACTGCTACTGTCTCCCCGGCAGAGCCGGGGGTTTTCTCTGGATAATAAGAGAGTGACTACCCGGCAACCTTTTAAAGCTACCGCACAGTGACTCAAGCTCCGTCAAAAACAGTCGCTTAAAGTCGTTAGCCATTATTGCTTGGATGAACAAAGGTTGTACTCCCCCGCCCCACCTTGGCGGCGGGGGGAATATTCAATGCGGACTCACTCGCTAAACGACCGCAAAGTCGTTGTCACTTCGCCCGGCCCCACCACCGTGATGCCGCCGGCGGTGACGCTATAACGACGTCGGTCGAGTTCGGGGTCGTAGCCGATGCGCGTCCCCGCCTCGATCACGTTGTAATTGCCGATGATCACCCGCCGCAACCGGGCGCCTCGCTTGATATGGACATAGTCCTGAATGATGCAATCCTCGATCTCCACATCGTCCTCAATCAGGACCTCGCGGCGGATAAAGGAATTGCTGATCGACGCTCCCTGCACCAGCGAACCGGCGGCAACCACGCTGTTACGCAGCGTGGCGTCCAACATACGCGCGACGGGCCCCTGATAGTTACTGGAAAAGATCCGCCACTGCGGATTGAACACGTCAAAGCGCGGTGGCCAGGCCAGCATGTCCTGATGGGCGTCGAAATAAGCGTCCAGGGTTCCCACATCGCGCCAGTAGGCCAGCTCCTCGTAGGACTTCGTTCCCGGAACCTTGTTCATGGCGAAGTCATAAGCGAACAGGCGATGGGTTTCCTTCAAATGAGGCAACACATTCTGACCAAAATCATGCTCTCCCCGGCTATGCGCCGCCTTGAGCGCATCCACCAGCACCTTGGTGTTGAACAGATAGTTACCCATCGAGGCGTAGGCGCGGGTGGGATCGCCCGGCATCGGCGCCGGATTGGCGGGTTTTTCCTGAAACTCTCGCACCCGACCATCGCCGTCGGCGGCGATCACGCCAAATCCCTTGGCATCCGCGAGGGGCACCGGCAACGCCGCCACCGAGACATCCGCTTCTCGCTCGCGATGAAAATCCACCATCTGTTGGAGATCCATCCGGTAGACATGGTCGGCGCCGAACACCAACACCAAATCCGGATCGTGCAACTGGATCAGATTCAGATTCTGGTACACCGCGTCGGCGGTGCCCATGAACCAGTCGCCACCCCGCATCATCTGCGGCGGCACCACGGTCACGAATTCCTCGTTGCGCATCGGCGACACCACCCAGGCCTTGCGGACATGCTCGATCAACGACTGGGATTTGTACTGCACCAGCAGATAGATGGATTGAATTCCGGAATTGAGCAGATTGCTCAACACGAAGTCCACGATCCGATAGCGGCTGCCGAATGGCAGCGAAGGCTTGGAATTTTGCGTGGTCAGGGGACTCAGGCGGGAGCCTTCGCCGCCCGCCATCACAAACGCCAGAATCTTCGGTTGTTTCATCGCGGCACATCCTTCGTCAAGTAGTGATTACAGTTCGCACCATCCCAGGCGGGACGACAACCCCATCGGGTGGTGATTCGGCTCGTAACGCCATTCGCGACAGGCGCTTCCGGTGGGCGGTTCTCAACCGCCAAAGGTGTCGAAATCCCGCTCGGTGTGCAAATGATGGCGAATGCGGAAGACGTGCGCCGGCATCCGGTGCGGGTTCAGTTCCACGTAGTTACGCGGCCCGTTCCACAGGTAGTGCGCGCCGGTCAGCAGGTCGTGAACCTGGAATGGCTGGTGCGGATCCACGCCCAGCGCTGTCAGATCCAGTTGGGTAAAGCCGGCCTGGGTATAGTTGGGATCCAGGTTCACCACCACCAGAATCACGTTGGCGCCGTTGGTGGTCGCCTTGCTGTAGCAGATGATCTGCTCGTTATCGATGGCATGAACGCACAGATTGGCGTTCGACTGCAAGGCCGGATTGCGCTTGCGAATGCGGTTCACCAGGGTGATGAAGTCGTGCAAGCTGTTGGGACCATCCAGGTCCTGGGGGCCACGGTAGCGCAACTGGTATTTCTCGGAATCGAGGTATTCCTCGCTGCCGTGCTTGACCGCGACATGCTCCATCATTTCGTAGGCCGGGCCATAGATCCCGTAGTTGGCGGTCATGGTCGCCGCCATCACCAGTCGGGACATGAACATCGGCCGGCCGCCGAATTGCAACGCCTCGGTCAGAATATCCGGCGTGTTGGGCCAGAAATTGGGCCGGAAATAGTCGCGGCCTGGTCCTTGACAGACCTCGGTCAGGTATTCGGCCAGTTCCCACTTCGCATTGCGCCAGGCGTAATAGGTGTAGGACTGGGTATAGCCCAGCTTGGCCAGGCGGTGCATCACCTTGGGCCGGGTGAAGGCTTCGGCCAGGAAAATGGCGTTCGGCGCGGTTTTCTTGATCTCACCGATCAGCCATTCCCACATGGCGAACGGCTTGGTATGCGGATTGTCCACCCGGAAGATGCGCACGCCCTGCTCGATCCAGAACTCGAAGATGCTCTTGATCTCGTCCCACAGCGCGCGCCAGTCGTCGGTCTCAAAGTTGAACGGGTAGATATCCTGATACTTCTTCGGCGGATTCTCGGCGTATTGCACCGTGCCGTCCGGCCGCCAGCGGAACCAGTCGGGATGCTCCTTGACGTAGGGATGATCCGGCGCGCACTGCAAGGCGATATCCATGGCGATGTCAATGCCGTGTTCTCTCGCCTTTCGCACCAACTGGCGGAAATCCTCCAGCGTGCCCAATTCCGGCAGGATGGCCTTGTGGCCGCCCTCCGCCGCGCCAATCGCCCACGGACTGCCCACGTCCTCGGGGCCGGGCGTGAGCGTGTTGTTCTTGCCCTTGCGATTGACGCGGCCGACTGGATGGATCGGCGGGAAATACAGCACATCGAAGCCCATGGCGGCGATGCGCGGCAGCCAGGCTTCGCAGTCCTTGAAGGTGCCGTGCTTGCCTGGGGCCGGACTGCACGAACGCGGGAACACTTCATACCAGGTGCTGAACCGGGCGCGTTCGTCGTCCACCACCACGCCGAGCACCTTGTCATAGGTCAATGCCAGCCGGCGGTCGGCGTTGCGCTCCATGAGCTGGGCGAATTCTTCGTCCAGCCCCAGTTGCCGACGGTATTGCAGGTCCTGCGGCCCCGCCAGTTCGCCGGCGCGCTGCGCCAGCCATTTGGCGTCCGCTCCGGTCGCGCGCTGACCGGCTTTCTTGGCCAGTTCCGCGCCTACCCGCAAGGACAGGGCGATATCCTCGGCCTGCACCCAGCGCCCCAGATCGTGCCGCCAGGATTTGAAGGCGTCCACCCAGGCGATGACCGTATATTCATAGCGGCCCAGTTCCAGCACCGGGAACTCGCCGCGCCAACGGTCATTGACCAGGAAGTGCATCGGGACTTCCCGCCAAGCGGTCTCGCCAGCCTTGCGATATTGCAGAACGCAAGACAGTGCGTCGTGCCCATCGGTGAACACATCGACCTCGACCACCACGGTTTCACCCACGGTGCGTTTGATCGGAAAGCGGCCCCCGTCAATTTCGGGCGTGACGCCTTCGATGATCACCCGCTTGCGGCCGTCCACCTCCATTGGGTCGGCCTTTGGTTTCGGCGGGGCGACCGGCTCGGCGACGACCGCCTTTGGAACGCCCGCAACCGCCTGTTTCCCGGACGGTTCAGGTCGATCCTGCTTGCCAGAATCCGCCAGTGATTTTTTCGACATTATTGAATACCCTCGTTTTGTTTATTAGGGGGTTCATCCACTTGGCTCGTCATCGCACCCACAGCGGCCGCCCGCCTGCTGCCGTTCGGAGGCTTGGAGTGTTAAAGTTGCCGCCGGCTTCAGGTCGTCCACGCGACGACCGGTCATGTTATCCCCCCTTATTATGACGGTTTTTGCGGCTGTGCCCAAACGATTAGGCCATCCGGGACAGCGCCCGTACCCGAGGAAGCAAGGTCATGAGTGAATTACAGCGGATTATCGAAAATGCGTTTGAGCGCCGCGCCGAACTCAACTCCACCACCGCGCCAGCCGATTTGCGTGAGGCGATTGAGGAAACGCTGGGTCTGCTCGAACTGGGCCAGGTGCGGGTCGCCGAACCACGCGACGGTCACTGGATGGTCAACGCCTGGCTGAAAAAGGCGGTCCTGCTCAGCTTCCGTCTGAACGACAGCGTGATCATTCGCGATGGATATACCAACTACTTCGACAAGGTTCCGCCCAAGTACGCCGAGTATGGCGAGAACGACTTTCTCGCCGCCGGGGTGCGGGTGGTGCCGCCGGCCGCCGCCCGGCGTGGTTGCCACATCGCACCCGGCGTGGTGTTGATGCCGTCCTTCGTCAACATCGGCGCTTACGTGGACTCCGGCACCATGGTGGACACCTGGGCCACGGTCGGCTCCTGTGCCCAGATCGGTAAGAACGTGCATTTGTCCGGTGGCGTCGGTATCGGCGGCGTGCTGGAACCGTTGCAGGCCAGCCCCACCATCATCGAGGATGACTGTTTCATCGGCGCCCGTTCCGAGGTGGTCGAGGGGGTCATCGTCGAGCGCGGCTCGGTGCTCTCGATGGGGGTCTACATCGGCCAGAGCACCAAGATCTATAACCGGTCGACGAGTGAAGTCACTTACGGTCGGGTACCGGCCGGTTCGGTGGTGGTGCCCGGTGCCCTGCCCGCCCCCGACGGCAGTTATAGCCTGTACTGCGCGGTGATCATCAAGCAGGTGGATGAAAAAACCCGTGGTCGGGTGAGCCTGAATGAGTTGCTACGCGACTGACGAACTGGATGACGCTGCGAAGACTGTCTACACTTTAAACGGCGCGCCTCCGCAGAGGCGCAGCCCGTGACAGCAGATGGCGTGACATGCGTCTGCCTTGCGAAGGAATGCGTTGGGTTGTCCGATCCTAAAACATAAGGTGACAACGATGTTCGCTATGACAAACACCTTGTTAAACACAAGTCCAATTGCGATTTGGTGCGCCTATTCAGCACCAGACCCAAATGGCGGAAAATGGGATATTTGGAAAGTGCGATTATTAAGACCGGGGCGGAAAACATCAGAACTTGATATCGACTATATATCTACCTCAGTTGATGATTATACAATGAATGGAAGGACCGGCTGGTGGAAGCTGGAGCAAAGCGGTAGTTTTTTCATCTGTCAAAATATGACCTCTCAATCCAATGATTTACTTTTATCATCAACGCGTGGTTCAGTGGCCTTACCTTACGATGAGTGGGCGCGAGGCGAGCATCGCTCTTTGGCAGACAAACTTTTAGGCAGAGGCAAGGACAGTCAGGCGGAGATTGACAAGCAAAAAGCAGAATGGGAAAAGTTGAAGGATTGGGCAGCTCCTCTGGATTAACCTGCACGGTTTTCTACGGAAAACTGAGTAACAAAAGAGTTTTTAGCTTTGGAAAAGTAGGTTGACACCAAGCGCGTAGGACAGGTTAGCGCAGTGTAACCTGCCATTTCGCGGGATATTCAGCCAATCTAACAAAACTCAGGTGTTTTTTGAAAGCATCCGTTTATATCGAAACGTCCGTTTTCAGCTATTTGACGGCACGACCAAGCAACGATTGATGTGCCATGGCAAACCAAGCTGTGACAGTGGATTGGTGGGAAACACAGCGCCCGAATTACAGCGTTTTTGTATCTGAACTCGTCATCTCCGAAGCCAGCAAATGTGGAAAGACCCGATTGTTGCCGAAACCCGTACTCTCAGAGATGAGTATGCGCGTCACTTTAACTACGATATTGAGGCTATTCTTGAAGACCTTATGAAAAAACAAGCAATACACCCGGAGCGAGTGGTTTCATTACCGCCACGTAAGGCTAAGGGGTTGCAGTATGCTGGCGAGAAATCTCAAGACTAACTTGCGCTACACCAGACTCCGCTACGCTCCGCTGGTAAGTTTTATTGTTAGGCTTAACAACAAAATAGAGCGGTAATTCCAACTTAAATTCAAGGATGAATCCGTCAAAAGCATCGTGGCGGAAATTAAGGCTCAGCGAAACACTGATGCCTAGCACAGTATTGCAGCGGACCGCTCTTAACGTCGCGGCCACCGATTTCGGCTGTTAGGCACTTCACTATGCTTATCGAACCAGTCCACAACCTTGCCGAAGCCAAGGCTCTTCTAAGTTTATTGGAATTACCCCATATCGACCTCACCGACAAGCCAGGCTTGTCGTTAGTCGGAATCCACGCCAATGGGGTACTCATTGCAACCGCAGGCATCGAGCAACACGGCGACATTGGTTTATTGCGCTCAGTCGCTGTTGCTCAGGCCTACCGTGGCAAGGGCAGAGCATCCAAACTTGTGGAGTTCGCTGAGAATGCGGCGAGGAGTCAAAGCATGAAGGCGATCTATCTCTTAACAAACACAGCCGAGGCTTTCTTCTCTCGGCTCGGTTACCAGGTCATCACGCGCGAAGAGACGCCTTTGGACATACAACGCACCCAACAGTTCAAGTTCTTATGCCCCGTGTCTGCCAAGGTCATGCGCAAGCTGCTTGCTTAGTTTTGTCATTGGCCATTTGGCGATTGCTCATCAGCCTGGACCAATATCGCAAAATCGGTCGCCACAGACTACGTCTCGGTTTAGCGAGAAAGCGAATCGAGCTTTATCGTTGGGCATGAGCCTCAAGGACATAGCGATGTCGGCAGAGAATCAGTTCACATCCCATGAGCAATACATCGCTGATACTCCACCCGACGTACAACCGATCCTGCTCAAGATTCAGGAATCGGTGGAAACCGCCTTGCCCAAGGCTGAGCGCTGCATCAGCTACAACATGCCCGCCTATCGAGTGGGGAAAGTGTTTTTCTACTTCGCGGCCTTCAAGAATCACTTGGGTATATATCCCCCCGTTAAGGAAGACGCCACCCTGATCCGCGAGCTTTCCCGGTATCGGAATGAGAAGGGCAACCTCCAGTTCAAATACAGCGAACCCATTCCCTATGAACTCATTGGCAGGGTGGCAATAGCCCTCGCCAAGGAATACGCTTGCAAGTAACCGATGGGCCGCACTGATGCCCATCAATGCACTGCGTTGCTGAGTGAATCCGCATTGCTGAGTGAATCCGTTGGACGACAAGTTCAAGTGAGGTGGAGTCGTGATCGAAAAGAGACCACTTGGAAACCATGGCCCTAATGTGGGCTGCCTCGGATACGGCGCAATGGTCCTTGAAGGCTATTACGGCAAATCCGACGACGTGCAAGCCGTTGGAACGATCCATCGCGCGCTGGATGTCGGCATGAATATGCTTGATACAGCCGATGTTTACGGGAATGGCCATAACGAAGAGCTGGTTCGGCGCGCCATTGCTGGCAGGCGTCAGGAGGCTTTCGTGGCCACGAAATTCGGGATCGTCTTCGCGGAGAACGAGACTGGGACCAACCTGCCTACCGGCTGGGGATTCTCGCTCAAGATCAACGGCAAGCCGTCCTATGTGAGCAAGGCGCTCAACGCCAGCCTCAAGCGCATGGATTTGGATGCCATTGACCTGTGGTACGCGCACTATCCCGACCCGGCCACGCCTATCGAGGAAACTGTTGGGGCAATGGCGGAGGGCGTCCGCACCGGAAAGGTGCGTTATCTCGGATTAAGCAACGTGACCGCTGAACAAGTCCGACGCGCCCATAAGATACATCCAATCGCCGCCGTTCAGTTCGAGTATTCATTGTGGCGTCGTGAAGCGGAAGCCGAGTTGCTACCCACCCTTCGCGAACTTGGCATTGCCCTGGTTGGGTGGTCACCGCTCGGTAGCGGCTTCCTCACCGGCACCGTCGCCAGTTTGGATAAGAACGACTTCCGCCAAAACAATCCTCGCTATACCGGCGCGAATCTTTCCATCAACCGGGACCGCTTTACACCCTTCATGGCTGTCGCGAGAGAACTCAACGTGACGCCCGCTCAATTGGCATTGGCATGGTTGCTGCATCAAGGCCAGGATATCTTTCCAATTCCAGGAACCCGGCGCGCGGACCGAGTTGAAGAGAACGCACGATCCGCGGACATCCGCCTGACACCGGAACTGCTGGAGCGCATCGATGTTTTGGCGCGACCTGGGATTGCCGAAGGTGCCACATTGCTTTAGCGACACACAATATAAAGGTGTCTTCGGCTTTCCTGTAGGAAAACCTCGAAAGCCTCAAGCCGCGCTTGCCAAGGCAGTCATCGTGGAGTTTTGCGTCCATGTCCATCACCCTGGACCTTGCCCTTGATCTTCTCCGCCGGCCCTCGGTCACGCCCGAGGACGCCGGCTGTCAAGAAGTTCTGATTACCCGATTGGAAGCGCTCGGCTTTCGGATAGAACGGCTGCGCTGCGGCGCGGTGGATAATCTCTGGGCGCGGTATGGTGATAGCGAACCACTGTTCGCCTTTGCCGGCCATACCGACGTGGTGCCGCCCGGTCCACTGGAACAGTGGCAATCGCCACCGTTCGCGCCGACAATCCGCGACGGGTTCCTGTATGGGCGCGGGGCGGCAGACATGAAAGGCAGTCTGGCCGCGATGATCACCGCCTGCGAACGTTTCCTCGCCGCCCGCCCGCGACCGCGCGGTTCCCTCGCCTTTCTGATCACCAGCGACGAGGAAGGCGTGGCGACCGACGGCACGGTCAAAGTGATCGCGCGGTTGGAAGCGCGCGGCGAGAAAATCCGCTGGTGCCTGGTGGGCGAGCCGTCCAGCGCCACGCAAGTGGGTGATACCATCAAGAACGGTCGGCGCGGCTCGCTCAACGGTCGGCTGGTCCTGCGCGGGACGCAGGGCCACGTCGCCTATCCGCATCTGGCGCAAAATCCCATTCACGCCATCGGCGCGATCCTGACCATCCTGACCGACGAGGTCTGGGATCAGGGCCACGCCTATTTCCCGCCGACTTCGTTCCAGATTTCCAACCTGCACGCTGGCACCGGAGCGGACAATGTCATTCCCGGCGATCTGGAAATGCTGTTCAATTTCCGCTTCTCGCCGGCGGTGACGAGCGAACAACTCCAGGAACGCACCCGGCTGATCGTCGAGACCGCGCTCCTCAACGAAGAAGTCAAGACCGGCCAAGTCTTCCAGTACGACTTGGAATGGCGCTTATCCGGTCCACCGTTTTTCACCCCGCCCGGTGATCTGGTGGCCGCCGCCATTACCGCGATTCGCGCCGAAACCGGCCTGGAGCCGGCCCTCTCCACCAGCGGCGGCACCTCGGATGGCCGCTTCATCGCCCCCACCGGCGCGCAGGTCATCGAACTGGGACCGCTCAACGCCACGATCCATAAAATCGACGAGCGGGTGGCAACCGCCGATCTCGAACGGCTAAGCCGGATTTACGAGAGCGTTCTGGTCCATCTGCTGGGCTAAAACGGCATTGGGTAACCTGTATACCGCCGCGCTCGACCGGCACCTCGAACGGTAGTCGGCGGGCGGGCCGGATAACGCGCACCGGCGTCAACCACTTGGAACTCGCCCTGGATTTATCCACGCTCTTGCTGCTGGGAAGCATCGCCTTGTTGGCCGGTTTCATCGACGCCATCGCCGGCGGTGGCGGAATGCTGGTGATGCCAGCCCTGCTCGGCACCGGGATGCCGCCGCACCTGGTGGTCAGCACCAACAAGCTGATCGGCACTTTCGGCACCTTCAGCGCATCCCTCACTTTCATCCGCAAGGGTCTATTCCAGCCAGCGCTGTGGTGGGCGATGAGCTTTAGCACGTTCGTGGGGGCGCTGGTTGGGGCGATATCGATCTACCTGGTCAGCGCCGAGGTGTTGAAAAAATTGCTGCCGCTGGCGATTCTGCTAGCGGCGGCCTACCTGATCAGGCCACGCCGCGCCCGACCGTCCGCTGTCCCGTCGCAATCCACGCCGTGGTCCCACACCGTTCGGCGGCGCGTCCAATGGACGACCGGAGGGGTGATCGGTTTCTACGACGGCTTCATCGGTCCTGGCGCGGGCGCGTTCTGGATAGCGGCGGCGACGAAGCTGTTCCGTCTCGACCTGGTGGCCGCCGCTGGGGTGGCCCGGTTCATGAATTTCGTCAGCAACCTCACCGCCCTGCTGACCTTCGTGGTTTTCGGCAACATCAACTATGCCATTGGCCTGAGCATGGGGGCGCTGCTGATGCTTGGGGCCTTCGTCGGCGCTCACAGCGCGATTCGCTACGGAGCGCCGTTCATCCGCCCGGTGTTCCTGATCGTGGTGCTGCTGATGGCGGGGCGGTTGCTGGTGGCGGGTTGAACGACCTTTCAAGCATCGCCGCGCATTTCGATCCGACTGTCATCACCCTGCGTTTTCGGGATTTTAAAATGGCGCGGAATGACATGATCCGACTCAACGCCACCCATCAACGTCCATCCTTTCCAGCGTTCCATCCAGCAGAGGAAACCAGACCATGTCCAGCAGCAGTTCTCAGCCCAACAGCATTGGCGTCCTGACCAGCGGCGGCGACGCCCAGGGCATGAACGCCGCCGTGCGCGCCGTCGTCCGTTCCGCATTGCATCAGGGCACCGCTGTTTACGCCATTTACGAAGGCTATCAGGGCATGGTGGATGGTGGCGACCGTATCCGCCCGCTCTCGTGGGACGATGTCGGCAGCATCCTGCACCGGGGTGGCACCGTCATCGGCACCGCTCGTTGTCCAGCCTTTCGCGAGCGGGAGGGCCGGCTCACCGCCGCCCGCAATCTGCTTCAGCGCGGCATCGACCGGCTGGTGGTGATCGGCGGCGACGGCAGCTTGTCCGGCGCCAACCAGTTCCGCCAGGAGTGGCCAGGACTGGTGGCGGAGTTGCACCAGCGCGGCGAAATCGACGAGGCGACCATGGCTGCCCATCCAGCGCTGATGATCGTCGGGCTGGTCGGCTCCATCGACAACGACATGGTCGGCACCGACATGACCATCGGCGCCGACTCCGCCCTGCATCGGATCACCGAAGCCATCGACGCCATCGGCAGCACCGCTTCCAGTCACCAGCGCAGTTTCGTGGTCGAGGTGATGGGCCGGCATTGCGGCTACCTGGCGCTGACCAGCGCCATCGCCGGCGGGATCGACTACGTGTTGATCCCGGAAAATCCGCCGCCGGAAGACTGGGAAGACCGCATGTGCGACCTGTTGCACCGTGGTCGGGCTGCGGGCCGCCGCGACAGTATCGTGGTCGTCGCCGAGGGAGCCGCCGACCGGCGGGGCAACCCCATCACCAGCGACCACGTGTGCAAGGTGCTGCAAGACCGGCTGGGCGAGGACACCCGCGTCACCATTCTCGGCCATGTCCAGCGCGGCGGCACGCCCAGCGCCTATGATCGCTGGATGAGCACCTTGGTCGGTCACGCCGCCGTCGACGAACTACTGGCGGCCACCCCGGACAGCGAGCCGCAACTGATCGGCGTGCGCTACAACCGGGTCAGCCGCGCGCCGCTGATGCAATGCGTCGAACAGACCCGCGCGGTGGCGCGGCTGATCGCCGAACATCAATACGACCAGGCCATGGCATTGCGTGGCGGCAGCTTCACCGGCCTGTTCAACATCTTCAAGGCGATGGCCGAAGCGGTGCCCAGCGTCACTCCGCCACAACGCCCCCACCGGATCGCCGTGCTCCATGTCGGCGGCCTGGCTCCTGGCATGAACACGGCGGTCCGCGCCGCCGTGCGCCTCGGGCTGGATCGCGGTCACGCCATGTTCGGCATTCGCGGCAGTTTTGCCGGGCTGCTCAAGGGCCAGATCGAGGAAATGCACTGGGGCGATGTCGAGGGCTGGGCCAAGCTGGCGGGCGCGGAACTGGGCGCCAGCCGACAACTGCCCACCGCCGAGCAGTTCTACGCCATCGCCCGCACCCTGGAGACCCACGGCATCAATGGCCTGCTGATTATCGGCGGCTGGAAGGCGTATCACGTCGCTTATCAGCTCTACCACGAGCGGGAACGCTATCCGGCTTTCAAAATGCCGATGATCTGTCTGCCGGCCAGCATCGACAACAATTTGCCCGGCTCGGACCTGAGCATCGGGGCCGACACCGCGCTCAACGTCATCGTCGAGTCGCTCGACCGGATCAAGCAGTCGGCGATGGCGGCGCGGCGCTGTTTCGTGGTCGAGGTCATGGGCCGGCGCTGCGGTTATCTGGCCATGATGAGCGGCCTGGCCGCTGGCGCCGAACGGATTTACCTGCCCGAGGAAGGCATTACCCTCAAGGATCTGCAAACCGATGTCGAGCGCATGATCGCCAGCTTTCAGGGCGGGCGACGGTTTTATCTGACCATCCGCAACGAATACGCCAACGCGCAATACACCACCGACTTTCTGACCCGGTTGTTCGAAGAGGAAAGCGGCGACCTGTTCGACGTGCGCCAGGCGGTGTTGGGCCATATTCAACAGGGCGGCAACCCCACGCCGTTCGACCGGATTTTGGCCACCCGCCTGGCGGCCCTGGGCGTTGATTTCCTCACCGAGGAAATGGCGCGTGGTTCAGCGGCGGGTGTCTTCGCTGGCCTCACCGAAGGCAAATTGACCACCTTCCCCCTCAAACAGTTGCCGGACATGGTCGACATCACCCACCGGCGACCGCTGCATCAGTGGTGGCTGGAATTGCGTTCGGTCCTCCAAAGTCTGGCGCAGCCGGCGGTGGAACCGGCGGGCTGAATCAGCAAACTCCGCTGGAACCGCCAACCGAAAAGCCATTTTCCTAGCCGATGGCGTAAATTTTGCTTGAACCGTTATCGTCTGCCCACTGCCGCATTCGCGAGTGGATGCGGCAGTGGGAAATAACGGTCCCCGATTCAACGGCTTATCCTTGTCCCTTGCCTTCATGGCAGGGGCAGTAGGATCGTTTTTTGATTTTTTTGTGACAGGCGTCGTGTTTTTGATCCGTACTAGGCTACATTTGGCCCGCACCAAAGCCAAAATTTGTTGAATTATTGATACTCACTGTGGAAGTAAGGTAAACTTTTTAGGGCTGAGCGGGTCATTTTGGACCGATACACATCCGAGCCACCCACGGTTCGCCTGACGCCAAACCAGTCACCAGCCGGTAACAGGGACCAGATACGCTTTCAAACAAAGGGTAAACAGGTAATTCCATAGGCAATCTCAATGAATAACCATAAATACTCAGCCGACCGACGGCTCAAACATTCCAAGCGCTCTCGGAGCCTTTCCGAGTATTTCGTTCATTGGACCGTGGGGGTCTTGTGGCTCTGTCTCGCGACGCTGGCGGGAATGATGCCGGCTCATGCCGCGGAGCTTTGCGCCACGTCTCCGACCAGTGGGTCAACGACCATCAGTGGCACCGTTACCGTTAACACCTATTACCCTGGTACGGCTACAGCCACCGCCGGCGCCAAATCTATCTCCGTAGGAACCGCGACAGGCGCTGGCACAGCCATCGCAGTTGGTGACCTGCTACTGGTCATCCAGATGCAGGATGCCGCCATCGATTACGCCAACACGTCCGCCTATGGCGCTAATAATGGCAGCGGCAGTGGGGCCACCAACTATAACAACGCTGGCCTTTACGAATTCGTGGTGGCCACCAGTGCAGTCAGTAGTGGCTCCGTCTCCATCACCGGCAAAGGCTCGGGTGGTGGGTTGCTCAACACCTATACCAACGCCGCCGCCACGACCACCCTGGGCCAACGCCGCTTTCAGGTGGTGCGGGTACCGCAATATTACGATGCCACAATATCCGGCACCGTCACGGCCAGCGCCTGGAACGGTGCCAGCGGCGGCATCGTTGTTCTCGATGTGGTCAACACCCTGACCTTCTCCGGCGGTGGTATCAATGTCGATGCCCAAGGTTTTCGGGGGGGCTTGGGGCAAAAGCTTACTGCTGGCAGCAGCTCACTTACTGCTGGAGACTACCGTAGCTTGGCGACGCTAAATGCCAACGGTAACAAAGGCGAAGGCGTCGCTGGCTCGCCCGATTACATGTACAACGGCAGCACCTCAGTAGATAACTCGGCATCGGGTGGTTATCCTAATGGCTCGAGCGCTCACGCCAGCCGCGCTCGCGGCGCGCCGGGTAATGCCGGCGGCGGCGGCAGTGATGGCAATCCCACCAACAGCACCAATACTACCACCATCCCTTACCATCCCTACATCAATGCTGAAAACTCCGGTGGTGGCGGCGGCGGTAACGGTGGTACCGGCGGTACTGGCGGTAACACCTGGCTCAATGACCAACCGTTCGGCGGCATTGGTGGCGGCGCTATTTCCCCCCATGCGGCCAGCCGCTTGGCTATGGGCGGCGGCGGCGGCAGTGGTAGCCGCAATAATGGCTCTAATATGGACTCCAGCGGCGGCCTGGGCGGCGGTATCATCATCGTCCGCGCCAATAGCATCACGGGAACGGGCACCCTGAGCGCCAACGGCGGAAACGGTGTTACGACGACAACAATCGATGGCGGCGGCGGCGGCGGCGCGGGCGGCAGCGTGTTGGTGCTTACCCGCACCGGGAACCTGTCGAGCCTGACGGTCCACGCTAACGGCGGAACCGGCGGCAGTACCTCCTCGAATACGGATGTCAGCCCATACTGTACTACTAGCAGCCCTTGCTACCATGGCCCTGGCGGCGGCGGCGGCGGCGGTGTGGTTTATCTTTCCAGCGCTGCTGGCACTGTTTCCGTTACAGGTGGGAGCGCTGGTGCCAGCAGTGGGAACACTTACAACGCCGCCAGTGGTACAGCCGGCGTATCCGACACCAGCCTCACCGAAAGTCAGATTCCCGGCACTGCTTCGAGCGCAACCTGCAAAATTGACGCCGTCAATGACACGCCGCCGGCAGTGCCGGCCACGGGCGGGACGACAACGAGCGTGGTGGCGAACGACACCACCAATGGCGGCTCGGTCACGCTGGGCACCAACGCCACGCTGACCCCAGGCACCGCGCCGACGCCGACGCCGACGGCGGGCAGCATCACGATGAATGCCGACGGCACCATCACCGTGGCGGCGGGCACCACGCCGGGCACCTACAGTTACCCGTACACCCTCTGCACGCTCCCGGCCACCACACCACCCACCTGCGATACCGCCACGGCCACCGTGACCGTCAGCGCCTCCATTGTCCCCGCGACCGACACGGGCACCGCGACGGCGGGCACGGCGGGCACCCCAATTGCCAACGTCCGCAGCAACGACTTCGTCAACGGCGCGGCGGCCACGGCGGCCAACTCCACGATCGCGCAGAGCGGTACCTGGCCACCGGGCATTACCTTGGACCCATCGAGCGGCGCGATTAGCACCACGGCGGCAGTTACGCCCGGCACGTATCATGTGGATTACCAATTGTGTGATAAGAACAGTCCAGCCAATTGCGCCACCGTGACTGACACCATCACCGTCAACGCCTCCATTGTCCCCGCGACCGACACGGGCACCGCGACGGCGGGCACGGCGGGCACCCCAATTGCCAACGTCCGCAGCAACGACTTCGTCAACGGCGCGGCGGCCACGGCGGCCAACTCCACGATCGCGCAGAGCGGTACCTGGCCACCGGGCATTACCTTGGACCCATCGAGCGGCGCGATTAGCACCACGGCGGCAGTTACGCCCGGCACGTATCATGTGGATTACCAATTGTGTGATAAGAACAGTCCAGCCAATTGCGCCACCGTGACTGACACCATCACCGTCAACGCCTCCATTGTCCCCGCGACCGACACGGGCACCGCGACGGCGGGCACGGCGGGCACCCCAATTGCCAACGTCCGCAGCAACGACTTCGTCAACGGCGCGGCGGCCACGGCGGCCAACTCCACGATCGCGCAGAGCGGTACCTGGCCACCGGGCATTACCTTGGACCCATCGAGCGGCGCGATTAGCACCACGGCGGCAGTTACGCCCGGCACGTATCATGTGGATTACCAATTGTGCGATAAGAACAGTCCAGCCAATTGCGCCACCGTGACTGATACCATCACCGTCAACAGTGGTACTACTCAGGCATTGATCGGCAGCTTCCGGGCTTACACCAGCGCCAACGGCCAAACCATGGTGGAATGGGAAACGGTCTCGGAAGTCAACACGGTCGGTTTCAACCTGTTCCGCGAAGACCCGGTCAGCGGTAAATTCTTCCAGGTCAACACTCGCCTGCTGCCGGGGCTGTTCACCGCTCCACAAGGCGGTGTCTACCACTACCCGGACCTGACCGTAGCGTCGGCTGGAACTTACACCTATCGGCTGCAAGAAGTGGAAGCCAACGGAACCCTTCGTGACTACGGCCCCTTCACCGTCACCGTCACCGCAAGCACCAACCAGCAGCAAGCCATGCGCGCCATTCAAGCGCAAACGCTCGCCGCCGAAACGCTGGCGGACGCGGACGGTTACGAACGCGCCGCCCACGCCTTGAACGGTCGCACGGTTACCTCGTCCGCAGCACAAACCATGGCGGCGTCCCAGACGAGCACACCCAACACGGCAATCCGCATCCTGGTCAAACAGGACGGCTTGTACACCGTGAGCGCCGATCAAATTGCCGCCGCGTTGGCGGTCACCTCTCAAACAGCGCAAAGCTGGATCAACACCGGCATGGTCCGCCTCCAGCAAGGTGGTCAACCCGTCGCCTGGCAGGCTGACTCCAGCGGCGCGCGGCTGTACTTCTACGGCCAGGCCATTCAGGGCGTCGACAGCGTCTACACGCCCTACAACGTGTACTGGCTCGATCACAGCAGCGGTGTGACGATGAACGTCCTTAGTGGCAAAGGACCGGCTCCAACCACCAGCGCGCTGCCTTTCCAATCCAGCATCCATGTGGAACAAAACCTTAAACCAGTACCGTCCTTGCTCACGGATCCCGACGCCGACTTCTGGTTCTGGAATTATGCGCGGGCGGGCGATGCCACATTGAGCGCGCCGCAATTCGCAGTGCCTGTACCCAACCCGGCCACCACCGGTACCGTGACGCTTCGCGCCGCTTTGCAAGGAGCGACCGATCTGGTTCCCGGCAACGACCATCACGCCCGCGTGCTGGTTAATGGCAATCAGGTTGGCGACGCCACTTGGGATGGCATCGCACCTTACGTGCTGACCGCCACCTTCGACGCCGCCTTACTCGCCGCCAATGGCAATAACACGATCACGGTGAGCGGTATCCTAGATCAAGGCGTCTCCTCCAGCCTGTTTTGGGTGAACGGCTTCGACGTGGATTATCCACGGACCTACCAGGCGACAAGCAACCAGTTACGGTTGCGCGGCGCGGGCAATCCGGTGGCCACGGTAAGCGGTTTTAGTAGCGCCAACATCGCGGTGCTGGACCTCAGCAACCCGCGCCAGCCGCAATGGGTGGCGGCCACGACGGTGACGTCGGCGGGCACTGGCTACGCGGTCAGCTTTGCCCCAGCCACACCCAGCACCGACTATGTCGCGGCGGTCGCGGTGGCCCCCGTGTCGGTAACCGGCGTGGTTGCGTCCACGCTGAAGACGCAGACCAGTGGCGCCGACTACCTGGTGCTGACGCCTACTGCTTTGCGGACCGGAGCTGACGCCCTGGCCGCTTATCGTGGCGGCAAGGTGGTGGAGTTACAGGACATTTACGATGCGTTCAACGACGGCATCGCCAACCCTCACGCTATCCGCGATTTCCTGAGCTACGCCTACGATCAGTGGCAACCACAGCCCCATTACGTAGCGCTGGTGGGCAAGGGCACTTACGACCCGAAGGACTACAAGGGCCTCCATACCAACCTGTTCCCGGTACTGATGGTCCCCACGTCGAAAGGACTGATTGCCGCTGACAATCCCTACGCCGATGTCCACAACGACGACGGTATAACCGAGTTAGCGATGGGCCGGATTCCGGCGCTGACCAACGCCGACGTGCAAAATTACGTCGCCAAGCTGCAAGCCTATGAAAGTGGCAGCGCACTGGCCAAGGCGCTGCTGGTGGCCGATGACCCCGATGTCGGCGGTAATTTTACTGCCGATAGTCAAGCGGTGGCGGACGTGCTTCAGCAGAACCATGGCTTCACCACTACCCCGATCTACTTCCAGACCGGGGGGGCGGCCGCTACCACTCGCCAGCAAATCATCAGCGCCCTGAATGCCGGCGTAGGGCTGTTCAACTATGTCGGTCACGGTGGAAACCAGCAACTGGCAGCCGAAGGGTTGTTGCGCAACGCCGATGCGGGTCAGCTTACCAACGGTACACGCTTGCCGGTATTCCTGGCATTTACCTGCTATATAGGCAATGGCAGCTACCCGGGTCAGGATTCCTTGACCGAAGCCCTGCTATGGCGACAAGGCGGTGGCATTGTCGCCGCTTTCGCCTCCACCGGCCCGTCAGACGATGGCCAGGCGCATACCCTAAACCTGAGTCTGATCGACACCTTGTTCGGCACCACTCCGGTCTTGGGCGATGCCGCTGCGGCTGCCCTGACCGATCTGGCCCGTAAAGGGGGAACACGTTCCATGCTGGATATCTACCAGGTATTCGGCGATCCAGCCTTAAGAACCCACCAGTGAGGATTATTTGATGACCTTGCAAAATCCAACCCTCGAAACTGTACAGCCATCGGAAGGAAGGGCTAGGAAAGCGTATCAACAACCTCGGATTCTTTCGCGGGAGACTTTGGAGGTGATGGGTGGTCTTTGTGTTAGGGATACAACTTGTAGTGGTACTTCAGAGACCTAACCAGTACGAGTAACCAAACCCTGGAACTTCTCAAGCGCCCGCCTTCCTGGCGGGCGTGGTTTTTTAGGAACCAGGGATAGAGTGGGATACCACCAGCGCCTTGAACAATCCAAGATTGATCGGAATCAGGATGGTGCCCAGAATTCTGAGAGGGCATCCCGCAATCTTTTCAGTTCACTCAACGATTCCATCCCTGGAGGGATCAATCCATGAATTCCAACACCACCTTGGAAGACATTTGGGCGCTGTTTCGGGAAACCGACCGCCGGTTTCAGGACAGCGACCGCAAGATGCAGGAAACTGACCGCCAGATCAAAGAAAAACTCGACCGCCTAGCCGAAGAGTCAAAGGAACGCCAGCGGGAAACCGACCGCCAACTACGGGAATTGGGCAAACAAATCGGCGGGCTGGGCAACAAATTCGGCAGCTTCACCGAGGGACTGGCGCTGCCGTCCATGGAAAAAATTCTGCGCTGCCGGTTCAGCGTGGATACGGTCGCGCCCAGTGTGCGGGTATCGCGCGGCGACCGGCATCTGGAACTGGACGTGCTGGCCTACGCCAACGGCGCGATCAACGCCGCCTACGTGGTGGAAGTGAAAAGTCACCTGCGCGAGGAACATATCCAGCAACTGCTGGAGATTCTGGAGCAGTTCGCCGACTGGTTCCCGGAACATCGTGGCAAGCAGCTTTACGGCATCCTGGCCGCCGTCCACATTCCCCAGGCGCTGCGCCCGCGCGTGCTGGAGCAGGGCCTCTATCTCGCTCACATCCACGACGACCTGTTCGAGTTGGAAGTCCCCGACGATTTTCAGCCACACCGCTTCGACCATCCTGTCATGCCGCCGGTGTGATCGCGGCTCCAAACCCCTCAAAAAGCCTTCGGTAACCCGGCCTGTTTCAAAATCGCGTTAGCCAGCGCCGCGGAAGCCAGCGAGCGTGGGACAGTGAAGGTCCGTCCATTGATCGGGCTGTACCAGATTTCATGACTTCCCTTTCCGGTGCGCACCAATCAACATCCGGCCCCCGATTCAGATGTTCCACGATGTCCCGATACATCGAGGCCATTATGCCGCAGCCCTGACCGTGGTGATCCGTTCCGCCAGAACGCGAATCGGAATCAAATCAGGCGCAGCAACATGGTTTTCCATTAATAATTCGGGAACCAGCGCGGTGACCACCTCCACCAAATCATCAAACGTCTTCGCTTGGACGCAAAGACCCAAAACCTCCTCGCTGGTCGCAATCCAGACACCTGCCTCCGTATCCCACTCCGCGTGAATCTCAAAGGTCGTCATCATGCCTCCTCAAAGGCCATCCGATGGAACCACATCCTGTCGGCGCAGTTCCAGCAACCGTTGGGTGGCGGGATAGAGACCGGCAGGGTCGCCAGTTTCTTGCTCCGCCAGACCGGGGCAGAACCCAAACCCCAGCGGGCCATGCTGACCGACTGTCTGTTTGACTTCCGCCGCTAGCCGGCGTACCTCGGCCAGTTCTTGCGATTGCCGCCAAATGGCCTGAATAGATTGTTCATGCAAGTTACCCACCCGCCGCCGCCACTGCACACATGGATAGACATTGCCAAAAGGATCGACGGTCACTGTGGCGGAACCCGCCCCGCAATGCTTGGAACCGGCGACCTCGGCGGTCGCGTCCGCTGAACGAGGCTCCTTCTCGGTTTGTCGCGCTTCAGCCCGCTCGCGCTGAAGTTCAAGCAACCGCGCCACGCCCGCGCGGGACGGCGCTACGCTCAGGGGACCCGGATCGCCGTCATCGCGCGGCGTGATTTGCGGATCGAGTTGGATGGGCAAACCCCACCCGTCGGCCAGCGCAAACATCGCCTCGACTTCCGCCTCGTTCCAGGCGGTCAGCGGACTGTTCAGCTTGACCCGCAGCCCCAGCGCCCGCATCTCGCCCAAATTAGTCAAGAGCTTGTCAAAACTGCCCGATACCCGGGTCTGGCGGTCGTGGGTTTCAGCACGAGCGCCGTGCAAGCTAACCTCGACCATGAACGGGTCCACTTCTTCCCGCAATCGCCGCGCCAGCCGGCCATTCAGGGCGTGGCCGTTGGATTTCACCCGTACTACGAATCCCAGTTCACGCGCTTGGCGACCCAAGTTAAAGAAATCGGCGCGCGCTAGCGGCTCGCCACCGGAAAAGGTCAGGTTCAGCGTACCGAGTTCGCGCAAGTCCTCGAAAAAATGGACGTATTGCTCTGTAGTCAGCGGAACACCCCGAAGCTGGGGATCGTTGTAGCAAAAGAAGCAGTTCAGATTGCAGCGGTAGGTCAATTCGACCAGCGCCGAAAACAGGATGTTTTCCCGCCAAGTGCGCTGCAAGGTGTCGGCATAGGTCGTCACGAAGGATCTCGCGGTGGGTTGAAGGCACGCAACACCGGGGTGGTTTGAGCTACGCGCGCTAAACCGCAGCGTGTTCGATCACACCCGCATCCACCAACTCCTGTAAATAAGCCAGCACATCTCGTTCCAGGGTGGGCCGGTCAATCTCGTATTCAGCGTCTAGCGCGTCCAGCAGCCCGCTGACCGGCATGGTCGCCTCCAGTAACTCCAGCACCCGCACCCCGATTTCGTTCAGCACCAGCACTTCACCGGCGGTTTGCCGAACCACGACCCCCTCGCCACCGATGTTGCGGTAGCGGGTGTCGACGCAGCGTTTCAAGATCATGTCTGTTGCAATCATTCAGTTTCTCCACTCCGCAGCAAAGCCCAAAACCGGTCATCCCGCGCGAACGTCAACGCTTGAATCGGCACCATCGTACTCAGTTTTTGCAGTCGATCTATCAACCTATCCCATCGATAAGGATCACAGCTCACGTAATGCACGCAGCCGAGTAACGTGACGAGAGCCGTAGCGGGTTGCAATACATGCAGCACAGGCGTTGGTCCTTTATACAATCGATACATCGCCCGCACGGGGTAAATACCAGCCATGCCACCACCTTCTTGACCCAAAAAACCGGTGAATGGTAGTTTTTCCACCATGATCCCAGCTTCCGTAAATCGGAGAATATTCATGTCATCATTCAGTACCGCATGGCCCATGGCGAAACTCAGGCGGGAGATCGTGGATTTACCTGCCCCCGAAGGCCCAAAAAAGATATCAGCGCCACCATCACTGACAACCGCCGCACTATGAAATAACAGCCCACCTTGTTCAAATACACGGTACGCAATGGTAGTTTGCAGAAATTGCACAAAGATGGCGAGCTGATATTGCAGATCGATTTCCGGAACCCACAGCGCCGTTCGTAGCTCCGGCATCCAATCTAACCGGCACATAAAGCGACGACCGATAAATTTTACTGCATCCGGCGTATGACTTTGATTGTAAGCAACTCTCGAATGCTCTCTATTTTCTACAAAATCATCGGCCGCTGCTCGAAAAATCTGAATTCTCACTGACATTGGTGAGGCTTCGACCAATGGCAAACAAAGTTTGCCGAACCGTTGACGCACAGCGTCTGCCTGAACCGTGCTTAAACCCTCATAGACATAGATGTCACCAGCTAGGCCAATCATCACCCGTTCGTCACCCCACGGCTCGCCACTGGGCCGGGCCGGGAACAGATCGGGATAGGTCAAGAAATTCTCGCCAAAATTCATCGGTACAGAGTTCCAAGGCGGATCAGGATAAACAGGAAAAAACGGAGCATGGCCTTTGCCCGATGGACCAACGGCACGCGAACCAGCGCCGGGGCGCATTGCCCACCGCAAATTCTGCCGATAATTCGGTCCATAGGCACGGCGGCGTCGGGCCAGCGGGCATTGTCAGCCTGAGTCAACCATTTTAACCGCCGTGATCGGGGATAAAAACCCAATAGACGATGGCCTAATAACCGCCCATCCACCGCGTAAACGACTACCGGATCTCCCGGCCAGTAGAAAGATTGGCGGACAACTTGAATCATCGCCCCGGATTCGAGCAGAGGCGCCATGCAGTTACCGCTAATCCGCAAGCGCACTGGCGATTCCGCCGCCAACTCGCGCAGCGCCTGGGCGACTACCGCTGAAACATCCATCACGCTTATCCCCTTCGGCTTCTCACGATTATCATACGCGAACCCAGCGTTCCATCTGCAATCATCCCTGGATCGGTATTTCAGTATCCGTGGAACCATTTTTCAAAGTGCGAGCGGAGAGCCTCTGATCCTTCCGAAAACACCGTGAAGTCAAAAAACTCGATTTGCAGCCTCTCGCATTCTTGTCTGTAGCTCTCACTTTCATCAATTTGCGTTCTCAGAAAAGACTGGGCCTTTTTCCCTGGTTTACTGTTTAGCCAATGCGAACCGTTTTTTTGAATCACTGAATATCTGGATTCAACATCGGCTCTTGGATAACCGCAGTACACAGGATAAAAATAGCCTTTTGATTTTTCCTTCAGTTTACTAGCCTTTCTTGGCTGAATCCAACCGCCCTCGACAATACAACTGACATTCAATTCCAAAAGATGCCTTACGACTTCAAGCGTGATCTTACTTGTGGCGTGAACAAGCTGCTCTCGATTATGGACAATCGGCATCAGAATGTCGTGAAATCGATCCAGTTCGACGACAGGGAAAGAATAAAGGCTTGATAGCTCCTTCGCGATTGTTGATTTTCCGGAAGCGCTAGCACCCCCTATGAAGTAAATCCGCGACTTCATTCCACTGTCTTCGCACGGAAGCAATCAAATTTAATGAGAGCGAGCAAGATGCATTGAAGTAATTGAGGCACACCTAAAACCCGCACGGGTTCTGGGTTAGCTCAAATCGTTTAGGATCGTTTGGACACGATGGCCATAGGTATGTTCAGCCAGCACCCGCTGCCGGCCCGCCTCGGCGATCCGGGATCCAAAAGCGGGCTCGCCCCGCAACCGAGCCGCCAACGCATTGAGTTCCTCACGGTCCCGATACGCCAGGATTTCTCGACCAGGCTCAAAACAAAGCGGCAAATCGGGCAAATCGTCGTTCAACACCACCGCCCCACAGGCCAGTGGCTCGAAACTGCGCTGATTCAACCCATGTTCGACATTGGCTTCGTTACGCACGTTCAGCACAACGGCATGGTGCTGATAAAGTCGAATGAGATGAGCGCGGCTGATCTTGTGGTTACTCACCCGATGGAAACCATCGCGCGCCAGTCCACTCCAATCAGTGCCGATGATCCTGGCCGGCGTATCCAAACCCCGCGCCACGGCTTCACGAAATTCGGTGCGACTGGCCACGAACAACATTTCTGGAACGCGCGGCCCTTGATTCGGGCAGAACAGCTCTGGATCCACCGCCAGTGGCAAATAACGGCCGGGCATGGCAAAACCGGCTGCTTCCGCGTCTCGGAAAAAACAGGTATCGGTGAAATAGAGTCGGTCGCAGTGGTCAGCCCGCTCCCGGCTGTCCATGGAAAAACGGTCGCCCACCAACCCAGCGATCCACGGTCGCTGGGGCAAATCATGCAAAATTCGATAATAATCCAGCGGTACGCCGAACGCGCCCGCCACAATCACCAAATCCGGACCAAAATTCGCTAGCGCGCGCTCGAAACGAGCCAGCATCCAGTCAGCGGTCGCCGCCACGTCGCGGCCCTGCCACTTGGCGCGCAGACGCGCTCCCAGCGTATCGCCGTTAACCGCAAAAACACGCGTGGCATGCCCCAGTCGAATGCAGGCGCGATACAGGTTCTCTAGCCACAACACCAGACTGCCACGCTTGCCAAGCAGCAAAATACGGCGGGACGACGGGGCCGAGGACATTATGGCGCCATTGACCGTTCGATCACAGCGCACCAGCGATTCCTCTTATAGGCACCATTCGGATTCATCACGTCCTCGCCATATTGGCTTGCCATGATCCAGTGAATGCTGAAATAACCTGCCTGATTTCGGGGAGACTCCCACGACTCCCACCCGATTCTCACTGTCGCCACCCAACGCCCAGCGCCAGCCCTTGGCGCCACCTGGACCGAAACTATTCTGTCTGAACGCCATGAAGGCAAACCGCTTTATCCAATGTGGCGTTGGCGGCAACTGGCCAGGCTCCTCCCGCATCGATAAAGGGGTCACTATAACGGCATCGGCGTGGATGTGTACCGCGCCGATGCCGCCACTGTGTTCGGTGACGCCTCCAAGGTCCAGGGCACCCCGCGAACCGCCAAGCAACACCCCATTATTTCGCAATCGGGCGAAGATGTACTGCCATTCGCCATCGCCCGATTTTCCAGTCGCAACCCCCAAGGCCGATATTCTACCGGTAGAAGGTCAGAATTTCGGCCTGGCCAACGGTTGGCAAGTGGCCCTCATCAAGCAGGCTTGCAAATATTAGAGTTTTCTAATATACCATTCGGCCTTGCTTCAGGTTTCGGAGAACCCGCCATGCCCCTACCCGTCCGCTTGCTACTTTGGTGGTGCCTGCTGACCAGCACGCCAGCGCTGCTCGCCGCCGAACTCCCTTTCCCGGTCGCCACGGCTCAACGGCAAACCCTGCCCGACGAGCAGGTTCTCGACGGCGTGGTCGAGGCGGTCAACCAAAGCACCGTCTCCGCCCAGACCGCTGGCCGAGTCGAGGAAATCATGGTCGATGTCAACGACTTCGTGCCGCAGGGCGCGCCAATCGTTCGCATCCGCAACATCGAGCAACGCGCCAGCCTCGAACAGGCCCAAGCCAATCTGCGCGAG
Organism: Candidatus Contendibacter sp.; assembly: GCA_031732755.1. Lineage (GTDB taxonomy): Bacteria > Pseudomonadota > Gammaproteobacteria > Competibacterales > Competibacteraceae > Contendibacter. The sequence goes on from JAVMKI010000017.1 coordinate 25,252, forward strand.
GCCGAGGCTCGCTTCCTCGAAGCCCAGGCCGAGTACAACCGCATGCGCGGCATCTACGAAAAGCAACTGGTCGCCAAAGCGCAGATGGATGCCGCCACCGCAGGCTTCAACGCCGCCAAGGCCAGACTTGACGCCGCGCAAGCCGGCGTCTCCCAGGCCAAGGAATCGCTAGGTTACACTACCATCAACGCTCCCTACAGCGGGATTGTGCTCGAACGCCACGTCCAGTTGGGTGAATCCGTCCAGCCCGGCAAACCGCTGATGACCGGTTTCTCGCTGGACGAATTGCGAGTGGTGGCCAATGTGCCGCAACGGCTGATCGTGCCGGTCCGCCAATATCAACAGGCGCGGGCGCTGCCGCCGAACGGCGGCAAGGGCATCACCGCCACCAAACTCACGTTCTTTCCCTACGCCGACCCGCAAAGCAACGTGTTCAAGGTCCGCGCCTATTTGCCGAAAAAGACCGAAGGACTCTATCCCGGTATGTTTGTCAAAATCGCCTTCCGGGTCGGCGATGGTAGCCGGCTGACCGTGCCCCGTCCGGCGCTGGTCCAGCGCGGCGAGGTCAGCGCCGTCTATGTGGTTCGGGACGACAAGGTCAGCTTGCGGCAAGTGCGCCCCGGACGAACCGAAGGCGAGGTCGTGGAAATCCTAGCCGGACTGGAGCCGGACGAATGGGTGGCGTTGGACCCGATCCAGGCGGGCGTTTATCTGAAAGGGCAACAGCAGCGGACCGCGGGGAAGTAAGATGAGCGACACCACCGAACCACATCTTGGCCTGTCCGGGGCGATTGCCAAGAAATTCCTGCGCAGCGAAATCACCCCGCTGCTGGCGTTGGTGGGGCTATTGATGGGCGTCTTCGCGGTGCTCGTCACCCCACGCGAGGAAGAGCCGCAAATCAACGTCACCTTCGCCAACGTGTTCATCCCTTTCCCCGGCGCCACTGCCCAGGAAGTGGAAAAGCTGGTCAGCAGCCCCGCTGAACAGATGCTTGCGGAAATTGAGGGCGTGGAACACGTCTATTCGGTGTCGCGACCCGGCCTCGCGGTGTTGACCGTGCAATTCCTGGTCGGTCAGCCACGCACCGACGCCATCGTCCGACTGTACAACAAGCTGTATTCCAACGCCGATTGGCTACCATCCAACCTTGGAGTCGGCCAACCCATCGTGAAGCCCAAGGGCATCGACGATGTCCCCATCGTCGGCCTGACCCTGTGGACCGAAGACCCCCAGCGCGGCGCCGACGATCTGGCGCGGGTGGCGCATACCCTGGAAACCGAGTTGAAGCGCGTCCCCGGCACCCGAGACCTGTACACCATTGGCGCCCCCAACCGGGTGGTGCAGGTGCAGTTCGATCCCGCCAAACTGGCGGGTTACGGGTTGGCGCTGGCCGACCTGCGCCGTTCACTGCAAGCCGCCAACGCCTCGGCCGACGCTGGCGCGCTGGTCGGCGACAATCGGGAAATTCTGGTCCAGGCCGGCAGTTTTCTGGTGGAGCCAAACGAGGTCGGCCAACTGGTGGTCGGCTTGCACCAGGGCGCGCCGGTGTACCTAGCCGATGTCGCCGAGGTCAATCTAGGGCCCGATGACCCGGAACGCTATGTCTGGCTGGGCACCGGTCCAGCGGCCAAGGACAGCGGCACTCAGACCCGTGGCGAACTTCCCGCGGTGACGTTGGCCATCGCCAAGAAGCCCGGCGAGAACGCGGTCCAAATTGCCGATCAACTGCTGGAACGGATCGAACAACTCAAGGGCACCTTCATTCCCGAAGGGGTCAACATCACCGTGACCCGCAACTATGGCGTCACCGCCGACGATAAGGCGATGACCCTGATCCACAAGCTGATTTTTGCCACCAGCCTAGTGATCGTGCTGGTGCTGCTCGCCCTGGGCTGGCGCGAGGCGCTCATCGTCGGCGCGGCGGTGATCCTGACCCTGACCATCACCCTGTTCGCCTCCTGGGCTTGGGGCTTTACCCTGAACCGGGTGTCGCTGTTCGCCCTGATCTTCTCCATCGGCATCCTGGTGGACGATGCCATCGTGGTGGTGGAGAACATTCATCGTCATATCCAGTTGGGCGGTCATCGCCTGGTTGAGGCGATTCCGCTGGCAGTGGACGAGGTCGGCGGCCCGACCATCCTGGCGACTTTCACCGTAATTGCCGCCCTGCTGCCGATGGCCTTCGTCTCCGGGCTGATGGGACCATACATGAGCCCGATCCCGATCAACTCCAGCATGGGCATGCTGATTTCGCTGGCGGTGGCCTTCGTGTTCACGCCGTGGTTGACCTACAAGGTGTTGCGGCGGGTGGTGGAAAAGCACTCGACCGCGACCGGCGTTCCAGCGGCGCATACCGACGAACCCAGCTCAAAAGGCCCGGAAGATTTCGCCCATCGCCTGTTCCGGCGCGTGGTCGGGCCATTTCTGCGCGGGCGCCAGGGTCGACCCTGGCGCTGGGCGCTGGGCGGCGGCATCCTGCTATTGATCGGCGGTTCGATCAGCCTGGCCTACTTCCAACTCGTGGTATTGAAGATGCTTCCTTTCGACAACAAGTCGGAGTTCCAGGTGATCGTCGACATGCCGGAAGGGACCACGCTGGAACAAACCACCCGGGTGCTGGGCGAACTGGGCCGCTACCTGGCCACCGTCCCGGAAGTGACCGACTACCAAGTCTATGCCGGCACCGCCGCGCCGATCAATTTCAACGGCCTGGTGCGACAGTACTACCTGCGCGCCGGCGCCAACGTCGGCGACATTCAGGTCAATCTAGCGGACAAAAAGCACCGCCAGCGCAAGAGTCACGACATCGCCCTGGCGGTGCGTGGGCCGCTGGTGGATATCGGCAAGCGATACCACGCCAACGTCAAGGTGGTGGAAGTGCCGCCCGGCCCGCCGGTGATGTCGCCGCTGGTGGCCGAAATCTACGGCCTCAACTATCCTGGCCAGATCGCCGTGGCCAAGCAGGTGGAAGGCGCGTTCCAGGCCACGCCGGACATCGTCGACATCGATGACACGGTGGAAGCTCCAACCGAGCGGTTGATCGCTCACGTCGACCGCGCCAAGGCCGCCTTGCTCGGCGTGTCGCAGCAAGCGGTCGCCGCTGACATTAACACCGCCCTGCGCGGCGAGGATGTCAGCTATCTGCACTCCGCCAACGCCAAATATCCGATCCCGCTGCGGCTGGAACTGCCGATTGCCGAGCGGGCCGACGCCGCTTCGGTGCTGGCGCTGAAGACTCGTGGTCAGAATGGCCAACTGGTCCCGTTGGCGGAAATCGTCGACGTCGAAAAATCCCAGCGCGAGAACGCCATCTACCACAAGGACCTGCTGCCGGTGGTGTTCGTGTTCGGCGACATGGCCGGCAAGCTCGATAGCCCGCTGTACGGCATGTTCGAGATTTTCGGCCAGTTGCGTCACGCATCCATCGCCGGCGGCCCGCTGGCGCAGTTCTTCATCCGCCAGCCGGACAATCCCTATAGCTACAGCCTGAAGTGGGACGGCGAATGGCAGATCACGTATGAAACCTTTCGCGACATGGGAATCGCATACGGCGTGGGGATGATCCTGATCTACCTGCTGGTGGTGGCGCAGTTCCGTTCCTACCTCGCACCGCTGATCATCATGGCCCCGATCCCGCTGACCATCATCGGGGTGATGCCTGGCCACGCCCTGCTGCACGCCCAGTTCACCGCCACTTCGATGATCGGCATGATCGCGCTGGCGGGGATCATCGTCCGCAACTCGATCCTGCTGGTGGATTTCATCAATCTGGAAGCCGCCAACGGCGTGCCGTTTCAAGAGGCGGTGATTCGTTCCAGCGCGGTGCGGGCCAAACCGATCATTCTCACCGCGCTGGCGGCCATGCTCGGCGCGCTGTTCATCCTCGACGATCCGATCTTTCGGGGGCTGGCGATCTCGCTGATCTTCGGTATCCTGGTCTCTACCCTGCTGACGCTGATCGTTATCCCGGTGCTGTATTACGCGGCGTTTCGGCGGCGGCTGGAGCAGCCGGCGTGAGCACCCCGGCAATCACGCGCCCTAAGGGGCGATTTCAACGCCAACGGATGGAGGGTAAAAATCGGCTCGCCAGCGATAATCCACTCAAGCGCCCACGCAGGAATTCCTACCCTTACGAGACCTTGGGTTTTGCGGCGAACGCGACTTTACCGCTGCGCATCGAAGCACCGTGGCGCTTTGACCCAGGAGGCCGAGTTCGGGTGCGCTGAGTGCGGAAGCCATCCACCTGTGATCCATGTGTCGTTGTATCGTTCCACCATAGCCTACCGCGAAGAGGATGGATCCGGCGATGAATGATCGGTTGCGTGGTGTATTGCTGGCCCTGCTGGCGGCGGCGCTGTTTGGAGCCAGCACCCCGCTCGCCAAACTGTTACTTGGCGCGATGGGACCGACCACCCTGGCCGGCCTGCTTTACCTGGGCGCGGGGGGCGGATTGACCATGGCGTTGGCCGTTCGCGCCCTGTTCGGGTTCCGGCGCGCGGAAGCGCCCTTAACGGTGGCCGACTGGCCCTGGCTGGCTGGCGTCGTCATCGCTGGTGGGCTGGTGGGACCGATCCTGCTCATGGTGGGGCTACGCGCGACGCCCGCCGCCAGCGCGGCGCTGTTGCTCAATCTCGAAAGCCTCTTCACCCTGCTGATCGCCTGGCTGGTATTCCATGAGAACGTGGATCGCCGGGTCGGCCTGGGCGCGCTGGCGATTCTGATCGGCGCGGTGATTTTATCCTGGCAAGGCGAGTTCGACGGTTTCCATCCGGGCGCGCTGGCGGTAGCGAGCGCCTGTCTGGCGTGGGCCATCGACAACAACCTGACCCGCAAGCTGGCGGCGGCCGACCCGATGCAGATCGTGATGGTGAAAGGCGCGGTCGCCGGCCCGATCACCCTGGCCATCGCCGCCACCGTGGGCGAACTCTTTCCGACACCAGGCCTCGTCATGGCGGCGGGCGCGCTTGGCGCCATCGGATACGGTGGCAGCCTGATCGGCTTCGTGTTGGCGCTACGCCACCTCGGGGCCGCCCGCACCAGCGCCTATTTCGCGACAGCGCCCTTCATCGGCGCGACGATGGCGGTGGCGCTGCTGGACGAGTCCGTAACCCCGCAACTGCTCGTGGCTGGCGCGCTGATGCTGACCGGCGTCTATTTGCACCTGACCGAGCGGCACGCGCACGCGCACATCCACGATGGCATGGTCCACGAACACCGCCATACCCACGACGACCATCACCAGCATGCGCACGGACCGCACGATCCTCCTGGCGAACCGCACGCGCACGCGCACGTCCACGCCCACCTGGAGCACGCGCACGCGCACTACCCGGACATTCATCACCGCCACCGGCACGGCAACGGATAGGCTGGCTGTCACACCGGCGGCCCGTTCCGAGGATGCGCGAGGGCGGGTTCCATTGGAACGCCGGACGCCGGTTCGCCCAACCGTTCCCGAAGCAATGTCAGCACCGCCTCGCGCGAACGCGGCGCGGGGTAGTGCCGATGTTGACCGACGCCGAGCGTCTCCGCCACTTCCAGTAGCAACGGCGGCCGTAGCCGCGCCCGCTGCAAGACCTCCCGATCCCCCAGCACCGCCGCCGTCTCGCCCTGGCAGAGCACCGTACCCTCATGAAACAGCGCCACTTGGTCGGCCCACGTATAAGCCAAATCCACGTCATGAGTGGAAAACACCAGTGTGGTACCGGTCTCATGCAATTGCTGCAAAGCGCCCAGCAGATGATTCACGCCATGCGGATCAAGACCAGCGGTTGGTTCGTCCAGCACCAGGATTTCCGGACGCATGGCCAACACCCCGGCAATGGCCACCCGTTTTTTCTGGCCAAAACTGAGCGTATGGGTAGCGCGCTCGGCAAGATAGGCAACGCGCAACGCGGTCAGCGCCTCATGGACGCGCGTGGCGGTCTCCGCCTCGGACAGCCCCAGATTCAACGGCCCGAACGACACGTCCTGCCCGACCGTCGTGGCGAACAACTGGTCGTCCGGCTCCTGCAATACCAGCCCCACCCGCCGCCGCCACTGGTTCAGAGCGCGGTGATCGTAACGGGCGGGTTGATCATCGAGCCGGATTTCGCCACGCGCGGGTTTACAAGTTCCATTGAGATGCAGTAACAAGGTGGTCTTGCCAGAACCGTTAGGACCGAGAATGGCCAACTTCTGGCCGCGCTCGATGCTCAGGTTCAAACCGCGCAGCGCGACCACCCCACCGGGATAGACGTACTCCAACTCGCACGCCGCCAACAGGGGCGCGGTCATGACAGCGCGCGCGCCAGCAGGCCGCTCGCTGCTCCCACCAAACCGACCAACCCCAACCCCGCCGCCAGTCGTGTCCACGACAGGACCCACACCGGCACCAGCACTCGCAATTCGCCGGTATAGCCGCGCGCCAGCAACCCGATTTCCAACCGCCGCGCTTGCGCCAACGCCCGCTGAAACAGGTTGCCGGCCAGCAGTCCCAGAGACCGCACCGACCGATCCAGGCGCGAATAGCCCAGCCGCGCCGTCTGCGCCTGATGACCGGTCAGCGCGCGTTCAAAGAACACGAAGATCAACCGGTAGATCAACAGAACCAGTTCAATCACGCCGGTGGGAACCCCAACCCGTCGCAACGACGCCATCCAGTCGGTCAGTGGCGTGGTCAGAATCAGAAAGGCCAGACAGCTCATCGCCGCCAGCGCGCGGAACGTTGTCGTCAACGCCAGCCATAAACCTTCGGTCGAAAGTCGCGGAGCGAAACCGTGGGTGAAATCCACCGACACCGCCAGAAACGGGATGCCGGCCAGCAAAAACGCCGCCGGCGCGGCCAGCACGCTCAGCAGCGCTCTCAGCGGCACTCCCGCGCCGCGCACCGTCATCAGCGTCATGCTGGCCAACACCAGCGGGGCAGTCGTCAGGGGCGGCAGAATCAGGGTCAGGATGAGCGAACCACCCGCCGGCAACAATTTCTCGATGGGATGCCAGACCCGCCAGCGGTTGGTCCAGGCATGATGATCAATCGCCCGCATCAACGTGATCCTGGTGACGTCGCTGGGCCTGACCACGGCGCAGACCCAGATAGTAACCCAGCAGTCCGCTGCCCAGCGCCGCCTGTAGCGCGAACAACAGGCCTTCGACTTCGCCGCTGGGCGGTTCCCAGAGCGGATCAAACCAGGCTTTGTATTCTGGATCGATCTCGGTGATGGCTTTCATGCCTTGGCCGTCGGCGCCCGCGAAAGGCTCTTTCAACCCGTGGGCCACGGGCAAGACCAGCGGCAAAACCACCAACAACAGCACGATGCCCAGCAAGATGAGATTAGTGCGTTTCATTTCGCACCTCCCGGCGCGAAGGCCAACTCATCCAACTCATCGCGGCTGTACTGATTCAGCAGATTGACCACGACCACGGTCAGCAAACCTTCGATAATGGCTAACGGTAATTGGGTAGGGATGAATATGGCGACGAACTTGACGAAGGACCCCGCAATCCCGCTGACTGGATCGGGAAACGCCAGCGCTAGTTGGCCGGCGGTCGTCAGATAAGTGGCCCAGTCGCCGAGCATCGCGGCCAGAAATACGCCGACCGCCAATGGTGCTTTTAAGCCTTGCGCGCCATGAAACACCGCGTAGGCAACCCACGGACCGATGATAGCCATCGAGAACACGTTCGCGCCCAGCGTGGTCAAGCCGCCGTGGGCCAACAACAAGGCCTGAAACAACAGCACGATGCTCCCCAACAGGGCCATCACCGAGGGGCCAAACAGGATGGCCCCCAAACCGGTGCCGGTGGCGTGGGAGCAACTGCCGGTCACCGACGGCAATTTGAGCGCCGACAACACGAAAGCGTATGCGCCAGACGCCGCCAACAGCAGTTTGATCTGCGGTTGATCGCGCATCAGGCGATTGACACGCCAGGCGCTGACGACGACGAACGGCAAGGAAACCGCCGTCCACGCGGCGGCGTGCAGCGGTGGTAAAAACCCTTCGGCAATATGCATGGCGAACCTCCCCAATTGATGAGGCGGAATTTCGGGGAGGTGGTCTGGAAAAGCGGCTGCCACGAAGGGTGTGGCGCTAACGCGCTTGCTGGAGACGGTCTACAACCCCGGAACACCCCGCCCGGAATCCAACAGGCAACCGACGTCGGCAGGTCTCCTGGCTCACAGGTCATCATCGCTTGCTCAGCCTTCCCAGCCGATTCGGCCAGTGGCATGCGGGGGGCGCGACTCGCTGTTCACAGTTGCGGGGGCAGCCCTGGCGTTGGCGACTTCTCAAGCCGCCGCACCAGATTCCCTTTTCATTCCCTCCAGCGAATGCCGGAAGGGAAACCTCGTCGTTACTGAAGTGATCATAGCGCCCCGTCGTTGCCGGCGTCAATTTACCGCCGCCAACTGGGTGTGATTCAAAGTGATGCATCGATGAAATGGCCGGTTCAAGCGGCTTCTT
>JAVMKI010000018.1:0-33087 GCA_031732755.1 Candidatus Contendibacter sp.
GAACCGTAGATGCCGGTCGGGTGGAACTGGGTGAATTCCATGTCCTGCAACGGCAGGCCAGCGCGCAACACCATGCCGTTGCCGTCGCCAGTACAGGTGTGGGCGGAAGTGGCCGAGAAGTAAGCGCGGCCATAGCCGCCGGTGGCCAGCACGGTTTCGTGGGCGCGGAACACATGCAGTGTGCCGTCGGCCAAATCCCAGGCCACCACGCCCCGGCAGACGCCGGCGTCGTCCATGATCAGATCGAGCGCGAAGTATTCGATGAAAAACTCGGCGTTGTGCTTGAGCGCCTGCTGATACAGGGTGTGCAGGATGGCATGGCCGGTGCGGTCGGCGGCGGCGCAAGTGCGTTGGGCGATCCCTTCCCCGTAGTTGGTGGTCATGCCGCCAAACGGCCGCTGGTAAATCTTGCCTTCCTCAGTGCGGGAAAACGGAACGCCGTAGTGCTCCAGTTCGATGACCGCCGGCACCGCCTCGCGGCACATGTATTCGATGGCGTCCTGGTCGCCGAGCCAGTCGGAACCCTTGACGGTATCGTACATGTGCCATTGCCACATGTCCTGGCCCATGTTGGCGAGCGCCGCCGACATGCCGCCCTGGGCCGCCACGGTATGGCTGCGGGTGGGGAACACCTTGGTCAGACAGGCCGTCTTCAGGCCCTTCTGGGCCATGCCGAAGGTGGCGCGCAGGCCCGCGCCACCGGCGCCGACCACCACCACGTCGTAATTATGATGAATAAGTGGGTATGCGTTGGACATGAAACCTCAGCCTCCAGTGATGGGCGTCAGGCCGCCAGGGCGACTTTGAGCACGGCGACGATGGAAACAGCGCCCAGCAGAAACAGCAGGACTTGCGTGACCAGCAGCGCGACGAATTTGGCTCCTTCCGGCCGGACATAGTCCTCGTAGATGACCTGCATGCCGAGGCTGGCGTGATAAAACGTGGTGGCCAACAGAGCCACCATCAAACCGGCTCGAATCGGATTACCCAGCCAGTGGCGGAAGGTTTCATAATCCGCGTGGGAAACCGACAGCAGGGAAACGATGAACCACAACACCAGTGGCACCAGCATGATGGAGGTAACGCGCTGCACCCACCAGTGATGGGTGCCGTCCTTAGCGGTGCCCAGGCCGCGGACACGGGCAAGCGGGGTACGGATACTCATGGTCTCTCTCCTCAGGGCGCGGCGATCAGCCAGCACAGCAAGGTCAGGATGATGGACGACCACACCACGGCCCAGCCGGATTTGGCGGCATCCTGCAACGCAAAACCATAGCCAGCGTCCCAGAACAGGTGGCGAATGCCGTTGGCCAGGTGGTAAAGCAACGCCCAGGTCCACAGGAACAACAACAGTTGACCGAGTATCGAACCCAGTACTGTCTGAGCCTGCTCGTAGAAACCGGGACCGCGCGCGGCGGATACCAGCCAGTACACCAAAAAGAGCGTGCCGACCACCAAGCCGGCGCCAGTGGCGCGGTGGGTGATCGACAAGATCGAGGTCATTTGGGGTTTGTAGTACGGGCCGATCATGAACGGCGACAGTGGCCGTTGTTTGGCTGACATGCGTTTCTCCTTATTACATGGTGGCAATAGAAGACGGGGCTTGATTTGTGCGACGCAATAATAACCGAATGCCGGCTGGATTTCCGGATAAATAGCGGGGGATGACGGATGGAAGCCGCGCGCCGCGCACTGCGAAGACACTGACCTGGAATGCGGCGGCTGGTTAGAAATCGATGCAGCGACCGGCTTTTTCCCAGTCGCCATAGCGAGTCGGCTCCGGGCCTTTGGGGCCGCCGTACTCTTTGGGCCGTTCGGGTGTTTTGACGTCTTGGGGTGGGGTGGGAACCGCGACCGTCGGTGTGGATGGTGGCGTCTGCTGGTGATTTTCGCTCATACGACTCACTATATTTATTCTTAGGGTTCATGGATGGCGGTGGTGGACCATCCTGGTCCCATCCGCCGACGGGACCACCGGAAATCCCCGTAAGTCACTAGTGACACATGGGCAATATTCCAGTTTATATTTTTCAGGGTTTATTATGCCGGTCGCTGCCCATGAACGCAACGAACCAGTGGCGGGCGATGGGACCCAACCCCCTGATGGAGTATCGAACCATGAACGCGGAGTGGAACGCCTTTCTCGAACAGACCGGCGCAACGCAACTGGCGGATCGGATAGCGCATTTTGGCCAGCCGGAAGCTGAATTAGCCACGGCGCTGACCGGCGATGTTTGCTGTGATTTGTCTCATCTGGGACTGATCGCCGCACGCGGGCCGGATGCCGAAACCTTCCTGCAAGGGCAATTGACCTGCGATGTTCGGCAAATCACACCGGATCGCAGTCTGCCTGGCGCGCACTGCACCCCCAAGGGCCGGGTGTTCGCCAGTTTCCGATTGTTTGCGCGCGAGAACGCCTACTACCTGGAATTGCCGCGCGAGTTGCTCGAACCGGCCCTGAGTCGGCTGCGCAAATACGTGCTGCGGACCAAGGTCACGTTGGAGGATGCCAGTGATGCATTGCTCCGGATGGGAGTCGCGGGGCCAGGGGTGGCGATGCGAATCGGCGCGGTGCTGGGGGTAACGCCGGAAACCACCAACCACGTCGCCACGGCGGAGATGATCTCCCCGCATCGCATCACCGTGATCCGCCTGCCCGGCCCCACGCCCCGGTTTGAGCTGCACGGCGTGGCGCGGGAATTGAGCGCGGTCTGGAATAGCCTGGCGCCCAACGTGGTGCCGGTCGGGGCCGAGCCATGGCGATTGCTGGACATTTTGGCGGGAACGCCAATCGTCTACCCGGAAACCGTGGAGGCCTTTGTGCCGCAGATGCTTAACCTGCAACTGCTGGACGGGATCGGCTTCCAGAAAGGCTGTTACGTCGGGCAGGAAATCGTGGCGCGCACCCATTATCTGGGCAAGCTTAAACGGCGGATGTATTTAGCTCACGTGAACAGCCCTGCCCCGCCGCGTCCCGGCGATCCATTATTTTCGCCGCAGGCCGACCCCAGCCAAAGCGCCGGGCAACTGGTCGATGCCGCGCGCTACCCTGACGGCGGCTACGCGGTGCTGGCGGTGGCGCCAATCGAGTACGCGGAACATGGCGCGCTGCAACTCGGCGACGCCAGTGGTCCCGTGTTGCGACTGAAGCCGCTGCCGTATGAGTTTGAAGCGGTGGGTTAATCGTCCCTCGGCGCCCAGCCGCCCAGGTCCTTCCAGCGGTTGACGATCCGGCAGAACAGTTCCGCCGTGCGTTCGGCGTCGTAAATCGCCGAATGCGCTTCGCGTTCATTCCACGGAATGCCCGCCGCCTGGAGCGCGCGCGCCAGTACGGTCTGACCGTAGGCCAGCCCAGCCAGGGTCACCGTATCGAAACTGCTGAAGGGATGAAAGGGATTGCGCTTGATCTTGGCGCGGGCCACCGCCGCGTTCAGGAATGCTTGGTCGAAAAAGGCATTGTGACCCACCAGAATGGCGCGGTGGCAACCAGTCTCGCGCATCTCCCGGCGAATCTCCCGGAAGGTAGCCTCCAGCGCCTCCTGCTCCGACACCGCGAACCGGAAGGGATGATCGGGATCGATCTGGTTCACCGCCATCGAAGCGGGGTCCAAGCGCGCGCCAGGGAACGGCTGCACGTGGTGGGCCAGCGTGCCGGCGGGACGCAAACAACCCTGCCAGTCCATGCGGACGATCACGGCGGCGATTTCCAGCAGGGCATCGGTTTGGGCGTTGAGGCCGCCGGTCTCGACATCCACGATGACCGGGAGAAATCCCCGAAAGCGGCGAGCGATAAGGACATTGGGCGCGGGTTCGTTCATCCGCGCAGCATACCGGATCGTCCACTGGAACGCACCCGCGCCACCGACGGCTCAACCCGGCGTGTTGTGTTCCACCCAGCGCGGTCCGTCCGTGGTGTCTTCACGCTTCCAAAACGGCGCCTTGGATTTCAGTTCCTCCATGATGCATCGGCAGGCCGCGAACGCCGCCGCCCGGTGCGCCGACCACACCGCGACCAACACGATGGGATCGTTCGGTTGTAACTCGCCGACCCGGTGAATCACCAGGGTGTCCAACAGCGGCCATTCACCGCGCGCGGCGGCGACGATCCGCTGCAAGTGCCGCTCGGTCATGCCGGGATAGTGTTCCAGCGTCATCCCACGCACGGTTTCATCTCCGTTGAAGTCGCGCATCGTGCCGATGAAAATCGCCGTTGCGCCATATCGACCGGGTCGGCGTTCGTCCAGGCTCGCCTGATAAAGCCCAAGTTCGAGTAGCGGGTCGAAGGGCTTGGAGCGCAGTTCGACCTTCATCCCCTACCCTCCCGTCACTGGCGGGAAAAACGCCACTTCGTCGCCATCACGCACGACTTGCCCCGGATCGGCGTATTCCAGGTTGACCGCCGTCAGCGTGTTCGGTGGCAGCGGCGTCTCCGGCCACAAAGCCGCCCAAACCTCGGCGACCGTCACCTCACCACGGGGTTCCAACCGATCCTCGGCGCGGCCCAACCGGTCGCGCAGGCTGGCGAAATATTTGACCTGAATGCCCATGGCTCCGCCTCATTGCTGTAATTATCTCCAACGGCAAAGAACGTCCCGCCCGCCGAACGGTTTAGCGAGCGGAGCGCAAGATTTTCCTCAGGCTATCCTGACGAGGGCAAAGCCGATCTTCGTACCCAGACCCTTGCCGTAAGCGAGGTGAATGAGCTGCTCGGTGATGGGTTCCAGGTAGCGCGCATTGGAAAGGGTTCCGGCGTCGACGGACTCAAAGCCAAAAGAACCCGCCAGTTCGATGACGGTGCGCTTGGCGTCCTCATCGTCACCAGCGACCAGCACGGTGGCCGTAACCTTCGTGCCCGCCGCGCGCAGACTCATCACATCGGCGAAGAGGGTGTTGAAGGCTTTGACGACCTTCGCGCCTGGCAATCGCTTGGCGATCTCTTCGCCCGCGGAAGTGCTATGACCGATGGTCAGGCTCATGTAATCAGCCGACAGGGGATTGGTGATGTCAATCACCGTTTTACCCGCCAGCGCATGGTGAACAGCCGCGTCCTCCGCTAGCGCGAGAGCAACCGCGTAGGGCACGGCCAGGATGACGAGTTCCGCCTCTTGAATGGCGGCCAGCGGTGGTTGCGCGGGATCCCTGGAGCCAACCAGTACGGTGTGTCCGGCTTGGGAGGCTAGTTTGGCGAGCGCGCTGCCCATATTGCCTTTACCGATGACGGCAATTTTCATGATCCATGCTCCTGTGGTGGTCGCAAAAGCCATGTTGACCGCTTATTCATGCTGCACGACATGGCCTAGCTCAGACCATTGCCCAAAACAAGCGTTCGGTCTGACCCACCGCGCGTTGCCCGGTCGTCACGATCTCGCCGAGCCTCGGACCGGCGGTTGAATGCCCGTTGCGTCACTTGACCCGCCGCAGACTCAACAGCAGCGCCGCCGAACCGAGCAGGGCCATCATCCCATACTCGAAACCGTGCGTGCTCATTCCGCCACCCTTGAGAAACATATCGCGGATCACCACCAGGTAATAGCGCAGCGGGTCCAGCCAGGTCAGCCATTGCACGCTTTCCGGCATGTTCTGGATGGGAAAGGCGAACCCCGACAGCATCACCATCGGCATGATGACGAAGAACGCGAGCAGCATGGCCTGTTGCTGGGTTTCCGCGTAACTGGAAATCAACAGGCCGATCCCCAGTGAACTGGTCAGAAACAGCAGGCTGCCGGCCAGTAATCCGGTTACGCTGCCGCGAAACGGCACATCGAACCAGGCCACGGCGATGAGGCTGATCAGGATGACATCGAACAGACCCACGCTGGCGACCGCAGCCATCTTGGCGACCAGAAATTCCAGCCGGGCGACCGGAGTGACCAGCAGGCGTTCCAGCGTGCCCAGTTCCCGCTCGCGCACCACGGTCATCGCGATCAGGATCACCGTGGTGATCAGCACGATGGTGGCAATGATGCCGGGCACGAAATACGAGCGGTCGTCCAGATTTTCGTTGAACCAGGCCCGCTCCTCGATTTGAACCGGCGGATCGATGCCGGCGCTCAGACGGGCGCTTTGCTGCAAGGTCTGGCTCAATTGCCCGGTGATCATCTGCGCGCTGTTGGAATCCGAGCCGTCGGAGACGATCTGCGCGGTCTGGGTCGACTCGAAATCCGGGGCGAAACGCAGGATGGCGCGGATTTCGCCGCGATCCAAGGCGGCCGTGGCCGCCGCCATGTCCGGCGGATAGTGCAGGGTGAAGCTCCCGGTGGCCGTCACCGCCGCTCGTAACTCACGGGTGGTTGGCGTTCGCGCCTGATCCACCACGGCGATTTCGGCATGGTGGACATCAAAACTGGCCGCATAGCCGAACACCATCAGTTGAAACAGCGGGGGCACAATCATGAAGAACCGCATCCGGGGATCGCGCAACAGTTGCCGGAACTCCTTGGCCAACAGGGCGCGCAAGCGAATCAGGCTGGCCCGCGCCGGGTTCACGGCAACAACCCCAATTTCCTGGACTTGACCAGGGTCAGTTGCAGAAAGACCAGGGCAATCAGCAGCAAGGCGACGGCCTGCGTCCACAGCAGCAGCGGGGTGATGCCCTTGAGGAAGATGGCGCGCGACAGGGCGATGTAGTAGCGGGCCGGGACGATCAGGGTGAGATACTGCAGCACCGTCGGCATGTTCTCGATGGCGAAGATGAAACCCGACAGCAGAAAGGCCGGCAGGAAAGTGCTCACCATCGCCATTTGGCTAGCCAGCAACTGATTGCCGGCGTTGATCGAAATCAGCGCGCCTTGCAACATGACCACCAGCAGAAACAGCATGGACAGCAACAACAGCGCCAGCGGCGAACCACGCAATGGGACACCGAACACCCACACCGCGACCGCGATGGCGATCACCAGATCGAGCAGGCCGACCAGCAGATAGGGCAGCAGCTTGCCCAACAGGAACTCGCGGCGGGTCAGCGGCGTGGTGCGCAGCATCACCAGATTGCCCTGCTCCATCTCCCGAGCGATGGTCAGCGACGTCATCATCGCCCCCACCACCGCCATCACCATGGCGATCACGCCAGGAATGATCGCCAAACGGCTTTCCTTGGTTTCGTTGAACCAGGTGCGATCCTCGATACGAATGGGTGGCTGACCACCCTGACGCAACAGATGATCGTTCACCAACATCAGCGTGTAGTTGCGCAGCAACCGGGCGGTGTTGGCGTCCACCCCATCGAGCAGCAATTGAATCCGGGCATCGCCGCGTTCCAGTCGCCGGGCGTAATCGGGCGGAAAAATCAGCGCCGCCCAAACCTCGCCCCGCTGGAGGGCATTGGCGGCATCACGGCGGTCGTTGCCGCGCAGCACCACATGAAAGGCTCGGCTGGCGGCAAACTGGGCGACCAGCGCTTCGGTCGCGGCGTCGCGCGATTCCTGGACGATGGCGATAGGCGCTTCGTACAGGTCCAGCCGAATGGCGTAACCGAACAGGAACAGCAACATGCTCGGCATGAGCAGAATCAGCGCCAGACTGCGCGGATCGCGCAGCAGATGCCAGACTTCCTTGCGGGCGATGGCCCGGACATGCTGGACGTTCACGTCTCATTCTCCTCCAGCACCGTCACGAATACATCCTCCAGTTCCGGCGCGGCCGGATGCAGAGCGGTCACCGTCAACCGTTGTTCCACCGCCGCGGCGTCCACTCGCGCCCGCAGCGCCGCTGGTTCGGTTCCAGCGTGTAGCCGAATCCGCAACCGGCCCGCATGAGGAATGACTTCGCGCACTTCCGGCCAATCCTGCGCCAGCCGCTCGAAAACCACCGCATCAGGGCTATCCAATTCCAGGATCGGCGTTGGCAGCGGCCAGCGCAACAATTCATCGGGCGTGCCGTCAGCGACGATGCGCCCAGCCTGCATCAGCGCCAATCGGTCGCAGAACAGCGCCTCGTCCATGTAATGCGTCGTCACCAGAATGCCGATGCCACTGTCGGCCAAATCGTAGATCAGCTCCCAAAACCGCTGACGGGCCATGGGATCGACGCCCGAGGTCGGCTCGTCCAGGAACAACACCCGCGGTTCGTGCAACAGCGCGGCGGCCAATCCCAACCGCTGTTGGTAACCCAGTGGCAAGGTTCCGGTCATGGTCGCCCGGTGCTCGCTCAGACTCAGCCGCTGCAACACCTCTTCCAAGCGTTCTCGGCGACGCGCCCCGATTAGGCCATACAGGCCCCCTTGCAGCTTGAGATTTTCCAGCACGGTGAGATCGCCGTACAACGAAAAGCGCTGCGCGACATAACCGATCTGCCCCCGGGCACGGCGGGCATGCCGCACCATATCGACCTCCGCCACCCGAATCCGCCCGGCGCTCGGCGGCAACATCCCACACAACATCCGAATCGCGGTGGTTTTGCCAGCGCCATTGGCGCCCAGCAGGCCAAATACTTCGCCAGCCTGGACCGTGATGTGGATATGATCGACCGCGACGAAAGCGCCGAAGCGCCGGGTCAGGTCTTCTGCAAGAATGAGCGGGGTGGTATTCGACATGATGGCGGGATGGGGAATACGAGGCCAGGGCGGAAATGCAGCCGCTCAAAGGGCGGACGGGGAGGGCCGGTCGGACCCGTGGCCGTGAGTCTCGGCCATCGCCAATTCCCGCAACGCTGTGTCCTGCAAGGTTGGTTGCAAGGGCTGCAGGGTCAATTCGTCGTCGAGCGCGCGCAATCGCGTCCGAAACTCGGCCAGCGAACAACCCGCGTCGAGCCACACCCGTAGTTGCCACCCGACGGGAAACGCCAGTTGCACCATCGGCCAGGCCAATAACGCATCGCGCCGCCGCCGCGCCGTCGGCCCGGACACGCCCACCAGTTGCGCATCGGCATGGCGCGTCAACTCCAACGGCGTGCCTTGCCGCTCCAGCCGACCCGTGTTCAGCAACCCCACCCGGTCGCAGCGTTCCGCCTCGTCCATGTTGGCGGTGGCGTACAGGATTGCCACCCCCTCGGCGCGCACGCCATTCAACAAGCGCCAAAACGCTCGCCGCGATACCGGGTCCACGCCGGTGGTCGGCTCGTCCAGAAACATCGCCCGAGGCTGGCTGACCAAGGCGCAGGCCAGCGCCAGCTTCTGCATCATCCCACCAGACAAGTTAGCGGCGCGGCGATCCTCGAACCCCGCCAACCCGGTACGTTCCAGCAATTCGGCGATGCGCGGACCGGCCACGGCGCGAGTCAGGCCGTGCAAATCCGCGAAGAAATCGAGATTCTCCCGCACCGACAAATCCCGATACAGACCGAACCCCTGCGGCATGTAAGCGATCTGGCTGCGCAAGGCCGGATCGGCGGCATCCCGACCCAGTACGGTGATGCGTCCATCGCACGGCGGCAGTTGCCCGACCGCCAGTTGCAGCAACGTGGTCTTGCCCGCACCATCGGCGCCGACGATCCCGTAAATCTCGCCCGGCGCAACCGCAAGCGTGACACCCTCCAAAACCGTCTGTTTCCCATAAGCAAACCGCAGAGCGGCTATTGCAATCGCTGTTCCGGTCATGGCGCAACGGCCTTGAGAAGCACATCCGCCGGTTGACCTAATTTCAACGCCCCGTCCGGATTTTCCACCTCGATCTTGACGCGATAGACCAAATCCACTCGCAGGGCACGGGTTTCCACGGTTTTCGGGGTGAACTCGGCGTCTGGGGAAATAAACGCCAGGCGGCCAGCCAAAACTCGGCCCGGCAGGCCATCCGCCCGCACCTCCGCCGGCTGTCCCAACCGCACCCGGGGCAAATCGGCCTCGTTCAGATAGGCGCGCACCCAGGGCCGACTTAATTCGGCGACGCGCAGCACCGGTTTGCCAGAACTCACGACCTCGCCGACCTCGGCTAGCCGCACCGACACTACCCCCGCAACCGGACTATGCAGTTGAACGTATGCCAACTGTTGCTGGGCGGTTTCGACCGCCGCTTGCCGGGCGCGGAGCGTGGCGGCGGCCTGATCGATGTCCTCCTGACGCGGTCCTTCCCGTAACAGCGCCAGATTCTGCCGGGCCTGCTCGACCCCGGCCAAGGCGACGTTCTGTCGCTGCCGCGCCTGATCGAGTTGCTCCTGGGGCGCAAGTTTCTTCGCAACCAGATCAGTGACTCGCTGAAAATCGACGCGGGCGTAATCGAGATCGGCTTGCGCCTTGGCCAGTTGCGCCTCCGCCACCCGCAATTCCTGAACGCGGGTTCCAGCTCGCAGCGCCGCCAGCGCGGCTTGCGCCACTTCCATCTGGGCGGTGGCGGCGCGCAGCGCGAGCTCATAATCGCTGGCGTCCAGCGTGGCGACCCGTTGTTCGGCCTGAACGGCATCACCCTCGTCCACCGCCAGCCTGGCAATGCGCCCGCCGACCTGAAACGCCAGGTCCACTTCTCGCGCTTCCACCGTACCAGACAGTTCAATCCGTCCCTGGTCATCGGGCGCTTGCCACGGCCAGTGGAAAGCGGTCAACAGCGGCAACAGGGATAACAGCAGCCAGACGAATGCGCGTTTCACGGGGATTTCCGGTCGAAAATGGAATGATGAATCGCTCAGCCCTGCCGCACCCGCCAGACCAGCCGTTCCTCATGGTCGATCAGACCGTTGCGCCGCAACCAGGTCCGGGCGTCCTCGGCGTCCCGTTCGAACCAGGCGCGAGCCGAACCCAGACGAAAAGTATACCCCCAGGCATCCATGTCAGCGCACATCCGCGCCCGCCCGACACCTGGCAGTTCGTCCGCCAGCAGGATTTGCAAATAGCAAACTCCGTTTTCCTCGATCACCTCGCCGCCCGCGTCGGTGTGCAGGCGCGCGCGCCGATCGGCGTCCATGCAGATGTAATGGCCGGCCTCGTGCAGCGCGGAATGCACCGGGGTATCGTCGCGCACGAACAATCGATCATCGATCAAGCCCGCCTCGCTCTCGCCCCAATAGCTGCCGGGAATTTTGGTTCCTGGCGGTATCCGCTCAATGGCCAGACCATAGCGCGCCAGCAGCATCGCCAGTGGCTCGCGGCCCAAATCGGCGCAGGTCAAAACCTCCATGGCGGACGGCGAATTCATGGTTGGTCCCCAGCGGCAACCACTCGCCGCCCCATGATCCGCACATCGTACTCGCGGTCATCCATCTCCGCGACCGCCGGCAATAAACCCCATTGAGTGAAACCGAAGGTTTCCAGCAATCGCGCGCTGGGCGCATTATGTCTGAAGACGAACGCCAGCAGCGTTCGCACCCCCAACGCCGGCGCGCGGGAAACCGCCTCGTTCAATAACAACCGACCCACACCCTGACGCTGGCGATCCAACGCGACGTAGTAGCCCAGTTCCACCGTGGCGTGATAGGCCGGCCGCCCGTAGAACGACCGAATGCTCAGCCAGCCGGCGATGCCTTGCCCATCCTCCACCACCAGCAATGGCCGACGCTCCGGGCTATGCTCGTGAAACCAGCCCTCGCGCGCCGCGACCGTCACTGATTCGGTATCGGCGGTCGCTAATCGGCCGGGAATACTGGCGTTGTAGATCGCCACGATGGCCGATAAATCTTCATGACAAGCGTGGCGAACAGACCTGTTGATGATCATGATAAATAACCAAATGATATAAAGGACAGGGATGCAAATGCAGCACTTTCCGGGTAGACTGGCGCACCTTTACATTCGCCGCCGATTCGGCGCACGAACTTCCGCGTGTTGTAATCGCTGTTCGAGGATACGCCATCTCATGAGCCGCACCTATCTGTTCACCTCCGAATCCGTTTCCGAAGGGCATCCGGATAAGATCGCCGACCAGATTTCCGATGCCGTGCTGGACGCCATTATCGCTGAAGATCCCAAAGCCCACGTCGCCTGCGAAACGCTGATCAAAACCGGCGTCGTGGTGTTGGCCGGCGAAATCACCACGGTGGCATGGGTGGATTTCGACCAGATCGTGCGTAATACCGTGGTCGACATCGGCTACGACAACTCCCACGTCGGCTTCGACGGCGCGACCTGCGCCGTACTGTCCTGCATCGGCAAGCAGTCGCCAAATATCGCCCAGGGCGTGAACCGTGAGAAACCGGAGGATCAGGGCGCCGGCGATCAAGGTTTGATGTTCGGTTATGCCTGTAACGAAACCGACGTGCTGATGCCCGCGCCGATCACCTACGCCCATCGCCTGGTGCAACGGCAGGCGGAAATGCGCAAGAGCGGCGTGCTGCCTTGGCTGCGACCCGACGCCAAAAGTCAGGTCACTTTCCGCTACCAGGGCAACAAGGTCATCGGGGTCGAAGCCGTGGTGCTGTCCACCCAGCATGATCCCGACATCAGCTACAAGCTGCTGTGCGAAGCGGTGATGGAAAACATCATCCTGCCGGTGCTACCGCCGGAGTGGCTGGATAAGCACACCCAGTACCACATCAATCCGACCGGCAGTTTCGTCATCGGTGGGCCGGTAGGCGACTGCGGCCTGACCGGGCGCAAGATCATCGTCGATACCTACGGCGGCTCCGCGCATCACGGCGGTGGCGCGTTCTCCGGCAAGGATCCGTCCAAGGTGGATCGTTCCGCCGCCTACGCTGGACGCTATGTCGCCAAGAACATCGTCGCCGCTGGGTTGGCGGAACGTTGCGAAATTCAGGTGTCCTATGCCATCGGGGTGGCCGAACCGACCTCGATCAGCATCAATACTTTTGGCACCGGCAAAATCGACGAGGACCGATTGGTCGAAATCGTGCGTGGCCACTTCGATCTGCGCCCCTACGGCCTGGTCAAGATGCTGAACCTGATCCGGCCGATCTACCGCAAGACCGCCGCTTACGGCCATTTCGGCCGCGAGGAGCCGGAATTCACTTGGGAATCCACCGACAAGGCTGACGCCTTGCGGGATGCAGCGGGGTTGTAGCCCCCTTTCAATTTTCGCCCCCATGCCGAGGGGCGCTGCAACGGTCCCCACCGTCAGGCTCGGCATGATGCGGCTTTCCCAAGCCAACGGCGCCCGTTCAACCGTATGTGAGGTACGTTATGAACGCCGTCGTGCGCGAAATCCCTTTTACCGATTATCACGTGGCCGATCTTGCGCTGGCCGACTGGGGCCGCAAGGAAATCGCCATCGCCGAAACCGAAATGCCCGGCCTGATGGCGATTCGGGCCGAATATCGGGACCGGCAGCCGCTCAAGGGCGCCCGCATCGCCGGGTCGCTGCACATGACTATCCAGACCGCCGTGCTGATCGAAACGTTGGCGGCGCTCGGCGCCGATATTCGCTGGGCGTCCTGCAACATCTTCTCGACTCAGGATCACGCCGCCGCCGCTATCGCCGCTGACGGCATTTCAGTGTTCGCCTACAAGGGCGAATCGCTGGAAGAATACTGGGATTTCACCCATCGCATCCTGGAATGGCAGGATGGCGGTACACCCAACATGATCCTGGATGACGGCGGCGACGCGACCCTGTTGGTCACGCTCGGCGCGCGGGCGGAACGAGATCGCACGTTGATCGCCAACCCGACCTGCGAGGAAGAACAGGTACTGTTCGCCGCCGTTCGCCAGTGCCTGGACCGCGACCCCACGTTCTATTCCCGGATTCAGGCCAACATCAAGGGCGTGACCGAGGAAACCACCACCGGCGTCCATCGCTTGTATACGATGGAGAAAGACGGGCGGCTGCCCTTCCCGGCGATCAACGTCAACGACTCGGTGACCAAATCCAAATTTGACAATCTTTACGGCTGCCGCGAATCGCTGGTGGATGGCATCAAGCGCGCCACCGATGTGATGATCGCCGGCAAGATCGCGGTGGTGCTGGGCTACGGCGACGTGGGCAAGGGTTGCGCGCAGTCGCTCAAAGGCTTGGGCGCGACGGTGTGGATCACCGAAATTGATCCGATCTGCGCCCTGCAGGCGGCGATGGAAGGTTATCGAGTAGTCACGATGGATGAGGTCGCGGATAAGGCCGACATCTTCGTCACCGCGACCGGCAATGTCGGCGTCATCACCCACGATCACATGGCGCGGATGAAGAACCAGGCTATCGTCTGCAACATCGGCCATTTCGATTCCGAAATCGAGGTGGCTCGTCTGAAGCAATATCGCTGGGAAAACATCAAGCCGCAGGTGGATCACATCATTTTCCCCGACGGCAAACGCATCATCCTGTTGGCCGAGGGACGGTTGGTCAATCTGGGTTGCGCCACCGGCCACCCCAGTTTCGTAATGTCCAACTCCTTCACCAATCAGGTCTTGGCGCAGATCGAACTGTTCACTCGTGGCGGGCAGTATGGGAACAAGGTCTACGTGCTGCCCAAGCACCTGGACGAGAAGGTCGCCCGGCTGCATCTGGATCGGATCGGGGCGAAACTGACCCAGTTGACCTCGGAGCAGGCGGCCTATATCGGCGTCACGGTGGATGGGCCGTATAAGGCGGAGAATTATCGGTATTAGGATAACCGCCGCTGTGGCCTACCTGGTTGAAGAGGAGGCCACAGTGTCACTTTAGTGAAAACTGGAGGATGAATATCTCACTCCAGAATGGCTTGAACCTGCTTCAAATAATAACTGGCGACGGGTTTTGCCAATTTGCTTTCACGCATGGCTAAATTCCATCTCGCAATGCAACTGATGATCGATTTAAAGTCATTTGATGCTTCAACTCGCCGTTTAATATCCGCGCCTAGTAAGCCTAGGTATTCATCAGTTGATTCTAGAATGATCTTTTTGACCAGCGCAATTTCCGCTGGCGGGTACTCCGTTCGCCGCAGCCCTGGTGCAGGTGAGGAGGATAATGTGGGTTCAGCCACAACAGGAGTGAGCATTTTTTGCGCATCGCGCAACGCGATAAAGCCGCCATCAAGCAGCGACTTCAACAACAATTTGATTTCATTACCAAAACCAGTTACGATTGACAGATCGCTCTCCGTTCTCCGGGCGTCAACCAGGATTAGAACCCTACGTGCCTTTGCGGATAGACCGTGCGAACGATCATCGATCTCTCTCCGACCCTTGTCGGTTTTTGCATAAATGGGTGTGAGCATTTTGCATTAGGGGTGCTTAATAATAATCTTATTCTACACTTGGCTGATTACATCAAAATGACGCCTCAATGACGCTTTAGTTGAAGTAAGCAGTCATGGAAAAATCCATGCGGGGATAAAAAGCCTCAAAGAACCCAACACCAAAAAGTCGCTCAAATTAATGTCACAATCAAACTGGCCAAAAACCTTCAGTTGCGAATTCTTCCCACCCAACACCGACGAGGGGATGCGTAAGCTGTTTGCCGCGCGTGAGGACCTGATGCGGATGCGGCCCGCCTTTTTTTCGGTGACCTACGGCGCGGGCGGTTCCACCCGCGAACGCACTTTCCAGGCGATCCAGGCGATTCAGGCGGACAGTGGTGTGGACGCCGCCCCGCATTTAACTTGCGTGGCGTCCACTCGCGCGGGCGTTCGCGAAATCCTGGAGATCTATCGCACCCAAGCGATTCACCGACTGGTCGCCCTGCGTGGGGATTTGCCGTCCGGGATGCGAGAGTTTGGCGAATTCCGCCATGCCAACGAACTGGTGGAATTTATTCGTACCGAAACCGGCGACCACTTTCATATCGAAGTGGCTGCTTACCCGGAATTTCATCCGCAAGCTCCGAACACCGAACGCGATTTGTTGAACTTCAAACACAAGGTCGAGGCCGGCGCCAATAGCGCCATCACCCAATATTTTTATAATCCGGACGCCTATTTCCGGTTCGTGGACGATTGCGAAAAACTGGGATTGGATCTGCCTATCGTGCCCGGCATCATGCCGATCACCAATTTCACCCAACTGGCGCGGTTTTCGGACAACTGCGGCGCGGAAATCCCGCGTTGGATTCGCAAGCGGTTGGAAAGCTTCGGTGACGACCGCGATGCAATCCGCGCCTACGGGCTGGACGTAGTGACCGACCTATGCCAGCGCTTGCTGGCGGGTGGCGCGCCAGGCCTGCATTTCTACACCATGAATCAGACCGGCCCGACGCTGGCTATTTGCGAACGACTGGGCTTGACTGTCGACTAGAGGCGACGCCGTCCAACTAAAACGCCCTTCCCCCACGTGGGGGAAGGGCGTTTTTCGTGTTAAGGTTCGTACGCGGCTATTGCGCGGCTATTGCGCGGCTACCAATGCCTTGGCATCCGGCCCATAGGGCAACACGTAGTCATACGCCGCCAGCACCAGATTGTCGGTGGCGCGGATCAGACGAGCAGTAACGTACACCGATTGCCGCGCGACCGCGTAAGTGCCGGTGATCACGGCCGCCGCGTTGTGCGACTGGCTAATCTCGCGAACCGAACGCGACAACATCAATTCTCCAGTCCCCTCGGCGACAAAGATGTTGCTGCGCATCTTGATCTCGATCACCGTGAATCCCTTTTGGGCAAATCGGGAGCCGACCTGCTCGCCGATGACCCGACCCAAGGCGGACGAGGTCTCCAGGTTGTTGATATCGACAAACGTGGTGGCCAGCAGCGGCTCACGCCGTTCCTTGAGCCAAGGCGCCCGCTCCAGCAATGCGTCGGCGGCGGTGTAACTGGCGTCAACCAGGTTGGCGTCACGAATGATCGGCCGAACCGGCGCCTCTTCCTCCCCCCAAGACGCACACCCCAGGATGCTTACGTTGAACGCGACCAATAATGCAACAGCCCCGCGCAAGCCTATTACGTTCCAATTCATGGCCTTCATCACCTCTATGATCCAAGTCGAATACGACATGTCATGGGCACGGGTGGTCCATGGCACATCCGACCACTTCCACCATGCGGGTGGTCACTGGGGCCGGTCCCTTGGCAATATATTGATCTACATTATTGTCACTGACGTAGTAGATATCCCGCAGGCGGGACACATAACGATCCCCATTCATCACGGAAGTCGTTACGATGATTTCGCTGTTCGGCGTATCGGTAACGAAGCCGCTCGCCACATCCAATGCCACCGCTCCCACCATGGCCGCTGCCGCTGGTGAGTAGGTATCCGACGTGTCGCGCAACACCAATACGGTGCCGGTCAACGCCGTGAACAAGCCCGGTGTTGGTCGGATGAAGCCACGATCCTTATGGGTTACGACTTGCACATCGTAACTGACCGGCAACCCAGCGGCCGGGTTTTCGCTCATGACGAATCCCTGCTCCAGCAGGTGCGTGACCAACAGATTATGAAAGGCCACACCAAATTGACTGTCGTAGCGCGGCTGCTGAACGTTCAGGGCCACTGGACGGCCCTGCGGTTCGCTGGAGCCGATCAGGTTATCATGCAATCGTTTTGCTACATCGGCGGTGAGGACATCCCAATGATGGGCGGCCTGCATTTTCTTCTGAAAGTTTACGGGATAGGTGGTCGCCACGGGCACTTGGGACATACACGCCCCCAGCCCGAGACAGAGGATTGCAAGAGGGGCATACGAGATTTTCATGGGTTCTCCCTCGGTTTTTGTGTCCGGTTATCGGCGGTACCCCGCAAGTTTAGCCGGTTATACCACCCGCGCCACCCCTTGACAACCAAGTTTCCACTGACCGGTTGGCAAAGTTTTCAACGACCTTCCCGCCAACGCCGATTACCAGTGGAAACAAAGCGTTAATTTCACACTTCAACACATTATGTTGTGGTAATTTCATTTCGATCCACATCATATGGAATCCGCGTCTGGAATTCTCCTCCCGATATCCTCTAAAATTCGGTAGTCGCCCCTATCTCCCACGAGATTACTGAATCATGAAAACTGCGCACCCGCGGTCCATCGACGGCTCGACCGCTGCCGACGTTCCGATGCAACCTGCCTCCTGGGATATCTGGGACCAGAAATACCGGCTGAAAGCCAAGGATGGGCAGGCGATGGACGAGGCCATCGACAGCACCCGCCAGCGGGTGGCCCGAGCCTTGGCCGAGGTCGAGGTCACGCCGGAACAACGTGAGTACTGGTACGAAAAATTCCTGTGGGCGCTGCGCCACGGGGCGATCCCGGCGGGACGCATCATCTCCAACGCTGGCGCTTGGGAACACAAGCCGGCCACTTCCACCATCAACTGTACGGTATCTGGCACGATCCTGGATTCCATGGACGATATCCTGCGCAAGGTGCACGAGGCGGGATTGACATTGAAGGCGGGTTGCGGTGTGGGCTATGAATTTTCCACGCTCCGCCCACGCGGCGCTTACGTCTCCGGGGCAGGCGCCTATACCTCCGGGCCGCTGTCGTTCATGGACATCTACGACAAGATGTGCTTCACCGTGTCGTCGGCGGGTGGGCGACGCGGCGCGCAGATGGGCACCTTTGATATCGGCCATCCCGACGTTCTGGAATTCATCCGCGCCAAGCGTGAATCAGGCCGATTACGACAATTCAATCTATCCCTGTTGATCACCCGCGAATTCATGGAAGCTGTCAAGCAGGATGCCGATTGGCGGCTGGCCTTCCCACTCCTGGCCAAGGAAGCCGAACAGGATCGGGTTGATCTCAACGATCCCAACCAAATTCTCTGGCGCGAATGGCCGACCTATCAGGGCTTGATCGTCAACGGCAGCGGTCAAGTCGCCTGCAAGATTTACCGAAAAATTCGCGCCCGGAGGCTTTGGGATTCGATCATGGCCTCCACCTACGACTACGCCGAACCGGGGTTCATTCTCATTGATGAAGTCAACGAGATGAACAACAACTGGTTCTGCGAAAATATCCGGGCTAGCAACCCCTGTGTGACCGCCGATACCTGGGTGCAGACTGCGGCAGGACCGCGCCAGGTCGCCAGCTTGATCGGACAGCCCTTCCTGGCGCGGGTGGATGGCCAATGCCATGCGAGTGGCCCGGAAGGCTTCTTTCGCACCGCCGTCAAACCGATCGTGCGCCTGCAAACGACGGAAGGCTATAGCCTCAGGTTGACGGCGGATCACCGCCTGCGTCGCGTCATGCGCTATACCCGCGATGGCGTCGAGACCGAGTGGCGCGCGGTGGGCGAGTTGCGCAACGGCGACCGCGTGCTACTCAACGATCACCGCGCCCATTCGGAATGGGATGGCGACTACGGTGCGCATGAAGGCTATTTAATGGGTTTGCTGGTGGGCGACGGGACGCTCAAGCAGGATATCGCCGTGTTGTCGGTATGGCAGGCCACCGCCGTGGCCAATGGCGCAGCGCCCGAGATCGACAGCGGGATTCGGAGCGTCATGGACGCGGCGCTGACAGCGGCCAGGACATTGCCGCATCGTGTCGATTTCGGCGGTTGGCATCCAGTAGCGGGGCGTGGCGAATACCGCCTTGCCACGGCCGCGATCCGGGATCTGGCCTTTGCCTTGGGCTTACGGCCCGCCGCCAAAACCATTACCCCGGAGATTGAGCAGACTTCCAGCGCGTTTTATCGAGGCTTCCTGCGTGGTTTGTTCGATACCGACGGTTCGGTGCAGGGCGATCAGCGCAAGGGAGTCTCTGTCCGTCTATCCCAATCGGATCTGCCTGTGCTGGAAGCCACGCAGCGCATGTTGTTGCGCTTGGGCATCGCCTCGACGTTGTATCGGGAGCGACGCCTCGCCGGTCATGCGTCGTTGCCAGATGGCAAGGGGAGCATGGCCCGTTGTGCGACCCGCGCCCAGCATGAACTGGTGATCAGTGGGGAAAATCTGTTGCGGTTTCGCGATCAGGTCGGCTTCACCGATCGGCAAGAAGCGGCGCGGCTGGATGGGTTGCTGGCCAACTATCGCCGCGCGCTCAACCGTGAATGGTTCGTCGCCCGCGTTGCAACCGTCGTTCCGGCTGGTGTCGAAGAGGTGTACGACGTGCAGGTACCGGGTAGCAACTGTTTCGACGCCAATGGGTTTCACGCCCATAATTGCGGCGAACAGATGCTCCCCCCCTATGGATCGTGCTTGCTCGGTTCGGTGAATCTAACGCCGTTCGTCCAGAATCCGTTCACCGACCGGGCACAGTTTGATTGGGACACCTACCGGGAAGTGGTCGCCATTTTCACCCGGATGCTCGATAACGTGGTGGAAATCAACGGCCTGCCACTGGATCGGCAACGCCAGGAAATTCTCGACAAGCGCCGTCACGGCATGGGCTATCTGGGGCTGGGCTCCACTCTGACGATGCTGCGGATGAAGTACGGTTCGCCGGAGTCGCTGGCGTTCACCGAGACAGTCACGCGAGAAATGGCGCTGGCCGGCTGGCGGGTTGCCCTGGAACTGGCGCGGGAGAAAGGCCCCGCCCCCATTCTCGAGCAGGAATTCACAATCACCGCGCGAATGCTGCACCAGCGTCCAGAACTCGCCCGTGATGGCTACCAGGAAGGCGACCGGCTCAAGGGGAAAGTGCTGCACGCCCGCTATAGCCGTTACCTGCAACGGATCGCGGCGGTCGCGCCGGAACTGATCGAAGAACTGGCCCAGACGGGCGCCCGCTTCACCCATCACACCTCCATCGCGCCCACCGGCACCATCGCGCTGTCGCTGGCCAACAATGCCAGCAACGGCATCGAGCCCAGTTTCGCGCACCACTATTCCCGTAACATTATCCGCCCCGGCAAGAAAACCAAGGAAAGGGTGGACGTGTTTTCTTTCGAGTTGCTGGCCTATCGGCATTTGGTCGACTCCCGGGCCATGCCCACCGCCGCAACCGCCGAGGAACGATTGCCGGAGTATTTCGGCACCGCCGACGACGTGACCCCGCGCCAGCACGTGGACATCCAAGCCGCCGCGCAGCAATGGATTGATTCCAGCATCTCCAAGACGGCGAATGTTCCCACCGATTTTCCCTACGAAGATTTCAAGGACATCTATCTCTACGCCTACGAAAAGAAACTCAAGGGCTGCACTACCTTCCGCTTCAACCCCGAGGCGTTTCAAGGGGTTTTGGTGAAGGAGCAGGATTTGGCGAATACCTGTTACCGGTTCATCCTGGAAGATGGTTCGGAAATCGAGGTCAAGGGCAACGAGGAAATCGAATACGACGGAGAAATCCACACCGCCGCCAATTTATTCGATGCCCTGAAGGAAGGCTATTACGGGAAATGGTAATCGGGTGCCACCCGTCTCCAACAAACATAGCGCTTGTTGGATCTCAGTGGATTGTCAACAAGACAAATTGGCTATACATCAAGAAGTTAATCAAAAATCCATTCCGCGTCGCGGAAATGGCCTCCCAATCACGCTCAGCGCCACCTGACTGCGGTCTTGACTAGGCCGCAGTCATCCATCCGTACCCAATCGCCGCTGGAATCGGCGTCTTCTATACTGACAGGCAGGATGGCATCACGCCGGCCGGTGGCGATGCCATTTTGACCACATACCGCCAGAAGCAATGGGTGATCGAGTGAGCGAGATGCTGCGGTTCCTACGCGACCTGAGAATCCAGGGAAAGTTGCTGGCGGTGGTTTTGCCCCTGGTGCTGCTACCAGTTCTCAGCGTGGGCCTGATCGTCGGCTATGTCTCCGAACAGCAAGCTTATCGGGGCATTACCCAAGCCACCCGAGCCGATCTGGAACACATGGCCCAATTCACGTTGGATCTCCTGAACGCCCACTATCAGCAGTTTGAAGTGTACCAGGAAGACAAGCGGCGAACCGTCTACAACAATTTGGCTACCCTGGCGCGGTTTGCCTACAACCTTGTCGCGGTTCAGCACGAGCAGTATGCAAACGGTCAGCACACTCTGGAAGAGGCCCAGCAGGAAGCCCGAAAAGCATTCAAGAATATCAGCGTGGGTGAGACGGGTTACCTCTACGCCATGACCTTAAAAGGTGACTTGACGATCCATGTCGCTCAGGAAGGTAAAAATATTTTCGCCACTCAGGATGAGAAAGGTCGTCACTTTATCCAGGAGATGTGTGAAAAGGCGGTCACCGCAAAGCCGGGCGAAGTACTTTACATTATTTACCCCTGGCGCAATGAGAGTCTGGGAGAATCTCATCCTCGCAACAAGATCGTGGCCTACATGTACTTTCAGCCCTGGGATTGGATCATCGCGGCTGGTGGCTATCTGGAAGAGACCTACGAGGACGTGGCTTTTGAAAAAAAAGCCTTGCGGGAACTCAAGGACAATATCCTTGACAAGGCGGTCGGCGTAACCGGCTATATTTACGCCATGACTTCGAAAGGCGACCTAACGATTCATCGATTTCGGGAAGGCCAGAACATCTATGATGAAAGAGACCAGGATGGTCGTTACTTCATCCGTGAGATGATCGAGCACAAGAACGGCTGGATCCGTTATCCCTGGCGGAACGATACCGATACAGCCACTCGAATGAAGATCGTGCGCTATCAATATTTCGCGCCTTGGGATTGGATCGTCGCCGTAGGTTCTTACGAGAACGAATTCTATGAGCCTGCCAACGAGATCGAAAGGCGCATCCTCTCCAGCATGGGTATGTTGACTTTCTTCATCGGCGCGCTCGCGGTCATTCTGGTGTTTTTCGCCTCCAAATTCCTGACGGATCCCATTCAGCGCCTGATTGCGGGAATACGGGAAGTCAAGCGAGGTCGTCTGGATACCCAATTGGCTGTCACGTCCAACGATGAACTCGGCGAATTGGCCGCCAATTTCAATCGGATGACGGAGGTATTGCGCACAAACAAGGACCTGGAAACCAGTCTCGCTCAGCAGAACAAAATGGCCTCGCTCGGCGTTCTGTCCTCGGAGGTGGCGCATGAAATCAATAACCCCTTGGGTGTCATCCTGGGCTATGCCGCTTACCTGGAAAACAAGATGAATCCTGATGATCCAGGGTTCAAATACATTCAGGAAATCAAACGAGAGAGTAAGCGATGCAAGAATATCGTGCAGGACTTGCTGAGCTACGCCCGGGTCCCCAAACCTACCCTGGTAGAAACCGATATCAACGCCTTGCTCGAACAAATCGCTGATTTCGCGGCCCATCATACCGATATGGACGCCGTCAATATTGCAACCGTCTTCGATTCCCGGTTGCCCTGGGTTTGGGTGGATGGCGACCAGATTCGTCAAGTCGCCATGAATCTCATGCTAAACGCTGGCGCGGCCATGCCCGAAGGGGGGCGTCTGGTGGTGGAAACCGCTCTGGGCGAGAATGGCGACGTGAAACTGACCTTTCGGGACTCAGGCGCCGGTATTCCCCCAGAACACCTGGAAAAAATCTTCGAGCCTTTCTTCACCACCAAGGCACGAGGCACCGGTTTAGGATTGGCGATCACCAAAACCATCGTCGAACAACACGGAGGCCGAATCGAGGTTGTCAGTGAAGTCGGTCAGGGCACGACGGTAACGGTTCATTTGTCGGTTCACCGGGAGTCCGCCTGATGGCAATGCCCAAAAAGCGGATTTTAGTCGTGGACAACGACGAGGCCGTATGCCGGATGGTGGAGACTATTCTGACGGATCAGGATTACCCGGTCTCGGCGTATACCCGTTCGCTCGACGCCATGGCGGATTTCGCGTCAGGTAAATATGAACTGGTGATTACCGATATCAAAATGCCGACGATGAGCGGACTGGACGTGCTGCAAAAGGTCAAGCAACAAGATCCTTCCGTGCCGGTCATCATGATTACGGCCCATGCCACGGTCGATCTGTCGATCCAGGCCTTGCGCCAGGGCGCTTATGATTTCCTCACCAAGCCGTTCGAACCGGAGGAACTGCTGTCACGAATCCACAATGCCCTGCGCCAAACCGAACTAATCGCGGAAAATCGCCAACTGAAGGAAGAACTGGCGGCCTGGCAAGACTCCATCGTGGGCGACTCGCCGCATCTGCTCAGTCTGCTCGAAACGGCCCGAAAAGTGGCGATTCGCGACATTCCGGTGCTGATCAGTGGGGAATCGGGCACTGGCAAGGAACTGGTGGCTCGCGCCATTCGCCATTATTCCCGGCGTAAGGAGGGCAGATTCGTCGCCATCAATTGCGGCGCCATACCCGAAGCGCTGCTGGAGAGCGAACTGTTTGGCCATCGCAAGGGCGCCTTTACCGGAGCGGATCGCGACCACAAGGGGCTGATTGAAACCGCCAATGGCGGCACCCTTTTCCTTGACGAAGTGGGCACACTGCCTTTGAACGTCCAGAAAACCCTGTTGCGCTTTCTGCAGGAACAGGAATTTTACCGGGTGGGCGACACCACTCCCGCCAAGGTTGACGTGCGCGTGCTGTCCGCCACCAATCTCGACTTGCAAGCCGCCGTGCAAAGCGGCGCTTTCCGCGAGGATTTGTACTATCGCCTCAACGTGGTTCATCTGCGACTTCCGCCGTTGCGCGAACGTCGCTCCGACATTCCCCTGCTTGTCGCGCACTTTATCAGGGAACAGAACAAGCGTTTTGGCACGAACGTGAAAGGATTTAGCCGCGAGGCGATGGAAGCGATGATTCAGCATGACTGGCCGGGCAATATCCGTCAACTCGGCAACGTGGTGCAAGCTACCTTGGCGGTTGACAACAGCGACTACATTGGGATTAAGGTCCTAGCCCAGTTCCTCAATCTGCCGCGCAAGAACGCGGCGTTTGCTGGCGATATCGGTGGGATGGATTACACCACGGCGTTGGCGCGCTTTGAAGCCGACTATCTGGGCCGCCTTCTTCAAACCAGTGGCGGCAATATCGAAGATGTCGCTCGCCACGCGGGCATGAATGTCGCCACGGTTTACCGCAAGATCAAGAAATACGGATTGCGCTAGGGACCGGCCATGGAATTGGCTTTCAACCGGTTTTTGCCCCGCGATTGCCGACCGCCATGGAAGGTTTTTGGCATTTCCGCAAATGGTCTTGGACAAGGCCGCGAAAAATTCCCTGATATATCAGTATGACAATAAGCGATTGAAATAAATAACTTATTGTCTGTTCCCGCCTGCTTTGGATCGGTTGCGCGCCGCCGAGCCGATGAATTCGTTCGCCGCATTGCGACTCACCTTCCGTTCATCCGACCTCCCATTCACCTAAC
Source organism: Candidatus Contendibacter sp. (assembly GCA_031732755.1). GTDB lineage: Bacteria > Pseudomonadota > Gammaproteobacteria > Competibacterales > Competibacteraceae > Contendibacter. The sequence continues at coordinate 24,889 of JAVMKI010000018.1, forward strand.
TTACTAAAAAATAAACCGATCTCGGTCAACGCACTGGGCCAAACCCACTGGCACGGAGGTTGCTTTTGTCGAACGCGGACCAATGTCGAACGCAGGGCAACGGTAGGGAACAGCGCGAACATGAATGGCCAGCGAGTTTGCCCTTTCTATGGGCAGAGCATTGACCCCTGTGACGTGGGGGCTGGCTATATTTCGCCCTATCACGTGGAAGTCATCGTCCGGCATTGCATCTCTCACTATGAGAGTTGCGCCCGGTATCGGGAATTGAGCGGGAACCGCGTCGATCATGCTGGAGCGGCATCTGCCCAGCATCCCCCTGTAATCGACCGCCCGGTTTGCATGCCCAGCGGCGGGTTGCTGTTTCCACTGCAATTCGACCGCGAAGTCATGACGGTCTTGAATCATGAAATACGCACGCCACTGACCAGCATTCGTTCGTTCACCGAGATCCTGCTGTCGAGTCCGATTGAGGATCGCGACGCACAGCGGCATTTTCTTCAGATCGTTCATGACGAAACGGCGCGCCTTACCCGAGCCATGGGTCGGCTATTCGGAATGGTGGATTCCAATGCCCTTGCGTCAGCTTCGATCAAGTCGGAGATCGATCATCACCATCAGCCTCATTCAACTACCCCAATCGAAACAAGCACCCCATAAGGAAGGAAATCAAATCATGGCGCAATCAATGAATCGTAAGGGCTGGACCGTCGTATTGGCGGGAACCGGCATCAATCTGGCGCTCGGCGTCCTTTATACCTGGAGTATCTTCAAGGGCGCGATCAGCGATTCGATTAAGCAGGGAGGGCCGTTCCAATGGGATTTGGCCTCGATCAATGATCCCTATGCGGTTTGCTGCCTGATGTTCGCCTTTTCCATGATCTTGGCGGGCAAATGCCAAGACCGCATTGGGCCGCGTTATACCGCCATGATCGGTGGCTTGCTGGTCGGCGCCGGTTTCCTCCTGCTGTCCCAGACCGCCAACTACTGGTTGTGGGTACTGGGATTCGGAGGATTGGCCGGAATGGGATTCGGGTTCGGCTATTCCTCAGCCACGCCGCCCGCCCTGAAGTGGTTCCCGCCAGCCAAGACCGGTTTGATCGCCGGCATCGTGGTGTCTGGATTCGGCCTGGCCTCGGTGTACATCGCGCCGTTGTCCATGTATTTATTGAAGACCGTCGGTCTGCAAGGCGCCATGATGTTCTTTGGCATCGCGTTCGCTATTGTCGTCGGCCTGTTTTCTCTTTTGCTGAGCAATCCTCCCGCTGGCTATCTGTTCGGTGGCACCGCCGCCAAAGCGCAGGCCGCGAAAACCGCTCCGGCCGCCAAGGCGCAGGACTTCACCTCATCGCAGATGCTGAAAACCGGCTCCTTCTATATCATGTGGGCCGTCTATTTCATCGGCGCCGGCGCGGGGCTGATGGTGATCGGCAGCGTGGCTGGCATGGCCAAGCAGAGCATGGGCGAACTGGCGTTCCTGGCGGTCGTCATCTTGGCGGTGGGTAACGCGGCGGGCCGCATCATCGCCGGTTCGTTGTCGGACCGCATCGGCCGCATGTTGACCCTGTCGCTGATGCTCGGGTTTCAGGCGATCCTGATGTTCATGGCGATTCCCGTGATCGGCGCCGAGCATCCGAGCGCTGCGTTGCTGGTCATCATCGCGACCCTGATCGGTTTCAACTATGGCGCCAACCTGGCGTTATTCCCAGCGATTACCAAGGATTTCTGGGGCTTGAAGAACTTCGGCGCCAACTACGGGTTGCTGTTCACGGCCTGGGGCGTGGGCGGCTTCGTGCTGGGCCGCGCCTCCGAGATGATGAAGGCGGCGACGGGCAACTTCACCCTGTCCTTCGGTGTGGCGGGCAGTCTGTTGGCGGCGGCGGCGATCATGGTGATGTTGAAGGATCTGTTCCAGCAGATGGTGGAAGCGAGGGTGGCGGAAGAGTTGGCGCGGCGGGCCGCGGAAGCCGCCCAGACCGCCACGCTGCAACCGGCGTTGGAGCAGGTCGCCTGACGATGCCATATCTCCATTCCTGATCTCGCTTTAACCGTTCACAAGGCCCCGTTTGACGGGGCCTTTGTGTTGCCGTCCCCTTCCATTGCCGATGGCCGAATGGTCAATGGCGGTTGGCGTCGGCAGCCTGGTGGAAATCGCACATGGCCTTGCGCGGATCGTGAAGTGAGTCGAGATGGTGTTGTATCGGCGGTTGGCTCATGCGCTAATCATCCCGACCAGTTTCCATCTTGGGCGATCTCCACATGCGCATCCCTCGACTCTATCTGCCCGCGCCGCTGACCGTCGGCGCGACCGTGACGCTGGACGACAACGCATTCAACCACGCGGTGCGGGTGTTGCGGCTCAAGCCCGGCGCGGCGTTGGCGTTGTTCAACGGCACGAACGGCGCGTTCGCGGCGACACTGACCGATGTGAACAAACGGGATGCCCAGGCGCAAGTGACCGAAGTCTTGCCCGGCGAGACGGAATCGCCGCTGCGGGTGATGCTGGCGCCAGGCGTTTCGCGCGGCGACAAGATGGATTACACCCTGCAAAAAGCGGTCGAACTGGGCGTCGCCGTTATTCAGCCTCTGTTTACCGAGCGCGGCGGCGTGGACCTCGGCGGCGAACGGTTGGCGCGGAAAGTTCAGCATTGGCGCGGGATCGTGATCGGCGCTTGCGAACAGTGTGGGCGAAACCGCTTGCCAGAGCTGCGGGAGCCGCTACCGCTGCCAGTCTGGTTCAGACAACCGACCGAATCGGGTTCGCGCCTGCTGCTCGATCCATTGGCCGAACTGGGCTTGCGCGGCCTGGAGCGACCGACGGGAACGATCACGCTACTCCTCGGGGCCGAGGGCGGCCTGAGTCCGGCGGAAACCGCTCAGGCCCGCCAGGCGGGATTCACCGGCATTCGGCTGGGGCCACGCATCCTGCGCACCGAGACCGCCAGCGTGGCGGCGCTGGCGGCGGTGCAAGCACTATGGGGGGACTGGGATTAACAGGAGCGAGTGGCCGCGCAACGCGGCCAGCCAACCCGATCCGACCACCAGTCAGGCACGGTGGTTGGTTTTGAATTCCCGCCGCGCCTCGGTAATGGTCGCCAGCCGCTCCCGGCGCAACGCTTCGGCCAGCGCCAGACCGGTCAAGCCTTGTTCGAGCAGTGGCCGCGCCGGCACACCCACCGCCGCCCGATGAATCCGGCGCATGAAATCGGCTTGGGGATAATCACGGCTCTCCAATCCCAACCGGCCTCGGGCGTCGGCTTCGCAAGCGACGAGGAACTGTTCGAACCGCTGCGGCTTGCGCAGCGCGTCCAAACCCTGCAAGGTGTTGAGCAACGTCTTTGGGCGCAATTCCAGGGCGCGGTGGCCATGGGTATGGTAGCGCGCGGTCAATACGCCCAATTCGCGGTACATGTTGGGAATCCGCAGCCGCTGGCAGACACCGCGCACCAGATCGGCGCCGCGTTGCTCGTGATCGAGATGACGGGGCCATTCCCTGGAAGGCGTCGTGCCCTTGCCCAGATCGTGCACCAGCACCGCGAAGCGGGTGACCGAATCCGCGCCCAGTCGCACCGCCTGTTTCAACGCCAGCAAGGTATGGAGACCGGCGTCGATCTCGGGATGATGCACGGGCGGTTGCGGCACGCCGAACAACCGGTCCAGCTCCGGGAAAATCCGCGCCAGCGCGCCGCATTCGCGCAAGGTCGCGATGAACTGGCCTGGGCAGGGTTCGCCGAGGGCGCGCGCGGTTTCCGCCCAAACGCGCTCCGCAACCAGATGATCCACCTCGCCGCTGGTCACCACGGCGCGCATCAGGCTCAGCGTTTCTGGCGCGACCCGAAAGCCCAGCGGCGCGTAACGGGCGCTGAAGCGAGCGACCCGGAGAATACGCACCGGGTCTTCGGCAAAAGCCGGCGAGACATGGCGCAACCAGCGGTTTTCCAAGTCGCGGTAACCGTGATGAGGGTCGATCAACCGACCCTGGGTGTCGCGCGCCATGGCGTTGATGGTCAGATCGCGGCGCAACAGATCGTCTTCCAGCGTCACCTCCGGGGCGGCGTGGAAACTGAAGCCATGATAGCCTGGCGCCGTTTTGCGTTCGGTACGGGCCAGCGCGTATTCCTCGTGGGTATCCGGATGCAGGAAAACCGGAAAATCCTTGCCGACCGGGCGAAACCCGCGCGCCAGCAAATCGTCGGGCGTCGCGCCGACCACGACCCAGTCGCGTTCGCTGATGGGCCGACTCAAGAGTTCATCGCGCACCGCGCCGCCGACCAGATAGATTTCCATGATGGGTATGCTCGTTCGGTTATATTTCACGGTCAACGGGATCAGCGACCACGCGGGCCGATTGGCGCGCGCCACGCCGCCCGATAAACCATAGACCGTTTTGTCAATGACGCAGCGAATTGCAGCCATTTTGAGCGCGATGGCCGGCTTTGCCCTGACGCTGACCGGCTGCGCCGATCTGGCCTACTACCAGCAGGCGGCGATGGGGCAATGGGAATTGTGGCAAGCTCGCCAGCCGGTGGCGGCGGCGCTGGCCGATCCCGCCATGTCGCCCGAATTACGCCAGCGGCTGGAAATCGCCCAGGCGGTGCGCGCTTTCGCCAGCGCCGAACTGGCGCTTCCCGACAATGACAGTTATCGGGACTATGCGGACCTCGGACGACCTTGGGCGGTGAAAAATGTGTTCGCCGCGCCGGAGTTGAGCCTGGAGCCGCGCCAGTGGTGTTTCTGGATCGTCGGTTGCCTGAGCTATCGCGGTTATTTCGACGCCGAGGCCGCGCACCACCTGGCCGACGACCTGCGAACCCACGGCGATGATGTCTACGTCGCCGATGTTGCCGCTTATTCGACTCTGGGCTGGTTTGACGATCCCTTGCTCAATACGTTCATCCACTGGCCCATTGGGCGATTGGCGGAACTGATGTTTCATGAACTGGCGCACCAGAGGCTGTATATCGCCGACGATTCCGCCTTCAACGAAGCCTTCGCCACCACCGTCGGCCGGTTGGGCACAGAACGCTGGTTGGCACGACACGGCACGGCGCGCGCGTGGGAAGACTACGCGGCGGATGACCAACGGCGCCAGGAATTTCTGCAATTGGTGGCAACCGCCCGCGAGCGGTTGGCCGCGCTTTATGCCTCGCCCCAGGACGAAGCTGGGAAGCGCGCCGACAAGCAACGCATTCTGGCGGAGTTGCGCGACCGCTATCAGGACTTGAAGCGACAGTGGGGCGGTTACGCCGGTTACGACCGCTGGTTCGACCAGGATTTGAATAACGCCAAGCTGGCCGGAATCAGCACCTACCACCAACTGGTTCCGGTGTTTCTGGCGCTATACGAACGGGAGGGACGGGATTTCCCGGCGTTCTACCGGGCGGCGGAAACCATCGGTCGATTACCACCCACCGAGCGGAAGGCGCGGCTGCGGGAATGGTTGCTATCCGCGCGGGTGGAACAGTCGCAACCTCCAACGGCGCGCGACTGCATTGCCGTGGCGAGGGAATCCATGGCGATCTATCCGCCTGCCTTGGCCGCCAACGCCGCCAGGTTCCACGCCTCGGGATTTCGCCAGGCATCGACCCAATTAGGAATCTCCTCGGCTGGCATCGGTCGAGCGATTCCGTAACCTTGCGCGTAACGGCAACCCAGTTGCAACAGCCGAATTCCATGTTCCACGCTTTCCACTCCCTCGGCGATGACCTCCAGCTTGAAAGCCGCGGCAAGACCGATCACACCATGCACGATGGCCAGATCGCCGGAGTCGCTCAGCATCCCACGGACGAGGCTTTGATCGATCTTCAGGGTTTGCGTAGGGAGATGCCGCAAATAGTTGAGGGAGGAATATCCAGTTCCGAAATCATCAATCGCGAACCGGACTCCCAGTTGCCGGCACGCCGCGATGATGCGGGAAATTTGCTGGATGCCATCCAGGGCCGCCGTTTCGAAAATCTCCAGTTCCAGCCACTCCGGCTGGATGTCCGGGTAGCGGACCAGCAAGGATTCGATCTGCGCCACGAAGTCTGGTTGTTGCAGATGGCGCGCGGACAGATTGACGCTGACCGGCAGGACAAGACCCGCGGCGGCCCAGACGGTCATCTGCTGTAGCGCGGTCTCCACGACCCAACGGCCCAGCGTCTGGGCGAAATCGGAGTTTTCCACCATCGCGATGAAAGCATCGGGCGTCAGGAGCCCGTGCTCGGGATGTCGCCATCGAATCAACGCCTCGGCGCCGAGCACCTTCCCTTGGCGCATGTCCACCTTGGGCTGGTAATGGAGACAAAATTCCCCAGCGGTCAAGCCTTGCTGGGCGCGCTCCAGCAATTCCCGGCGGGTTTGCGCGCGCCGGTCGTATTCCGGGTCGAACAAATGGTAACGGTTGCGCCCCTCTTGCTTGGCCAAATACATGGCTTGATCGGCGTGCCGGATGAGCGCGTCCGGATCAGCGTCATCGTACGGAAAGAAGGTGACCCCGATGCTCGCCGAGACCCTCGCGATCTTGGCGCCTATCGAAAACGGCGTCGACAAAGTCTCCAGGACGCGCTGGAGCGCCTGCTCTCCATCGGAGATCGTTTGCAGATCATCCAGCAGCACCACGAACTCGTCACCTCCCAGGCGGGCTACCGTATCGTCGGCGCGTACGCGATTTTGGAGACGGTGCGCTACCTGGATCAACAAGTTGTCTCCGGCGGCATGCCCCCAGGTGTCGTTGATGGGCTTGAAGTTGTCCAGATCGAGATAGCAGATGGCCAATATCCGCTGCTCGCGCTGGGCCTTGGCCAGCGCGTACCGGAGCCGGTCGGCCAGCAAGGCGCGATTGGGGAGCCGCGTCAACGGATCGTAATAAGCCATTTGTTCGAGCCGCCGCTGGCTTTCCTTGAGGAGCGTGATGTCGGCGAACAGGCCCACATAATAGGTAACCGTGCCGTCGGCATCGCGCACGACCGAGATGGAGACGTTTTCCGGGTAAACCTCACCGTTTTTGCGTCGGTTCCAGACCTCCCCATGCCAATATCCGCGCTCCGCGAGCGAGCGCCACATTTTGGCGTAAAAGGCAGCGTCATGGCGGTCGGATTTCATAAAGCGCGGATTGCGGCCCACCGCTTCCGCGCGCGCGTAACCGGTGACCTCCTCGAAAGTCTTGTTCACCTCGATGATCGTTCCGACCGCATCGGTGATGATGATGCCTTCATGCGCGTGTTCGAACACGGTCGCCGCCAGCCGCAACCGCTCCTGAGCGCGCTTGAGCTCGGAGAGATCGATGCTCAGGCAGTAGAATTCCATGTCGTTATCCAGCGTGGTGATCGCCGCGTAGCTGGATAGCGTCGTTACCGGCGAGCCATCCTTGCGCACGAACCGCGGTTCCTCGATGGGACTCGCGCCGGAATGGATCAGATTGGCTCGCACGGCTTCGCGCATTGGCGGCGGAACCAGTAAATCCAGGATGTCGCGCCCCACGGCCTCGTGGGCCGTGTAACCATACAGATGCTCGCTGGCCTTGTTCCAATAGCGGATGATCCCGTCGGACCCATACCCCTGGACGGCGACGGAGGGAACCTTTTCGATCAGACCGCGAAAGCGTGCTTCGCTGCGCCGCAAGGCTTCCTCGCTCCGTTTTCTTTCCGTGATGTCTTGCAAGCCCTCCATGGCGGCGACGATTTGGCCACGGTGGTCACGGATGGGGGCGGCCGTGAGGAAGAACCATTTTCCCAACATTGGGAAATAGCCTTCCCCTTCGAAGATGAGTTCGGAAGGGTTTGTGCTGTAAACGCTGTCACCGTAATACGCCGCGATTTCGTCAGACCCGGCGCCATCCAACACCAGATCCAGCAGACAGGGGCGCGGCGCATCGTAAAACGGTCGCCAGTGATCCCGGGTGCCGACCATGCGCGCGGCGGAGAGTCCCGTCATTCGTTCGCAAGCACGATTCCAGTGCGTGATTCGATGATGACGGTCGATCACACACAACGGAATCGGGCTACCATCCAGGATTCCGCGCAGCCGCGTCTCGCTTTCCACCAGCGCTTGTTCCGCCGCCTTGCGCTGGGTAAAATTGCTGGCCGTGATCACGACGCCTTCAAGTTTTCCTTGCGGATCGTGGAGGAGTTCGGCACCCACCCGAAAGGTGCCCGCTATTCCGCCATTGGGTGTGATTCAAAGTGATGCGACCCCCATAATATTGCATGACCTACTGATACC
>JAVMKI010000019.1:0-32729 GCA_031732755.1 Candidatus Contendibacter sp.
CTTCGAGCGGCTCACGAACTAAAGCCCCCGGCTCTGCCGGGGGATACTTACTACACAAGGTACCACGGCGGATTGCACACAGGCTGGCCGCCTGATCGAAGGATTGAGCGCGGACTTTCTGCTGGCGGATCGTGGCTACGACAGCCATGCCCTCATCGATCAGGCGACGAACCAGAACATGGAGCCGGTCATGCCCCCCAAGAAAAACTGTCTCGTTCAAAGGCCTTATAATGAGGCACTCTACAAACTTCGCCACCTCGTCGAAAACGCTTTCCTGCACTTGAAAAGATGGCGCGGCATCGCTACAAGATGCGCCAAAAATACTGCCTCCTTCCTCGCTGCCGTACACGTCCGATGCATCGCCCTTTGGGCTCGTATCTCGTGACTATGCTATCTAGCGGTGAGTCCAAGGATGAACAACGCGCTGCTAGTGTGAAAGCCACCACTATTCTGTTGGCGCTTTGCATGTCACATGAACACTTCCGGGTCGCGCCGGGAGGAAGGCATGAGATTCTCCCTTGGACCATGCTGTCAGGGCTGGCGACTGACCTCGATCTGGGCGACAGCGTGTTGCGCAAGTTCCGCCGGCAAGGTTCCCGCGCCTGACAACAGCGGAGGGTCATAGCCCTTCGGTACCAGAAACGCCGCGATACGCGTCGCGATATTATCCACCCCGCCGGTGGTGATATCGCAAACCCAGGTGCCATCGCTTTGAATGGAGGTCAAAGGATCGTTGGAATAAGGTTTGGTCCACCAACCACCGCGAACATTGATATACACCGCCACCCGGTAGTTTGCCGGATCAACGTTAAGAACCCGGCCTTGCAAATTTTCAGAACTGCCGTAAGGCGGCACATGGGTGAACTCGATGGCCGGCTCGCAACCGGCGCCCCAATTGGCGGGGAGGGTTTTCCCATCAAAGACCGCCTGCATACCGGGTTTGAGGGCACCCCCCTGGTCCCACACCCCCCAATGCGCCTCCTGTGGATTTATGGGAGTGGCCTTCCAAGATTCATCGAAGGCTTCGAAGTAGAAATAGTCGACCGCATTGGCCCGCGCCCAGGAGACGAAATTCAGAAAATAGAACGCAGCGTTGTCGGCATTGGGCACGGCCGCTCCAATCGTATTCCCGGCGCTTGGCCATCCTGTCTCGGAGACGATGATCGGTTTACCGTTGGCCGCGGCCACCACCCGCTGATGGTTGCAATGCAAGGCGGCCATGGCGTGATCGATCCCGATGCCTTCCCAATACGGGTAATAATTGGCCAACACAAGATCGCTCGCCTCGATCAGGGCGGGCCGCTGCAACCACTCCGAATAGACGTCGGCATACGCCACCGCCCGTCCCGGCACCTGCTGCTTGACCCGGTTGAGGTAATCGATCAGTTCCGCTTCGGACAAATCATTGCGCAGCAGGACTTCGCTGCCCACGATCAGGATGTCCGCTTCTCCCCGTTGCCCGGCCGCGATCAAACCCGCGATCTCGCGTTCGTTGGCGTTCCGATCCGCGCCGATCCGGGCTCCCATCGCAATTTTCAATTTAAAATCATGGGCGATGGTGCCGCTTTTTTCCAGCCCGTTGGTGCTCCCGAACGTCCGAATCCAGCGGGTATGCGGCCGAACGATTTCCATCCTCTCCCGTAACTGCGCTTCCGGCACCACCGTGCCGAGATTCGGGCTTTGCCCTTCCAGGTAGGGACTGAAGTCCAGCCCGAACAGGGTATAGGCACCGGCTTGAGCATAACCGGCGACGACGAAATTCTGATGCGCTTCCGACCAGTGCAGCTTGAGAATGCTGCCCGCCTGCGGAAAATCGGACAGGGTATAATCGCCGTGCGCGCCTTGCAGGAAGTCTTGTCCCAGAGTGGTGACGTGAAACACCACGTTGCCGAACTCCACGCCATCGGCGAACGCGCGCAGCTTGTGCGGACCATCCCCCAGCGCGTTCCAATTGAAGGTCAGCCCATAGCCGTTATCGGTATCGCCACAAACGGTCGCTGTATCGCCCCGCTTGGTGCCGTAGGCGGCCAATCGCCGTTCGCCGCCGTCAATTTCGATTTCCACACGGGATGCGTTGCACACCCAACCCCGGATCAAACCGATGCCGCTTTCGTAGGAGCCGGCGCTCGGACTCTCGTGCTGGGCCGATGGCGGGTTGCTCACCGGGGTAACTTCAGCGGCTGAGGCAACTCCGGTTCCCCACCCCAGGCCCACCGCCAGCAGCAATGCCGCCAGGAGCCAGCCGTAGTGCATGAAGACCGCTATTGTGTCACGCTGTTTCATCTCGTCGACTCCTTACTCATTCTAGTAATTTTATTTTATAGATATAGAACAAATTGTTATGTCAATGTCTATCACCCCTGTTCATGGACCATGCCCTAGCGTCCAATAGTTTGCCATCATTTTAGTATGGCAATTATTGGCGTCATACTGCAATGGATATTTGACGGAAAAATAGTTGCCAGACGAACCCCATCCCCATCCCGGTTCAGGGCCGAAATGACTTGGATACGAGTCACCTTGCTCATCACCAAATCGTTCCGCGTTCCCCGCGTGCCGTACGGGAGGAGCACGGCGCGGCGTGAACCCTGGGTGGCGACCAACGCAATCCCCAGTTTTCAAGCCGGTGCTCTCCTTGGCGAATAGCGCCACGCCCACCGACGCTACCGCTTTTACACTTTTATTTGGCCCTCCTCGCCATAACCGCTGCAATCCACGCGATTTTTTAAGAGGGCGCGTCAATCCTGACGCCCATCGTTTTAGGAGAGCGCACCATGGGCGACTTCACCCGTTGCATGACGGTCCTTCTAGCCGAGGAAGGCGGTTTGTCCAACCACCACCGCGACCCCGGCGGACTGACGAAATTTGGCATCAGCAGCCAGCACGCCTATCCGAATCTGGACATCGCCAGCGATCCGCTCGTCGTCACGTTTTGAGTTTCAACCCCACCCCCCCGGAGCCATACCAATGTCTTTCCCCATTACTATGAATCGAATAATCAGGCCTAGACTTTTCTGTTGACAACACTAACGCGCAGGATACGCTATCTGAAAAAATCTGTAAGGTGCGAACATGAATGAGGAACCGACCGCAACCAAGGGAAAAAAGCGCGGGCGAGGCCGACCTAAATCCAACCGCCCACAACGCGAGATGATTTCTGTTCCGGGTGAACTCGCGCTCGCCGTTCGGGAGATGGTCAAGGCGTTCCGGGGAGTCGTTCGGGACAACCAGCCATGACCACCGATATTGAGTCCCTGGTGCTGGAACACCTTCGAGCAATCCGCGCCGATCTGGGCGATGTGAAGGCGAGAATCACCGACGTTGAGGTTCCGCTATCGGCCATGGGGCAACAACTAGTTGGGCTGACCACCGCCGTCCACTCAGACCGATCCGAGTTGGACGAGCTTCGCCGCCGCGTCGAACGCATCGAACGGCGGTTGGACTTAAGGGACATGGAACATTGAACGAGGCCCGCCATGCCTGACCCGACCGCCTACGACACCGATTTCTACCTGTGGACCCAGCAACAGGCCGCGCTCTTGCGCCAAGGCGAATTTAACCGCGTCGATTTGGATGTTGAGAATATCGCGGAGGAAATCGAGAGCATGGGACGGCGCGAAAAGCATTCCATCCGCGGCTACTTGTTCAACGTGATGCTACACCTGCTGAAATGGCGGTATCAGCCGGAACGGCGCGAAACCAGTTGGGAACTATCGCTAATCAATGGGCGAGACCAACTCAATGATTTGGCGAAAGACAGTCCGAGCTTACGTCCACTGTTGCCCGCCCTAGTCGCTGATCTTTATCCAAGAGTCCGGCGGAATACGGCAGGCGAAACCGGCCTCCCGTTGGCAACCTTCCCCGACCAGTGCCCGTTCACGGTGGAACAGGTGCTTGATGCGGAGTATTGGCCGGACTAAGTTTCAATCCGGTGAAATTCCACCAGATAAGCGCCCGCCCCGGAAGTCTACCCTTGTCAACCCCCGTTCAGCCTCGTATATTGGGCAAATATCTGGGGTAGATACCTAACTACATGATTTGAATGGCGCTCCCTAGGGGTTTCGAACCCCTGTTCCCGCCGTGAGAGGGCGGTGTCCTGGGCCACTAGACGAAGGGAGCGGAATGACAGGTGGTGTCTTGGAAGGAAAGTAGTATTATACCCGCGCTTCCGCTGTAGACAAGAGTTGGCGAACACGCCTTGGATTCCACACGCTCAAATTTCCTCCCCGTTGTCATCCCTCGCCCCGAACACAACATCTCGCGGGCCAATATCAGTCCCAACGCGGTTAAGGTCCTGTATCGGCTGCGCGAGGCCGGTCATCGCGCCTGCCTGGTCGGTGGTGGCGTGCGGGATCTGCTGCTCGGTCGCGAACCGAAGGATTTCGACATTGCCACCGACGCCCGCCCCGAACAGGTGTACAAGCTATTCCGCAACTGCCGACTGATTGGCCGCCGCTTCCGGTTGGCCCACGTGCAATTTGGCCAGGAAATCATTGAGGTCGCCACCTTCCGCGCCTACGGCCGTGACGACGAAGACACCGAGGGTCCCAGCGTGGAGCGGGCGGCGGATGGCCGCATCCTCAGCGACAACGTCTATGGGACTATCGAGGATGATGCTTGGCGGCGGGATTTCACCATCAACGCCCTGTATTACGATATCGACAATTTCGCGGTGCTCGACTACGTGGGCGGCATCGCTGATCTCAAGGCCGGCCTGATCCGGCTGATCGGCGACCCGGCGCAACATTACCACGAAGACCCGGTGCGCCTGCTGCGGGCGGTGCGGTTCGCCGCCAAGCTGGGTTTTCGGCTTGATCCAGCCACCGAAGCGCCACTGCACCGACTGGGCCACCTGCTGGAAAAGATTCCGCCGGCCCGCCTGTTCGACGAAGTCCTCAAATTGTTCCTGGGCGGCTGTGCCATTCAGACTTTCGAGTTGCTGCGCCATTACCGCCTGTTCGGCTGGCTGTTCCCAGCGACCGAGCGCTGTTTGCACCACCAGCAGCGCCATTACCCGAAAACTTTGCTGGTCCGGGCACTAGCCAACACCGATCGCCGGTTGGCCGAAAACAAGCCGATTCATCCAGCGTTCCTGTTCGCCGCCCTGCTGTGGGAGCCGTTACGGGAACAGATGCGCTCCCTGGAAGCGGATGGACTGGATGCGCACGAGGCGTTGCAGGAAGCGGCTGAACGGATCATCCAGGCGCAAATCCGCCATACCGCCCTGCCTCGCCGCTACAGCCTGCCGATGCGGGAAATTTGGGAGTTACAACAACGATTGATGGTCACCACTGGCAAGCGCGCGCTGCGGCTGCTGGACCATCCTCGGTTTCGCGCCGGCTACGATTTTCTGCTGCTGCGCGCCGAGGCGGATGAGCAAGCGGCGCCACTGGCCGATTGGTGGACCCAGCTACTGGCGTTGGATGCCGCTGGCCGCATCCAGGCTACCCAGCCGGCGGCTAAGGTCAGCAAGGGCAAGTCTCGCCACCGACGCAAGCCGCGCTCCACGCGCAAGAGTCCGCCGGTCGTTCAACCGGCATCCGAGACCTGAGCCCAAGGATCGCTCGAATGCGGCCAGCGCGGGCCTATATCGGCATTGGCAGCAATCTGGAGGATCCGATCCGCCAAGTGCGGCGTGCGTTCCTGGCATTGAACGGGATTCTCGCCAGTGGGTGCGTGGCGCAATCGCCGCTGTACCGCACCGCCCCGGTTGGCGGGCCGCTCGGTCAGGGGGATTACGTCAACGCCGTCGCCGCGCTGGATACCGGTTTGACCCCGCGGCAATTACTGCTGGCGTTGCAGACGCTCGAAATCGCGCAGGGCCGCGCCCGGAGCGTGCGCTGGGGGGCGCGTACCTTGGATCTGGATTTGCTGTTGTACGATCAACTGACCAGCGACGATCCACGGCTGACCCTGCCGCATCCCCGCCTGCACGAACGGGCGTTTGTCCTTTATCCGTTGCGCGATATCGCCCCGAATCTGCACATTCCCGGTCGCGGCCCGTTGATCGAACTACTGGCGCGTTGCCCGCCACAGGCTATCGCCCGGCTGGACAGCGCCGATTAACCGGGTACGATAGCCTCGCCAGCCCGGCCCGCGCCGGAACCCTTTCGCAAATCCGCCGCCCCGCCCCATCCGCCCGCGCGGCGTGACCTTACCCAGAGCACGTCATGTACCAGGAACAACCGACCCGCAAGCCGATCACGATCACCACTCTGGCGAAGATGAAGCGTAACCGGGAAAGGTTCGCCGTCTTGACCGCCTATGACGCCAGCTTCGCGGCGCTGCTAGAAGCAGCGGGCGTCGAAGTCATTCTGGTCGGCGATTCGCTGGGCATGGTGGTGCAGGGCCAGCACAGCACCTTGCCGGTGACGATGGAGGATATGATCTACCATACTCGCCTGGTGGCGCGCGGTTGCCAGACCGCGTTGCTGATGGCGGACATGCCGTTCGCCAGCTACGCCACGGTCGAGCAGGGCGTGCGCAACGCCGCCCGGCTGATGGGCGAAGGTGGCGCGCAAATGGTCAAATTGGAAGGCGGCGGCTGGCTGGGCGAAACCGTGCGCCAACTCAGCCGCAACGGCATTCCAGTCTGTGCCCACCTTGGTCTGCTGCCACAGTCGGTGCACAAGCTGGGCGGCTACAAGGTGCAGGGTCGCGAGGAGGCGGCTGCCCGTCAGATCATTGACGAGGCGCTGGCCCTACAGGACGCTGGCGCGGATATGGCGCTGGTGGAATGCATCCCGGCCGAGTTGGCGGCGCGGTTGACCGAGGCGTTGGACATCCCATTGATCGGCATCGGCGCCGGTCCGCATTGCGATGCCCAGGTGTTGGTCTGCTACGACATGCTGGGCATCACGCCGGGCCGCCGGCCGAAGTTTTCCAAGAACTTCCTCACTGGCCAGGACAGTCTGCAAGCGGCGGTGGAAGCTTACGTGGCCGCCGTCAAGCGCGGCGAATTTCCTGGCCCTGAACATTGCATTGCCTGAGCGTCGAGGAGAGTCATCGTGCGCACCGTCCATACCATCGCCGATCTGCGCGCCCAGGTCGCGGCCTGGAAACGGGCCGGGGAGCGGGTCGCCTTCGTCCCCACCATGGGCAACCTGCACCGGGGCCATATCCATCTGGTCGAGCAAGCCCGCGAACTGGCGCCGCGTACCGTCGCCAGCATTTTCGTCAATCCGCTGCAGTTCGGTCCCAGCGAGGATTTCGCCGCTTATCCCCGCACGCTGGAAGCGGACTCGCGCCAGTTGGCGACGGCTGGATTGGACCTGCTGTTCGCGCCCAGCGTCGCCGAGGTGTATCCGCGCCCGTTGGAGACCATGACCCAGGTGACAGTGCCGGACCTGCCGACGGTGTTGTGCGGCGCCAGCCGGCCCGGCCATTTCACCGGCGTCACCACCGTGGTGAGCAAGCTGTTCAACATGGCGCAACCGGACATCGCGGTATTCGGCGAAAAGGACTGGCAGCAACTGGTGATCATCCGCCGGATGGTGACCGATCTCGACCTGCCCGTGGAAATCGTCGGCGTACCGACAGTGCGAGAAGCCGATGGATTGGCGCTCAGCTCGCGCAACGGTTATTTGTCCGCCGAGGAACGAGCGATTGCTCCCACGCTGTATGCAACCCTGCGGACGACGGCTGGGCGGTTGCGGGCTGGCAAGCAGGATTACCCGGCGTTGGAGGCCGAAGCGAAGGCAACGCTGGCGTCGGCCGGTTTCCGGCCCGATTATTTTGAAATCCGTCGCTCCAAGGATTTACAGCGCCCCCTCGCCAGCGATTGTGAATTGCGGATTTTTGCAGCGGCTTGGCTGGGTCGGGCGCGACTGATCGACAACTGGATGGTGACACGGCAAGGGTCTGTGGCTTGAGAGACTGGCGAATAGCCCTCGCAAAATTTTGGCGCTCGCCCGTGGGCAATTTCGGTGGGCTATCGCCACGGGCCGGCCACCCTGAGATCGACCCAGGTTGGGTGAAACACGTTGGGTGAAACACTAGTTGCCATCGACGGCAACATCGGTGTCAGGACTGGTGACGGCCGTGAGTGGCGGCCCAGCGATGTAGCTCAACGCAAACGAGCCTGGGCCGACGTTAATGCCGGCGGTCGTGCTCATAATCGATAGCAATACTTCAACCTCTCGGTTGTTGGCATATTGTTTGAAGTCCACGAACGCTCGCTTGCGGCGGATAAATTCGGGGTCGCCGGCATAGCTGGTGTTGACGATCCGGGTCGCCAACCCCTGGTCGATGGCTTGTCGGGCGATCTCGAACGCCTTGATCAGCGCGCGGTCGAATCCCCGTTCCTTGGCGAGGACCTGACTTTCCCCTTGATGGAAGCTGATGACCGGCTTGATGTCCAGCAGAGTGCCAAAGTGATAACCGAACAGGCCGACGGATTTTTCACCCTTCTTGCTGGCCCGGTGGTGGAGGTAGAACAAGTCATCGGGAATGAGATAGCCATGGACCTGCTGGCTGAGTTGCTCGACGGCGTTGCGCAGGGTGCCGAACGACAGGCTCTGTTCTTCCAACAGGCGCACGGCTTCGTGGACCAGTACGCCTTGGCCGGTGAACAGCGTTTTGCTGTCCAAGACGTTGAGGTAAAACGATCCGGTTAGACCCGCTTTCTGCCGCCGCTCCCGATACTGTTTCAGAATGGCGAAGGAGGCCTCGGTCGCATTGGTGAAAATCGCGCTACGGGCTTGAGCGATGGTGATGACCAACACCCGGTCGTATTTAAGCACCAACTCATCCAGAAACATCGTCTGGATCTGTTCCACTGAAAACGGCGTGGTTTCAGCGTCCAGCGTTTTTTCGGCCAGATATTTACGATAGAACGCCTGGGTGGCTTCCGGGTCACGAACATCCTTGAAGACGTCATAGCCGAAATGCAGATTAATCGGCATGATGTGAATGTTGTGGCTCTGAATGTAAGACTGCGGCAGATCGCAGGCCGAATCGATGACGATACCGGTTCGCACGGTCTTTTCCTCTGGTTCTCATTTTATACTTCCGCCGAATCCCTGGATGAAGTTGGGCGGCGGCGGCGAGCTGCGCGGGAGCAGGCTAACGAAGATAACCGGTGCTTCAACGGGCCTGTGTTGACCCCACGTTGGGTGGGGCTTGATGGACTGCGGGACGTGATCCGCTTTTCGCGATCTTCCGCCGCGGGTGGATTTCGCTTCGCTCGTCCATCGGACCATTCGTCGATTTAGCCCGGGTGAAACGCTAGACGATAATTGTCTTTCGGATACTAAAGGAATTATAGCGATCTTTCGCTTTTTGACTCAAGTTTGTTAAAGATTCCGAAAATTCCATGCGAATTTTCTCGTGGCCGGTGGCTGGCAATCACGATCCGTTGTGTTCGAAATCGTCCGATTTCCCCAGACAGAAAAATAGCTTCACTATGAAGGAGTTACACCAGGATTTTTCGATCCTTTCGTGCGGGTCCGCTCCGGGGTCAGGGGGTTTCGATTTGCCGTCGGGCGTGCCGACGCCAGCGCCACAGGAACAGCGCCGGGCCGGACAGGCCGTAGAATAGAAAGCCGAAGAACAACACTTTGGGCGGGTCCATCGAAGTGAATACGAAGATCAGCACCACCAGCAGCGCAGCGATGAAGGGTACCCGCCCATGCAAATCGACCTGCTTGAAACTGAAATAGAGGATATTGCTGAACATCAACGCGCCCGCGCCGACGGTGATGATCAGCGCTGGCCACAACATCTGAACGCCGGTCAGGCCGAGATCGGCGCAGAACCAGACCAGTCCAGTGACGATGGCGGCGGCTGAGGGGCTGGGCAAGCCAATGAAATAGCGTTTGTCGGTGCTGCCCAGTTGCACGTTGAAGCGCGCCAGTCGCAGCGCCGCCATCACCGTGTAGAAAAACGCCGCCAGCCAGCCGAGCTTGGACAGGAATGGCCCCATGCCGGTCATGGCGCCCAAGGCCCATTCGTACATGATCAGGGCGGGGGCCAGACCAAAGGACACCAGATCCGCCATGCTGTCGTACTGGGCGCCAAACTCGCTTTCGGTGTGCGTCAGACGGGCGACTCGACCGTCCAGCCCATCCAGCACCATGGCGATGAACACCGCGACAGCGGCGGATTCAAAGCGGCCATGCAACGCGGCGATGATGGCGTAGAAACCACAGAACAACGCAGCGGTCGTGAACAGGTTGGGCAGTAAATAGAGACCGCGCGTGCGGCGAGGTTCGGGGGTATCGCTAGTCATGTGAATTCCCATTCTAAATTTATGGATAAATGTGTGTGGAATGCATGAATAGCCCGAAAATCCATGACCAATCAGAGAATTTCAATAACCAGTTTGGTTTTCTCACCAGAAACCATGCCCAGAAGCAAATATGTATTGCAACGATCATCCAAAATGGTATTTGAAAATAAATCTTTTTATTTTTATGTCGGAATGTTTGTTGCGCGATCAGAGCGCCGGGCCAACCTCCTAATAATTCAAGGGCATGCAGCATTGCTTCGGAGGTTCGCCATTTCCCACACTGCGCTTTGTATTTATCAAAAGCGTATTCAAGCAAGGCGAGAAAACTGGCGCTGACATAAACGATAAAAATCCACCAGGGAATAATATTTTTGAAGGCCATCCAAAATAGAATAGCAAAAAATGTGATCGATCCCAGAAAAAACAAATTGAAAAAATGAACCCTTAATCGATAATTTTTATATTGTACGTTAACCGCATAGGGTCTCCGCTGATCATCAGATCCAACTTCGTAGGTTATTGAATCAGATAATTGTGGACGGCGTTGTCCAGTCGCTAGCGCGTTTACATGAAGAAAAATTTTTCCGTCGCCGTTCTCTGGGGTGATAAACCCGAAGCCTTTTTCGTCATTCCAGTCGGTTATTGTTCCGTTGATGCGCGTATTCAAAGCGGAAAATTTTGTTGGTGCTTCCTGATATTGCATTTTCACCGCAAGCGGTTTTTGTTTGCCGTTAATCTCAATTTCGTAGGTTACTACATCGGATATTTGCGGGCGAGCTTGCCGGCGAGTTAATGAATTAGCATGAATGAAAACCTTTTCACTGCCATCCTCTGGTGTGATAAATCCAAAACCTTTTTTATCGTTCCATTGGGTTATCGTTCCCTTATAGCGCATGTCTTTTAACCCCAAAGCAGAAAAGCAGGGTGTAGTCAGATGATAAATACCACCCCCTGCCTTGTAACTCATTACCTCAATTCTTACTGGTGTCCACTAATCGGTTGGCTTTGATCCACGGCATCATGCCGCGCAGTTTCTCGCCAACCTGCTCGACGGGATGCTCGCGGCTGATGCGGCGATTAGCCCGCAACACTGGCGCGCCGGCCTGATTCTCCAGGATGAATTCGCGGGCGAACTGACCGGTCTGGATTTCCTTGAGGATCTTACTCATCTCCGCTTTGGTCTGCTCGGTGATGATGCGCGGTCCACGGGTGAAATCGCCGTATTCGGCGGTGTTGGAAATCGAGTAACGCATGTTGGCGATGCCGCCTTCGTAGATCAAATCCACGATCAGCTTCACTTCATGCAGGCACTCGAAATAGGCCATTTCCGGCGCATAACCCGCTTCCACCAGCGTCTCGAACCCAGCCTGAATCAGCGAGGTCAAGCCGCCGCACAGCACCACCTGTTCGCCAAACAGGTCGGTTTCGCACTCTTCACGGAAGGTGGTTTCAATGATGCCGGCGCGGCCGCCACCGTTGGCGGAAGCGTAGGACAACGCCAGTTCCTTAGCCTGGCCGGAGGCGTCTTGCGCCACGGCGATCAGGCAGGGCACGCCGCCACCCTGGGTGTAAGTCGAACGCACCAAGTGGCCCGGACCCTTGGGCGCGATCATGATCACGTCCAAATCGGCGCGCGGCACGACGCCGCCGAAGTGAATGTTGAAGCCGTGGGCGAAGGCAAGCGCCGCGCCCTGCTTGAGCTTGGGTTCGATCTGCCGGTAAATCTGGCTCTGATGCTCGTCGGGCGCGAGAATCATGATCACGTCCGCGGCAGCGGCGGCTTCCTCAACCGGCTTGACCGCCAGGCCCGCTTTTTCGGCCTTGACCGCCGAGGTGGAACCAGCGCGCAAACCGACGATGACGTCGACGCCGGAATCGCGCAGATTGAGGGCATGGGCGTGGCCCTGGGAGCCATAGCCAATGATGGCGACGGTCTTGCCCTTGATCAGGGACAGGTCGGCATCTTTGTCATAATAGATGTTCATGGGGGATTTCCTGAGGGATGACGGACAAACCGTCCCCGGCCGGAACGCGCGGCGGGAACGGGCAAGGATTCACCGCAAGATATTCAGGCGTGCAGCGCCTTCTGGCCGCGGGCGATGCCCGTGGCGCCGGAGCGCACCACTTCGAGAATGGCATCCTTCTCGATGGCGCGCAGGAAGTTGTCCAGTTTGCCGCCGCTGCCGGTCAGTTCGATGGTGTAGGTCGTATCGGTGACGTCGAGCACGTGCCCGCCGAAAATATCGGCCAGTCGTTTCATCTCGGCGCGCTGTTCGCCGCTGGCCTTGGTTTTGATCAGCATCAATTCGCGCTCGATGGCGTCGGTTTCACTCAAATCAATGAGTTTGACCACGTCGATCAGCTTGTTGAGCTGCTTGACGATTTGCTCGACGATCTGCTCGTTGCCGCGAGTGACCAGGGTCAGCCGCGACAGCGTTGGATCGTCCGTCGGCGCCACCGTCAAGCTTTCGATGTTGTAGCCACGAGCCGAAAACAGATTGGCTACCCGCGACAGGGCGCCGGCCTCGTTCTCCATCAGGATCGAAATCAGATGACGATTGTCGTTGTTCACAGCAGCACCATCCCTTCGTCGTGAGTGGAAACCATCTCGTCGCGCTCGGCAAGCAGCATTTCGTTTTGGCCACCGCCCGAGGGAATCATCGGGAACACGTTCTCGCTGGGATCGGTGAGAAAATCGAGGAACACGGTACGATCCTTCAACGCAAATGCCTCGCGCAGCGCGCCTTCCACCTCGCTCGGCTTCTCGATCCGCATCCCGACATGGCCGTAGGCCTCGGCCAGCATCACGAAATCGGGCAGAGCCTCGAAGTAGGTCATGCAATAGCGTTTCTGATAGAAAAATTCCTGCCACTGCCGCACCATGCCGAGATAGCCGTTGTTCAGATTCACGATCTTGACCGGCGTGTGGTACTGCTTCATGGTCGCCAGTTCCTGGGCCATCATCTGGATGCTGCCGTCACCGGTGACACAAGCCACGTCCTGGTCGGGGAACGCCAGTTTGGCGCCCATCGCCGCTGGCAGGCCGAAACCCATCGTGCCCAACCCACCGGAATTGATCCATTGGCGCGGTCGGTCGAAGGGATAGTATTGGGCCGCCCACATCTGGTGCTGGCCCACATCGGAGGTGATGATGGCTTGACCCTTGGTGATCTGGTACAGCTTCTCGATCACGAACTGGGGTTTGATGACTTCGTCGCTGTTGCGATAGCCCAGCGATTTCACGGCCCGCCATTCGTCGATTTGTCGCCACCACCGCGCTAGCGCGTCAGTATCGGGCTTGAGCTTCTCGTCGCGGATCACGTTGATCATGGCCCGCAGCACGTGCGGTACGGAACCGACGATGGGAACATCCACCTTGACGTTTTTGGAGATCGAGGAAGGATCGATATCCACGTGAACGATGCGAGCGGTCGGGCAGAATTTGTCAATTTTGCCGGTCACCCGGTCGTCGAAACGGGCGCCGATGGCGATCAGCACATCGCATTCGTGCATCGCCATGTTAGCTTCATAGGTGCCGTGCATGCCCAGCATGCCGACGAACTGTTGATCGGTGGCCGGATAGGCGCCCAGCCCCATCAGCGTTTGCGTGATCGGATAGCCGAGCAGTTGCGTGAGTTCGACCAGTTCCGTCGAGCCATCGCTCAAGATCACCCCGCCGCCGGTATAGATCATCGGCCGCTTGGCGGACAAAATCAGGTCCACCGCCTTGCGGATTTGGCCCGCGTGACCTTTGATAGTCGGATTGTAGGACCGCAATTTGACTTTCTTGGGATAATGGAATTCGGTCTTGGCGATGGTCACGTCCTTCGGCAAATCCACCAGCACCGGGCCGGGTCGGCCAGTAGTGGCGATATAAAAGGCCTTTTTGACGGTTTCCGCCAGTTGGGTCACGTCCTTGACCAGGAAATTGTGCTTGACGCAGGGCCGGGTGATGCCGACCGAGTCCACTTCCTGAAAGGCGTCATTGCCGATCAGCGCCGTGGGCACCTGACCAGAGAAGATCACCATCGGAATGGAGTCCATGTAGGCGGTGGCGATGCCCGTGACCGCGTTGGTCACCCCGGGACCGGACGTGACCAGCACCACGCCGGGTTTGCCGCTAGCGCGGGAATAGCCGTCGGCGGCGTGTCCGGCCGCCTGCTCGTGCCGGACCAGCACATGCTTGATCTCCTCTTGCATGTACAAAGCGTCGTAAATATGCAGCACGGAGCCGCCCGGATAGCCGAACAGGTATTCAACGCCCTCTTCCTTCAGGCAGCGCACCAGGATTTCAGCGCCAGTGATAGGTTCCATGATATTGACTCCTCATGGCGAAGTGGATGGAGAGTACTAACCGGCACGACACATCATCGCCAGGCTACGGGCGCGTCATGAACGGGTTCGGTGAGTGGCTTGGCCAGGGCCGCGGTTGAGCGGGGTAGCCGCTGTGCGGCAGGGGTAATTCCCGGCGGGCGCAACCCGTTCCGAAAGCCGCCGATACGCACTGGGCGCGGGTCTTGCGGGCCGGTTATACTACACGACATTCATTTTAAGCAAAATCCTGTTGCGACACTGGGGCATGTCCGTCGCATGGCATGTTGTCGTGAATATCCTGGCGATTTGGAGGGCGATCATGTTGAAACGAGCACTTTGGTTCCTACTGGTGATGGGTAGCTGTGGAACGACCGTCACGGCTCAAGCCCAGCAATTCATCTACAAGTGGACCGACGAGCAGGGAATGGTGAAATATTCCGAACTGGCGCCGCCTGCTGGAGTGAAATACGAAATGGTGCGCAAATCGAATGCGACGGCGGGAACCGAAGCCGCCCTGAGCAGCCAGCAAGCCAAGGAGAAGGAGGAGGTGGCCAAGCAGGAAGCCAAGCAGAAGGAACAGGCCGAACAGGCGCAAAAGGACGCCGAGGACACCCGCGCCAAGAACTGCGAAGTTGCCAAGAAGAACGTCCAGGTGCTGCAAGGCGAAACCCAGGTCGTGAGAACCGACGCCAAGGGTAGCAAGATCGTTCTTGACGCCGCGCAACGCGCCGAGGAGTTAAAAAAGGCCCAGAAAGACCAGGATTATTTTTGCAACCCCTGAATTCTTATCCACGTTTCACAAGGCAGGATTCATGCGCGTCTCTCATTTTCCGCTGTTCACCGTGAAGGAAACCCCGGCCGACGCCGAGGTGGTCAGTCATCAGCTTATGCTGCGGGCTGGCTTGATTCGCAAACTCGCCGCTGGCGTTTACACCTGGTTGCCGCTGGGCCTGCGCGTGTTGCGCAAGGTCGAGATGGTGGTGCGCGAGGAAATGAATCGTGCTGGCGCCTTGGAACTGCTGATGCCCGCCGTGCAACCCGCCGAACTGTGGCAGGAATCGGGGCGCTGGCGGCAGTACGGTCCGGAGTTGCTGCGGTTGAGGGACCGGCACGAGCGCGAATTCTGCTTTGGCCCGACTCACGAGGAAGTCATCACCGACCTGTTTCGGCGAGAGATCAAAAGCTATAAACAACTGCCAGTCAGTTTTTATCAGATTCAGACCAAGTTCCGCGACGAGATCCGGCCCCGTTTTGGGGTGATGCGGGCGCGGGAATTTCTGATGAAGGACGCCTATTCCTTCCATCTCGATCAGGCGTCGTTGCAGGAAACCTACGACGCCATGCACGCGGCTTACGTGCGTATTTTTACCCGGCTGGGCCTGAAGTTTCGCGCGGTGCTAGCGGATAGCGGTAGTATCGGCGGGGCGCGCTCGCAGGAATTCCACGTGCTGGCCGATTCCGGCGAGGACGCCATCGCCTTCTCCACCGAAAGCGACTATGCCGCCAACGTCGAACTGGCGGAGGCCATCACGCCTCAGGAATCGCGGCCCGCGCGCGCCGAGGCGATGCGGAAGGTCGCGACGCCCGGCAAGCGCACCATCGCTGAGGTGAGCGAATATCTTGGCGTTCCCCCGCAGCGGATTCTCAAGACGATTGCCATCATGAGCGATGGCGTCATGTGTCTGCTCTTGCTGCGCGGCGATCATGAACTGAACGAAATCAAGGCACGCAAGATTCCCGCCCTGGCGGATTTTCGGTTTGCCACCGATGAGGAAATCGAACGTCACTTACAATGTCGGCCCGGCTATATTGGCCCAGTCGATGTCCCGGCCGGGATCGATATCGTGGTGGACCGCGCGGTGCCGGTCATGAACGATTTCGTGTGCGGCGCGAACGAGCCGGGATTTCACCTGACCGGCGTGACATTCCGGCGCGATCTGCCGGAACCGACCCAAGTGTTCGACCTGCGCCAGGTTGTCGAAGGCGATCCCAGCCCGGATGGCCAGGGAGTGTTGCACATCGCTCGCGGGATCGAGGTGGGCCACATTTTCCAACTCGGCACCAAATACAGCGCGGCGATGCAGGCTGAAGTGCTGAATGAACACGGTCAGGCGGAAGTTGTGACCATGGGCTGTTACGGCATTGGCGTGTCGCGGGTGGTGGCCGCCGCCATCGAACAGAATCATGACGAGCGCGGCATCATTTGGCCCGCGGCGATGGCGCCGTTCCAGGTAGCGGTGACGCCGATTGGAGCCAGCCGTTCCGCTGCCGTGCGTGAGGCAACCGAAACGCTGTATCGGGAATTGCGGGCAGCGGATATTGACGCCTTGCTCGATGATCGAGAAGTTCGACCCGGCGTGATGTTCGCCGATATGGAGCTGATCGGCATTCCGCACCGGGTGGTGATCAGCGAGCGTAACCTAGCGGCGGGTCAAGTCGAGTATCGCGGCCGGCGCGATGCCGATAGCGTTTTGATCGCGCGGGAGCGGTTGCTTGAGGAATTGCGGGAACGATTGGCGCTAGAACAGCGTGGATGGCGCGAAACAGCATGACGCACAAAGTTATCCACAACTTCTGTGGATAACTCTGTGGATAACTTTCGCGCGATGGGCATAAATGCGCGTTACCGTTAAAAGAATGACAGTTTGATGAATTTTTAATCAGTTCGTATTTGTTATCATTTTCAATGAATTACTTGTAAATCCTGGAATCTGGCGGAGATTTTTCGCCGGGCCGGCCCTGAAAACGGTCGGGTACCACGCCGTGCACAAGCCTGTGGATAAGTCAAGCCCGGAGAATAAAAAAACACGGTCTTCAATCGATTTGGAAATCGTGGTGGTCCTGGTAGGACAGCGTCTCGTAGCGAACATCGCTGACCCGGGCAAGTTGTGGACCCTGCCACAGCCAGTTGCGCAACGCGTTGACCGCTCGTTCCTCGCCACAGGCCAGCACTTCCACCCGCCGATCCGGCAGATTGCGGACGTAGCCCGTGACACCCAAGTTCAGAGCCTTTTCGGCGGTGGCGTAGCGGAAACCGACGCCTTGGACGCGGCCACTGATATAACAGCGCAGGCAAAGGGTTTTCATGAAGCCTCCTCGGAGGTTAGGGAGGAGCCGGCGGCGCCGCTTTGGTCTTGGTCCGCCCGTCCGCGGGTTCCAGTTCGGTCAGGCGCCTGGCCAGCAGAGTGGTGTCCACCACGCCCAGATAGGTATGCGCGATGGCGCCGGTGGGGGATACCAGAAAAGTGGTTGGCAATCCCTTGAGCGGAAAACCTGGCAGCCGTTGGCCAGCGCTTAGCGCAATGGGAAAGGTCACACCCAACCGTTTTACGAACAATCGAATCTCGGCGGGGGCGAGCGCTTCGCAATTGACGCCGATGACCACGGCGCGACCGCGCTGGTTCTGATGAAAGGATTCCAATTCGGGCATTTCCAGCAGGCAGGGTGTGCACCAGCTTGCCCAGAAATTCACGATGACCCATTGGCCACGAAAATCGGCCAGCCGTACCGGCCGACCATCGAGGCCAGGTAGGGTGAAGTCCAGGCCAGCGGCCCCGGTGGGAGGACTCGACGTTATCAGCAACGCCAAGAGCAGCAGTTGGCGCCAGGGGCTGGAAGCGAAGGGCGCGAGAGGGTTGGGCATGACGGATCGCGGAACCGATGACGTGGGAACGCCGGGGCTCGCAAGTCAGGGCGCGGACCGGGGCGTGACGCTCCGCGTCGCCTGCTCACGCGCCTTGATGGCGGCGGCGCGGGCATCCAGCGCATAGCGGCGGGCCTCGCCGTAGGCGCCGGCTTCCAGGTGATCCTGCGCTTCCCGCAACAAGTTTTGAGCCGCCAGCAGCGTGTCGGGCGAGTGCCGTACCGCCCCGGATACCTCCGCCGAATAGATCGCCTGGCGGGCGTCGCTCATCTCCTGCACCGGCGCGGTGGTGCAGGCCGTCAGCGCCAGCAGGCTGAAAGCGGATAGAATCGGTTTGGTCATGAATCGCGTAACAGTCCAGGAAACCACGGTTGGCATCAACGCTTGGTCGAAGGGCGAAGTGGCAATCGAAGAAATTATATAGCATCAAACGTGGTCTCAGAGCAGACATATCTATCGGGATGACGTAGCTTGGATTCGCCGATGGAAGATGGGGTAACCGGTTTCGGTCGGGATGTAACGGGCGTGTTGGAGCAGTGTGGTGGCGGATATTTTGGTGTTGTATTACAGCCGCACCGGCGGAACCGCTGAACTGGCGCGTCAGGTGGCTCGGGGCGTGGAGGAAATCGAGGGCATGACGGCGCGGCTGCGTACCGTGCCGCCAGTCTCGGCTGTTTGCGAAGCGGTGGAGGATGATATTCCGGTCGCCGGCCCGCCCTATGTTAGCCTGGATGATTTGCGGGAATGCGTCGGCCTGGCCTTGGGCAGTCCCACCCGCTTTGGCAACATGGCGGCGCCGCTCAAATACTTTCTGGATTCCACCGGCGGGCTGTGGTTGGCGGGAACGCTGTCCGGTAAACCGGCGGCGGTGTTCACCTCGGCCTCGACCCCACATGGCGGTCATGAATCCACCCTGCTGACGATGATGGTGCCGCTGTTGCACCATGGGATGGTGTTGGTGGGAGTACCCTTTACCGAGTCGGCGTTGAGCGTGACCCGTGGCGGCGGCACGCCTTACGGACCAAGCCACAGGTCAGGTTCGGAATCCCACGCGACGCTGGATGGCGAAGAAAAGCGAATTGCCCGCGTGTTAGGCCGACGGCTGGCTGACATCGCGCGGCGATTGGGATCGGCATGATCTGACCATCGCAAGGTTGTCCGGCGCGTGGCGACGAGAGTTGACGAAGGATTGACTGCGGTAATTTTTGCTTGCCAATCGAGCGTTATGGATGTTATATTTCCCCCTCTGATGCGGGGTGGAGCAGTCCGGTAGCTCGTCGGGCTCATAACCCGAAGGTCGTAGGTTCAAATCCTGCCCCCGCTACCACTTTAATTAAAGATCAAGGGAAGCCCGTTAAGGGCTTTTTTTATGTGGCTGCTTCCGGCGCTGGCCGGTGGCTCGGGAAGTTCCGCTTCCGAGCGATTTCCGGTTCGCCCGTTTGGGGTTGCGCCGCGATAGCCGGTTCGGTTAGGCGAACAAGTGGGCCGTGAGCCCATTTTTTATTTGTGGTGGGCAAAATGCGTCAGGATTTGAAGACGCTCAGACGGATGCTGGCCGTTGTGGTGGAGGCCATGGGCTATGAGCTGGTGGGCGTGGAGTTTCATCCCGGCCACGAGAGTGCCCTATTGCGGATTTATATCGATAGTGAAAACGGTATTGGCCTGGATGACTGCCAGCGAGTCAGCCATCAAGTCAATGGTGTGCTGGATGTCGAGGATCCGATCACCGGACACTATACCCTGGAAGTCTCCTCGCCTGGGTTGGATCGCCCCCTGTTCGAGGCCGCGCATTTCAATCGCTTCGCCGGTTCCGAAGTGCGCCTGCATCTGCGGGAACTGCTGGACGGACGACGGAAACTGGTCGGGCGGCTGGCGGGGATGCGCGACAGTGACGTGGTGATCTTGGATGGCGAAGGTCGGGAGTGGCGGGTACCGCTCGAATGGATCACGAAGGCCCGACTGGTGCCCGAACTTTAAGGCGGGATAACAGCGCGCGGATCCGGCGAGGAGGCAGAACGCCATGCGTGGTAAAGAAAACAAAGAGGGTAATAAAGATATCCTGCTGGTCGTGGATGCCGTTTCCAACGAGAAGGGCGTCAACAAGGAAGTCATTTTCGACGCGTTGGAGGTGGCGCTGGCGTCGGCCGCCAAGAAACGCTACTCCGGCGATCCCGAATTGCGCGTGGTGATCAACCGGCGCACTGGTGGGTATGAAACCTTTCGGCGCTGGTTGGTGATGGCCGACGCCACGCAAATCGAGAACTCAGACCGACAGATCACCCTGGACCAGGCGCGTGCGCTGCGGGCGGACGCGCAGGTTGGCGCGTATGTGGAAACCCCACAAGAAAACGCCGATTTCGGCGGACGCATCGCCGCCCAGACCGCCAAGCAGGTGATCGTCCAGCGCGTTCGCGATGCCGAACGCGCCCAGATCGTGGACGCCTATCTGCATCGCAAGGGTGAACTGATCGGTGGCCTGGTTCGGCGTCTGGAGCGTGGTGACGTCATCCTGGACGTTGGCGGCAACATCGAGGCCAAGATTCTCCGCGACGAGTTGATCCCACGCGAATCGTTCCGAATCGGGGAGCGGGTGCGCGGCTATCTCAAGGATGTGCGTGCCGAGAGCCGCGGCCCCCAATTGTTTGTTAGCCGGGTGGCGCCGGAATTCCTGATCGCCCTGTTCACGCTGGAAGTCCCCGAAATCAACCAGGGGATCATCGAGATCAAGGGCGCCGCCCGCGATCCCGGCTCGCGGGCCAAGATCGCTGTCAAGAGCAAGGATGCCCGCATCGACCCGATTGGCGCCTGCGTGGGTATGCGCGGCGCTCGGGTGCAGAGTGTGACCAACGAACTGGCCGGCGAGCGGGTGGATATCGTGCAGTGGCATGACGATCCGATCCGTTTTGTGATGAACGCGATGTCGCCAGCGGAGGTGGAATCCATCATCGTGGATGAGGACGCCCATGCCATGGATATCATCGTCTCCGACGAGAAACAACTGGCTCAGGCTATTGGCAAGGGTGGCCAAAACGTGCATCTGGCCAGTCGCCTGACCGGCTGGACCCTGAACGTGATGACGCGGACCCAGGCCCAGGCCCAGCGTGGTCAGGAGGATGAGGGTCTGCAACGGATGTTCATGGAACAACTGGGGGTAGACGAGGAAGTCGCGGCGACTCTGGTGCGGGAGGGCTTTGCCGGCCTGGAGGAAGTGGCTTACGTACCGGCCCATGAAATGTTGGAGATTCCTGAATTCGACGCGGAGATCGTCGAGGAGCTGCGGGGGCGCGCGCGCGATGTGCTGCTGACCCGGGCAATCGCCGCCGAGGAACGCCTGGGTGGCGTTCGGCCATCCGAGGCCTTGTTGCGGATGGAGGGCATGGATGAAGGGCTGGCCTTCACGTTGGCGAGTGGCGGTATTGTGACAATGGAAGATCTGGCGGAATTATCGGTGGACGACCTCAACGAGATCGCTGGATTGGATGACGAGCGGGCCGCGAGACTGATCATGACGGCGCGTGCGCCTTGGTTTTTGAAGAACGAGCGGTAGGGCAGGCTCGTCCGGGGGTGTTCAATGACGGATGTAACGGTCAGGCAGTTTGCGACGGACGTCGGCATACCGGTGGATCGCCTGTTGGAGCAGTTCACCGAAGCCGGGATCACGGTCGCTGGAGCGGATGCCGCGATCACGGAGAAACAGAAGCTGGATTTGCTGGCGCACCTGCGCAAGAGCCACGGCAACCGGCCAGTGCCGGGGGCGGCCGAGCCCAGGAAGATCACGCTCAAGCGTAAAACTCACAGTGAAATCAAGATGACCGGCGGCGTGGCGGGACAAGTCAAGACCGTCAGCATCGAAGTGCGCAAGAAGCGCACGTATGTCAAGCGCGGTCTGGTGGAAGATGAGACCTCCCGTCGCCGGGAGTCCGAAATCCAGGCCAAGGCGTCGGCTCCCGTCGTCGGGGTGACTAGCGAGCCGATCCGCCCGCCAGAGCCGGATGAAGGGATTCGCCCCACGCCAGAGGCGGAACGGCCACCCGTCGAAAAAACGGCCATCCCGCCGGTTATGGAAGCAGGTGGCCCGCGCGCGTCCGAAGTGGAAGCAGGCGTTGCCCGTCCGACTGTGGAGGAACCACCGCCAGTCTCGATGGCCGCTGAAGAAGTCGCGCCCCGTCAGCCCGAGGCCGTGGTGGCGCATCCCGCGCCGGGGGAGGAACCAGTCCGCCGAGTCAGTGGCGAGGCGCCTCGTCACCGATTGGAGGACCAAACCCGGCGGCCGGCCGAGCCTGGGCGCGCGCGCCGGGCGGAAGGGCCGGACGACCGTCGCAAATCCACGGATCGCCCCATGGGCTCCCGACCTGCCGAGAGTCGGGGACGCAGGCCGGCCGAGTCCGGGTTGGCAACGCCTCCGGTTCAACGTCGAGCCGAGGCCGCCGGCCCCGGACCAACGCCAGCGGTCAAGCCATCGGCGCCTGGAGCCGCAGTGGACGCCAGAGCCAGGAAGCGCCCCGAAGGCGTATCGGCCAAGCGTCGAGTCGAAACCGAATCGCCTCGGCGCCGGGAGGCTGAAAGTGAGACGGATCGCCTGTCCCGGCAGGGCCGCAACGATCAGGCGACTTTCGATCGTTCGGACCGCCGCCGGCCTCGAAAGGCTAAGGGGGCCAAAGCCGTCGCGCCCATCCAGCGCCATGGCTTTGCCAAGCCCACCGCGCCGGTGGTGCGCGAGGTGACGCTACCGGAGACCCTGAGCGTCGCCGACTTGGCCCAAAAGATGTCGGTCAAGGCCACCGAAGTCATCAGGACCCTGTTCAAGATGGGGGTGATGGTGACCATCAACCAGGTGGTCGATCAGGAAACGGCCGCGCTGGTCGTCGAGGAGATGGGGCATACCTATAAGCTGCTCAACGAGAATGCGCTGGAACAGGAACTGACCGCTGGGACCAGCGGCGAGGCGATGCCGCGCCCGCCCGTGGTGACCATCATGGGCCATGTGGATCACGGCAAGACCTCATTGCTCGATTACATTCGCCGAACCCGGGTCGCGGCCGGCGAGGCTGGCGGTATCACCCAGCACATCGGCGCGTATCATGTGACGACCCTCAAGGGTGTAGTCACCTTCCTGGATACGCCGGGCCACGCCGCGTTCACCGCCATGCGCGCGCGCGGCGCCAAGGCCACCGACGTCGTGGTGCTGGTGGTGGCCGCCGATGACGGCGTGATGCCGCAAACGATTGAGGCGATTCAACACGCGCGCGCCGCCGGGGTACCGATGGTGGTGGCGGTCAATAAGATGGACAAATCCGGGGCCGATCCGGAGCGCGTCAAGAGCGAACTGTCGGCGCAGGGCGTTATCTCCGAGGAGTGGGGCGGCGATACCTTGTTCGCCTACGTATCCGCCAAGAGCGGGATGGGGGTGGACGAACTGCTGGACAAGATTCTGGTGCAGGCCGAGGTGCTGGAACTGAACGCACCGGTGGATGGCCTAGCCAAGGGCGTGGTAATCGAGTCGCGGCTGGACAAGGGCCGTGGCCCGGTGGCGACCGTGCTGGTGCAGAACGGCACCCTGCGCAAGGGCGATGTGATCCTGAGCGGTCTGGAATACGGCCGGGTGCGCGCCATGCTCAACGAGACCGGTCAAAACGTGAGCGAAGCCGGTCCTTCCATCCCGGTGGAAGTGCTCGGCCTGTCCGGCGCTCCCAAGGCGGGCGACGACGTGATCGTGGTCGCCGACGAGCGCAAGGCCCGTGAAATCGCGCTGTTCCGCCAAGGTAAGGCCCGCGAGGCGCAGACACAGAAGCCGGTCATCGATATCGATGGCATTTCCCGGCAGTTCGAGGCCGGGGAAATCAGCGTGCTCAATGTGGTGCTGAAAGCCGACGTGCAGGGTTCCGCCGAGGCTATCGTGGATGCGTTGACCCGGTTGTCCACCCCGGAAGTGCAAGTCAAGATCGTCGCCAGCGGCGTCGGCGGCATCAACGAATCCGATGTGAATCTGGCCAAGACTTCGGGTGCCCTGTTGATCGGCTTCAACGTGCGCGCCGACAGCGTCGCCAAGAAGCTGGCCGATGAGGAAGGGTTGAAGCCGCACTACTACAGCGTCATCTATGAACTGATTGACGATGTCAAGCGCGCCATGATCGGTATGCTCAAGCCAGAGTTCAAGGAGCAGATCATCGGTTTGGCCGAGGTGCGACAGGTATTCCGCTCACCCAAGTTCGGGGTGGTGGCCGGCTGCATGGTCATGGATGGAGTTGTGCGCCGCAGCAACCCGATTCGGGTCTTACGCAACCATGTGGTGGTCTTCGAGGGTGCGCTGGATTCGCTGCGCCGGTTCAAGGATGACGTCAACGAGGTGCGCGCCGGCATGGATTGCGGCATGGGGGTGAAGAATTACAACGATATCCGCGAGGGCGACCAGATCGAAGTGTTCGAGCGGGTGCAGGTGCAGCGCACGCTATAACGCCTTTATATGGAGCGAAGATGAACGATGGCTCATAGCGCCGCCCCGCGTACCCGCCGTATCGGCGAGCAGATTCGCCGTGATCTGGCGGAGTTGATCCGCGCCGAACTGCGCGATCCGCGCCTGACCCTGGTGTCCACCACCAGCGCCGAGGTCAGCCGCGATCTGGCTTACGCGCGGATTTACGTCACCGCGGTATGCGATCCAGCCGAACGGGCCGAATTGGTGGCCGAACTCAACCGGGCCGCGCCGTTGCTGCGCCGGGAACTGGGGCGGCGGCTGCGCACCCGTACCGTGCCGAAGCTGGAATTTCGCTACGATGAGACCGTGGAGCATGGCGCCCGGCTGTCGGCCCTGATCGACGCCGCCGTGGCCACCGACACCGAACGGCATCACGCCGCCGACGCCAAGGAGAGCGAGTGACGGATCGCCGTGATCGCCGCCCGGTGAGCGGTGTGCTGCTGCTGGACAAACCGGTCGGTTGGACCTCCAACGCCGCGTTGCAAGCGGTCAAGCGCCTGTATCAGGCGCGGAAGGCCGGTCATACCGGCAGCCTCGATCCGCTGGCCAGCGGCTTGTTGCCGATCTGTCTGGGCGAGGCCACCAAGCTGTCGGGGTTGTTGCTGAACGCCAATAAGGCCTACCGCTTCACCTGTCGGCTGGGCGTAACCACCACGACGGGCGATGCCGAGGGCGAGATTCTCGTCACCCGGCCGGTCGAGTCGCTGAGCCGGGAGCCAGTGGAGGTCGCGCTGCGGCGTTTCACCGGCGCGATTCAGCAGACGCCGCCAATGTATTCGGCGGTCAAGCGCGCTGGTCAGCCGTTGTACAAGCTGGCGCGCCGGGGGATTGAAGTCGAACGCGCCTCACGCGAGGTGACGATTCACGAACTGCGACTGCTGCGGCTAGACGGCGCGGAACTGGAATGCGAGTTGCGTTGTTCCAAGGGGACTTACGTGCGGACACTGGCCGCCGACCTTGGCGAGGCGCTCGGCTGCGGCGCGCACATCGTGGCGTTGCGCCGCACCGCCGTGGAACCCTACGATGCCGCGCGGATGGTGACGCTGGAGGTGCTGCGCGAGCGGGCGGAACAGGGCTTGGCGGCGCTGGATGAAGTGTTGTTGCCGGCGGATACCGCGTTGCCGGACTGGCCGGTGGTGCGGGTGCGCGGTGATTCCGCCTTTTACCTGCGCCAGGGCCAGCCAGTATTGGTTCCGCGCGCCCCGACCCAAGGTCGGGTGCGGCTGTACGAAGACGAGGAGCGGTTTCTGGGCATCGGTGAGATTCTCGACGATGGCCGGGTCGCGCCGCGCCGGTTGTTGCTCTAAACCGTTGAACCTTGGGGTTTGCTTGTTGATTGCCGCCGCCGGGGTTAATATTTTTGGTCGAATTGGCCTGATTGATCGAATTTGAACTGGAGTTTTTCATGCCCCTCAACACCGAACAAAAATCTCAGATCGTGCGGGATTATCAGCGCGATCCCGCCGATACCGGCTCGCCGGAAGTCCAGGTTGCGTTGCTGACGAATCGCATCAATGGGTTGCAGCCGCATTTCGGCGAGCATAAGAAAGACCATCATTCCCGGCGCGGGTTGCTGAAGATGGTCAACCAGCGGCGCAAGTTGCTGGACTATCTCAAGAAAAAGGATCTGCAACGTTATCAGGGCCTGATCAGCCGCCTCGGCCTGCGCCGCTGAGGTTTTCCATCGCTCTTTCGCCGCATAGGACGCTTTCGTGACGCCCATCAAGAAGACATTTCAGTACGGCCAGCACACCGTGACGTTGGAGACGGGCGAAATCGCCCGGCAAGCCAGCGGTGCGGTGATCGTCAACATGGCCGACACCGTGGTGCTGGTGACCATGGTCGCCGCCCGGGAAACCGAGGAAGGCCGGGATTTTTTGCCGCTGCGAGTGGATTACCAGGAACGCAGCTACGCGGCGGGCCGTATCCCCGGTGGCTTTTTCCGGCGCGAGGGACGTCCGTCCGAGAGCGAAACCCTGACCGCCCGACTGATCGACCGGCCGCTGCGCCCGTTGTTTCCCGACGGTTTCACCCATGAGTTGCAGATCATTGCCACCGTGCTGTCGCTGAACAGTCAGGTGGACCCGGAGATTCCAGCGATGCTGGGCGCTTCGGCGGCGGTGGCGCTGTCCGGTGTCCCCTTCAATGGCCCCATCGGCGCGGCCCGGGTCGGTTACCAAAACGGCCAATACCTGCTGAACCCGACCCGCAAGGAGTTGAAGACCTCGCAACTGGATCTGGTGGTGGCGGGCACCGAACGAGCAGTGCTGATGGTGGAGTCCGAGGCGCAAGAGTTACCGGAAGACGTGATGCTGGGCGCGGTGGTGTTCGGCCACGAACAGATGCAGGTCGTTATTCGCGCCATCAACGACCTGGTGGCCGAGGCGGGCGTCCAGCCGTGGAACTGGCAACCGCCAACCAGCGATACCATGCTGGCCAAGGCAGCCCGAGCCGCCGCCGAGCACGCCTTGACCGATGCGTACCAGATCGCTGAAAAACTGACCCGTCAGCAGCGGGTGAGCGAGATCCGCAACCAATTGATCGCGCAACTGCTCGCTCAGGAACCAGAGCGGTGGACCACGCAAGCCATTGAAAGCGCGTTCACGGCGTTGGAAAGCGAAATCGTGCGCGGGCGCATTTTGGCCGGCCAGCCGCGCATCGATGGCCGCGACACCCGCACGGTGCGGCCGATCACCATCCGGGTCGGGGTGCTGCCACGCACCCATGGTTCGGCGCTATTCACCCGAGGCGAGACCCAAGCGCTGGTGGTCACGACGCTCGGCACCGACCGGGACGCCCAAATCATCGACGCCATCGAAGGCGAGTACCGCCAGCCGTTCCTGTTGCACTATAACTTTCCGCCCTATTCGGTCGGTGAGATTGGCCAGGTTGGCAGTCCCAAGCGCCGGGAAATCGGTCATGGCCGGTTAGCCAAGCGCGGCGTGCAGGCGGTGATCCCCAAGCCCAACCAGTTTCCGTACACGATACGGGTAGTGTCGGAAATCACGGAATCCAACGGTTCCAGCTCGATGGCGTCGGTTTGCGGCGCCAGTCTGTCGCTGATGGATGCCGGCGTGCCGATCAAGGCCCCGGTGGCCGGTATCGCCATGGGCTTGATCAAGGAGGAAAACCGCTTCGCGGTGCTCACCGACATCATCGGCGATGAAGATCACTTAGGCGACATGGATTTCAAGGTGGCGGGCACCACCGACGGTGTCACCGCCCTGCAAATGGACATCAAGATCGATGGCATCACCCGCGAGATCATGGAACAGGCGCTGGCGCAGGCGCGCGAGGGACGGTTGCACATTCTCGGCAAGATGAGCCAAACCATCGTCAAGCCGCGCCAGGAACTGTCCGAATACGCGCCGCGTTACACCACCCTACGCATCAACCCGGAGAAGATCCGTGACGTGATCGGCAAGGGCGGTGTCACCATCCGCGCCATCACCGAGGAAACCGGCGCCACCATCGACATCAGCGACGATGGCGTGGTGAAGATCGCCGCCGTGGACAAGGCCGCCGGTGACGAGGCCCGGCGCCGCATCGAGCAAATCACCGCCGATGTGGAAGCCGGTCAGGTTTATGAAGGCAAGGTGGTTCGGATCATGGACTTTGGCGCGTTCGTGGCGATTTTGCCAGGCCGCGACGGCATGGTGCATATCTCGCAGATTTGCGAGGAGCGGGTGCAAAACGTCAGTGACAAACTGGCGGTCGGCGACGTGGTCAAGGTCCGGGTGATGGAAATTGACAAGCAGGGCCGTATCCGTTTGACCATGAAGGGCCTGAGCTGAAAGCCCGGAATTGACGAGTCGGCGAGTCGATGAAGCGTAATTTGCCTGGACTTGGCTGATGCAAGTATAATTCATAGTTCCGCCACCAAGGATGCAGTGGCGCCCCGGAGAGATGGCCGAGCGGTCGAAGGCGCAGCACTGGAAATGCTGTTTAGGGGTAACTCTAACGAGGGTTCGAATCCCTCTCTCTCCGCCAAATAGCCGTTCATGGTCGTCCATGACGGAAATCGAAACCCGCCAAGCGCGGGTTTTTTCATGCCCTTTTGTCCGTAGTCGTCCATAGTGTTCCGCGTCCATCCGGGCTAGGATAGTGGTCACAATGTGGGGTCACTGACCCCTCCCAAATCCAGTGACCCCTAAAATCCTCCTTCACATTGACCCCTCACCTTCGAAAACGCGGTGAATCAGGAACCTATAGGCAGATGACCATCGCCAAGGCCGTCGAATCGACCCACGAAAAACGTACCGCGCGAAAACTCGAAACGGCAACCGACCCTATTCAAAACCGCCGTCCCAGCCGTCCCAGCAAGCTTATTCTGTTGATATTGAAGAAAATAATTCTTCAAAAAAGTGGGACGGAAGGCGATTTTGAAACCGTCCCAGCCGTCCCAGGCACTGGCGAAACCGTCCCAGCCGGCCCGTTGCGGCCCTACAATCCGACAAAAAAGCCGCCTAAGCGCGTGTGGCGAATAGCATAGAGAGTCAACCATGCCCCTGAGTGATGCCCTGGTGCGCAACGCCAAGCCGCGCGAGCGGCGCTACAAGCTGTTCGATGAAACCGGCCTGTTCCTGATCGTCACCCCGGAAGGTGGCAAGTGGTGGCGCTGCCGCTACCGCTGGGAAGGAAAAGAACAAACCCTCTCGCTGGGCACCTATCCGACCACGACCCTCAAGCGGGCGCGCATGGGGCGGGACGCCATCCGCCAGCAATTGCGCGAGGGCATCAATCCAGCCGAAGCGCGCAAGAGCCAAGACCCCGGCGCGCCGCGAGAGAATTTCGAGAGCCAAGCCCGGCAATGGCTGGACGCCCGCGCCCCGCGTTGGTCCGCCGTCCACGCGGCCCGCGTGGCGCGCGATTTGGAGCGCGACGTGTTCCCGTGGATCGGTAACCCGCCGATCACCGCGATCACCGCCTTGCAGTTGAAACCCGTGTTGGCCCGGATTCGGGACCGGGGCGCGGTGGATAGCGCGCATCGCATCTTGCAAATCATCGGGCAAGTGTTTCGCTACGCCATGGCCGGCGGCCATGCCGAGCGCAATCCCGCCGCCGACCTGAAGGGCTGGCTACCGAGTCCGGTTCGCGCCCATTTCGCGACGATCACCGACCCGAAGGCCATCGGCGCGTTGTTGCGCGCCCTGGACGACTATCAGGGTTCGTTCCCCGTGCGCTGCGCCTTGCGGCTGGCCCCCCGGCTGATGGTCCGGCCTGGCGAACTGCGCCAAGCGGAATGGGCGGAATTCGATCTGGACGCCGCCGTGTGGCGCATCCCCGCCCGCAAGATGAAGAGCGGAAAAGAACACCTCGTTCCGCTGGCCCGGCAATGCGTGGCGATCCTGGAGGAACTGCGGCCGTTGACGGGACGCGGCCCGTATTTGTTTCCCAGCGTTCGAGGTCGGAACCGGCCCATGTCGGGAAACACGGTCAACGCCGCCTTGCGGGCGCTGGGTTACGACGCGGACACCCTGACCGGGCACGGTTTTCGAGCGATGGCGAGCACGTTGCTGAACGAAATGGGTTGGAATGCCGACGTGATCGAACGCCAACTCGCTCACGCCGAACGCAACGCGGTACGAGCGGCCTACAATCGCGCCGAACATTTGCCCGAACGCCGCCGCATGATGCAGGCATGGGCGGATTATTTGGATGGACTGGCCAGCGGGGCGACGGTGGCGACGATTCGGCGAAAGTCCGGCTGACCATCTATTAAGCCGCGCCTAGCCTGGCCCGCGAAAAGGCCGGGTTCGCACCTTCCCGGCCCTGGCGCGGCACCTCTTTCAAGGTGCGAAGGTGCGACGATGGATAACCCCTACACGCTCAAAACGACCTTCACCGTTTACGAGGCCTCCGCCGCGATTCACGGTATTACCCGACTGCATAGAGACGATACCTCCCTCCTGCAATCCACGTTCAACGAACTAGTTCACGCGGTCAAAACTAAGGATTTGTCGGCGAACGTTCCTCAAAAGGCTACCGGCTGGCGCGACGGTCAAGCCATCGGATTCCGCCCGGACTACTCAAGCGCCACCATCGCCAGGGACGATCTGCTGGCCTGGTGCGAATCGCGGGAAATCCGCCCGGCGCTACTATTCCCCGATCTTCCGACAGAAAAGCCCCTGCACGACCGCGAACGCCAAACCCTCCTGGCGACCATTCGCGCCCTGGCGGAACTGCACAGTATCAAATCGGCATCCGGCGCTTACCGGAAAGAGGCGGAATCGCTATTGAGCGCACTTGCCGGAAATGGCATTCAAGAACCTTGCAACGCAAAAACCCTTTCCAATCATTTGAAAGAAGCCTTTTCGGCGCGGTAACAAAATTTGTTACCGCGAAAGTTCGCGGTAATACCGCACAACAGAATTTTTTCGGTATAGATTCCATGACGATTCAAAAACAGTGAGGATCGTCAATGGAAACACTCCTTAGGTTGCGCGATGTTGAAGCGCGTACTGGGCTACGGAAGTCCAAACTTTACGGCCTGATGAATGAGGGCGATTTTCCCAGGCCCATCGAACTGACACCCCGAACGCGCGCTTGGCTGGCGTCAGAAGTTGATCGTTGGATCAATAACCGCATCACCGCCAGCCGCGCCGCCCAGAGGGAAGCCGCATGAGCGCCGCCGCCCCTTGCACCACCGCCCAGCCGGGTCTATGCTTTCCCCAGCGCCTGAGAAACGCCAGTACAAGCGGCCTTCCGCACCGTCAACGCGGTATTTTTATGCCCGAAATCCGCCCGGATTTCAGCCAGCCTCCAATGTCGGGGATTGGCGGGATGCGCGTCACCGCAAGGCCGCGCGCCGCTCTTGTACGCGGTTTCTCAGACCCGCCAGTTCCCGGCACCATCGCCGGGTTTCACTTCGCTTTGGAGTCAAACCCATGACCACTGATACCACTGATTCGCATTCCGATCCCGAACGCTAAAAAGCCGCCCCACCTTTCGGCGGAGCGGCCCCGTTCGTAAATTTCAGCACCATCGACAATGCTGAATTTTATAGAAAACCCGCCCCGCTGTCACCTGATAGCGAGGTTTCATGGACACTCCGCTCCATCCCGAATTCATCCCGACCGAACTCAAGGTCCGCGCTCAGTGGGTCTGTTGGCGCTACGAGGAACGCGCCGGCAAGCGCACCAAAGCGCCGATCAACGCCCGAAGCGACGGGCGGTTGACCTACGCGAAATCGAATGACCCGAAAACTTGGGCACCCTTCGATACCGCTGTCGCCGCCTGTGGAATCCACCCGGAACTTGCGGGTGTCGGTTTCTGTTTCGCGCCCGATGATGGACTGACGGGAATCGACCTTGACCACGTTTTCAATCCAGACACCGGCGAACTCAAGCCGGAAGCCGCCGAGATTTTGAAACGGTTTCAGGGCACCTATGCCGAGATAAGCCCGTCGGGAACCGGCTTTAGGCTGTTTTGCTATGGGAAGCCGCGCCGATCCGGCAAGAACTCCGGACAGGTGAAATGGCTGGAAGTCTACTCACACCCATCCAGCCGCTATCTTACCGTCACCGGCAACCATTGGCCGGGTAGCGCAGCCACCGTCACCGAGCAGCAGGCCGTTCTCGATTGGCTGAGTGCGGTCTACATGAACCCGCCCCGCCGCGCAGACACAAGCCTCAACGCGCCATTCTTTGCCGGCGAACCGGATTCCGACGACGAAAAACTGCTGAGCAAGGCCCGCGCAGCGACGAACGGCGCGCGGTTCGCGGCGCTCTGGTCCGGAGACACCTTAGAGGACGGCGGGGACCATTCCGGCGCTGACCTGGCTCTATGCAATTTGCTGGCGTTTTGGACGGAAAACAACACCGCCCGCATCGACCGGCTGTTTCGCCAGTCCGGGTTGATGCGCCCGAAGTGGGATGAGAAACGCGGCGAATCAGGGACATACGGGCAGATGACCATTGCCAAGGCCATCGAATCGACCCGCGAAACGTACCGCGCGAAAACTCGAAACGGCAACCGACCCTATTCAAAACCGCCGTCCCAGCCGTCCCAGCAAGCTTATTATCCAGAGAAAACCCCCGGCTCTGCCGGGGAGACAGTAGCAGTTTGAC
>JAVMKI010000020.1:0-32339 GCA_031732755.1 Candidatus Contendibacter sp.
ATGTCAAACTGCTACTGTCTCCCCGGCAGAGCCGGGGGTTTTCTCTGGATAATAATTTGATTATCAAATAATTTTCATACTGCCCCCAAGAATTTAAGATCAAGGCTGCTGTCTGGAAACCACTCATTGAACCCACTCTCTCCATTGCTCACGCAATACCCGATTCTGATCTTGGACGGTGCCCTGGCAACCGAACTGGAGCGCCGAGGTTGCGATTTGCGCGACCCGCTCTGGTCCGCTAAAACGCTGATTGAGGCACCGGACCTGATTCGACAGGTGCATTGGGATTACTTTCAAGCTGGCGCGGATTGCGCCACCACCGCCAGTTATCAGGCTTCGGTGGAGGGGTTTATGCGGCGGGGTTTGAGCCGCGTGGCCGCGCTCGAACTCATCCGCCGCTCAGTCCGACTAGCGTTGGAAACCCGTGACGCATTCTGGCGAGAACCGGCCCACCGAGTGGGTCGACCCCGGCCACTGGTGGCGGCCTCGGTAGGACCCTACGGCGCATTCCTGGCGGACGGCTCGGAGTATCGGGGCGACTATAGTCTGACCGAAGTCGAGTTGATGAACTTTCATCGCCCACGGCTGGCGGCGCTGCTTGAAGCGGGCGCTGATCTGCTGGCTTGCGAGACGATCCCGTGCCTTATCGAGGCCCGTGCCTTGGTGCGATTGCTGGCGGAGTTTCCGACCGCCAGCGCCTGGATCAGCTTCAGCGCTCGGGATGGGACCCATCTTTGGAGTGGTGAGCGCTTGGCCGCGGGCGCGGCGTGGTTGAACGATCAACCTCAGGTAGTGGCTATCGGGGTGAACTGCACCGCGCCGCGCTATCTGCCAAGGCTAATTGCCGCCGCGCGCGCCGTCACCGACAAGCCTCTCGTGATCTATCCCAACTCCGGCGAAACGTATGATCCCGGGTATGATCCCGGCCAGCGCACCTGGATCGGCGTCTCGGATGCCGAGGCGTTTGCAACCGAGGCCCGACGCTGGTACGCCGGCGGCGCTCGGCTGATCGGGGGCTGTTGCCGAACCACGCCCGACCACATCCGATCCCTCGCCACCTGGGCGCGCTCGTTGCCACGCGAGCAGAAGACGGGCTGAATGTTTCACGGGAAACCAACCGGGCCGCGTGGGTAGAGTGTTTCACGGGAAACCAATCATCCGCTCGCTCAGAGCGGCGAACGCTTCCAGGCTCAGGATTTCCGGTCGGGTGCCGGGATCAATTCCAGCCGCTGCAATTTGTTCGGCGCTCAACAATTCGCGCAGGGAATTTCGCAGGGTCTTGCGGCGTTGGGCAAACGCCCGGCGCACGATCTCGGCCAAGCCGCGTTCATCCCGGACCGCAACGGCCCATGTTTCACGTGGAACCAGGCGAACCACAGCCGACCCGACTTTAGGTGGCGGACGGAACGCTGCTGGCCCGACCGTGAACAGCGGCTCGACCAGGCAGCGATACTGCAGCATCACCGATAACCGCCCGTAAGCTTCTTCTCCCGGTTTGGCCGCCATCCGCGCCACCACTTCCTGTTGCAGCATGAAATGCAGATCGTAGAGATGTTCGGCTTGGGCCAGCAGATGAAATAGAAGGGGCGTGGAGATGTTATAGGGCAGGTTGCCAGCCACGCGCAATCGGGGACCGGCGCCGCGCAGGGCGGCGAAATCGAAGTCCAGGGCATCGGCGTGATGAATCCGCAACGCACCGACGCCAGCGCAGCGCGCCCGGAGCGGCTCCAGCAGATCGCGGTCCAGTTCCACGACATCCAGTTCGCCCGCCGCCGCCAGCAGCGGAACCGTCAACGCCCCCAGACCAGGACCGATCTCCACTAAGCGTTCACCCGCCGTCGGCTGGATCGCCGCGACGATGCGGGCAATGACGCTAGGATCGCGCAGGAAATGTTGCCCCAGCCGTTTGCGAGGTCGGTGAGGCAGGGCCAAATGGCCCGTCATGGGGTGTTCGCGTTGCTGGAGGAAGGTTTGGACAGCGACTCGGTCGGCGCTCCGGCGATGGGCAAACGAACCTCGACATAAGCTTCGTCGCGCAACCGACGCAACACCAGTTCCCATTCCTCATCCGAGCGTCGCCGCAACAGCGCCTCGCGGGTTCGGGCACGCGTGGTCTCGGGAGTAGCCTGGGCCTGGCGACGTTCGAGCACCTGAATGAGGTGCCAGCCAAACTGGGTCTTGATCGGTGCGCTGATCTCGTTCGGCTTCAGCGCGTTCATCGCCTGTTCAAAGGGAGGCACCAGCATTCCCGGCGATACCCAGCCCAAATCACCGCCGCGCTCCCCGGACCCCTTGTCGTCGGAATAAGTCCGGGCCAGTTCCGCGAAATCCTCGCCGCCACGAATACGCTGACGCAGTTGCTCCAACTGCTGACGCGCTTCATCATCGGACCGCTGCGGCGACGTTTTGAGCAGAATGTGACGGGCATGGGTCTGGTTCACCAACGCCTGCTTGGAGGAAATCGGCGTCGTGGCGGTGGGCCGGGCCGGGCCGCCGCCTCCCCGGACTTCCAGCAATTTGACAATATGAAAACCGCTGGGACTGCGAATTGGATCGCTGACCTGGCCAGGCTTCAACCGGGGCACGACATTGCTAAACACGGTGGGCAACTGCTCGGTCGACCGCCAGCCGATTTCGCCCCCCTGCAACGCCTGCTGGCTGGCGGATACGCGGATCGCTATTTGTCCGAAATCGGCGCCCTGGCGCAACTGCGCCAGCACCTCCTCGGCTTTGCGCTTTGCCTCCTCGACTTGTCGCGGCGAGGCCTCTTCCGGCAGCGCGATCAGAATCTGAGCGATGCGATATTCACGCGCGCCGCCCCCCTTATCGCCCCCCTTATCGCTCCCCTGGTTTGCTTCGTCGCCAGCCATGGAACCGGCTAGCTGGGCTTGCAAGCTATCCACATCCTGCTCGGAAACCTGAATCTGACTGTCCACCAGCTTTTGCCGCAGCCGTGCATCCATGATTTCCCGGCGCACGTCGTCGCGGAATTGCGCGAAACTGACGCCCTCCTTCTCGACGGTCTGCCGCAGTTGCGTCAGGTTCATGTTATTACGCTGAGCCAAGGTTTCGATAGCCGCGTTCAGGGTGGCATCATCCACGGTAATGCCGTTGCGTTCGGCGGCGCGAAATTGCAACTGGCTCAGGATCAATTGATCCAGCACCTGTTTTTCCAGCACCGGCCGAGGGGGAATCGGCGCCTTGCGCTGCCGTAACTGGGCCTCGATGCGCGCGGTGGCCGCATCCAGTTCCCGGCGGGTGATAACATCGTCGTCCACCACCGCCACGATGGCGTCCAACGCGCTGCCCGCTGCTTC
This sequence comes from Candidatus Contendibacter sp., assembly GCA_031732755.1. Lineage (GTDB taxonomy): Bacteria > Pseudomonadota > Gammaproteobacteria > Competibacterales > Competibacteraceae > Contendibacter. The sequence continues at coordinate 3,318 of JAVMKI010000020.1, forward strand.
CGGGCCAGGACCAAAGGTCAATTCCGCGCGGCTGGAAACAGACAGGATGGAGAGCAGCAGATACAGCGTCAGGGGGAAGAGCAGCTTGTTCATGCGGGCGATAGCGAGTAGGAGCTAATAGCGGGTCGGTTGGTAACCGAGAATGGAGTTTTGCAGCAAGGATTCCAAACTGGAACCCAGCCGGGATAAACCCTTCAGTTCGAATTCCAGGTAGAAGGCGGTCTGCGCATCGACTTGCGTGGGATTGTCGCGATACTGGCGGCCGACCGCGCGCAGCGCCCAGCAGCAGTCTTCATACTCCAGGCCGGCCAGGGTTTCCAGGTTCCGGTCGATATTGAGCGCCTGGTTCCAGCGTCCCAAGGCTCGCCATTGCGTGGTCAACGGCCAGAAGAAGGCAACATCCACTGAGTGAATCTGGTCGTTCGGATCGAGGCCAGGTTGATTGCGATCCAGCAGATAGGACACATTCACCAGTTGGCGCGGATTGGCGTAGTAGCGCAGGTCGAACGCGGTGCGCAACATGTCGCTGTTGTCAGGCTCCAGTTGTACACCACCTTGCACCGCCCAGCGCGACGACAGATTGACCTGGCCCTGAGCGATCAGACCGGAATTGACCGCGGTTTGCGGCGGCTCGGCCGGATACAGATTCACCCGGCGGTCCTCGAAATATTGAATCTGGCCGACGCTGGCGCGCAGGCGTTCGCGTCCACTGGGGCCATCGAGCAGGCGGGTGGTGAGCGCGGCGGTCAACTGATTGGCGTCGCCCATCCGGTCAGCGCCGGTGAATCGGTTGGTGCGAAACAGCCAGTCGATATCGCGATCCATCTCGCTGCTGTCGAACAGTGGAATATCATCCTGATCGCGGTAGGGTACGTATAGATAAAACAGACGTGGTTCCAGGGTTTGCGCGCCAGCGGCCACGCCGAGCCAGTCGGCTTGCAGGGGCCGGTCGAAGATCAGGCCGCTATCCAGGCTGAGAACCGGCAAGGAGCGCGAAGGCGCGTCATTGGCGGCCGGGGCGGTATTATCGAGTTGATAAGTGGTATAGCGGAAACCCACGCGCGGTTTGAGATAACCCCAGGGCGGATCGTAGGTCCAACCCACGGTCGGCCACAAATCCAACCGGACACCGGTTACCATGTCGGATTGCTGGAAATTCACCATCTCGCCATACAGTTGATAGCTCAGACCACCCGTGCTGGGCGGCCAGGCGCCATTGAACAGCAATTGCGGCAGGCGCTGGTAAGGATTGCCGGTCAGGGCAAACAGCGATGTATTGAGAATCTGATAGCCTTGGACCCGCGCCAGGGCCTGCCACCAGTCCCCATAGTAGCGGGCGTCCAAATGCCGTTCCAGGTAGTTGGGCGTCAGAAAGTTCAGATTGTTGCTCAGATCCTTGATATAGCTGTCGTCGGAGACGTATTCGTAACGTAGATCCGTGTAAACATTCGGCAAGGGTTCGGCCCGATCCGTGACGTTGAACGATCCGCGGGCGCCTTCATAGCGGCGGTCGTCCGGGATGTACTCGAAGTTGAGGCGTCCCTGTTGCCAAGGTTGGAGGAAGCGATATTCCGCGCCCAGCAGCAAACCGCGTTCGGTCATCAACCGGGGCGTGAGGGTCATGTCGTAGTTCGGCGCGATGTTCCAGTAATAGGGAATGGCCAAATCGAAGCCGGTTTCGCTGCTGTAACCCTGACGCGGGAACAGAAAGCCCGACTGACGTTCATCGGTAATCGGAAATGACAGGTAGGGGAAATAGAACACCGGCGTATCCTTGAACGCGAGCACGATGTCGTGAGCCGAGCCGCGCTTGGTATTCTCGTCCAGGCGAATTTTTTGAGCGCGCAATTCCCAGACTTCCTGGCCACGTGGACAAGTAGAATAGGTCGCATCCTCCAACCAGTTTTTTCGCTGGCGCCGATCCACCCGCGCGGCCTGCGCATGACCCTGAGCATTACGGATCGGTAAGTAGTAATCCACCTCGCTGAACTGGCCGATTCCGTTGGTCAGGTCCACGTCGGCCTGTTGGCCGCGCATGGCTTGGCGCGGGTCGCTGTAGACGAAGCCGTGGTCGGCCTTGGCGCGATTGGCCGGTCGCTCCAGGGTGAGAGTTTCCGCGCGCAGATGCTGGTCGCCCCGAGACAGTTTGGCGTTGCCTTCGAGCCGCGACTCGGTGGGAGACGAATCGAGGCGGCTGGCTTCGGCCTGAAGCGGTAACTCGTCCAGCGGTGGCAAATGCGGAGTGGCTGGAACAATGTCCTTGGCCAGTTCGTCGATCTCACACTGGACCCAAGGATTAAGAGCGTCGGTGGATTGCGCCCGAACCCCGGTCAGCGGGAGCAGGGCCAGCGCGACCCCCATCAGAAACATTCGATAATGCGGCGTCACGGAACGGAATTTTACGCATGGATGAAAGTGCTCTAACATCGCATAGATTGATTTTCGCTGCAATCCAGGCGCGCGGGCGTTTGCCAGGGCGCGGGATGGCCATTAACCGAATGGAGTGTTTTCGTGAATGAACGCGAACGATTGCTGCGGGACTGGTTGAGCGACGTGTTGCCGGCGCGGCTGGACCGAATCGCCCCAGCCTCCAGCGACGCCAGTTTCCGCCGCTACTTTCGGGTCTGGTTCGACGGCCAGACACGTATCGTCATGGACGCCCCGCCGGAAAAGGAGGATTGCCGGCCATTCGTCGCCATCGCTCAAGCCCTGCGCGGACTGGGATTGAACGCACCCGAGGTTCTGGCCGGCGATCTCGACCAGGGTTTACTGCTGTTGACCGATCTTGGCTCCCGACAATACCTGACCGAACTCGATGCACGCAGCGTCCCAGGGCTGTATGGCGATGCCCTGGAGGCGCTGGCGCGCTTACAGATCGGCGGCGATCCCAGCTCACCGTTGCTGCCTCCCTATGATTCGGCACTGCTGCATCGGGAGATGGAACTGTTCCGCGAGTGGTTTTTAGGGAAACTGCTCGATCTAAGCCCGCGCGAGGAGGAACACCACATCCTGGACCATGTCTTCGCCCTGCTGGCCGATAACGCCCTGGAACAGCCGCGCGTCTGGGTCCACCGCGACTACCATTCCCGCAATCTGATGGTCACGGCCCCGGATAATCCCGGTGTGCTGGATTTCCAGGACGCGGTAGTGGGCGCGGTCACCTACGATCTGGTGTCGTTATTGCGCGATTGCTATATCGCCTGGCCGCGCGAGCAGGTTGAAGCTTGGGCGTTGGGGCATCGGGCGCGGCTGCGGGCCTTGGGGATGCGTGGCCTGGACGACGCGGACGGGTTTCTGCGTGGGTTCGACCTGATGGGAATACAGCGCCATCTCAAGGCCGTGGGCATCTTTGCCCGTCTGAATCTACGCGACGGCAAACCGGGTTATCTACGCGACATTCCCCGCACTCTGGGCTATGTACTGGAGGTGGCGGGCCGTTATCCCGAACTGACCGGACTGCATGATCTACTGCGAGCGCGGGGCGTGGACCGCTGGCGACCGGCGCCATGAAGGCGATGATCCTGGCCGCCGGACGCGGCGAGCGGATGCGTCCGTTGACCGACCACACACCCAAGCCATTGCTGCCCATCGCTGGTCAGCCGCTGATCACTCACCACCTCATGGCCCTGCGGGCGGCGGGCATCAGCGAGATCGTGATCAACACTGGCCATTTGGGGGAACAACTGCCGGCGGCGTTGGGCAACGGCCTGGATTGGGGAGTGCATATCGCTTATTCCCCCGAACCGCCGGCGGCACTGGAAACCGGTGGCGGCATTTTCCAGGCACTGCCACTGCTCGGTTCGGAACCATTCCTGGTGGTCAACGGCGACGTGTGGACCGACTATCCGTTTGCCCGCTTGCCCATCGCGCCCGCCGGGCTGGCGCATCTAGTACTAGTGAACAATCCGCCGCATCATCCTGAGGGCGATTTCGTGTTGGCGGCGGACGGGACGGTGGAGGAACGCGGCGCGCCAAGGCTGACCTTCAGCGGGATTAGCGTGCTGCGGCCGGAATTGTTCACGGGCTGCGCGCCGGGCCGGTTTCCGTTGGGGCCACTGCTACGCCGGGCGATGGCCGTCGGGCAGGTCAGCGGCGAGCACCATGGTGGTGTCTGGCTCGATATTGGCACGCCGCAACGGCTGGCGGAACTGGATCGGGAGATGTGGGAACGCCAAGGCAAGCCCGCGGAAACTCACTCGGGGAAAACCGTGTGAGCCCCCGCGTCAATCGTTGCGGGTCGCCGGCCCAATCGCCGCGAGCAGGTTTCTACGCTCCACTCGCCACCTCTCGGGTGATGTGCCGGACATCCTGACCCTCGACCACGAAGATCACGTATTCCGCCAAATTCCGGGCGCGGTCGGCAACCCGTTTCAGCGCCTTGAGCGCCAGGGCCATGTCGATGACCGTCGCTACCGTCAACTCACCACCCACCGCGTAGGTGCTGAGTTCACGCAGGATATCCTGGAATACATCCTCGGCTTCGTCAGCGCGCACCAGCGCCCAAGCCCGCTCGACGTCCAACCAGGACAGCCCATCGAGCGCATGTTGGAACCGCTGACTGGCGATGGCGGCCAATCGATCCATCGCCAATGGCAATCTCCCTGCTGGAAGATCGCCGCGAGCGTGAATGGTCCTTGTCTTCTCGGCGATGGTTTTGGCTTCATCGCCGATCCGCTCCAGATCATTAACCGCCTTGTTCAAGGCGATGACCAACCGCAAATCGGTGCTCATGGGCTGCCGGCGGCTGAGCAGGCGCACGCAAGACCGGTCAATCTCCATGTCCCAGCGATTGATCGCCGCGTCGCCAGCAATCACCGCCTGGGCTGCCTCGGCATCGCCTTCCTGAAAGACGGTGATGGCGCGCTTCACCTGCTGCTCCACTCCCCGCCCCATCGCCAGCACCAGGTTGACCAGTTGCTGAATCTCCACATCGAAGCGTTTGACGGTGTGTTCGCTGTTGCTAAAAGTCATGAGCTGCGTCCTCCGGGCCATCAGTCGTTTTTATCATCTTGTGGTCGTGGACAGCACGGCGCGGCCTCCATCCCATTCCCTACGGCGCCGAATCCGCGCCGAGACGCGTCATTGCGCCCTCGATCCACTCCTCTACCTGGCGGTTTAATTCCTGTGGCGGGCAACCCGCGCTAGCGATCAGCGGGCCGAACGCCACACGAATGACGCCCGGTCGTTTAAGAAATACACCTCGCGGCCAGAATTCGCCGGCATTGTGCGCGACCGGTAAAATCGGACAACCGGCGTGGGTCGCCAATGCCGCGCCGCCCATCCCATAACGTTTGCGCACTCCGGACGCAACGCGGGTGCCCTCGGGAAAAATCAGCACCCACTGGCCCTGTCGCAAGTGTTCGACACCTTGCCGAATGACCTGCTTGACCGCCGACGGGCCCGACTGGCGGTCGATGGCAATCGGTCGCAACAGCGCCAGCGCCCAGCCAAAAAAGGGCAACCACAGCAACTCGCGCTTGATCACCCAGGCCAACGGCGGCAGGTATTGATGCAGAAAGAGCGTCTCCCAGGTGGACTGGTGCTTGGCCATGACGACCACTGGACAGTCGGGGATATGCTCGGCTCCGCTGACCCGACAATCGATCCGACAGGTGATCCGCAGCCACCAGATATTGAAACGGGTCCAATACTGGGAAATTCGATAGCGCCGGATGAAAGGCAGGGGAAAGCTCAGCACCACCATGGAGCCCACGATTCCCAGCGACAACCACAGGCCGAGGGAGAATAGCAGCGAGCGCGGCAGAAGCGTTGGATCGAAAGAGCGTGCGGTGGTGGTGGGCGCGGACATGCGGCAAGCTCGAAAACTCATTCAGTGGGATTGATCAGATAGGCGGCAATGGCGGCTAGATGGTCGAACACCAGAACATTGGCGCAGCTTTCCGCTTCCCGTTCCAGAGTGCGAACACCCTTTCCAGTGCGCACCAGCAGTGGCCAGGCGTTTGCCGCTCGCGCCGCCCGGATGTCGCGCACGCTGTCGCCCACCACGGGTACGCCTTGCAGGCTGCATTTCAATCGCCGGCCGATTTCCAGCAACATGCCGGGATTGGGTTTACGGTAGGGATGCGCGCCGTCCGTATCCAGGCAGAAAAATACTGCTTCGATCAGGCCGCCGACCTCTTGCGCCATTCGATGCATTTTCTTATGAATGCGGTTGAGCGTTTCCAGATCGAACAAACCTCGCCCAACCCCGGACTGATTGGTGGCGATCACGACCCGATAACCAGCATGATTAAGACGGGCGATGGCCTCAAGACTACCGGGAATGGGCCTCCACTCGTCTGGGGATTTGATATAGGCATCGGAATCCTCGTTGATAACACCGTCACGGTCCAGAATGATCAATTTCATTGGTATCGGATGATAGCGTTCCGCCACACACGGGGAAGGAATCGGTTGGTTTCACGGGAAACATCGTCCACGGAAAACGCGGCGGCCATGGAAAGTCCGTCCGTTGGTTTCACGGGAAACATCGTCCACGAAAAAACGAGCGGCCGCTGGCCCGCTCCCGGCTGGAGTCCGTTGGTTTCACGGGAAACATCATCCATGGAAAACACGGACGGCCAGACACCGGAAGGCGATCTTCCACTCTTTCCGTGTCCTCCATGGCTTTTCTGTTTTCCGGGTCTGCCGTGGACCACTGCTCTAATCCTGCAAGCGCGAGAAATCCGCCACCCGTAGGAACAAACTGCCGAGTTCATTCAGTAAGGCCAGGCGGTTGGCGCGCAGCGCCGGGTCTTCGGCCATCACCAGCACCCGATCAAAAAAAGCGTCCACCGGTTCGCGCAAACGGGCCAGTCGACTCAAGGCATCGCTGTACAGACCAGCTTCCATGAGCGGGATGACTTCGGAGGATAGTTCCACCAACCGCCCGGCCAGCACCTGTTCCGCATCCTCGATCAGCAAATCGGGTTGGACTTCAAACGGCAGCACCGTTTCCACCTTCTTGAGGATATTGCGGATACGCTTATTAGCGGCGGACAGGCTGGTGGCTTCCGGCAGTTCTCGAAAAGCGCCGACGGCCCGTACCCGCCGGTCGAAATCCAACGGCCGGCTCGGGCGACAGTCGAGCACTGCTTCGAACGTGTCCGGGCGCACCCCCTGATCCAGGTAGTAGCCACGCAGGCGCTCCATCACGAACTCGAAGACGGTCTCGACCGCCTGGCCAGCGCGGAGGGCTGAATCGAAGCCGGCGGCGGCGCGCTCCAGCAAAGTCAGCACATCCAGGTTCAGTTGCCCTTCGATCAGGATGCGCAACACACCCAGAGCGGCGCGGCGCAGCGCGAACGGGTCTTTGGCCCCGGACGGCGCTTGACCAATGGCGAAAATGCCAGTCAGGGTATCCAGTCGCTCAGCCAGCGCCAGGGCGCGGCCAGTAGCGGTTCGCGGCAGCCGGTCGCCGGCAAAACGCGGCAAATACTGTTCTTCCAGCGCCTGGGCGACTTCTGGCGCTTCCCCGTCATGCGAGGCATAGTAACGACCCATGGTGCCTTGCAGCTCCGGAAATTCCTGCACCATCTGGGTCAACAGATCGCACTTGGCCAGTCGCGCCGCCCGCTCGGCCCAATCAGGGTTGCCGTGGCTCTGTCCGGCAATAAGCCGCGCCAATGCGGCCACCCGCCCACTCTTGTCGGCCAGCGTACCCAACCGTTGCTGAAACACGACCTGTTTCAGGTCGTCCATCCGTGCCGCCAGCGGTTGCTTCCGGTCCTGGTTCCAGAAAAATTCGGCATCACTGAACCGTGGCCGAATCACCCGCTCGTTACCAGCCCGCACTTGGGCCGGATCGCGGCTTTCCAGATTGGCGATGGTGATGAAATGTGGCAGCAGTCGACCATGGGCGTCCACCACCGGGAAGTAACGCTGGTTGTCCTGCATGGTGCTGATCAGCGCCTCGGCGGGCACGGCCAGGAAGCGCCGCTCGAAATCGCCGGCCAGCGCGGCCGGCCATTCCACCAGCGCAGTCACTTCGTCCAGCAGTTCCGGCTTGATGACCGCCGTCCCGCGCAGTTCAGCGGCGATGGCCTCGGCTTGGGCGCGCACCGCATCGCGCCGCTCGGCGAAGTCGGCGATCACCCGACCTTCGCTTGCCAGTTGCCGGGCGTAGTTGGCGGGAGACGTGAGATGGATCGGTTGTGAATGGTGGAAACGGTGACCACGGGTTTCCCGGCCCGCCGTGACACCAAGCAGGGTGGCTGGAATCACCGCGTCGCCAAACAGCAGCACTGCCCAATGCACCGGACGCACGAACTCGTCATCGCGATCCCCCCAGCGCATCCGCTTGGGGATCGGCAAGCCGGCCAGGGCGGCGAGCACGATGCCGGGGATCAGGTCGGCGGTCGCCGCGCCCGGCTCGACGCTGAGATGAATCAGCCAAGCGCCCTTGTCGGTCTCCTGCCGCTGCAACTCGGCCACGCTGACGCCACAGGATCGGGCAAAGCCCTCGGCGGCTTTGGTCGGTGTCCCGTTCGGGCCAAAGGCGGCGCTCAGCGCTGGGCCACGCCGTTCGCTCTGGCGGTCGGGCTGGCGCGTGGGTAGCCGCTCGATCAACACCGCCAGCCGGCGCGGCGTGGCGAAGCGCTGGATGGCGCCACTGGTCAAACCCGCTTTTTCCAATCCGGCGCGGATGCCTTGCTCGAAAGCGGTTGCCAGAGTCAGCAGCGCTTTGGGCGGTAGTTCCTCCGTGCCGATTTCGATCAGCAGATCGCGGGTGTCGGTGTTAGCCATGAGTCGCCTCCACGCCGGTGGCCGCTTGCCGCGCGCACATCGGAAAACCACGGGCGGCGCGCGCGTCATAGTAGGCCTGCGCCACCGCCCGCGCCAAGGCACGGACCCGCAGGATGAAACGCTGGCGCTCGGTGACGGAGATCGCCTTGCGGGCATCCAGCAGATTGAAGGTGTGGGAGGCTTTCAAGGTCATTTCGTAAGCGGGCAAAGGCAGGCCAAGCTCGATCAGCCGCTGACTTTCGGCTTCATGGGTGTCGAACGCGAGGAACAGCGCGGTCGTGTCGGCATGCTCGAAGTTATAGGTGGACATTTCGACTTCGTTCTGGTGAAACACGTCGCCATAGGTCACGCGACCCAACGGCCCGTCGGTCCACAACAGATCGAACACGCTTTCCACGCCCTGCAAATACATGGCGATGCGTTCCAAACCGTAGGTGATTTCGCCGGTGACCGGCTTGCAGTCCAGCCCGCCGACCTGCTGGAAATAAGTGAACTGCGTGATTTCCATCCCGTTCAGCCACACCTCCCAACCCAGGCCCCAGGCTCCGAGTGTCGGCGATTCCCAGTTGTCCTCGACAAAGCGCACGTCGTGAACGAGGGGATCGAGACCGAGTTCCTTCAGCGAGCCGAGGTAAAGGTCCTGCAAGTCCAGCGGCGAGGGCTTGATCACGACCTGATATTGATAATAGTGCTGTAGACGATTGGGATTTTCGCCGTAGCGACCATCGGTGGGCCGGCGGGATGGTTGCACGTAAGCGGCGCTCCAGGGTTCAGGGCCGATGGCGCGCAGAAATGTGGCCGGGTGAAAGGTTCCCGCGCCCACTTCCATATCATAGGGTTGAAGCAACACGCAGCCCTGCCGCGCCCAATAGTCCTGCAGGGCCAGGATCAGCCCCTGAAAAGTTGAAACATCGCGCACAAGCGCCTCCAAAAGCCGAAGGAGATGATCAGAACGTCTCCGGGTTTTCTTGTCATGACTGGCGGTCAAGTATAGCCCGGTGCGGGATACAGATTCATCGCTATTGTCAATTACGGCTTGGGGCTTCGATGGCGTCGCCTCCTTTGCCATGAAATCTCTTTCGCGTTCTTCTCGATGCCTTCGTGGGCACCTCTCTTGCCTCCTTCGGGTGTTACCTCGGGGTCACCGCACAACCTTGTCTTTTGACCAAAATGACGTATTATCTTGTTTACCATTCAAATCAAACAGATAAATCAAAAATAGTTGAACTATCAGGAGAAGATAAGGTCGGCTCCCATGCAATTCAACAAGGAAACCGTCGTCGCTGGTCTGACACTGGTGGTGGTGCTCGCGGTCGCCGCCGTCTGGTTCATGCCCACTGGCTTGCGCCAGGCGCCGCCACTGGTCGGGCAAACCCTCGACGGGCGCACCCTGACCCTGGAGCAGTTACGCGGTAAACCAGTGCTGGTGACGTTCTGGGCCACCACCTGCCCTTCCTGCGTCGAGGAAATGCCGCATTTGATCGAACTGTACCGGGAACTCCATCCGCAGGGGCTGGAAATCATCGGGGTGGCCATGAGCTACGATCCACCGGAACAGGTACGGGCCATGGTGGCCAAACGCCAAGTTCCCTATCCCATCGTGCTGGACACTCAGGCGCGCATCGCTCGGGAATTCGACAACGTGCGCCTGACTCCGACCTCGGTGCTCATTTCACCGGAGGGACGCATCGTGCAGTATCGGCTTGGGTTGCTGGACCTGCCCCAATTGCGGGAAACGATTCAAAAGATGTTGTAGCCGCTACTTTCGCGATGGCACCCAAAACACTGGGCATCCTGGCATTCGGCGATCCGCTCGCGGAAATCGTCGCCGATCAGGAACGCGTCCTAAAGGCCATCGTAATCGTATTGGACAACTCGTGCTGTTTGCCCATGAAACGCATATGTAGAGCCACGCAACGCTATTTTCCCCGCCCTGCGGAATACATGCCAGCCTGGAGGGCAACAGCCCTTCCGGTCGGGCATGGGTTCTCGAGAGGAAGGGTCAAGGTCGACGCTACAGCGGCAACAGCAGCGGCACCACCAGCAGGGTGATGGCCATCATCACCAGAATCAGCGGCAATCCCACCCGAACGAAGTCGTTGAATCGGTAGCCGCCGGGAGCTAGCACCAGGGTATTGACCGGCGAGGATACCGGGGTGGCGAAAGCCGCCGAGGCCGCCACCGCCACAGTCATGGCGAAGGGATAGGGCGAGACACCGATCTTCTGAGCAGCGGCAATGGCGACCGGCGCCATCAACACCGCCGTGGCGGTATTGGAAAGGAACAGCCCCACCACCGCCGCCAATAGGAAAATCCCGGCCAACAGCGCCAGCGGACCGAACCCGCCGAGCCCAGCCGCCAACCCATCGGCGATCAGGGTCACTCCACCGGTCTTTTCCAGCGCCCGGGCCAGCGGCAACATGCCGGCGATCACCACCAGGCTGGGCCAATTGATCGACCGGTAGGCGTCCTCCAGCCGCAGGCAACGGAACAGGCCCATGGCCAGCGCCGCCAGCAGCGCCGCCGCCGTGTTGGGCACCAGCCCGAAGGTCATCATCACCACCATCGCCAGCAGGACCAGCAGTGCGAACGGCGCCCGCCGGTGGGCCGGAGCAACTTCGGCGAATTCCACCGGCAGATTCAACACCAAGAAGTGTTTGCGGTCGCCCTGGAGTTGGCCGATCTGTTTCCAGGAACCGGCGACCAGCAGCACGTCGCCGAAAGCCAGTTTTTCCTCGATCAGATTACCCGGCAGCGGCTGGCCACGGCGGCGGATGCCCAGCACGCTCAGGCCGTGACGACTGCGAAACGCGGCTTGGCGCAGAGTCTGGCCGATCAGTTCCGAATCCGGCGGTAGCAGCACCTCGACCAGGCCCAGTTCCTTGACCAAACTGCGTTGCTGGCTATCCTCGATCGGCAATCGCGTCAACCGCTCGACCGCGCTGATGATCGCTACCGACTCATCCAAACCAACCAGGTAGAGAACATCGGCGGGGCGCAGTTCGGTGGTGGCCAGCGCCGGGGCTACCTTGTCGCCGAATGGCCGCTGACGCTCGACCCCGGCGATGGTGACCCCGTAACGGCTGCGCAGTTTAGCCTCCGCCACGGTCTGGCCAGCCAGGGGCGAATCCGGCTCGACCCGCAGCCGGTGCAACTGGTCGAGCAGGTCGTAGCTTTCGCCCAGTTCCCGCAGCGTTTGTCGGCGACCCGCGGTTCCCGTCGGCGGCGGGCTGGCCGGCAGCAGACGAGAACCGATAGCCCACATGTAGGCAACGCCCACCCCCAGCGCCAGCAGACCGATGGGGGTAATGCTCAGGAAACCGAAGGGTTGCAAACCGGCGGTACGCAGGGCGTCGTTCACCATCAGGTTGGGTGGGGTAGCGATCAGGGTCAGCATCCCGCTGAGCAGCGCAGCGAAGGCCAGCGGCATCATCAACCGGCCTGGACCGATGCCGAGCCGACTGGTGATGCCCAGCACCACCGGAATGAAAATCGCCACCACGCCGGTGGAGCTCATGAACGCGCCCAGCCCGGCCACGGCCAGCATCAGCAGTACCAACAACCGGGTTTCGCTGGCGCCGGCCACCCGGGTCAGCCAGTCGCCGACCTGATTAGCGACGCCGGTTCGCACCAAACCCTCGCCGACCACGAACAGCCCGGCGATCAGAACCACCACCGAATCGCCGAAACCAGCCACCGCCTCGGCCACCGGCAGGATACCGCCCAAGATCAGCGCGACGATCACCAGCAGAGCCACCACGTCCGGCCGCAGCCGGTCGCTGGCGAACAGCACCACGGCGGCGGCCAGCACACCGAAAACGAACAAGGCGTCGGAAGTCATCGAAAATCCGCCTTAACGCCACCGCTGGAACAAATCCGCCAGGCGCGGCGGTTGAAAGTGATTGAGTATTTATTTCGGGGCCCGGCGGAAAATCGCCGTGAGGATACTCCAAGAAAACCGTCGAGCCCTTGGGAAGCGAGATCTGGCGCCCGCCGAAATGCCCTCCCCCGCTTCCTCCACCCAGGGAGGTGGAAAATGGGCGTGGCGGTCAAGCGAAACAGGCGTTGGCCCGTGCCAGACACTCGCAGGCCTGGTCGAGATCGGCATGGCAGCGCATGACCCAGGCATCACCCCAGAAGAAATTGCAACTGGTCTCCGACCGCAATACCCGCCAGTGTGCTTCCTCCAGCAAGTTCAACAACTCCGGATGGCGCGAGCCAATCGAGGCTGCGTCATGCAACGCGGCTTGCACCGCTTGGCTGATTTCGTCCAGTCGGGTCAGGGCGTTTTTTTGCGCTTGGGTGCCGGCCCACTGCATGAAATCGCGGCCATCGTTCCAACCGGTGTTCCATGCCCCCGGTCCGACCGTGACTTCGCCAACGGCACCGAATTGCTCAATGTAATCCGCGATGAAGACCGGGTGAAGCGTGGCGGCACCAGCCCGGACCTGGTTCAACAATGGCTGGTAGAGCGCTCCCCAAAAACCGTCGCGCGGCGTGGCGTTGCGGAACCAGTCGCCGTTCTCGCCATCGCTGCATGTGGTGACCAACGGCGCGAATTCGCAGTCTTGCGTGCGCGCCTGGACCTCACGCAAAAAACCATCGAGATCGGTACCGTTCGCCTGCATGCTGGATAGTTCGCGGTCGCGCACGACGACCACGATTTCGTCATCGCCAAAGCGGGCGACATGCGGCCGGTAACGCAGCTCCTCCCAACCCATGGGCGTGACCGGTTGCACGTGCTCGCTATCCACCAGCACGAAGGCATAGCCACAACGCCGCAGCAGGGGAATCATCTCCATGCAGAATCCCATCTCTGGCGGCCAGAAACCTTGAAGCGCGCGGCGCGGGAACAGGCGGCGCGCGCATCGTTGCCAGCGTTGCAGGTGCGCTTCCCAGTCAGCGGGGGGAATCAGCGGCAAGACCGGGTGGTAATAGCCAGTGCCGAGGAGTTCAATGGAGCGCTGGCTTCCCAATTGATCGAGCAACGCGCCACAATCCACGATGCCGCTGGCCTGCTGCTGGAACTCCGGATGATTCAGGGTTTCCAGCAGGGTGCCCGACAAGGACAGATGGACCCGGCCAAACTCCTGCTCGTTTCGCAGCGCGCGGGGAATCCGTTCCATCGCCAACAGGATGTCGCGGGCTTCCGGCTCGTTGTGCGCCAACAGATGTTCCAGGTTGCCGGCGGGCTGATGCAGATTCAGCACCAGTGCATGATAAAGAATGTTTTCCGCCATATGATGCAGCTTTCTCCCGTGGTCGGTCATGGCAGCGGAGGAGCGGAAAGAACCACCCCTCCGCCGAACGCTTATCGTTCAAGCATAGGCCGGAACCCGCGTGGCCGCATGGCTCCGCGCCGCTAAAAATCGGTTTCGGCGATGGCGCTGGCCCGTCGGCAAAGCTCGCGGCCGTAATCGGTCCACAGTCCCTGTCCCCAGTAGCGATAGCAACTGGTCTGCGAGCTCATCAGATGGAACAGCGCATTGCGATAACGCGGATCGCTGGACGCCACGCCGGGCTTCAACACTTTCTCATGAAAGGCCGAACTGGCTCTCTCCATCGGTCCAAGCACGTTGTCGTACCCTCGCACCCAGGAAATGTCATTAGTCCAACTGCCCCCTTCCATGTGGAAACGGCCGTCTTCCTTCTTGAGTTCGGCGATGGTCTTTTCCAGCTTCTCCGGCCCGTCGCCCGGCTTGAACCGATCCCAGATCCGCTTTTGGAACAGCGGCTGTAACGTCGGCAAATCGGTTTCCTTGACGCCCGCCGCGAACAGATGCTCGAGATATTCGGTGGCGTTCATCATCGGCACGTCCGAACCGGTAGCCTCGTGCGTGACCTGGAAGAACATGCCGGGGAACTCGTTCATCATGACCCCGCCGTTCTCGCCGTCGGCGATCTGGGTCACCAGTGGCGGGACGGATTTCCCGGCCAGTTCCCAGCGCGACAACCCCTTGGCTTCATAATACGGTTGCATCTGCGCCACCAGTTTGGTGTCGCTGCCCTGGGTCTTGACGATGGCGATGATGCTGACGGTCTCCCCCTTGGAGTTGGTGCAAACCAGCCGGTGCGGCAGGTGCTTTTTCTCCGGTCCCCAGCCGTTTTCCGGTCGCTCCACCGTATGCTCCTGCACCAGCAGCCATTGATAGCCGCAGTCCTTCAAGGTCTTGATGTATTCGTAGGCAATGTCGGGATGGTTGGGCAACGCCATTTCCGAGGGGGAGAAGCCGCGCACCCGCGCCAGCGCCTCCAGCCCGAAAATGGCGGCGAAATGGTGCTGCCAAGCTTTGACATGCAGCCGGAAATCCTGGGTCGGGGTCGAGGGCGCCACCGCATGGCCCCACGGACAACCCAGCCATTCGACCGCCCGCCGGTAGCTTGGATTGCAGGTCGCGTTCTTGAGCGCGTCGAATACGTCGTTTAGACCCATGGCGCGCAAGCCGTGAAACAGGGTGCCGGAGTATTCCAGCATCACCCTTGGCTCCTTGCCCTCGCTAATCAGTTGCGGGACAAACTCGCCGATTCGCTTGTAGCACCAGTGGAAAACCGAGGCATTGTGGTTATCGCCGATGCCCTGGTTGTCCATCATGTACTTGAGGTTGCTGATGATCGCCGCCGTGGTCAAATCGCCGCCACCCGCCGGAATGAGCGGCTGGTGCATGTGCAAAGCGATGGCGCAAGCAGCGCGGATGCGGCCGAAGTCAATCCGGCTTTCCGGCAGGAACACGGGTTGGTTCCGGGCGGCGCGCAGGGTTTCTTCCACGAGCGGTTCCGAACCGCAAATATTCGGTAAACCGTCCACGTATTCTGGAAGCTGGCTCATACGGGTCATTCTCCTGTGCGGTGGTTGAATTGGCTGTCGCCCTATTAAGGGTAGGCGATCCGGCGCGCGCCATCGCGGCCCAGATCGCCCCTGCTCGCTGGCCACTCCATCGTGGCCAAGGCCGCTTCTACTTGCAGCGGATGTGCTCGTAGATGTTGAGGTAATCCTGGCCGGGCCGGCACCAAGAGTAATCGCAGTTCATGCCGTGGATCAGCAACTGGCGGAAGTCATCCGGATAGGCGTACCACAGGGCAATGGCGCGGTGCATGGCCGATTCGACGCCAGGATGATCGGCGCCCTGGAACACGTAGCCGTTGCGTTCTTCCCATGGCTTGTGGGCGTAGTCCTTGTCGAACACCGTGTCCTTGAGACCGCCGACCTCGCGCACGATGGGCACCGTGCCGTACTTCAGGGCGATCATCTGGGTTAGGCCGCACGGCTCGAACAGGCTGGGCATGACGATCATGTCCGATCCGGCGTAGATCAAATGCGACAACTCCTCGTTGAAACCCAGTTCGAGGTGGCAATCCGGGCTGTCGTTCAGGTGCCGCTTGAGATTCCAGAAATGATGGTTGATCTGTGGATCGGGGCTGGAGCCGAGCAGCACGAACTGGGCGTTGTTGCGCAGCGCGTAGAAAATGGCGTGATGGATCAGATGCACGCCTTTCTGGCTGTCTAGCCGACCCACGTAGGCGATGATCGGCTTGTACTCCTTGCTCAACCACAGCCGGTCGCGCAGGGCTTCCTTGTTGACGTATTTTTTGTCCACCGTGTCGACGCCGTAGCACTCGGGAATGTGCCCGTCGACTTCCGGATTCCAAACGTCGTAGTCGATTCCGTTCAACACGCCGCCAAATTTGCTTTGATGGATGTTCAGGGTTGGCCCCAGACCGCTGCCCTGATCGGTGAAGCGCGCTTCGTGGGCATGGGTCGGCGACACCGTGGTCACGAAGTTGGAATAGACGATACCACCCTTCATCAGGTTGACGGCGCCATGGTTGAAGTTATCGCGCAGGCGGTCGTAGTTGAAATAGTGGGCGATATTGGTCAGGCCGGTGGCCCATAGCGCGTACTCGCCGGTGAGGCCCTGATGCATGAAGTTGTGGATGGTGTAGCAAACCCGCGAGCGGCCCATGCCGGCGTGGGCGTACTGCTCGAACAACAACACGGGCACCAGTCCAGTCTGCCAATCATGGCAGTGGATGATGTCGGGCCGGCGGTTGTCCTTGAGCAGGAATTCCAGCGCCGCCTTGCTGAAGAAGGCGAACCGGCTCACATCGTCCCGGAAGCCATAGAAATGGCCGCGATTGAAAAAGTTGTCCTGCGAATGCGGCTCGATGAAAAAGCATTTGCGGCCATGAACGAAGCCAAACCACACCGAGCAGTGAATCGCGCCGTTATACCAGGGTACCCACAAATCCTGCATGCTGATCTGTAGGCCCCAGACCTGATCGTAGCGCATGCAGTCGTATTTCGGCAGGATGATGTGGACCTCGTTGCCACGGATTTCCAGTTCCCGACTCAGACCAAAGATCACATCCGCCAGCCCGCCGACTTTCGCCACGGGGGCGCATTCAGGAGCAATTTGTACAATGTACATAAGTATTCATCCTTTCTTATTGGGGATGCCAGCGCCGGACTACCCAGTCCGAGCTTCCCTCCCTCACAAAATTCGCGCCGCGGCCGCGCGGCGGTTCAACCGGGCAGATGATCGCGGCTGGTCACCATGACAAACGCTTGACCCGGCCGCAAATCGTAGGAAAACGGCCGCGGGATGTAGTCCAAGGTGTATTCCGGCGACACATCCATCAGGGGCGCGCCGGCCTGGATGTAGGTGCCGAGATTATCCGACTGAAAATACTGATGATTCCAGGGATCCTTGTTGAGCAGGATCAACGCTTCATCATGCGTTTTGGTCGACGCTTTCCACATCACCAAAATATTCGGATTCTGGTAGGGCAGGACGGTGGTCGGGCATTCTTCCTGGAACACCGCGTACTGGCGCTTGATGGCGTTGACGCGAGTGATGAATTCGCACAGGTCCGTGCTCGGCTGCTCCCAGTCGCCGGGCCGGGTATTGACGACGTGCAGGCGGCGGCGGAAACCGTACTCGAAACCGATGGGGATCATCACACCGGCGGAAAACAGGGCGGAAAACAGATAGTGCTGCTTCATCGCCGCCACATTGCCGTGAACTTCCTGGAACAGTCGCTCCGTATCGTGGCTTTCCGGGAAACTGACGGATGGCGCGATATCACGCACCAACTGATATTGCTCCATCAGCCAGGCGCCGTGGAAATCCCACCATTTGGAGCTATTGAACACGTAATCGAAACCGGCTTGAGCGGTCTGCTTGGTTTGATCGGCGGTACAACCCAGCGTTTCGGCCAGAAACACCGTGCCGGGATATTTTTGCCGGATGTCGCGAATCAGTCGGCTCCAGATATGGCCGGGAATCTGATAGGCCGCGTCGCAGCGAAAACCCTTGAAACCCAGTCCCAGCAGATATTCAACGATCTGGTAGCAGTAACGGTACAAGCCTTCCGGGTCGGAGGTGTGCGGGTGATTGAACAGCGCCAGATCGCCCCACACCACCTTATGGCCGTTTTCCATGCAGAAAGGATGGGCGACGTTGCCGTTTTCCTGGACGAACCATTCTGGATGCTGGCGCGTCAGTTCGGAGTCGAAAGCGCAATGGTTGATGACCAAATCCACCATCACCTTGAGGCCGAGCTGTTCGGCCCCACCGAGTGCCGCCTTGATCTGTTGTTCGGGCGACAGCTTGGATTTTGCGTCCACCAGCAGGGGATTCAGTTGGAAATAATCCACGATGGAATACAAGCTGCCCGAATAGCCAGGCTTCTGAACGGGATTGATGAAAATCCAGTCGAAGCCCATCTCGGCCGCCCGTTTGAAATGTGGTTCCCAACTCCCGAATGGACCGGCCAGTAAGGGAAACAGATTGTAGATCAGCATCAGCGACTCCCCTGGATTCTGTAGGTTGACGGCTCGGATACGGCGGCAACTCAGGCGACCGATCACGGCGGCTTTGAATACGGCATTAAGGTGGGCGGAAATCGTAGCACGAAACCGTTGGTTGCGGCAGTTCGCGCGGGGGTCGGCCCGCTGGCCCGGCCGATGACCAGGCAGCAAGCCCATGGATGGAGTGCTCCCGCAAGCTCACAAATCGATGGCAAACCAAGCGGGCGCGGGGACCGTCTCCTTTGGGGCCGGCGCTGGCGTGGCGGGCGCGGGAATCGTTTGTGCCGCGGTTTCCGCCACGGTCGGCGGTAGCGCGGCGGAGGCGCTCAGGCATTCCCGCAGCAGGGCGTTGATACCGTCAATGCACTTGCCACACTCCATGCCCACGCCAAAGTGGATGCTCAGATCGCCGAAGCCGCGCGCGCCTTGTTCGACCGCCCGCCGAATCTGCTGATCGGAAACGGATTTGCAAGTGCATAGATACATCAGTGCGATTCTCCGATGAATTTTGATCGAGGCCGTATGCGAAGACTGTCCGGGAACCGTTTGGTTGCAAATCGCGCCGCCTCCGCCTCGCCACCCACCGCGCCGAGGCGCTGGATGACTACGAGCAAATCAAGCACGCTCTCACCCTTCAAGCCACCTGCCGACGGTACGCCAGCGTCAACAACATTACCCCAAGCACGACCAGCGGCAACGACAGCAGTTGTCCCATGGTCAGCCAGCCGAAGGCCAGATAACCGAGTTGTGGGTCCGGTTGGCGCACGAGTTCCACCAGAAAGCGGAAGACGCCGTAGCTCAGCGCGAACACGCCGGACACGGCCATGGTCGGGCGCGGCTTGGCCGAAAACAGCCAGACGATCAGGAACAGCGCTACGCCCTCCAACGCCGCCTCATATAATTGTGAAGGATGGCGTGGCAAACCATCGCCAGTTTGACGAAACACCATGCCCCACGGCAGATCGGTCACCCGTCCCCACAGTTCGCCATTGATGAAATTGCCGATCCGCCCGAAGAATAACCCTGGCGGAATCAACGGCGCGACGAAGTCCATGGTCCGCCAAAATGCCTTGTGGTGCCTGTGGGCGAACAGCGTCATTGCCAGCAACACGCCGAGAAAACCGCCGTGAAATGACATGCCGCCTTCCCAAACCCGGAACAACGTCAGTGGGTCGCGCAGAAAATTGCCAAACCCGTAGAACAGAACGTACCCGATCCGGCCACCCAAAATGACGCCCAAGGCGATATAGAACACCAGATCATCCATCTGCTCGGCGGTCCAGCCGGAATTGGGCCGCTTGACGCGGTGACGGCCCAATGCCCAGCCGGCCAGAAAGCCGAGCAGGTACATCAAGCCATACCAACGTACATGTAGCGGTCCCAGACTGAACGCCACCGGGTCAAAATCAGGATGAATCAGCATGAAACCCTCCGTGAAGATCGTGGGATCAGTGGAGCGACAGTCGACGACACCTGACCATCAAACGCTTTTATCGACGTTGAAAGTGACGTTTAGTTCGTCCAGCGCCTTTTCCAGACATGTTGCCAGCCGACCGACTCCGCTCAAGAAGTCTGGACAGGCGATCAATCCGAAATCCAATGAATCCTGGTAACTGGTAACCGTGATATTCAAATTCTGCTGTTCATAAAGAGCCGAGATCGGATAGATATTCATCAGGCGAGCGCCTTGCATGTACATGGGAAACCGGGGGCCGGGAATGTTGGAAATCACCAGATTGAATGGAGGATTCACGTAAGTGGATAAACGCAGTAATTGCACCAGCAACATGGGGGCACCACCGATCATCGCGTATTCTTGCGCGGCCATGGATGAAAGGTGGTTTTGGATCCGTTTTCCCTCGGCGGAGGAGTTCTTAACAATTTCAAGCCGTCGCGCGGGATCCTCAACTTGAGTTCCCAGATTACACAGGATGGCGCTGACTTGATTGCCATGCGCATCGCTATCCTTGGGCCGGATCGACACTGGCACAAGAGCGACCAACGGTTGGTCTGGCAAGCAATCGATTTCTTTCAAATACAAATGCAAGGCTCCAGCACAGACGCCAACAACGATATCATTGACCGTTGCCTGGGCTGCTTTCCCAAGCAATTTAAAGGACTCCAACGAAAAGGTTTTTACCGCAAGACAACGATTCGTGGTCACTTCCTGGTTGATCGTGGTCTTTGGACATAAAAATGGCAGGGGAAGCGTCGCTTCGCCCTTTTTGAGCGATTGTAGGCCAGTACGCCAAAAAGCGCCGGTCAGCTCGTAAGTGGCTTTTACCTGACTGGTTGCGAAACCGATCATTCGATGGAGCCGAGTGGGTAAGCCGGGTTCTGTCCGATTTTTTTTCTTTTTATGCTCGCCAAATTCCCAGGGGAGCGCTAAATCATGGACCGTGGGTGATTTACTGAGGCAGTTCTCCAGGATTTTCATGCCGCCGACGCCATCCAGAATGCAATGGTGCATCTTGAAATAGATGGCGAAACACTGATTCTCCAACCCATCGATCAAATGGCATTCCCACAGCGGCCGATGCTTATCCAGCAGATCTTCATGCAGCGTGGAAACCAATGTCAACAATTGATCCCTACTGCCTGGTTGTGATAATCGACAATAGCGAACATGATAGCTTAAATCAAAATTCCGATCCTCCACTAAATCCGGAACTCCCAGTTTGAAGAGAGGATACCGCAATTTCTGATTGAACGGCGGCGCAAAATTCTCCCCACCGATAAACCGTTCGAACAATTCCCGCACAAAGGTTGATCCACTGTTCTCGGGCAACCCATAGATATGCAAGCCGCCCACATGCATTGGAGTCTCTGGCGTTTCGATTTGTAGGAATGCCGCGTCGAGGAGAGTGAGTTTTTTCATTATATCTCCAAGGATTCCGATGGGTTTTAGCCCTTGTGGGGATAGATATTCACGGACAACGAGTGTTTTAACCAGGCAGCACCCGCGCAAGGATGACTTTGAGATAATCCGTTTCGGGAATGGCGGGATGCACGGGATGATCCGGCCCCTGCTGGCCCTGATCCAGAATGACCAGATTGCGATCCAGATGCCGCGCCCCCTGCAGCAGAGTCTGCGTCAGCGTCTCGCGCGTCAGCAATTGCGAGCAGGAGCAGGACACCAGAATGCCGTCGCGTTCCAGTACCTGCATCGCCATTTCATTCAACCGCCGGTACGCCAACGCGCCTTCCTTGAAGTCCTTGCGACGCTTGACGAACGCTGGCGGGTCCACGATCACCACATCGAAGCGTTCGCGGGCTTCGCGCAATGCCTTCAGCACCTCGAAGGCGTCGCCTCGCTGGGTGCGCACTTGGGAACCGACCCCATTGAATGCGGCGTTGGCGGTCAACTGCTCCAACGCCGCCGCGGATGAATCCACACAGAGGACTTCCCGCGCGCCACGCGCCGCCGCGCGCGCGCCCCAGGCGCCGACATAGCTAAACACATCCAGGACACGCTGACCTTGAACGTAGCGGTCCAGTCGAGCGCGGTTATCACGTTGATCGTAAAACCAGCCGGTTTTCTGGCCGGTGCGCGGCGCGACCTGGAAACGCAAACCATCTTCCTCGATCTCCACAGTTTCGGGAACCGCGCCAGCAGCGTCGGCGACGGTGCGTTCCAGCCCCTCCAGTTCCCGCGTCGGGCTATCGTTGCGCCACAACACCGCCACCGGTTTGAGCACTTTTTGCAGGGCGGCGAGCAGATCGTCCTTCAGTCGCTCCATGCCGGCGGTGGTCACCTGGACCACGCACACATCGCCGTAGCGATCCACGACCAATCCTGGCAGACCGTCGCCCTCGCCGTAGACCAAGCGATAGAATGGTTTCTCGTACAACCGCTCGCGCAAACTCAGCGCCACGTTGAGACGATGCACCAGCAGCGACGGACCGAGTGGATGATTGGGGTCGCGGCTGACCAGGCGAGCGCACAGCAAGACGTTGGGGTTAACGTAGCCAGTGCCAAGAAACTTGCCGTTGCTGGCTTGAATCGTGACTGGCTGGCCGGGCTGGAAATCGCGCAACGGCGTGGCGACGACATCCACTTCGTTGCTGTAAATCCAAAGATGGCCCGCGCGCAGGCGGCGGTCTTCATTCTTGCGCAGACGTAACGGGGCGAAATCGGTCAGGGAAACGGAAGTAGCCATGGAATGGTCCATGTTGGAAAAGCAGATGGGAAGCACGGCCTACGGCGGGTCGTACTGCTGGTATTTCGGCGGTTTCGACCGGGCGGAATGGACGAATGGCGGGATGGATCGGCGCGGCGCAATCCACCATTCATGATGATAACATGGCCTCGCCTATCACAATTGACGCGATGGCCCGCCAGCGCGTTCGGATCGAGTTCGAACCACGCCGCCGGTAACATCTCGAACCCAACGGGAATCGATGCTCGCCGATCCGCCGCCCCCTAAAAGAACACGCCCGACCGACCATTGGGAACCATGCTTGATGAATACCGCCATCGTTTTCGACCCGGCCCTGATCCGCAAGTACGATAAAGCCGGTCCGCGCTATACCTCGTATCCCACCGCGGTGCAGTTCCATGCCGGCTTTGGGGCGACCGAGTACCGCGAGCAGGCCCTCGCCAGCAACGCCAGTCGCCGCCCGCTGTCGCTGTACGTTCATATCCCGTTCTGCGATACGGTCTGCTTCTACTGCGCCTGCAACAAAATCATCACCAAGAACCGTCGCCACGCCGCGCCCTACCTCGACCGCTTGCACCAGGAAATCGCGCTACAGGGCGCCCTGTTCGACCGGTCGCGGCCGGTTACGCAATTACACTGGGGCGGCGGCACACCGACTTTCATCAGCGCCGAGCAGATGCGCGCATTGATGCAAGTCACTCGCGAGCATTTTCGGTTGCTGGACGACGACAGTGGTGAATACTCCATCGAGGTGGATCCACGCGAGACCGACGACCACACCATCGCCCTGCTACGCAAGTTGGGTTTCAACCGGCTAAGTCTGGGCGTGCAGGACTTTGATCGACGCGTGCAGGAAGCGGTCAATCGCATCCAGCCACGGGAGATCACGCTCAAGGTCATGGAAGCCGCCCGGCGCGAGGGTTTCAAATCCCTCAGCGTGGATTTGATCTACGGCCTGCCGTTGCAAACCGTCGCCAGTTTCAGCCGCACCGTGGACGACATCATCGCGCAAAGGCCAGATCGAATTTCGGTGTTCAACTACGCCCATCTGCCAGACTTGTTCAAAACCCAGCGCCAGATCGACGGCGGCGCCCTGCCACCGCCAGCGGAGAAGCTGGAGATTCTCAAGACCGTGATCGAGCGGATGACCGAGGCAGGCTACGTCTACATTGGCATGGATCACTTCGCCAAACCCGATGACGAACTGGCGCAAGCGCAGCAAGCCGGTACGCTGTACCGCAATTTCCAGGGCTACAGCACCCATGCCGACTGCGATCTGATTGGCTTGGGCGCGACATCCATCGGCATGGTCGGCGACAGCTACAGCCAGAACTTGAAAACGCTGGAGGAGTATTACGCCCGCATCGACGAAGGCCGGTTGGCGGTGTTCCGCGGGGTCCGGCTGGACGCCGACGACCGGCTGCGGCGGGCGGTGATCACTGACTTGATCTGCCACTTCCATTTGGACTTCACCGCCGTCGAACGCCATTTTGGCATCCGTTTTCGCGATTACTTCGCCTCGGAATGGGTGGAGTTGGCCGACATGCAGGCCGATGGCTTGCTGGCGCTCAGCGAAACCGACATCCGGGTATTGCCGGCGGGACGGCTGTTGATCCGCAACATCTGCATGGTGTTCGACCGATATCTGCGGGAGCAAAAACAGCAGCGATTTTCCAAGGTGATTTGAAAGAGACGCCCGCCGCTGGCCCGCGCTCGGCAGAGGCGTTTTTTCGCTGTTGGCTTGTTCTACACAGAAATTTCGACTACTTCTTACCAGGCGGGGAGGCTGTCCAAAAACCGACGGATTGATTGCGGGAGCCGGCTTGCCATAACGGTCCGCCAAAATCGCCCACAAGCGAGTTCCCGCGTCAACAAAGCGTTGATTTTACGAGCACCGTCTTTGGACTGCCTCTAAAATGGGTTCTCGCGCATACACCGGGGCCATCCCATCGTCATTTGAGGAGAGGAACGTTTGATGAACACCTTCCACCGTAGCATCCTAAGCGCCGCCGTCGGCGCGGTCATCCTGAGTCTAGGCGGGCTGGCGCGGGCCCAGGATACCCTCAAAATCGCCGTGGCCGGCCCGATCACCGGTCCAGTCGCCCAGTATGGCGACATGCAAATGAGCGGCGCTAAAATGGCGGTCGAGCAGATCAACGCCAAGGGTGGCGTCAACGGCAAGAAGCTGGAAGCGGTGCTGATTGACGACGTATGCGAACCCAAGCAAGCGGTCGCCGTCGCCAACCAGATCGTCAACCAAAAGATCAAATATGTGGTCGGGCACCTGTGTTCCGGCTCCACTCAGCCGGCCTCCAAGCTGTACGAGGAGGAAGGCGTCTTGATGATCACCCCAGCCGCCACCAACCCGGCCATCACCCAGCAAGGCTACAAGATGGTGTTCCGCACCATCGGCACCGACGACCAGCAAGGCCCGACCGCTGGCAAGTACATTGCCGGAACGATCAAACCCAAAAAACTGGCGATCATCCACGACAAGCAGCAATACGGCGAAGGGATCGCCAAGGAAGTGAAGAAAACCGTCGAAGCCGCCGGCATCAAACCGGTACTGTTCGAGGGCGTCAACAAGGGCCAAACCGATTTTTCCGCCCTCATCACCAAGATGAAAAAGGACGGCGTGGACTTTGTCTACTACGGCGGCTATCACCCGGAACTGGGCCTGTTGCTGCGGCAGTCGCGCGAGCAAGGTTTCGACGCCAAATACATGGGGCCGGAAGGCGTCGGCAACAAGGACATCAGCGCCATCGCCGGTCCCGCCTCCGAAGGTTTGCTGGTGACTTTACCCGCCGATTTCAGCACCGATCCGGCCAACGCTGACCTGGTCAAGGCGTTCAAGGACAAGAATCAGGATCCAACCGGTCCGTTCGTGATGCCGTCCTACGCAGCGGTGCAGATCATCACCGATGCGATCAAGGGCGCCAAGACCGAGGATGCGGTCAAGCTGGCCGACTATATCCACAAGAACAGCTTCCAGACCCCGATTGGCAAGGTGGCGTTCAAGGACAACGGCGATCTCAAGGAATTCCAGTTCGTCATCTTCACCTGGCACGCCGACGCCACCAAGACGCCGGTCAAGTAAACGCCATCCTCCAGACCACCACACCTCAAAGGGGCGGTGGTCATTCATCGCCTCAGCAGTGCCAGAGTTTCAACGTGATGGGTCTGGGGGAAAAAATCGTAGGGGATCAGCGCCTCCACGGTATAACCCGCCGCCGCCAGCGCCGCTAGATCGCGGCTCAGCGTCCCGGCGCTGCACGACAGATAGGCCAGCCGCTCGGGCCGGTACAGATCGGTTGTCCAGGCCAATACCGCTGGCTCCAAACCGGTGCGCGGTGGATTGAGGTACAGCAGTCGGACTCCCGTGGCGGGAGTCCATTCTCGCAGTTGCGGAATCCGGTCGGCGCACTTGCCGCGTAGCACGGTCCCATGCGGAACGTTGACGCCGGCGCACATCACCGCTTCGCCGCTCAATTCCACGCCGAGCGCGCGCGCGCCACGCCGGACCCAGCGCGCCAAGCTGGCGCCGATGCCGCAATAAAGATCGACCAGACTGTCGCCCGGCCCCGGCGCGAGAAAAGCCTCCGCCGCGTCGAGCGCTTCGCGGTACAGTGCGGGAATCAGTTGTTGGAAAGCGGTCGGCCCATATTCCAGCCCGAGCGCATCCCGCGAGCGTGGCTGGCCCCAGAGCAACGTCCAGCCGGCGCGGGCGAACAGCCGGCGACCCGCGGCCGGATGCCGATGTAACCACAATCCTTCCAAGCCACTGGTCGCCAGTTCTGTCCACCATGCATCCCGCAACCAACCCGAATCGGGAAGGTGATGCGTTTTCAGAATCAGCGTCGCCTGCGCGCCGGCCTGAACGTAGAAGGCCAGAGGGAACGCCGATCCTGGCGGCAACGCCTGCCGCAGCCAGTGAATCATGGTCCGCGCCAAACCCGTGTGGACCGGGCAACCGGGGATCGGAATCAGTTCGTCACGCCGCCACAGGCCGAAATTCCAGCCATCCACCGCGCTCCAGAGCGCCGACAGGCAAACCTTGCCCCGGTAGCCCCAGCGGTTCTCGCCAGCCACGGCCCGAATCGGCTGCAACCGGTCGGCCCACGGCGCGAGCGCCCGCCGCAGCCAATCCATTTTTTGCGCCTCGCTGGCCATGGCGCTTAACATGCGATGGGTGCAGCCTGGACAGCGGGATTCACAGCCGGCGGGCAGGTTCACGGCGTTCTCCCCAGGCAAGAGGAAAGGAGGCGGTCATGGTCAGCAGCTATCTGGTTTGCGACTGGTGCGGGCGGTTCGGACCGCCGGCCAGTATTTTCAGCGAAAATGGCTTGCGATTGTGCTATTCGTGCTGGTACGAGGCACGGCGGGATAGCGAACCGGAAGCGCCCGGCGCACCCGCGTCGACGTCCGACGCAAATACCCAACCGGCGGCGGAAGGTGACGCCCAGCCGCCGCCACGGGCGCCACGTTAGGAACGCTCATTCCCCACTAGCGCGGGGTCGGGAACCACCGCCGGTTCGGTGGGAGGCGCCGCCGCCCGGCCCAGGCCGAGTTGCGAGAGCAGCATTCCAGCGAACATCAGCGCACAGCCGAGCAGCCCACGCCCGGAGAGGGTTTCGTTCAGCAATAGCCACCCACCCAGCGCCGCGAACACGGTTTCCAGGCTGAGGATAATCGCGGCGTGGGCTGGTGGAGCGTCGCGCTGGGCCACCACTTGCAGGGTGTAGGCAACCCCCACGGACAGCAGACCACCATAGAGAATTGGCGTCGCCCCACCCCAAAGCCCCCGCAAGGTGATCGGCTCGGTCACCACGGCTACGGCCAAGCTCAGCAGGGCGCAAACGACAAATTGCAGGCAAGCCAGCAACACCGGCTCGATATGCCGCCCCGACAACCAACCGATCACCATCACATGGCCGGCCCAGAAGAACGCACCGACCAGCACCAGCCCGTCGCCCTCGGCGAGGGCCAGATTGTCGGTCAGCGTCAACAGATAAAGGCCCGCCACCGCCAGCGCCGCGCCACTCCAGGTGCTCCAGGGGGTGCGCTGTCCCCACACCAGACCGAGCACCGGCACGATGACCACGTACAGGCCCGTGATGAAACCGGCCTTGCCCGCGGTGGTGTAAACAATGCCGATCTGCTGCAGCGAGGCGCCAGCGAATAGAATCAGACCAGCCAGCAGACCACCCCCCAGAATCAGCCACCGACCGCCGGGAGCGCGGGGCGTGGTGGAGCGCCGCCACCCCAGCCACAGCAGCGGCAGCAGCGACAACGCGCCCAGGACGAAACGGACCCCGTTATAGGTGAACGGACCGACATGGTCCATGCCAATCCGCTGCGCGACGAAGGCAAACCCCCAAATGATCGCCGCCAACAGTAATAACACTTCGGCTTTCAGGGTATTGGGTGTCAACATCTCGGCTGTTTCATGGGTGCGAGCCACCGTCCGATACTGGTCCAGTGGCGGGTGGGAGGCCAGTGGAAGAAATGAAACATCATACCGGATTGGCCCGCGCCACGGATGAGGTTTCCGCGGCGCAATGCTTGGCACGACTTGCTCAGTCGCGGAAAATCCTTATACTTACGTTTCTCCACCCTTGGCCGGGATGGCGGAATGGTAGACGCAGTGGACTCAAAATCCACCGGTAGCGATACCGTGCGAGTTCGAGTCTCGCTCCCGGCACCAATCAAATCAGTCGTTTGCCATCCCTCCTATCATCACTAAAAGACCAAAGGCGGTTGTTTGCCTTGCCGCTTGCCCATCGCCCGGACCTTGCGGATGGATACAGGCGGGCGGATCACGGCGGTGATGAACTCCTCGTCCAGCGTGACCAAGCGGTCTTGATGCTGCTCGGACAGCGTCAGCAATCCTTCCAAGTCGGCCTTGGCGTCCTCGAAGTGCTCTGGACGCAAGCCTTGAGCGCTGAGAACACCAAAGGCAAAGCGCGACCGTTCGTAGGCGGCGTGGCTGGTGCCGTTCATAGAATTTGCAGCACCTAGCGATGCCTGCGTACAAGGTCGCGGACCACCTTCCATTGTTCGGCGCTTAGGATCGGTTGTGGCGTGGGCTGTTCGTACCGCCCGGTCTTGCGGATCACCGGCAACATTGCGTTGAACACCCAATCCTGAAACGTCTTGGCTTTCGGCTCGTTGCTGCGGAAGATCACCCGATATAGGTTGGGTTCGTTGATGAAGATTGTTTCCCGCTCACCGCCTTCCGTAGGGACTACATTTCTTGTAGTAAGTATCCCCCGGCAGAGCCGGGGGCTTTAGTTCGTGAGCCGCTCGAAG
>JAVMKI010000021.1:0-32152 GCA_031732755.1 Candidatus Contendibacter sp.
TTCGAACAAACGGTGAAGGACTGGCTCGCCACGGCAAAACATCCCAAGACCGGCCGGCCTTATACCGAGATGGTGTATCAGCCCATGCTCGAACTGCTAGCTTATCTGCGCGAACACCATTTCAAGACCTTCATCGTGTCCGGCGGCGGCATTGAGTTCATGCGGCCGTGGACCGAAAAAATCTACGGCATCCCGCCCGAACAGGTGGTGGGCAGCAGCATCAAGACGAAGTATGAACTGCGCGACGGCAAGCCGGTGCTGATGCGCTTGCCAGAACTGAACTTCATCGACGACAAGGCCGGCAAACCGGTCGGCATCAACTCACACATCGGCCGCCGGCCTATCGCCGCGTTCGGCAATTCGGATGGCGACCAGCAGATGCTGGAGTGGACGCAAGCCGGCGACGGCGCGCGGCTGATGATGCTGGTGCATCACGACGACGCCGAACGCGAATGGGCCTACGGCGCGGAGTCGAAAATCGGTACGTTCAGCGACGCGCTGATGGCCGAAGCGAAACAGCAAGGTTGGGTCATCATCAGCATGAAGAACGACTGGAAGCGGATCTTTGCCTTTGAGCCCTAACGCTAAATAGGTGAGACGAAACGAGCCATGGAAGGCAACGCACCTTGAGACGAAGCGATGAAGCTACGAGGCGGATTTTGAACTCACTGGTACAGCAACACTTTCAAGCGATTGTCACTGTGCTTTCACTGGTGAATCCACTGATGTGTGGAACCCTATTCGCGAGTATCGAAGGCGGACAATCCCGCAATACCCAGCTTGCCGACGCGGCAAAGGCGGTGCTGGCGGTGCTGGTCATTCTCGTGCTGGCGGCACTCTTCGGAACCCAAGTCCTGCACCTATTCGGCGTATCCTTGAATGCCTTTTCCCTAGCCGGCGGCGGCGTGTTGTCCTGGATCGGATTCTCCATGTTGAGTGGCAACCCGACCTTGGACAAACCCTCAAGCCATAACGGCACAACAGATAGAAGGTCGCTGACCCCGCTGATTCTCTTTGCCGCCAGTCCCGGCACGATGACCGGGGTTGTGACCTTGGCCGCCGCTCATGGCCCGCTCGAATTTCCGGTCACCGCGCTGGTGGCCATCGTCGTGGCGGTGCTGGTCATGGGGATAGTACTCCTGCTCGTTGCCTGCGAGGGCAGTCCCTCAAACGGCGGTGGTTTCGTCCGCGATACCGCGACCCGTTTCATGGGCTTGATCGTGATCGCGATGGGTATCCAGTTTGCGCTTTCGGGCCTGCGTGCCTTCATGCTGGGCAACGCATGATGCCCGCTCCAACCGACCCAAGGCGGCTCGTACAACAGAGTCTAGACCTGACACGGGAAAGCTGTATGCACGCTAAAGTGATGGGGATACTTTTCGGGATAGTCGCGCTGGCCCTTGTGTTAGAGGGCAAGGCACTCGCTCAGGATCACTCGAATGCGTCTGCCCAGGCCAACAATCCGCTGGCCAATATGACGGCTTTCAATATTCAGGACTATTACATTGGCAAGCTGACCGGGTTTGATGATTCGGCCAATCAGGTTTGGTTCCGGTTTGCCAAGCCATTTTCCGTGTCGGACACTCACTGGATATTGCGGGCTTCGTTACCGGTCAATACTTTTCCCACCACGCCAGAAGGTGATAGGGAAACCGGTATCGGTGACTTTAATATGTTTGCGGCTTACCTGATCGATATTGGCGATCCGGCCGTCAGTTTCGGGTTCGGTCCACAAATTACAGCGCCTACCGCGAGTAAGGATGGGTTGGGTAGTGGAAAGTGGTCGGCCGGCTTTGCGAATGTGTTGTTCAACGCAAGCTCACCTCGGTTTCAATACGGTTACCTGCTGACCTGGCAGGCGAGTTTCGCCGGTGACGACGATAGGGAAGATGTGAATGTCTTGGCATTGCAGCCATTTGCCTTTTATCAGCTCGGCGGTGGCACCTATCTTCGCGCCACACCGATCTGGAGCTATAACCTGAAGACTAACGATTACAGCGTGCCGCTGGGCATCGGTATTGGTCAAGTCATCAGAAAAGGCAAAACGGTTTATAATGTTTTCTTGGAACCTCAGTTTTCCGTGGCGGACGATGGGCCAGGACAACCGGATTGGCAAATATTCTTTGGCTTCAACCTGCAATTTCTGGATTGAGTTTCGGAAAGGGTTGTTTATGCGCGGGATGATCTGATCCTATGGCGAATACTACTGCTCGGTTCCTGCCGCGCTTATGGCCCTTCTTGAGCAAGCATTGGCTGCTGGTCGTGACCATGGTGGGAGCGGTCATTGCCCTCGCCAGCGCATGGCAGCCAGGGGCGATCATCGCGTACTTTCGTGACCATGCTTCCCCCCTCGAAAAATTCACTCTGGTTTTGTTTCTGGTACTGCTGCTACCGTTGTTGTTCGAGCGATTGCGGCTGCCGGGGGTAGTGGGGTTATTGCTCGGTGGTGTGTTGGTTGGCCCCTACGCCGCTGCCATCGTTTCACCGGACGCGCCGACGGTCGAGTTGTTCGCGAGCGTGGGTCGGGTTTTTCTGATGTTCATCGCTGGACTTGAGATCGATATGCGGGTCTTCAATGCGACCCGGCGGCGGTCGATGGGGTTTGGCGCCATGACCTTTGCCTTCCCCATGCTCAGTGGTTTCCTCGTTGCGTGGTCCTTCGACTTTGGGTGGATTGCGGCTCTGTTGATTGGATCGCTGATTGCGTCGCACACCCTGCTGGGTTTTCCAATCGTCAACAAACTGGGACTTGGCAAGAGCGAGCCGGTGGCGGTGACGGTGGGCGCAACGATCTTCACGGATATTGCTTCATTACTTGTTCTCGCCATCTGTATCTCAATTCACGAAGGCGGTTTCTCATTACTGGGTCTCGGTATCCAGTTGGTCGAACTAGCGGTGTTCGCGGTCATCGTCTTACAGGGACTCCCGCTGTTCGGGCGTATTTATTTCCACCGTCATCGCGAGAACGAGCAAGCATTGTTCGTCTTTACCTTTCTCATCGTGATGGTCGCGGCGGTGGGCGCGCATTTCATCCATCTCGAGGACATCGTTGGCGCTTTCCTGGCCGGCATCGCCGTCAACCGTCTGCTCGAACGTTCGCCGGTTCGCGATAAGGTGATCATGATCGGTGAGGGCCTGTTCATTCCTCTGTTTTTCATGGCCATTGGCGTTCGTCTCAACCTGCCGGTATTCGGGGCGACTCTGCTGAATAGCCTCTGGTTCGTTGTGGCGATCACCGCTGCTTTGTTCGTCGGCAAGTTCCTGGCAGCGGCGACAACGCGTTGGTTTTACGGTTACGACTGGCCGGCGACGTTGACCATGTGGTCGCTGTCGTTGCCTCAGGTGGCGGCGACGCTGGCGGCGGCGATGGCGGCCTACGACGCCGTGAACGCCGATGGCGATCGTTTGATTACCGAGTCGGTGCTCAATGCCGTGATCGTGCTGATGGTGCTGACTGCGGTTCTTGGTCCAGTGCTGACCGAACGTTTCGGTCGGCGGATGAGTTTGGAGGATGAAGAGCGATGAGAGGCGTCGACCGACTATTGGTTGTTCTGAGCCTGGCGGGCTGCATATTTTGTACGCCCGCCGTCGGTGTGGCCGAAGACGTGGCTGCGGTGCGGGACGCGCTGCGACAAATGCGCAACGAAACGCTGGACCAGCTCTACAAGGAGGTTCCCCGTGCCAGGACGCAGGTGCGCAGCGCGGCGGGTTATGGTGTGTTCGGCGCGGCGGGCGTGCATATCCTGTTTGTCGGTGGCAGCGGTGGCCGGGGCGTGGTGCGCGACAACCTGAATGGCCGTGACACTTACATGAAAATGAGCGCCGTGGCTGGGGGGCTCGGCATTGGCTTCGAGGATACGCGCACGGTGTTGATTTTTAAGAAGCGGGCCGTTTTGAAAGAGTTTCTCGACAAAGGCTGGACCTTTGGCGGTGAAACAGCGGCGGCGGCCACGGTGGAAGGTAAGGGTGGCGCGACTGGCGAACTCGAATCGCCACAGGGAATCACGATCTATCAGTTCGCGAAGACTGGCTTGATGATTAAAGGCAGCGTGCAGGGTACCAAATACTGGAAGGACGATCAGCTTAACTGAGTATTGAAGCGCGCGGCCGGGTGGGTAGTCCGTACAGATGGACCGATGCCAGGGCATGAATTCTGCCTAGCACTATTACCACCCATTCTATCTATTACCATATTAGCCCATTCTGTCTAATCAACTGTTAGATTTCATGAGTCACTGGCTTGATACCTCGAAGCGCAACTTGATTCCGCTGAGTGTAGCCACGTTGTTTACCGAGGCGCTACGGGAGTGGTTCTTTAC
This sequence comes from Candidatus Contendibacter sp., assembly GCA_031732755.1. Lineage (GTDB taxonomy): Bacteria > Pseudomonadota > Gammaproteobacteria > Competibacterales > Competibacteraceae > Contendibacter. The sequence goes on from JAVMKI010000021.1 coordinate 4,320, forward strand.
CGGAGTTGTTTATGACTACGAGGGTGAAGACATCAAGTGTGAGCTTTGCGAGCATCCCGATCTTTCACACCATTTCGAGATTCGCAACACCGTAAACGATAACCGCCTTCTCGTCGGGTCAAGCTGCATTCTGAAGTTCTCCGAAATCAATATCCGGGACACCTTTGGACGAGAAGTAACCGATACAGAAGAACGGAAGGTCTATCTAAATGATGCGCTTCAAAAGAAGCTTACGGAAATCATGCTTGAGCCGCTTCGAAAGCTTTGGCTTAAGGATAAAGAGCATCGCGCTGACATTGAGTCGAAGGCAAAGCAACTGAAGATGGGCGACGGTATTTCTCCGCAAGGACTCCTCTTTCTCTTTAGGCGCATGGACGCTTGTCAAATCCCATACACGGCGACACGATACAAAGTTTCGCTGCGCTCATATATTGAGCAAGGTGAACTTTACAGAATGTCCCAGCCGGATCTCCACAAGATTAAGCCGGCGCTATCAGCAATCCAACTTCAAAAGCATGCGCGTGTCTTCGCCAATTAAATCTAACCCTGCAGTCCATCAGACGCTACGCGATAAAGCCATGCAGCGTCGGTTAGCTCTACGTTAGGCATTAGATATAAAAATCATGCCTCGCAAAAGCAAAGCAAAAAATTAAGGAGGCTACACAATGAACGATAGCGCCAAATACTTAAAGATTGTCGAGTGGTCAGATGAAGATCAGTGTTTCGTTGGTCAGTGCCCTGGTGTTATCGGTCCATGCTGCCACAGCGACAACGAAAAAGAAGTTTATTCGTTTATTCAGAGTTGTGCGAAATTGTGGCTGAATGGATGGCTTTGTTGAGAAAAGAGGGTAAGCCATTGCCATCTCCAACTTATGGTAAAGGTATTATCCAAAAGTTCGCTGAAGTGGTCTAACGAAGCGCTGCGGCGGGCTGTTCTTAACGTTGTGGTCGCTGAGCTTTATCGATAGGCGTAAAGCCCTATGTCACCGGAACTCATCATTGCGGTTGTCTTTGTGGGTGTTGTTGTCTTGTCCCTTGTTAGCAAGTTCTTGCCCAAGCGTCGGCCTAAAGAAATGCATTTCAAGTGCGCCCGTTGTGGTGCGGTTTCCCATCATACCGAGCGCACAATCGAAGCGTGGCGAAACAACAAAACCAAATTTTTCTGTCAGTCGTGCCATTCCCAATGGCTTCAATCTAGGCCACCCCAAGAACGCGAGCGTTTCTCCTCCTCCGGTAGTTCTAGGGCTGGGTGCCTTGGTGTTGTTGTTCTGTTTGTCCTGGCACCGCTGGCCGGTTTTCTGCTGCTGCTGCAGGCATATGCCTAACCCGCACTTTGAGAGGGACGCTCCGCCAGCAAGGTTCGCTTGCTGTCTCCACGCCCCTCAAACTCATTAGGCCCTGTCTAAATCTATTCACACCCATAAGGAAATTTCCATAATGGACATCCCACAGATATTCAGCATCACTGAGAGTGCTCACCGCATTCACAACCCGATTACACCCGAAAAGCTCGCCACTCTCGGCGCTGCGCTGCGTCTGGAATCGGGGGCCCGAGTGCTTGATCTCGGCAGCGGTTCGGGGGAAATGCTGTGCACTTGGGCACGCGATCACGGCATCATCGGCTTTGGCATCGACATGAGCCCGTTGTTCACCGAGCAAGCGAAACGCCGTGCTGAAGAACTCGGCGTCACCGCTCAAGTCACGTTCATCCATGACGATGCTACCGGCTATATCTCTGACGAGAAGGTCGACGTGGCTGCCTGTGTCGGCGCCACTTGGATCGGTGGGGGAGTCGCCGGCACGATTGAGCTTCTGGCGCGAAGCCTGCGCACCGGAGGGATCATCCTCGTTGGCGAACCCTACTGGCGGCAGTTACCGCCAACGGAAGAGGTTGCCAAGGGATGTCTGGCCCACTCGATCTCCGATTTTCTCCTGCTCCCAGAGCTACTCGCGTCTTTTGGCCACCTTGGCTACGATGTCGTCGAAATGGTTCTGGCTGACCAAGACGGCTGGGACCGATACGAGGCGGCCAAGTGGCTCACCATGCGCCGATGGCTTGAAGCCAACTCCGACGACGAGTTCGCGAAAGAGGTTCGCGCCCAACTGACCTCGGAACCTGAACGCTACGCCGCTTACACTCGTGAATACCTGGGCTGGGGTGTGTTCGCGCTGATGCCGCGGTGATGTGTTGGCGTATCCGGCGGATCGTCAATGGCCATGCCGCGCAACAACCTGGTGGCTCGTCAAGATGTGATTGCGCTTGAAGTCATTTCTTATGGTCTAGTTATCCATGCAATCGACAGAAAAATTTGTCTCAAGCAGGCCTGATAATTCATTCAAACCGACGCTGATTAGCGGCGTGGCTTAATTCAGGTGTTAGCCAGCTTAGTTCTTTTCAGAGAAAGGAACTGGCCTTGAGTGATTCCGCTAGTCCTGAATAAACGCGTGCGGCCGACGCGCCATGCATGCGACTGATATTGGATGTTAGACCACACATGCGAGAACATTATTATCATGAACATCATGAAAATCTGGGCGTTATTCCTGTTCGCATCCAGTAACGTAATGGCTGCTACTCCACAGTGCTCTTCCTTCGCGATTACTCAAGCGGCAAAACTGCTTTCCTTCCACGTCAATGGTGATGATCGCGCTAGTATTGAACCGCAAACAAAACAACTTCCCTCTATCGCCAATCCAGCGAACAAGGATCAGAAGTTCATCGTTCTGGAAGTGATGGGGTACGTTTACAAGGGCCAATATCGTATGAGACTCATTTATTATCCCCTCGGCAAGGAATGTGTCTTGATGGGACAGGAAATTCTTGAGCTATCCAACCTATAGATGTAATTCAGCCCGCCACTCCAGGGGACGCGCCACAGTCTGGTAGCTTGGTGGGGTGGGCACGACCTGATGCCGCAGCCCTACCCGGATCAAATTCGGCTACGCTACGATAACCGCTTTGCGAACGTTTACCCCTCTTCCCCAACTCCCACTCTAGAGAGGGGGAGTTCGGTGGTGCCCTGTTGCACCGGGTTCTCTCCCCCTGTGGGATGGAGGTAGGGCGCGCGAACGGTGACGGCGCTTCTACCTTATCCCTAAGCCTTGCCATTACGGAGTCTTGCATCATGCATCGATTGAGTTTTTTCAGCCTGGCCCCGCTCGTGTTGCTTGCCGCCTGCGCGACCGGTCCGACGAGCGAGCAACCCCCCTCGCGCGCCGCGTATGCCGCGTTTCTGACGCAACCCGACCGGCTCCAGCCGGTTCCTGGCGATGACGGCGCGTACCGGTGGAGCGAATCCAACGCCAAGTTGGCCCAATACCACCAAATCCTGCTCGAACGCATTCAGGTTCAACTGGCGAGCGACGCCGAATACAAGGCCATCGATCCGACCGACCTGAAAATGCTGACAGACTACTTTCAGCAGTCCATCGTCAAGGCGCTCGGCAATGCCTATCCGGTGGTCACCAAGCCGGGACCAGGGGTGATGCGGGTCAAAGTGACCATCGTCGATCTGGTTCCCACGAAACCGGAAATGAGTGTGGTCACCCTGGTGGTACCCTATGCGACGGTGGCGGATATGGCCTCGGGAGCCGCATCGGGCGGCAATGCCGGATCGCCGCCGTATCTGGGCCGCACCGGAATCGCCGCGCAGTTTATCGATAGCCAGACCAACCAGGTGATCGCCGAATACGCCGACACGCAGATTGGGCAGAAATATGTGGTGGATACCTCGAAAGGTATTGGCAGCGCGATCAGCACGGGCATTTCGGATTACACCAAGGCCTATTCGACCTGGGCCTATGCCCAGCAGGCCTTCGATGGTTGGGCGCAGCGTTTCCGGGCGCGACTGGATCAGATTCATGGTCGGTAGCTGACCGGCGGAATCTTTGGGAGGGTCGGGCGAGGTCTTTCCTTCGCCCGCATCAACCATAAATCCTCAAAGGAGGATCAGCATGTTCCCACGCAGTCTGCTTTTCATCGCGGCCGCGGCGCTTTCCAGCGGCGCCTCCGCCGGTGGTTTACTGCTTTACGAGGTTGGTACCGCCGACGTGGGGCTCGCCTCGGCGGGTTATAGCGCCCGCGCTCAGGACGCTTCCACCATTCTGACCAATCCCGCCGGCATGTCCCGCCTTTCCGGCCAGCAGGTGCTGCTGGGGGCGCAGGTGCTCTACGGCGACATCGGCTTCTCCATCGACTCCAGCACCTCACCGGGATTGGGCCAGGGCGACGGTGGCAATCCCATCGGTTGGTTCCCTGGCGGTGGACTGTTCTACACCCAGCGCCTCTCGCCTGAGCTGACCGTGGGCATCGCTTCCACCGGCAACTTCGGTCTGGCCGAGAGTTATGACAGCAACTGGGTTGGACGCTACTACATTCAAGAGTCCACCCTCCTGGGCCTCTCGCTACTCCCCGCCATCTCTTGGCAGGTCAGCCCGGAGTTCTCCCTCGGGGCCAGCCTCAACGCCACCTATGGCATCTTCCGCGATCAGGTGGCGGTCAATAATATCCTTCCGGGCGTGGCGGACGGCCAACTGGAGTTGAAAGACCAGACGTGGGGATTTGGCGCCAACTTCGGCGTGCTCTACGAGCCTAAACCCGGTACCCGCTTCGGCCTGACCTACACTTCCCAAGTGAAGCTCGACTTCAGCGCCAACGCGCAATTCTCCGGCTTGGCTCCAGGGCTGGAGGCATTGCTGGAGCAACGGGGGTTATTGAACAGCAACATTGATCTGGGGATGCGTATTCCCCAAACGGTCAACGCCAGTTTCTTCCAGCAGATGGACGACCGCTGGGCGCTGCTCGGCAGTCTCGGCTGGCAGGATTGGTCCCAGTTCGGGCAAGTCGAGGTCGCCGTCGATTCCAACGACCCCCGCGGCCTGACCACCAGCCTCGATTTCAAGGATACCTGGCACGCCGCCCTTGGCGCCCAGGTGAAGGTGAGCGACCCTTGGACCGTCAACTTCGGAATCGCCTACGACTCCGCGTTTCAGGACAACAGCAATGTTTCCCCCGCGCTGCCGGCCAATGCCGCCTGGCGTTTTGGCGTCGGAGCGCAGAATCAGGTCCGCCCGGACTTCGAGTGGGGCGTCGCCGCCGAATACATCTATGGCGGTAGCATGGATATGAACAAATCGGCGGCTTCGCCGGTTCTGGGTGGACGCGGTGATCTGGTGGGTAGCTACGATGTCCAGATGTTCTTCCTGACCGCCAACTTCCTCTGGAAATTCCAATGACGCCAATCCTAGGGAAACGACCGTGAGCATTGGAGTGCTGGGGAGGTTGCTGCTGAGTGTAGCGCTGGTGGCAATGGTCACGGGGGCTAGCGCGGCGGAAGAAGGTATCGGAAGCTTTCCCGCCGCCGAACTGGAAGCCGAGATGGTGACGACCGCATCGGTCGAACTCGACGGCAACCAGCTATTTCGGGTACGCGGCGTACCGGCCTACCCGGCCGGGCAGCGCGCCGAACGCATCAGGGACCGTATTCAGGCGCTGGCTCACGATCCGCACTTCCGGGTAGAAACGTTGCACCTGGTGGAGTCCGATCTCAGCACCAAGATCATGGCGGCGGATCAGTTGGTGATGGTCATTTTCGACGCGGACGCGCACATCGAGGGTGTGAGACGGCCGGTACTCGCCGCGATCAATCTCGACCGGATTCGTCAAGCCATTACCGACCATCGCCAGGCGCGCAGCCCCGATACCCTGCTGAAGAACGGCTTGTTCAGCGTCGGTGGCATGGCGGTGCTGGCGGTGGTTGTCGTTCTCCTGCTCTGGTTGGGACGACGCGCGGACGAGTTGATCACCCGGCGGGTGCAATATCACATCGGCTCGCTGAGCGTCCAATCTTTCAAGATCGTTCGCGCCGAGCGGATCGGGAACGTGGTGCATGGCGTCGTCAAGGCTCTACGTATCCTGCTGATCCTGGTGGCGGTCTTGGTCTACCTCGATTTTGTGCTCGCCCGGTTTCCCTGGACGCGCGCCGCCGCCAACCGACTGTTCGAATCGGTGACCGGCCCGTTGGCCACGATGGGTCAGGCAATCATCGCCGAGATTCCCGACCTGATCTTTCTCACCGTCCTTTTCTATATCAGCCGTCTTGCGCTCCGACTGATCCGGCTGTTCTTTGACGCGGTCGCGCAGGGAACCGTGACCTTGACCGGTTTCGAGCCGGAATGGGCCAGACCGACCTACAAGATCGTGCGATCCGCGGTCATCGCGTTTAGCGTGATCGTGGCTTATCCCTATATCCCCGGATCGGGTTCGGATGCTTTCAAAGGCATCTCGATCTTCTTCGGCATCGTGTTTTCCCTGGGCTCCTCCTCGGCTATCGCCAACGTGATCGCCGGTTACCTGATGACCTACCGACGGGCCTTCAAGGTCGGCGACCGAGTGCAGATTGGGGACGTGATGGGCGATGTGATCGATATGCGGCTCCAGGTGACCCATTTACGCACCCTCAAGAACGAGGAGGTGACCATCCCAAACTCGCAACTGCTTAACGGCCAGGTGGTCAACTACAGTTCGCTCGCTGCCCGGCACGGGTTGATCCTGCACACCACGGTGGGGATCGGTTACGAAACCCCCTGGCGACAGGTGGAAGCCATGCTGCTCATGGCCGCCGAGCGCACGCCCGGACTGCTGCGGGAACCGTCGCCCTTCATTTTGCAGCAGTCGCTCGGCGATTTCGCGGTCAACTACGAACTCAACACCTATTGCGGCGACGCGCGGAACATGTTGCCGCTCTACACCGCGCTCCATCGCAACATCCTCGACATTTTCAACGAATACGGCGTGCAGATCATGACGCCCGCCTATCGGGCCGACACGCCCGAACCAAAACTGGTGCCCAAGGAACAATGGTATACGGCGCCAGCGGCGCGCGAGCCAGAGGTGGTATAACGCCAATCTCCGAACCCGTCGCTCGGGAAGTATCCCCTTCGCGAGCGCCGTGGCGCTCGTCAGCGCATCATTCCTCCACCGCCGGGCGGCGGATCCCCAATTTCTTCATGCGCGCGTAGAGCGTGCCGGGATTCAGGCCAAGTCGGCGGGCCGCGCCGTCCGGGCCTTTGATCTTCCATCGGGTGGCCTGGCAAATCTGGAGGATATGCGCCCGTTCGTGGGCTTGCAGGGTATCGTCCTCGGCGGCTGGGCCGCCCGCGTGGGTCAGACCGTCGAGCGTGGGGACGGGATGTTTCGTCGGACCCAGTTGGATGGCATCCAACTCAAGGACGGCGCCAGGCGACAGGATGATCGCGCGTTCGAGGACGTTCTCCAGTTCGCGCACGTTGCCGGGCCAGTCGTAGCGGGTCAGCCGGTCGACGACGGCTGGCGGCAGCGGGGCCATTTTTCGTCCCAGCCGACGCGCCTTGCGGGTGACCAGGTAGGCCGCGAGCAGCGGGATGTCTTCGCGTCGCTCGCGCAGCGGCGGGAGGTGGATGGGGAAGATCGCGAGCCGGTGGTAGAGGTCGCTGCGAAACCGCCCCTCGCGCACGGCCCGTTCAAGATCACGATTGCTCGCCGCGATGACCCGCACATCGGTTTTCAAGGGTTGCCCGCTGCCTACCCGCTCGAACTCGCCCGATTGAAGCACGCGGAGCATCTTCGCTTGTACTTCCGGCGGCAGTTCGCCCACTTCGTCCAGAAACAGCGTACCGCCGTCGGCTTGCTCGAACCGGCCAACACGGCGCGCAATCGCGCCGGTGAACGCCCCTTTCTCGTGCCCGAACAATTCGCTTTCGACCAGCGTGCCGGGTAGGGCGGCGCAGTTTACCGCCACGAACAATTCCTGCCGCCGTCGGCTACGTTGATGGATCGCGCGGGCCACCAACTCCTTACCGGTGCCGGTTTCGCCGCCGATCAACACCGTGGACGAGGTGGCGGCGACCAGGTCCACTTGTTCCAATATCCGGCCCAGGGCATGGCTGTGACCCACGATGTCTGCGTCGGTAGCTTCCAAACCGGCCTCCTCCCGCAGAAACCGATTCTGGATTAACAAGCGCGCTTTCAATTGCCGTAACGCTTCCAGCGATTGACGTAGCGCTGCTTCCGTCTCCCGCTGTTCGGTGATATCGATGGTGTCGTGCAGCCAACGAACATGTCGGCCCTCCTGCTGTTCGAGTGAGAACGCGCGGGCCTGTAACCAGCGCCACCCACCACGACCGTTGGTCAGCCGATAAATCACCCGGAACGGTTCGCCCGTGGTCAAGGAGTACTCCACCTTCTGTTGATAGGATTTGGCATCTTCTGGATGCATCATCGCGATCAGTTGCGTGAGATTTTTCGGGAGGCTGCCAGGGACGAGGCCGAGCTTTTCTTCCGGCGGGGCGTCGCCGAAAAAATCGAATTCCATCCCGTTTTCCGTGACGCGGGCTTCCCCCAGGACGGAAAAGGTGTTGGCGGCCAGCTTCCAGAGTTTGTCCTGTTCCGACCGGAGTTCTTGACGCGACGCTTCCAGTTCCCGCACGGACTGGCGTAGCGCCGCTTCGGCTTCGTATTGCGCCGTGAAGTCGCGGTTGACAAAAATCCACCCTACCCATTGACCGTCGCGAGTTTCGGTCGGCACCGCGTGGCCTTCGATCCACCGCCACTTGCCGTGGCCATCGGCCAGCCGGTAGCGGGCGTCGAAGGTCTCGCCCGTGGCCAGCGAGCACGCCACGGTCTGCTGGAATCCGGGCGCATCGTCCGGGTGCATCAGAGCGAGGGCTTCCTGGATCGTTTTGGGAAAGGTGCCCGGCGCTAGTCCTAACTTGGCTTCTGGATCACTATCCCCCAACCAGGTCAGGGTGACGGTGCCGTCGACGGCGACGCGGGCCTCACCCACGACCAGGAAGGGACTGGAAGCCAGCGCCCAAAGCATGTTTCGCGCCTCCGGGACCGACGATACATCTTGCATGGGCATTAAATTCATCGGAATCGTGGGTTGAAATACTGAACTGGTTGACTGAGTAACCCAAGAAAGGTTGGTATGTAAACCATATTATTCCTGCTCATCCAGTGAAATTCGGGTCGGATTTTATATAATCAAATTAATATTCAATAGATTATTAGCAATATCCGGGTCATTGCGATTTCTGGCACATGAATCGCAATGATTCACCGTCATGATCCGCATCACGATCCACCACGAGCCTTCACGCACGGTCATTACCATCGATGGCCGACTGACCGCAGCGGATTTCTCGGAAATCCGCCGAGTGCGTCAGTCGATACAGGGCGTGGTTGCCTTGGACTTGGGAGGATTGGATGCCTGTGCCAAGGACGGGATCGGGTTACTACAGGACTGGCTGGATGCCGGCGCGCGACTGGACACCGCCACGCCGTTCCTGCGGATGGTGTTGCAAGACCGCAAAGCGCAGGATGCCACGTTCGACCTGGACTCCACCAATCAACCGCTCTGAGGCAGTCCGACCGCATGCCCGAAATTCGCATGGGATCGAGGGTCGACATGGCGTATTTCCTGGAACCGGTGGCTTTTAGGGAGCGGAGCCGCCGTCTTACCGCCGATGCGTTTACTTCGGGCGCGGCTGGATCAGAGTCACGGTGGGTAGCGACCCAGCGCAGCATCAGGAAAGCGCAAGATTGCCAACCCATCTGGCCGATGAAACGTCGGGAAACAATTCCAACCCCCACACCGAGGATGAAACCATGCTGAGAATGCAACAAATAAGCGATATCATCGCCCCGATGACGCGATTTCGTATTTGCATGGCGTCGTTGATCGTCGCCCTGGGTTTCGGTTTGTTGCAGGCCTGTTCGATGGCGCCGATGTCGCAAAACCAGGTCGAGGACCAGCGCGCCGATATTCGCGCAATGGCCAATGGGACCATGGCGCAGCTTTACCAACAGTACCCCGCCTCACGTCAGCAGATCCAGCGGGCGGCTGGTTATGCCGTGTTCAGCAACTTCGGCTTTAAAGTGCTGTTCATGGGCAGCGCAACCGGCGAAGGATTGGCCGTCAGCCGCGCTGCCCAGCGGGAGACTTTCATGCGGATGGTCGAATTGCAACCCGGTTATGGCTTCGGCGCACAGCAATTTAAACTGGTGTTCGTGTTTGGAACACCGCAAGCCTTCGACCAGTTCGTGTATTCGGGCTGGGAATTCGGGGCCAACGCGATGGCTTCGGCCCGATCCAGCACCCAGCAGATGGGTAATCAGCTTGGGGTGTCGGTTTCGCCGGGCGTGCTGATGTACCAGCTTAGCGAGCAAGGCGCCATCGTCGGCGTCAGCATCACCGGGGCCAAGTACTACCCAGACCCGAACTTGAACTAGCGCCGCCTGATTCGGGCAATGAGAAATTCCAACCGAGGTCACGAGGACCCGCGAACTCTTACCCTTCACCTGAATTACATGAGGATTGATCCATGATGACTCGACGTTCCTTGCTGACCGCCGCGACACTGCTGGCGTCCCTGCTTGTGGCGCCCGGCCTGGCGCGAGCCGCCGAGGAGCCGGTCAAGAAAGCGGAAGCCAAGACGGAGGAAGCCGCGAAAACCGCCGATTTCCTATTCGTGCAGAACGCCCACGGCATCCACTACGCGGATGGCAAACTGACCCTGAAGGGCGTCAGTCCAACCACGATCATGTTTTCCGACCGCCCCGAACGGATCGCCGGCCATATGGCCACTGCCCGATTCGTGCCGTTCTGGTCAAAGGGTAAGGACAGTTTCCTGTCCAATCCGCCCAACGCCACCCTGTCCATCGTCAGCGAGGACAAAGTCAGTGACGTGGTGGTGGAACTGCGTGACCCGGTATTGAAGGGTGACGAACTGAGCTACAACGTCCGGGTGCTGGAGGGGGAAATGCCGGCCAAGGGTGGGCCGGTCTCGCTGTTCATCGATGTGATCGGCATGCCGTTGACGCCGCTGTCCTACGCCGGCGTCGCGCGCCGGACGTACCGCCGGGCGTTTTACTACTGAGTAGTCTGATGTTGTTGAGCAGTCCAGTGTCGTTCCCAAACCATGAGGAGATTGGCATGAAAACGATTGTGAAAGCCGGGTTGTTGGCGTTGTTGGTTGGTGGCGCGCTCGCGCTGCCGGTTCAGGAAGCTGGGGCCGCGACGGGGTGCACTGAGCGAAATGGCCACCGAGTATGCGGTACGACCCACCATCCGGTCACCAAGTGTACGGTGGTCAACGGCGTCCGCCGCTGCCACAAGGTGTACTAACCGGCAGCCGTGAGGCCGGTCCTTCCATGAAGACCCAAGCCCCGATGTACCACCCGACCCAACATCGATAATTTGAGAATCGGAGGGCGACCATGCAGGCCCACATCCGGCGAGCCGCCTCAACGCTCGCCTTGCTATCCTCGTTAACCGTCAGCGTGGCTCTCGGCCAAGACCAGGCTCCCGCGTCTACCCCGCACACCGCGACGCCTCCCGCCGCCGCGCCTGGCCGGGTGATGGAGCAAGGTGCGCTTGACCTGGTCAAGAAAATGAGCACCAAGCTGACGGCTACCCCGGCGTTCCTGGTTCGTACCCGCAGCTCTCTCGAAGCACCGAGCGGCACTGGACAGTTTCTGACCTTCTTCACCGAATCGGTGGTCGCGGTCGAGCGTCCCAATAAGCTGAGCGCCGAGATTCGCGGCGATGCGCCGCCGTTCGATTTCTACTTCAACGGCGAAAAAATGACTGCCTACGAGCCGGTCCACAAACTTTACGCCACCACGGATGCGCCCAAGACGCTTGATGAACTGGTCCCGTTCGCGGCGAAAACAGCCGGCATTCTGCTGCCGTTCGCCGACGTGCTTTCCAGCGATCCCTACGCCGCCCTGACGAAAGACGCCACGAGCGCCTTCTACGCCGGATTCTCGGTGATACGCGGCACCCGCTGCGAGCATGTGGCGCTGGCCGCGCCAGACATCGAAGGGCAGCTTTGGATCGACGCCAAGACCGATTTGCCCTGCCTGATCGCCGGCACGCTGCCCAACGTGCAAGGCGCTCCGCGCTTCATGGTGGAGTTTTACGACTGGAAGCTGAAGCCGGAATTGCCGGGCAAGCTCTTCACCTTCACCAAACCCGAAGGTGCCAAGCCGATGGATTTCCGCGCCCTGACCGGGGCGGGCCGCTGACGACCGTGGAGGCAACCATCATGCGGAAACAACTCTTGATCCTTGGAATGGCTGGACTGACGCTCCTGCCGCCGCAAGCGGGCGCTTGGGGCGGTTTTCACGCTGGCGGTGGCTTTCACGCCGGGGCAGGGGGCTTTACCTCCTGGCACGGCGCTGGCTATGGCGGCGGCGGTTTCGGCGGCGCCTACCATGCTGGCTACGGTGGAGTCACCCATGTCGGCTACGGCGGGGTGACTCACGTGGACTACGGCGGCGCCTATCATGCCGGTTATGGCGGCGGTGCTTACTATCACCCCGCTTACTCAGCCGGCGGTTGCTGGGGCTGTACGACCGGTTACAGCGCCGGTGCGGTCGCGGCGGCCGGCGCGGTCGGACTGGCCGCTGGCGCGGCCATCGGTTCGGCGGCGGCCAGTCCCACGGTGGTGGTGCAACAACCCACCTATGTTTCGGGGCCCGCCATCGGCACCGAGGTAGTCGCGCTGCCTGGTGGCTGCAACAGCGTCTCCGCCAGCGATATCACCTACTACAATTGCGGTAATGCCTACTATCAGCCGCATTTCGGCAGCAACGGCGTGTATTACACGGTCGTCGCCAGTCCGTTCTGATTGCACCCAGCCCAACTAAGGAGACCAAATCATATGAAGAAAATCACGACATTGACCATTTTGGCCGCCGCCAGCCTGTTGGCGATGCCAGCATTGGCGCAGGACAAAGCCCCGGCCGCCGCGCCGACCGTCTCGGCCATCGCTGACGCCTTGGGGGTCCGTGAAAAGGTGACCGCCACCGCGATCGTGCAAGCGGTGGATCAGAAAAACCGGCTGCTCACGCTGAAGAGCGAGGATGGCCAGGTCTTCACCATCAAGGTCGGCGACGAAGTCCGCAATCTGGCGCAGGTCCGGGCTGGCGATACGGTCAAGGCAACCTATCATCAAGCGTTAGCCGTGTCGCTCGACACGGTCCAGGGTACGGGTGTCAACCAGCGCGTCGTCACCGTAGGCGCAAGCCGCGCGCCAGCGGGCGCGATGCCGGCTGGTGCCGTGGAAGAGAAGGTGGAGATGGTCGGCACCATCTTGGCCGTCGATCCAGCGAAGCGCACGGTTCTGGTCCAGGGCGCGGTGCATCGCGTGACCTTGCAAATTCCATCCGACATGGACCTCAAGGACCTCAAGGTTGGCGATCAAGTGCGAGCGACCTATACCCAGGAACTGGCGGTGGCGGTCGAACCCACCGGTGGGCGGCCCTCGTCGTCGTGGTTTGACAACAAGAAAGACTAAGAAGACTACACGATAGCCCTTTTTTCCCTTATGGGCGGGAAGGAGAACCAGTTGTTCAAGCAGTTAACCTGGAAAAATTTTGAGGGTGATTGCATGATGAAAAAACCTATCGTTTCCGTCTTGGCGTTGGTGGTGGGTCTCGCCTGCGGCGGTGTTCAGGCCGCCGACCGGGGACCGCTCAAATACGCCGAAGGTTCCTACGACACCGCGAGCGGCGTCTATACGGTGGTCAAGGGCGACGATCTGGACGCAATCGCCGAACGCTTCGGCGTTACGGCGAACGCGCTGAAGTCGGAAAACAAGCTCGTCTCGAACAAGATCGAGATCGGCCAACAGCTCACCGTGCCGGGTGAGATGACTGGGACCGTGGGCGACGCCAAGGTAGAGGTCACCGGCGTTCTGGGCTCGCCCAGCGCCACCACCACGATCAGCGGCGCACAACTCCCCGCGCCTCAGCCGAAATTCGGCGGCGTGATCAAGGAGGACGCGCTCCAATCGAAAGCGTGGTGGCCGCCGCGCATCGTGCCGCCGAAGGGCGCACCCAACGTCCTGCTCATCATGACCGACGACGCCGGCTTCGGCATCCCGAGCACCTTCGGCGGCGTCATCCCCACGCCGACCATGGATAGCATCGCGGCGAGCGGTCTGCGCTACAACCGGGTTTTCTCCACCGCGCTCTGTTCGCCGACACGCGCCGCGCTGATCACCGGCCGCAACCATCACTCGGTCGGCTTCGGCGTGATCGCCGAGCAGGCCACGGGCTTCCCCGGCTACAACAGCATCATCGGCGTCGACAACGCGACGATTGGCCGCATTCTGCGCGACAACGGCTACGCGACGAGCTGGTTTGGCAAGGACCACAACACGCCGGCTTATCAGGCGAGTCAGGTCGGGCCGTTCACTCAGTGGCCGACCGGCATGGGCTTCGATTACTTCTACGGCTTCGTCGGCGGCGACGCCAACCAGTGGGGGCCGAACCTGTTCCGCAACACGACTCAGATCTATCCCTGGATCGGTCATGAGGGCACCCTGAAGATGGATCGGTCGAATCCGAAGGCGGAGAGCTGGCCGGTCACCGGCAAGGAACCGTCTTGGAACCTGGTCACCGCGATGGCTGACGATGCGATCGACTGGATGTACCGGATCCACCAGACCGATCCCAAGCAGCCGATCTTTCTCTACTACGTTCCCGGCGCTACACACGCGCCGCACCACCCGACGAAGGAGTGGGTGGACAAGATCCACGCGATGCATCTGTTCGATGACGGCTACGAGAAGCTGCGTGAGCGGATCTTCGAGAACCAGCAGAGGCTTGGCGTCATTCCCAAGGGCCTGAAGCTGACCCCCTGGCCTGCCGACATGCTGACACCGTGGGATAAGCTCACGCCCGAGGCGAAGAAACTCTTCATCCGGCAGGTCGAGGTATTTGCCGCCTACGTGGCCTACAACGACTACGAGATCGGCCGGGTGATCCAGGCGTTCGAAGCCCTGGGCAAGCTCGACAACACGCTGATCATCTATCAGAACGGTGATAACGGCACCAGCGCCGAGGGTGGACCCGAGGGTACCTACAGTGAGGTCGCGTTCTTCAACGGCGTGCGCCCGCCGGTCGACGTGCAGATGAAGTATTACGACGCCTGGGGCACCGAGTTCGCGTACAACCACATGTCGGCGGGCTGGTCCTGGGCCTTCGACACCCCGTTCGACTGGTTCAAACAGAACGCCTCCCGGTTCGGCGGCACCAACCAGAACATGGTGATTTCGTGGCCAGCGCGCATCAAGGACAAGGGCGGGCTGCGCGAGCAGTTCATCCACGACATCGACGTCGTGCCCACACTACTTGAGGTCACCGGCATTCCCGCGCCCGAAGTCGTGGACGGCATCAAGCAGAAACCGATCGAGGGAACCAGCTTCGCCTACACCTTCGACGCGGCTAACGCCAAGGTCCCTTCCAAGCATACGACCCAGTACTTCGAGATGATGGGCCAATGGGCGCTGTATCACGACGGCTGGCTGTTGAGCACCAAGGTCGACCGCGCGCCGTGGGATGCCTTTGGCCCCGCCAACCCGGATCCACTCAACAACCAGGTGTTCCAGCTCTACGACCTGAGCAAGAGCTGGAACCAGTACGAGGACATCGCCGCGCAGCATCCGGACAAGGTCGCGGAGATGCGGAAGATGTTTGTCGAGGAAGCGAAGAAGTATCAGGTCTTCCCGTTAGACGCTTCGGTGGCAGCCAGGATCGCGGCACCGCGTCCGAATCTCACTGCAGGCCTTACCGAGCTGGTCTACACGCGGCCGATGACCAGCGTGCCGCAGGGCGATGCGCCGTACCTGCTCAACACGTCCTACACCCTCACGGCGGACATCACCGTGCCGCAAGGGAGCGCGGAGGGCATGATCGCCACTTCGGGTGGGCGCTTCGCTGGCTGGGGCTTTTATCTGCTGAAGGGCAAGCCGGTGTTCAACTGGAATCTGCTCAACCTGGAATGGGTCAAGTGGGAGGCCCCGGAAGCGCTGGCGCCCGGCCAGCACAAGGTGGTGTTCGACTTCAAGTATGACGGCCTCGGCGACGCAACGCTGGCGTTCAACAGCTTCGCCGGCGTCGGCAGGGGCGGTACCGGCACGCTGACGGTGGACGGCAAGGAAGTTGCCACGAAGAAGATGGAGCGAACGATCCCGATGATCCTGCAGTGGGACGAGAGCTTCGACATCGGCTCGGACACCATCACCGGCATCGACGACGCCGACTACCTGCCGCCGTTCCCGCTAACCGCCAAGCTCAACAAACTGACGATCAAGATTGATCGCCCGCAACTGTCGCCCGAGGACATCAAGAAACTCGAAGAAGGCATGGCGAAAGCCGCTGACGCGAAGTAAATTTTTCCTGTCGTTAACCGTGCGGGCCGTTCCGGGATGACCGGAACGGCCCGCGACTCGATCAATCAAGGGTGATGAGACAAACGAGAGGAAAAGAAACAATGAAGCGAAGCCTGTTCAACTCGCTACTAGCCGTCGGCTTGATGACGACGGCCTTGTTCGTGTCCAACGGCCAAGCCAAAGAGAATGTCTTTGAAGCCACGCCATTGGGCGTTGAAGCCTACATTTATGGTTATCCGCTGGTCACGATGGAAATGACCCGGCGGGTGATGACCAATGTCGAGAAACCCGAAGGCACACGCGCTCCGATGGGACAGTTTGTCCGGATGCGCGAGTATCCTTCCGCGACGTTCAGAGACGTGACTGCCCCGAACGCCGACACGCTTTACACCACTGCCTGGCTGGACGTGGGGCAAGAACCGTGGGTGTTAAGCCTGCCGGATGCACAGGACCGTTATTATCTGTTCCCTATGCTCGATGGTTGGACGGAAGTGTTCCAGGTACCGGGCAAACGCACGACCGGCACCGGCCCGCAGACCTATGCGATTACCGGTCCCGGCTGGAAAGGGACGTTACCGGAAGGCGTCAAGGAGTACAAATCGCCCACCGCCATGGTCTGGTTACTGGGTCGCATCTACTGCACGGGCACGTCGGAAGATTACGCGGCCGTCCACAAGTTACAGGATGAGATTTCGCTCGTTCCGCTCAGCGCCTACGGCAAGCCTTACACCCCGCCGCCCGGCAAGGTCGATCCATCCATCGACATGAAAACCGCTGTGCGGGATCAGGTGAACGCGCTCAGCGCCGACGACTATTTCGATCTGCTGGCCAAATTGCTGGTGAACAATCCGCCCGCCGCTGCAGACAAGCCCATCCTGGAAAAGATGGCCAAGATCGGGATCGTGCCCGGTCAGTCGTTTGATCGCAGCAAACTCGCCCCGGCGGCCCACGAAGCGTTCTCCCTTGTACCCAAAATCGCCAATGAAAAGATCATGCTTTGGCTAAAGGAAGGCATCGTCGAAGGTGACATGAAATTGGAGAACGGTTGGTTGTTCACCACCAAAACCGGTAACTACGGCACGAACTACCTTCAACGCGCCTTGATCACCGCCATCGGATTGGGGGCGAATCGTCCGCAAGACGCCGTCTATCCCACCTCGGAAGGACCATCCGCGATCAGCTCGTATATCGGCGAGAAGAAATACGTGATGCATTTTAACAAAGGCGAACTCCCGCCCGCGAACGGGTTCTGGTCGCTCACGATGTACGATAAGGATTACTTCTTCGTGCCAAATCCACTCAACCGTTACAGCATCAGCCCCCGGCAGAACCTCAAGGCCAACGCTGATGGTTCGGTGGACCTCTACATCCAGAATGAAAACCCCGGTCCCGACCAGGAATCGAACTGGCTCCCGGCTCCGAAGGACAAGTTCATCCTCATGATGCGGCTCTATTGGCCGAAGGAGAAAGATCCCTCAATCCTTAATGGCTCATGGAAAATTCCGCAAGTCAGGGCCATAGAGTAAATCTTTCGGTTGTGAACTGGGCGGGCCGCTCCCACGGCGAGAGCGGCCCGCAGATTGACCGGATTACACGCTTGTCCCTCGATTCCCCCTTACCATCCCTTTCCAAGAGGAGTGACACCATCATGACCAACGCCAGTTTCAATCATCCGCGTGGG
The DNA here is from genome assembly GCA_031732755.1 of Candidatus Contendibacter sp. Lineage (GTDB taxonomy): Bacteria > Pseudomonadota > Gammaproteobacteria > Competibacterales > Competibacteraceae > Contendibacter. Next base: position 22,222 of record JAVMKI010000021.1, read on the forward strand.
GTGCGCATGTGGCTAGCGGGGGTGGGCTTTCTGGTCTTTTCTGCCTGCGGTACTACCCTGCAACCACCCCCCACCGCCCAGAGCATTGCCGGCCTGACGCCCACGGGCACCGTGACCCTGACCGAGACCGTCGCGGCGGGCATGACAGGGGGAACCGGTTCGCTGACGTTCCAGGGGCGCACCTATCCGTTCAGGGTCGTCGGCACGGTGATCGGACCCGGTGGTGCTTCGCGGACCCAGGCCGTCGGCAAGGTCTACCGGCTGGATCGTCTGTCTGATTTCGAGGGTACTTATTCGGAGGGAACGGGGCAGGCCGGACTCGCTACCTCGGGTAAGGCGGAATTGTGGATGCGGAACCAAGCGGGCGTGATCATGCACCTGACCGGCGCCAGTGAGGGCGTCGTGTTCTCACTCGGGCGCGATGAGGTCGTAGTCCAACTGGCGAACTGAACCCGCGCAACCGATGGGTTGTATAACTGCGTAGGCTGCTTCGCCGGGAGCGACCGGTGCATTCGCTCTGGCAGTAATACCAAAAACCGTAAGGAGATCGAAGACCATGAATCGCATGTTGTTAGTTAGCGCCGCGCTGGCCTTTGTCGTTGCCGCTGCGCCGCTCGCCGGCTACGGGGCGGAGAAAGACGCCATCTCCCAAGCCGAGAAAACCGAGAAGGATCGACCGAGCATTCTCGAAACCAAGGCTATCGCCGAGGAAGGCTTCATCTACGGCCTGCCCATCGTGATGAACTACGCGGTCATGTATGAATACTGCGTGGACAAGGATTCGGGCCAATACAAGGCACCGTTTAACACGATCTTCAACGAACATCGCGTCTTCACCTATAAGGACACGGCGATCATCACCCCCAACAGCGACACGCCCTACTCGTTGCTGTGGATGGACCTGCGCGCCGAGCCGCTCGTGCTGTCGGTGCCGGCGGTGGACAAGAAGCGCTACTACTCGGTGATGCTGACCGACGGCAATACCTTCAACTACGGCTACATCGGCAGCCGCGCCACCGGCAATGACGCCGGCGACTACATGGTCGTCGGCCCGAACTGGAAGGGCGAAACGCCGCCGGGCATCAAGAAGGTGTTCCGCTCGACCACCGATTTCTCACTGGCCGCGTACCGCACACAGCTCATCGACCCCGAGGACATGCCCAACGTCGAGAAGGTGCAGGCGGGCTACAAGGCGCAGCCGCTGTCGGCGTATCTCAAGCAACCGCCCCCTGCGGCGGCGCCGGCCATCGATTTCCCGAAGATCGACAAGGACATGGTGAAGACCAACTTCTTCGATTACCTGGACTTCGCACTGCAATTCGCGCCAGCCAGCCCCGAAGAAGAAGCGATCCGCGCCAAGCTCGCCAGCATCGGCATCGGCCCCGGCAAGAAGTTTAACTTCAAGGATCTTTCGCTTGAGCACAAGGCCGCCATCCTGCTGGCGATGAAGGAAGGCGACAGCAAGGTCGAGAAGTACCTGGAGGCTGGGCAGAAGGACATCAACGGCTGGAAGGTCGGCTCGCTGTTCGGCGACCGCGCGTTCTACAACGGCGACTGGCTGAAGCGCGCTGCGGCCGCCAAGGGCGGCATCTACGGCAACGACGCCGTCGAAGCTATGTATCCCCTCACCAAGACGCTGGCCAACGGTGACGTGCTCGACGGCAGCAAGCACAAGTACACGCTGACCTTCGCCAAGGACCAGTTCCCGCCGGTCAACGCCTTCTGGTCGGTGACCATGTACGACGGCAAGACCCAGTTCCTGATCAAGAACCCGATCGACCGCTACCTGATCAACTCGCCGATGCTGCCGTCGATGAAGAAGAACGCCGACGGCTCGCTCACGCTCTACATCCAGAAAGATTCGCCCGATCAGGACAAGGAGTTGAACTGGTTGCCCGCGCCCGACGGCCCCATCTACCTGGTGATGCGCCTGTATTGGCCGAAGACCGAGCCGCCGTCGATCCTGCCGCCTGGAGAGGGAACCTGGCAGCCACCCGGTATCCAGCAAGTAAATTGAGGAGTTCCATTTTGGCTGAGGCGACACTCTCAGACCGGTTCAGGCTTATTCCCCGTTGGGTCGTCGCTCAGGCAACGACTCAATATTCCTCGCCATCACGTTTATTTAAGGGGGTACTCTGATGACTGTCCGCAAGATTGCCCTGTTGTTTTTGGTATCGGCCGCCGCGCCAGCTTTCGCCCAGCAACCCTCACAACTAGACAAGGAAGTCGAGGCGCTCCGCGCCTATTGCAAACCCGACATCGAGCGGCTCTGCCCGAACGTGCCGCCGGGCGGCGGCAAAATCAAGGAGTGCCTGATGCAAAAGAAGATGGAGTTGTCGGTCGGTTGTGCCAAGGCATTGGAAGAATTGAAGAAAAAATAGCAGTACCCCAATCGAGACCAGTCGGCACCAAGGAGACATGAAGCCCATGAAGCTAAAGAGAGTTGCAAGGCAGTTATCTTTTCACCTGATCAGGACCCTATCTTTGGTTGTCGCCTTGGCCGGCGGTCTCGTCCTGGTCAGCGCCATGGCCGCTGACCAGGGTCCGCGCCATCATGCGAACGGCCAGTACGATGTCGCTGCCGCCCTCTATGTCGTCGCCACTGGCGACGATTTGGTGGCCATCGCCGAGCGCTTCGGCGTCACGGTGGCGGAGCTGAAGGCGGGTAACAAGCTCGCGTCGAACGAGATCGAAGTCGGTCAGAAGCTGGTCGTCGCCGCTGGGACGCCAGGATCAGCTACTGCGATCCAGTACAAAATGACCACGCCGATTGCACCGGGCGTCGCCACGCCTGACACGCTTGAAACCTCGATTGGCACGCTGCACTTGAGCGATGGCTTTCCGAAGCCCGACACCATCGAGAAAATCTACGACAACCTGGATCGTTCGCGCGCCCTGCAGGCCTACCTCCTGGCCATTCCAATCGTCAACCAGGCCGGCATGCGCGACTCGATGCGCCAGTTCGGACCCGACAACCAGACGGACGTCATCTGGGAGACCCTGGTCGATCCGAAGACCGTGGAGCTGACAGCAAACGACAACACCATCTACAACTTCATCTGGCTCGATACCCACAAGGGGCCGGTCGTGCTGGAAGTTCCGCCGATGTCGTTGGGCGCCATCGACAATTTCTGGTATCGCTGGGTCACCGATATCGGCATCACGGGTCCCGATAAAGGCAAGGGTGGCAAGTATCTGATCCTTCCTCCAGGGTACGAAGGCGAGGTTCCAGAAGGTTACTTTGTCGTACGCCCGAGTACCTACGGCAACTGGGCGCCCTTCCGAACCTTTCTCGTGGATGGATCGCCAAAGCCCGGCGTCGAATTGGTCAAGAAACACCTGAAGATTTACCCACTGGCCGATGCCGCCAATCCCGCTCCTGTGAAATTCGCCGATGCCTCGGATGTCCCAGCGAACTTCGTCGCGCCGGGTGACTACTCGTTCTGGAAACTTCTCGACAAGGTCATCCAGGAAGAGCCGAGCGAGGGCTCCGATCCGACTACACTCGGTCTCTTTGCCTCGATCGGCATCGAGAAGGGTAAGCCCTTCAACCCGGACGAGCGGATGAAGAAGATCCTGGCGGACGCCGCGAACATCGGCGCGGTGACCGCACGCGCCATCGCTTTCAAAATGCGAGAGAAGGATGCCTTCTTTTACCCCAACAGCTCGTGGCGCCTGCCTTTCTTTGGCGGCTACAAGTTCGAGGTCTCGCCAGGGGTCGCCAACCTCGACGGCGCGGCTTTCTTCTACTACTTCGCAACGGGCGTGACACCGGCGATGGAAGAAAAGATGGTCGGCAAAGGGTCCCAATATCCCTGGGCCTCTCTGGACGCGAACGGCAACCCCTTCGACGGTGCCAAGACCTACAAGCTGCACCTACCGCCGAATATCCCGGTCAAGGACTTCTGGTCGGTCATCGTCTACGACAACCAGACCCGCTCGATGCTGCAAACCGATCAGCAGGCCCCAAGCGTGAGCAGCCAGAACAAGGGAGTCAAGGTCAACGCGGATGGCTCGGTGGATGTCTTCTTCGGTCCCAAGGCCCCGGCGGGCATGGAGAACAATTGGGTGCAGACGATTCCTAGCAAAGGCTGGTTCATGATCCTGCGCCTCTATGGTCCGCTGGAGCCATGGTTCAACCAGACCTGGCGGCCAGGGGAAATCGAAGAGGTGAAGTAACCTTCTCGTTGGGGGGAGGGATCGCGCGGGCGGCTTTGCGAGGAACCGCCCGCGCTTTTAGGGCCATAATAGTTCACGGCGGGAGAGTGGTCGCGCCACTGGCCTGGCAAGCCGCCGAATTCCAGAAAGATCGAAAACGACCATAGGACCACGCGCCGTGGACCGTGGCGCTGGCGCATGATCCCCTTCCTCTACTAAAAGGCAGGGTGGCCATTGATCCTCACTTATCCCCACCGTTTTGGCAAAACCTGCCGCTGCCCAGGTTGGAATGGACCAACGTCCTGTTGGTCAAAATGGCTTTTTTGACCCTGCTTACTTGGGGCTGGAGGAGCTGGGCTTACCCAAGGAGCAGGTGGCGGCGCCTGTGAAAATATCAGGGCGCATAGCACGAATCGACTAAAAACCTTATTATAATTGGCGAACCTGGCGCCAGCGGTTCAAGCTCCATTACTATAATCACAAAATTAAATCCAACAAATTGAAAAAAATAAGGAATTTGGAACCGCCCTCCCAATCGCCGCCCCTCTGCCCCGCGGCTCACGCCCTTTTTCATTCGGCCTTGTGTTTTCCCGTCGCACGGAGCGGCTCGTCGCCCGCCGTGTCTGGCCACACTCCCTTGATCTGGCTCCCCGGCCTTCGAGGGCCTGTCCCCCAGCTTCCGGCGCCGCGGGTCTCCTGCCGGCGCCCGTATCAGTGAGGAGAGAGCGTTTATGCATGACATAATCAGTCAATTAGAACAAAAACGCACCGCCGCCCGTTTGGGCGGTGGGCAACGCCGCATCGACGCGCAACACAAACGCGGCAAGCTCAGCGCTCGCGAGCGCATCGAAGTCTTGCTCGATCCGGGCAGCTTCGAAGAATGGGATATGTTCGTCGAGCATCGCTGCACCGACTTCGGCATGGCCGACACCTCGATTCCCGGCGACGGCGTGGTGACCGGCTACGGTACGGTCAACGGTCGGTTGGTCTTCGTGTTCAGCCAGGATTTCACCGTGTTCGGCGGTTCGCTGTCCGAAGCCCACGCCGAAAAGATGTGCAAGATCATGGATCACGCCATCAAAGTCGGCGCGCCGGTCATCGGCCTGAACGACTCGGGTGGCGCCCGCATCCAGGAAGGCGTCGCCTCGCTGGCTGGCTACGCCAACGTGTTCCAGCGCAACGTCATGGCCTCCGGCGTCATTCCGCAGATTTCCGTGATCATGGGCCCGTGCGCGGGCGGCGCGGTGTACTCGCCGGCCATGACCGATTTCATCTTCATGGTCAAGGACACCTCCTACATGTTCGTGACGGGTCCTGACGTCGTCAAGACCGTGACCCACGAAGAAGTCACCGCCGAGGAACTGGGTGGGGCCATCACCCATTCGACCAAGTCGGGCGTGTGCGACCGCGCGTTCGAAAACGATATCGAAGCTTTGCTGATGCTACGGCGGTTCATCAACTTCCTGCCCGCCAACAACCGCGAGAAACCACCGTTCCGGCCCACCCCCGACCCGGCGAACCGGCAGGATTACTCGCTGGACACGCTGATCCCCGACAATCCCAACAAACCCTACGACATGAAGGAACTGATCCTGAAAGTCGTGGACGACGTGGATTTCTTTGAGGTTCAGCCCGAGAACGCCAAGAACATCATCACCGGCTTCGCCCGCATGGACGGCTGGCCGGTCGGCATCGTCGCCAACCAGCCGATGGTGTTGGCCGGTTGCCTGGACATCAAGTCCTCGATCAAGGCCGCCCGCTTCGTGCGCTTCTGCGACGCCTTCAACATCCCGATCATCACCTTCGTCGACGTGCCCGGTTTCATGCCCGGCACCGCCCAGGAATACGGCGGCATCATTAAGCACGGCGCCAAGTTGCTCTACGCCTACGCCGAATGCACCGTGCCCAAGGTCACCGTCATCACCCGCAAAGCCTACGGCGGCGCCTACGACGTGATGAGTTCCAAGCACCTGCGCGGCGATGTCAACTTCGCCTGGCCGACCGCGGAAATCGCGGTGATGGGTCCCAAGGGCGCGGTGGAAATCATCTTCCGCCAAGACCTCGGTGACGTGGCCAAGATCGCCGAACGCACCGAGGAATACCGCAAGAAATTCGCCAACCCGTTCATCGCCGGCCATCGCGGATTCATCGACGACGTGATCATGCCGCACGGCACCCGCAAGCGCATCTGCCGCTCCTTGGCGATGCTGCGGGACAAGGAACTCGAAAATCCGTGGCGCAAGCACGGCAACATTCCGCTGTAAGGGGTGGCACGCATGTTCAAGAAAATTCTCATCGCCAACCGTGGTGAAATCGCCTGCCGGGTGATCAAGACCGCCCGCAAGATGGGCATCAAGACCGTCGCCGTCTACTCCGAGGCCGACCGGGACGCCCTGCACGTCGAAATGGCCGACGAGGCCGTCTTCATCGGCCCACCGCCCACCGCCCAGAGCTATCTGGTCATCGACCGCATCGTGCAAGCCTGCAAGGACACCGGCGCGGAAGCGGTCCACCCCGGCTACGGTTTCCTGTCCGAGCGGTCCGCCTTTTGCGAAGCGCTGGAGAAGGAAGGAATCGTGTTCATCGGCCCGAAGGTGAAAGCCATCGACGCCATGGGCGACAAGATCACCTCCAAGAAACTGGCCAAGGAAGCCGGGGTCAGCACCGTGCCCGGTTACACCGAAGTCATCAAGGATACCAAGGAGGCGGTGGAAATCGCCTCGGGCATTGGCTACCCGGTGATGATCAAGGCCAGCGCCGGCGGTGGCGGCAAGGGTATGCGCGTGGCCTGGAACGACGCCGAGTGCGCCGATGGCTTCGAACGCGCCACCAACGAAGCCCGTTCCTCTTTCGGGGATGACCGCGTCTTCATCGAAAAATACATCGTCGAACCGCGCCATATCGAAATCCAGGTGCTGGGTGACAGCCACGGCAACATCCTTTATCTGGGCGAACGCGAGTGCTCGCTACAACGTCGCAATCAGAAGGTGATCGAAGAAGCGCCGTCTCCCTTCCTGGATGAAGCCACCCGGAAGGCGATGGGCGAACAAGCGGTGATGTTGGCGCGGGCGGTGGATTATCAGTCCGCCGGCACGGTCGAGTTCATCGTCGACGCCAAGCGCAACTTCTATTTCCTGGAAATGAACACCCGCTTGCAGGTGGAGCATCCAGTCACCGAATACATCACCGGACTGGACCTGGTCGAACAGATGCTCCGGGTCGCCGCGGGCGAAAAACTGGGCTTTACTCAGGACGACGTCAAGCTCACGGGCTGGGCCATCGAAGCGCGCGTGTATGCCGAGGATCCGTTCCGCAACTTCCTGCCCTCCATCGGTCGGCTAGTCAAGTACATGCCGCCCCAGGAAAACGAGGTGGTGCGGGTCGACACCGGCATTTACGAAGGTAGTGAAGTGTCGATGTACTACGACCCGATGATCGCCAAGCTGATCACCTACGGCGCCACCCGCGACCGTGCCATCGCCCACATGCGGGATGCGCTCAATGAGTTCTTCATTCGCGGCGTCCAGCACAACATCAGTTTCCTGGCGGCGTTGATGGTGCATACCCGGTTCATGACCGGGCGAATCAGCACCAACATGATCGCCGAGGAATATCCGCACGGTTTCCATGCCTCCGACGTGCCGCACGATGACCCGGCGCTGCTGATCTCGGTGGCGGCTTTCATCCATCGCCGCTACATGGACCGCGCCGCCCAGACCAGCGGCCAGTTGCTCGGCCACGAGCGCAAGGTCGGCAACGACTGGGTGGTGCTCATGGGCGGCAAGCAGCACCCGGTGCATGTCGATCCCGCCGAGGGCGGTTACGATGTGGTGTACATGGGTGAAACCTATCAGGTGCGCAGCGAATGGCAGTTCGGTTATCCGCTATTCAAGGGCACCCTGAACGGCACCGAAATTTGCATCCAGGTCGAACGCCGCGACATGATCTATCGGCTGTTCCACTGGGGTTCGCAGGCGGATGTCATGGTGTTGTCGCCGCGGATTGCCGACTTGCAGGCGCTGATGCCGGTGAAGGCGCCGCCGGATCTGTCCAAGTTCCTGTTGTCGCCGATGCCGGGCTTGCTGACCAAGGTCGCGGTAACGGTCGGGCAGGAGGTCAAGGCCGGCGAGGAACTGGCGGTGATCGAGGCGATGAAGATGGAGAACGTGTTGCGCGCCGAGCAGGACGCCGTGGTCGCCAAGGTCATGGCGGCGCCGGGTGACAGCCTGGCGGTGGATCAGGCCATCATCGAGTTCGCATAATGGGCCACGGCGAACCGGCGGTTTGGCCGGTTCGCCGCTCGCCCTCCGTTCATCCGGCTTGGGCCGTAAGCCCGAGCCGGATCGCTTTGGGAACCGTTTGGTAATGGATCGGTTGCCGGAGCCGGTCTGCCGGCGACGAGTCGTTGGAATCGCGCGCAAACAGACTTTTTCCAATCAGCATTGATTTTTCATTACTTCTTATCGCGCATTCGCGCCTGCATGAAGTTCGCCAGCGTATTTTCCGCCAGTCCCATCCAGATATCCGAGATTTGCTGAAAGGCCTGTTGTGAATCGTAAATTTTCTTGAAGTCCGGGTTCTTGGCCGATTCCTCGGCGTAGATCTTCTGCGCCGCCTCATAGGCCGCCTTCATCGCATCGTCGGGATAACGCTTGAGCTGAACGCCATCTTGTTGCGCCAACCGTTGGATGGCTGGCGGATTCTTGGCGTCGTAAGCGGCCATCATTCGGAGATTCGCCTCGGAGGCAGCGGTCTCGAACGCCGCCTGATAAGGCTTGGGTAGCTTTTCCCACTGCTCCTTGTTGACATAAAACGAGATCACCGGCCCCGGTTCCCACCAAGATGGGTAGTAATAGAACTTGGCGACCTTGTAGAACCCCAGTTTTTCGTCATCGTAAGGACCGACCCACTCGGCGGCGTCAATCGCGCCGCGTTCCAACGCCGGATAAATCTCGGGGCCAGGCAACAATTGTGGCACGGCGCCCAGCGCCAGAAACACCTCCGCGCCAAACCCGGGAATCCGGATCTTCAAACCCTTGATGTCTTCCAATGATTTGATTTCCTTGCGGAACCAGCCGCCCATCTGGGTGCCGGTATTGCCGCCGGGGAAGTTGACTATGTTGTACTTGGCGAAGAACTCTCGCAGCAGGGACTGCCCTTCGCCGTAATAGAACCAGGCGCTCATTTGCCGAACGTTCAGACCAAACGGAATCGCGGTGTCGAGGGAAAACGCCTTATTTTTGCCGTGGTAGTAATAGCCGCAGGTATGGCCACACTCCACCGTGTTCTGCTGCACGGCGTCCAGCACTCCATTCGGCGGCACGATCTCGCCACCGGCGAACGCGCGGATGTCGAACTTGTCCTCCGTGATTTCGGCGATCCGCTTGGCCAGGAAATCGCTAGTGCCATAGAGAGTGTCCAGGCTCTTGGGAAAGCTCGATGCCAAGCGCCATTTAATCGTCGGTAGCCCCCGCGCCCCCGGTTGGGCCGCTGGCTGGGCAGCGGTTGGGGGGGATGACTGGGCGATGGCGATGGTGGGGACGGTGGCCGCGCCAGCGGTGGCGACCAGACCCAGACCGGCTTTCCTGATGAACTCGCGACGCTGCATGTGCTTTTTCCTCATGATTGAGCGATGGTTGGCGGGATCGGCGCTCCACGGGAACGCCCGGATTCCCGGTAAAATTTATCAGACGCCGGGCGAATTACACCCTGGAAGGCGGGGTGTGATTCAAAGTGATGCGACCCCCATAATATTGCATGACCTACTGATACC
>JAVMKI010000022.1:0-30646 GCA_031732755.1 Candidatus Contendibacter sp.
GTCAAACTGCTACTGTCTCCCCGGCAGAGCCGGGGGTTTTCTCTGGATAATAAAAAACCCGGCTAGAGCCGGGCTTTTGGAAATTCTGAGGGGATTTAGTCGATCGTGCGAATGTTGGTCGCCTGCTTACCCTTGGGACCCGTCGCCACATCGAAGGAAACCTTCTGGTTTTCCCTGAGTGTCTTGAATCCCCGCGCCTGAATCGCGGAAAAATGCGCAAACAGATCATCGCCCCCATCGTCGGGCGAGATAAAGCCAAAACCCTTCGATTCGTTAAACCATTTTACAGTACCAGTGGACATGCTAACTTCCTGAAAACTGAAGAACATTGAACGCCTGGGCTATCACCCAGGCAAGCCGCGCGAAGATCAAGGCAGGGAACATGACGAACGGGATTGCCGACTGGATGGAGTTGCAATGAACGAACAAATCCACGTGCTTGAAAATCGTACGATCTCACTATAGGTGAAGAACCGCCACGAAGCAAGTTGATTCTTCGAAACACCGAAAGCCATCCAGCCGTTGGACCGTTTTCAGGCCGTGGCGAAGGCCAGCGAAACCGCGTTGGGGCCAAGGTGGATACCGCCGGTGGCGCTCATGATCGAGATCATGATCTCGATGCCCCACTGCCGAACATGGCGCTCGAACTCGATGAAGGCGCGCTTTCGCCGAAGTCCTTGTGGATCGCCGGCGTAGCTGAGCGCAATTAGCGGAACGCGCAGGCCCTGATCGATCTCAAGACGGGCCTGTTCGAGCAAACCGGCCAGGGCGTGCTCGAAGTTGCGCGCCTTGAGTACGATCTCGGTCTCGCCCCCCACGAACCGAGCGACCGGCTTGACGCCGAACAGCGAACCGAGGTGGTAGTGCAGAAACCCAATGTTATATTCATCCTTCTCGTTGGCCTGATAGCGGGCGTGGAACAGGTCGTTGAGCAGAACGTAACAGCGGATGTGGCGCCGGAACGCCTCCGCCTGCCGGCGCAGTTCGCCAAAGGGTAAATCCGGGTTTTGCAGCATTCGAATCACTTCATGCGCCAGCACCGCCTGACCAGCGAAGATCGTCTGACTATCGAGCACATTCAACTGGAACGGAGTATTCAGACCGGCGCGTTGGCGCCGTTCGCGGTAGCCGCGCACGATGGCGAACGACGCTTCGGTCGCGTTCTGGAATAACTGGCTGCGAGTTTGCGCGATGGTCATCAAGATCGCCCGATCGTGGTCGATGACCAGGCGATTCAAAAACAACTCGGCAATGGTGCTGGCCGAACAGGGTTCGGTCATCGCCTTCAGATCCCTCGACTGGGCGGTGTAGCGATGATGAAAGGCCAGCGTCAGATTGACATCGCGGTTATCGGTCAGAATCTGATCGCCCAGAACCAGCGTGGTCGGCAGTAAATACAGTTGATGTTGCTGGATATAGGCGGGGGGCAGGTCGCAGGCTGAATCAATCACCACCGCTGTTTTCATCGCCACGGTGCTCAACCGGCATCGACAAAGGGGCCGCTGTAAATCGCGTCGAATCGGCAACCATATCCAAACCGGCCGTTTTGCCGCACGGGATCGAGACGCACAATGGTTGCGGTCACTTCCATTTCGGTATCCCCCAGTTCCTCGGCGCTAAGGCGCAGATACAGCGTGGTGCCAACCGGCAACTCGTCCGCGGTCCATAGCAGGACGCCACCCGCGCTGATATTCCCCAGCCAGCCATCGCGCGCGGCCTCACCATCGGCAAGCCGGTACTGGACCGCCGCGTTAACCTCGGTTCGGGCGAATCGCCGCTTTTCCACGCCATTGGGCATGACCACGCTCCGGGGAGAAAATCGGATCTCGGACGAGAAGGGTGAAGGGGACAACGTGATGCTACCGTGTCCTCGCGAAGTGGGCTAAACTGTCAATAGGCTAAATCAAATTGTTGTTATGTGATTATCGCACCCGCCAGCTAATGTGCCAAGAGATGTCCATGCAAGATGTGATACATAACCGTCTTCATGATCCTCTCGCGCAAGGAGGACTCGCTCCGTGCAACCCCAGGATCCATTGAATCCGATTGAAAAATACCAATCCTTCCCCCGGGGCGAAATCATCTTTCGGGAGGGCGAGCCGGGCGATCATCTTTATGTCGTGGCCGAAGGTCAAGTCAATATCATGGTGGATGACCAAGTTCTGGAAACGGTGGAGACCGGGGGCATTCTGGGCGAACTGGCGCTGATCGACGACAAACCGCGCAGCGCACGGGCGGTTGCCAGCACCGATTGCGTGCTTGCTCCGGTTACCCGGCAGCATTTTCTTACTCTGGTACAACACACGCCGCTGTTCGCCTTGCAAGTGATGCGGGTCATGGCCGAACGGCTGCGCCGCGCCAATACGCGTCCCCGCCCCTAGGCCCAATTGCCATCGCTCTTTCCGAACCGTGCCGTTAGCGGTACACCGTTCTCGCGTCGTTCGCCGCGCGCCGTGGGCCCCAGGCCAGGCCGCGCTAGAGACTTAGGATATCGCGCTGTTCCTCTCCGTGGAAAAGTTCATGATCGAAGCCGCATCCCTCGCTTATCCCAATGTTCCGAACGCGCCCGGTGATACCCTGCTCGACCGCTATCCGACCCCCGAATCCGGTTACGACGAGATGCGCGACGCGGCGGGTGTACTGCGCCCTCACTGGCGCGATCTGGCGCGGTTCTTGGAGGAAACCGGCGGTGAGGAACTGGAGCGTCGCCACGCCGAGGTTCAGCGCCTGCTGCAGTCGGATGGCGTCACCTACAACAGCTACGGCGACCCGCGCGCCGCGTCACAGCAATGGCTGGTGGACCCGATCCCGCTGTTGATGACCGGTGAGGAATGGAGCGTGCTGGCCGATGGGTTGGAACAACGCGCGCGGTTGATGAACGCGCTGCTGGCCGATTTGTACGGCCGACGCCTGGCCATCCGGCAGGGCTGGCTGCCGCTGGAACTGATCCATGCCCACCCCGGCTTTCTCCCTCCTTGCCACCAGTCGCTGCCGGCCGGCAGCCATTGGCTGATCTTTTATGGCGTCGACCTGGCCCGCGGACCGGACGGCGTGCTTCGGGTCTTTGGCGACCGCGCGCAGTCGCCCTCCGGCGCCGGTTACACGCTGGAAAGCCGCATCACCCTGGCGCGGGCCTTGCCGATGCTGTACCGCGACGCGCCGTTACGGCGACTGGCCTCTTTTCTGGAAACCGAGCGCGCCACCCTGGCTGGACTGGCGCGACATCACCCCGAAACCCCACACGTGGTGCTGCTCACCCCGGGCCCTAGCAATCCCGCCTATTTTGAACACGCCTACCTGGCCAACTACCTCTCGCTCAGTCTGGTCGAGGGGGAGGATCTGGTGGTGCGCGATGGTCGGGTCTGGCTGAAAACCCTTGGCGGGCTACGGCCAGTGGACGTGATCCTGCGGCAGGTGATCGACGCCTTCTGCGATCCGCTGGAACTGCGCGGCGATTCCTTGCTGGGCGTTCCTGGCCTGCTACAGGCGGTGCGCGGTGGTCACGTGGTGCTCGCCAATGCCCTGGGCAGCGCCATCATCGAGAATCCCGGCCTGGCGGCGTTTCTACCGCTACTGTGCCAGCAACTGCTGGGCGAGGACATCAAGCTGCCATCGTTGCCGACCTGGTGGTGCGGCCAGTCCTTGGACTGTCAACATGTACTGGCGAATCTGGACGGTCTGGTGGTGCGCTCGATCCTGCCAGGCGGTCCGTATTGGGAAGGCGCCCAACTCGACGCCGCCGCCCGCGCTCAATTGACCGCCCAGATTCGCGCCCAACCCCATCTGTTCGTCGCCCAGGCTCCATCGCCGCTGTCCACCGCGCCGGTACTGGAGAACGGACGCCTGACGCCGCGCCCGGTGATGCTGCGCGGTTTCGTGGTGGCGGAGGATGGCGGTTACCGGGTGATGCCGGGCGGCCTGGCCCGAGTCTCCTCGGGGCTGGATACCTTGCGGGCAACGCTGCAAAAGGGTGGCATCAGCAAGGACTGGTGGGTGCTGGCACCCACCCCGCAGCACCATATCAGCCTGCTGCGCCAGGCATACGGCCCGATTGTCGTCACCCGCGATGGCAGCGACCTGCCCAGCCGGGTAGCCGACAACTTGTTCTGGTTGGGCCGCTACAGCGAGCGGCTTGACGGTACCGCTCGCCTGCTGCGGGAGGCGCTCGGCCGGCTGCTGGAGTGGGAGCAGGACAATACCGACGAGCGGTGTCTGGACGACCTGTTCAAGGCGCTGGAAATCCCCGTGCCACCGGTGGCGGAGTCGCCGCGCGCCCGGTTTTTCGCCTTGCGCCAGCCGCTGTTGAACCTGATCCTGGAGTCGGAACATCCAGACAGCTTGCAGGCAACCTTCGCCGGTTTGTCGCGAACCGGCCGTGCGGTGCGCAACCACCTGGGCGACGACAGTTGGCGGCTGCTCAATCGCCTGCAACAGTGGATTCATGAACCCCCGGCCAATCTGGGCGCGCGGCAGGCGCGAGAGTTGCTTGAGGAAGAACTGATGCTGCTGGCGGCGTTCTGTGGGTTGAACAACGAAACCATGCCGCACCACCAGGGCTGGCTGTTTTTCGATATCGGCCGCTATCTGGAGCGGGTGCTGCGCACCCTGGCGCTGTTCGATCTGGCGTTCATCACCGCCCGCAACCCCGGCGTGCCGCTTTGGGAAGTGGTGCTCACCATCACCGACAACCTGACCGCCTACCGCCGCCGTTACCGTTCCGCGTTGCACCCGACCGCCATCATCGACCTGTTGCTGTTCGACGAAGGCAATCCACGTTCGGTTGGCTATCAGTTGCGGCGGCTGCAACGGAACATCGGCCGCTTGCAACCGCCCGACCACTCACCTTATCGCAGCGCCGAGGAACGACTGATTCTGGAAGCTGTCGCCACTCTGCAACTGGCCGACATCGCGGCGCTGGCCACGTTGTCCCACGACAGCACCCGCTCCAGCACCGAGTTGACCCGACTGCTGGAAGCCATTGAGAAACCGCTGCTGGGTCTATCCGATGCCCTGACCCACAGTCATTTCAGCCATGCCGAAGTCCCTCGGCAACTCATCACGATACGGCCATGAGGTACACCATCACCCATCGCACCCTGTACCAGTACAGCAGCGGCGTGGCGTTGTGCCACAACGAGGCGCGGCTGCTGCCGAGGGAAACCCCCTGGCAGTTGTGCCGACCGAGCCAGATCCGGATCAAACCGCGGCCAGCGCTGCTGGTCGAGCGGACGGATTTCTTCGGCAACCGGGTGTTGTACTTCGCCATTCAGGACATTCATCGGCGACTGGAAGTGACGGTCGCCACCGAAGTGCGGGTGCTGGACGAGCGGCCATTTGATGCCACCAGCGCGTCGTCACCTTGGGAGCAAACCCGCCAGATGCTACGGGAGAACCCAGACCCGGAAATCATCGAAGCTCGACTGTTCGGGTTGGATTCGCCGTTCGTGGCGGGCCGGCCGGCGTTCCGGGACTACGCCCAGCCCAGCTTTCCACCAGGCCGGCCGCTGCTGGAAGCCACGGCCGACCTGAACGAACGGATTAATCGGGAATTCAAATACGACCCGCATTTCACCACCGTCGCCACCCCGCTCGATGAGGTTTTACGCGAGCGCCGTGGCGTGTGCCAGGACTTCGCTCATCTGGCCATCGGCTGCTTGCGCGCGCTGGGACTGGCGGCCCGCTATGTCAGCGGCTATCTGGAAACCATGCCGCCGCCGGGCCAGCCGCGGCTGGTCGGGGCGGACGCCTCGCACGCTTGGCTGGCGGTCTACGTGCCGGGCGTCGGCTGGGCGGAATTCGATCCCACCAACAACTGCATGCCCAAGGAAAAACACGTCACCTTGGCTTGGGGACGAGACTACGGCGACGTCGCCCCGCTGCGCGGGGTGATGACCGGCGGTGGCTCGCACTCGTTGCGGGTAGCGGTGGATGTCGAGCCCAGTCCGGAGCCCATCCGGCTTTAGCCCGCCTAAATCCGTACCGCCAGCACGTCGCAAGGCGCGCCATGCAGCACGGCGTTGGCGGTCGAGCCTAGCAGCAGCGCCAATCCGTGGCGACCGTGGCTACCAACCACGATCAGATCCGCGCTGTGCTCCTGGGCCGCGCCGAGAATGCCTTCCTTGGTGGACGGCGCGTTGACCACCCATTTTTCAGCGTCTTCCACTTCCAGCCGTCGCGCCAAGTCCCCAAGCAACTCCCGCGATTCCCGCAGCAACGCCTCGTCCGGCAGTTCCGGCAAGACCGGCAGCAATTCATAGCCGCCACTCAGGCCGATGTTGATGTCCTCGACGACGTGAATCAGGCTCAGGCGCGCTCCGTAATGCCGCGCGATCTCCCGGGCGCGTTCTCCCACCCGGATCGCATCCTCGGAAAAATCAGCCGCGAACAGAATATGTCGATATGCCATGTCATGCCCTCCCCCCACGGATCGAACCGGTAGCGCTGGGTTGTCCACCAGCAGTCATTGCGCCGCCTCCAGCAGCGTTTGCAAAAGCGCGCGGGTTTCCTGGCGCGTTGGATCGTCCGGCGGCAAGCGTTGTTGCGCTTCGCGCAGGGCACCGACGCCCAGTCGGACTTGCACCAGACCGAGATTGTGCAAAGTCCGGGCTTCGTCGCGGCGACGCAACGCCTCCCGGTAGGCGCGTTCCGCCGCATCCAGTCGTCCCTGCTCGGCGTACAGATTACCGAGTTGAAACCAAGGTCCCGCGTCGTTCGGTCGCAACCGAATCCATTGTAAATAGTAACCCTCCGCCACATCCCAACGACCCGCCTCATAGGCCTGCCGGGCGCGTTCCTCGACGAAGGCGGAACTAGGGGAACTAGGGGAGCTGGGCGGCTTGGCGGTGGCGGACGCCACTGGAGAAGTCGTCGGCGCAACCGCCGCGTCGACGGCTTCTGGCCGAGGGCGCGCGCTGGTCGTGGCCACCGCGTCAAACCCATTTTCCAGCGCCGCGCACCCCGCCAGCATGGCGGAACAGAGAATGGCCGGTAGCTTCCGGCGGGCACGACCCTTCCTCCATGAGAAAAACCATGCCCCCCAATTCTCCCGATCTAATCGCCGTTCAAACGCTGAAGCTTTCGCCGCAACCGCACAGACTCTTGGCATTGGGATTGCGAAAGCGGAAGCCTTCATTGAGCCCCTGCTTGGCGTAGTCCACCTCCATACCCTCCAGATAGGGCAGATTCTTGGCGCTGACCACAATTTTGATGCCCCGCGATTCGAATACCGCGTCATCGGGAGCAATCGCGTCGGCCAGTCCAACGGTGTACATGTAGCCGGAACAGCCGGTATTGCGCACGCCCAGCCGCAGACCGTGCGCCTGGCTCTTTTGGGTCAGGAAGGCGTGGGCGCGGGCGGCGGCGGTTTCGGTGAGGGTGATCGTCATGACGATTTCTCCTGATGAAAATCCATGAAAACGTTTAGGAACGATGGCATTGGATAGCGGTGGACGGGATTGGTTGCGCGGCGCGCGCGCGTAGCGCCATCTTGAGCGCGGTTTCGGCCAGCACGGCGCAATACAGCTTCTCCGGCGGGACATCGAGCGCTTCGACCAGGGTGTGATGCCGGAAGCGCACGGCTTCCGGCAGTGATCGGCCCTGGAGCCACTCGGCCAACAGCGCGCCACAGGCGATGAGCCAACCACAACCGTAAGCCTTGAACCGAGCGGTGGTGATCGAACCGACCGCATCGATCCGCAGATGCAATTGCAGGATAGCGCCACTGACCGGTTCGCCCACCCGAACCGTCGTGACATCGGGGGCATCCGCATCCAGCGCGCCGACCTGGCGCGGGTGGTCGAAATAGGCGCGCGCCGCCGCGCTGAGCTCCAACATCGCCGCGATCTCGCGATCTAAAGTGACGCGCCGGCGTCCTGTCCGGCCTGGGTTACGCCGGGATTTCCGGGATTGGGCCAACCCTCCCGGCTAGCCGCCGAATGCAGCGCGCAGCCATTCAACTTGGGCAGGCAAAGTTCGCCCGGATCGACGCCGGCCGCGCGCAGCGCCTGGCAAAGCTGGCGAATGGTCCGATCCAGGGCGTGAATGTGGTCCAGCATCTGGTTGATGGCATGGGCCTCGGGATCGGGCAGGTCGGGCGTGGCGCCGTAGGCATCGAAACCGAGCTTGCGGGCGATTTCCCGACGCACGTCGTCGGTCGCGCCGCCCGCCTCGATCACCCGCCCCGGCACACCGACCACCGTGGCATTCGCCGGCACCTCCTTGATGACCACCGAGTTCGAGCCGATGCGCGCGTTATCGCCGACCTTGAATGGCCCCAGCACCTTGGCACCGGCGCCGATCACCACGTTATTACCCAAGGTGGGGTGGCGCTTGCCCTTGTTCCAACTGGTGCCACCCAGGGTAACGCCCTGATAGAGGGTGCAATCGTCGCCAATCTCGGCGGTTTCGCCGATGACCACGCCCATGCCATGATCAATGAAAAAGCGTCGACCGATCTTGGCGCCGGGATGAATCTCGATCCCGGTCAGCCAGCGAGCCATGGCTGACAGAAAGCGCGCCAACCACTTCAGGCCCAGGTTCCACAGGGCATGATTGAACCGGTGGAACAACACGGCGTGGATACCAGGATAAGCGGTGAGAACCTCGAAGACATTGCGCGCCGCGGGATCGCGGTCGAATACCGAGTAAATGTCTTCCCGCGGACGTTGCCAAAACGCCATGATGGAGAGCCCGGACGGTTGCAGGTGGAAGGAAACCCACCGCGCGCGGCGGCAGGGGCGAAGATTATAGCAATCCGCCGGATGGGTATGGCACCGGTTTGCGGGTTGCCGCGATGAACAGTGGAAATTCGCGGAAGTATTCCGGGAACGAGGTTCGAAAACCGGCTTGGCTTGGTTGGCTTTAGCCGACACCCGGCCCTAAGATTGATCGTATTGTTGGTACTGTCCGCGGTTCGGGCAAGATCTCGAGGCCAGCGGCTCAATCATTTCCAAAGGCGGGGGTAGCGACCGTGAAACCGTGGATTCATGAAGATATTCTCAAAACCTGGACCGACGCGCAAAAGCGGCTGTGGGAAAGCCTCTGTTCGGCCATACCGTTGCAACCGCCCACGGGCGTCGAGGCGTGGCGGGAAACCTACTTGAAGAACCTGGCGAGTTGGGAAGCGGCGGTCCAACGGTCGCTGGAACAGGAAGCCGCCTGGGTGAAGGAATGGGTGCGGCGCATCGCCTGGGAGAAGGGTACGCCTGAGGTGATGGCGTCTTGGGTGCGGCAGATGGAGGAGGTGTTGCAGCGATGGATCCAAACCCAGAATCAGTGGTGGAGTGAGTACTTCGCGATCCTGCGCCGGGGGGGAGGTGCTCTTCCGGTGTCCACCGAACCGCTGGCGCCGGCGGGCACGACGGAAACCGTGGCGCCGAAGCCGCCCGTCGGGGCGGAACCATCGATCACGGCGGAATTACCCCTGGTCGCGCCCGCACCGCCGCTCGTCCCGGAACCGACGCCGGTCGCCGAAACGCCCGTTACCGAAACACCGGTCATCGAGGCGTCGGTTGTCGAGGCATCGGCTCCTGAAATACCGGTCGCCGAAACACCGGTTGTCGAGGTGCCAGTTTCGGTCGCCGAAGCACCGGTCGCCGAAACACCGGTTGTCGAAGTGCCGGTTTCGGTCGCCGAGGCGCCAGTTGTCGAAGCGCCAGTTGTCGAGGCGCCAGTTGTCGAAAAATCCGTTGCTCAGCCCACTGCTCCCGTCCCGGAATCGCCCGATGACCTCAAGCTGATCAGCGGCATTGGTCCGGCCTTGGAAAAGAAACTAAACGCTTGCGGCGTTACCAGTTTCCGGGAACTGGCCGCGCTGAGCGACGCCGATATCCAGCGGATCGAAGCCGTCATCAAGTTCGCTGGCCGTATTCGCCGCGAGGATTGGATCGGCCAGGCCAAGGCACGCTATTTGCAAAAACACAGCCAGTCACTTTAGGACTATGAGGAGCAGACCGTCCGATGTCCATTCATCCCATCGCCGCCGTGTTGGGCGGACGTATCCCGTCTGGTCAGGTTACGGTACAGGGTTGGGTGCGCACCCGCCGCGATTCCAAGGCAGGTTTGTCCTTCATCGCGGTTCATGACGGCTCGTGCTTCGAGCCTCTCCAAGTGATCGCACCTATTGAACTGCCAAATTACGCCACCGAAGTGACGCATTTGACGGCCGGCTGCGCGATTCGCGTCACCGGCGAGTTGGTTCCCTCCGCCGGTCAGGGTCAGCGCGTGGAGCTACGGGCCGAACAAATCGAGGTGGTGGGCAAGGTCGAAGACCCGGAAACTTATCCCATCGCGCCCAAGCCGCATAGTTTCGAGTATTTGCGGACGGTGGCGCACCTACGCCCGCGCACCAACAGCATCGGCGCGGTGGCGCGGGTGCGGCATAGCCTGGCCCAAGCGATCCAGCGCTTCTTTCACGATCAAGGTTATTTCTGGATTCATACCCCGATCATCACCGCCAGCGATTGCGAAGGTGCCGGCGCGCTGTTCCGGGTCAGCACCCTGGACCTGGTCAACCCACCGCGCGCCGCCGATGGCGAGATCGATTTCAGCCAGGATTTCTTCGGTCGCGAGACTTTTCTGACCGTTTCCGGCCAACTCAATGTCGAGGCTTACTGCCTGGCGCTGTCGAAAGTCTATACGTTCGGCCCAACTTTTCGCGCCGAGAATTCCAACACCAGTCGCCACCTGGCCGAATTCTGGATGGTGGAACCAGAAACCGCCTTTGCCGATCTCCACGCCAACGCCGATCTGGCCGAGGCGTTGTTGAAGTTCGTCTTCCAGGCAGTGCTGACGGAGCGCGCCGACGATCTGGCGTTCTTTGCCCAGCGCATTGACGCAACCTGCGTCCGGCGACTGGAGCAAGTGGTGCGATCGCCGTTCGAACGGATGGAGTACGCCGAGGCGATCCGGATTCTGCAACGAACCGACCAGTCGTTTGC
Source organism: Candidatus Contendibacter sp. (assembly GCA_031732755.1). GTDB lineage: Bacteria > Pseudomonadota > Gammaproteobacteria > Competibacterales > Competibacteraceae > Contendibacter. Next base: position 10,938 of record JAVMKI010000022.1, read on the forward strand.
ATTTCCGGTGCGGTGGGGCATGGACCTACAGTCCGAGCACGAGCGTTATCTGGCCGAGGATTATGTGGGCCGGCCACTGGTGCTAATGAACTATCCAAAGGAGATCAAGAGTTTCTACATGCGACTGAACGACGACGGCCGCACGGTGGCGGCCATGGACGTGCTGGCGCCGGGCATTGGCGAGATCATTGGCGGCAGCCAGCGCGAGGAACGGCTGGAGGTGCTGGACGCACGGTTGGATGCGCTGGGCATGAATAAAACGGCTTATAATTGGTATCGGGATCTACGTCGTTACGGCAGTGTGCCTCATGCTGGATTCGGGCTGGGGTTCGAACGCACGGTTAGTTACGTGACCGGCATGGCCAACGTCCGGGATGTCATCCCCTTCCCGCGCACGCCTCGCAGCGCGGACTTTTAGCCGCCCGCCTTACGCCAAATCCGGTTCGCCACCATGAGCACGAATACCACCCAGCCGCCCACGCCCTCCAAAAGCGGCGCGCGCCGGACCAACGTCCTGCCGTCCGGGTACCATCTGGATGAGTACCGCATCGACGCCATCCTGGGGGCTGGTGGCTTTGGGGTGACCTACAAAGCCCTGGATACGCACCTGGACGCCTGGGTCGCCATCAAGGAGTACTTTCCCGTCGAATGGTCGTTCCGTGACGCCGACGGCGTAATGGTCTACGCCAATACCCAGGGACTGTCCAGCGCCGCTGGCGGACAAACCTCGGATTACGAATGGGGATTGGAGCGCTTTCTCGACGAGGCGCGCGTGTTGGCTCGGGTTCAGCATCCTTACGTGGTGCGGGTCAAACGCTACTTTCGCGCCAACGGCACCGCCTACATCGTCATGGAGTACGAGGAAGGCGAACCTCTGAGCACGATCCTGGACGACAGCGGAACGCTCAGCGAGGAAGAGGTGCGCGGTCTGCTGGAAGATGTGTTGCCCGCCTTGCAGGCGGTGCACGAGCAAGGCTATCTGCATCGCGACATCAAGCCGGCCAATCTGTACGTCCGCGCTCGGGATCACCGGGTCATGTTGATTGACTTTGGCGCGGCCCGGGCGGCGATCAACCGCCACAGCCAGAGCGTGACCAGCCTGGTGACGCCGGGGTATTCGCCGCCGGAGCAGTACACCACGCGCAATGATCGCTACGGCACCTGGACCGATCTCTACGCCCTCGGCGCCGTGCTCTATCGTTGCGCGATCGGCCACACTCCGGCGGAAGCCGCCGAGCGGTTGCTGGATGACCATCTGGCGCCAGCGGTCGTGGCGGGCGCTGGCCGTTACAGTAACAATTTGTTGCGAGCCATCGACCGAGCGTTGGCGGTGCGGCCGGAAATGCGGTTTCGCGACGTGGCCGAGATGCAGACCGCGCTCGCTGGTCCGCAGGATGAGGACAGTGACGAAACCGTCATCATGGCGCCGATGATCAAGCCCAGCAAACCCGCGCAAGGGGTGACCGCGCGGCCCGTGACCCGGTATCCGCTGGCCATGCCGCCGGTGAAGGTGGATCACGGGAGCACGTGGATTGGCACGGCTCCACCCGCCGTCGCGGGCTTCCAACCCGCCGAACGGCACGACCACGCGAGTCTGTCACCGGACGTTTCCATTGAGAACCCCCCATCCGCTGGACGGCGGGAAGCATCGCCCGCGCCACTGGTGGACGAGAGGTCCCAATCCGCCGGACGGCGGGAAGCATCGCCCGCGCCACTGGTGGACGAAAGCCTGCCTCCCCGCCGCGTGCCAGTGGCGGTTCTAATCGGTGGCGCGGTGATGGTGATGGCGGCGGCGCTGGCGATGGTGTGGCTCTGGCCATCCGCGCCCGCGCCAGAGTCGCCTTCCCACGGTCTGGATGCGCGCGGGCCATCGCCCACAACGGCCGCTGGTCACCCATTGCCGCCGCCAGTGCCGGTGACGCCGCCCCTCCCCGCCACGCCTCGCACGGAAACGGGATCCACCGTTGAAGCCCCGTCCGGGGAGCCAGTCGCGCCATCCGCCGGCGTGCCGCCGCCCATCGTGACGACTACGACTACCCAGCGGGCACCCGCGTCAACGACGGAATCTGGAACATCGGCGCCAGGAAGCGAACCACCCGCGCCACTGCTGGAGCATGAGGGCCAGGTCGTGCAACCAGTTCGGTTTCAGGAAGAACCGACCGGCGCGCCACCGGCTCAAATCCAGGAGGAACCTCCGACCGAAAAAGCGCCGGAACCTATTCCTCCAGGGAACGCCCTGCCTCCTCCCACCCCGGCGCTGGTCCCTAGAGAAGTCCGAACCCGTCCGGGCGTAACGACCGAGCGTGCCGCAACCAAACCGGACACGAGTGGAAAAGCGTCGGCGCGCGCGGTCGAGCCCGTCCGGGCGAAAACCACCCGGCAAAAGGAGCGTCATGCCCGGACCAAGCCGACGCCAACCCATGCGGCGCCAGCGACGCCAGCGCGGCGCGCGGCGCCGACGGCCACCAACGATCCCTGGGACGCACCTACTTCGACGGGATTTAATCAGAAATGAAACTGCCATTCTGGCCATTTTCGCGCCGGCGAGCCAATCAGCCGGAAACCACGGTGGTGCGGGCGCGGTTCATTCGCACCGACGTGCCTGGCAAGGGCGATCTTCGGCTGCGCTCGCCGCTGTGCCGGTTGGGCCGCGTGCCGGACAACGACCTTTGCTTCAACAACAACTCGGTTTCTGGCCATCACGCCGAGATTTATCATCTGCCCGATGGCACGTTTCAGATCTGTGATCTCGGCTCCACCAACGGCACCCGGTTGAACGGGCGACCGATCCAAAGCCATGTGCTGAATCCTGGCGATGTGGTGGAATTAGGCGAGGTGCGCCTGCACTTTCGAATCGATGAATGAATGCGCCAACGCATTGTTGGCGACCGTCCCGAGGGGAGATTCAAATCCATGCCTCTTTATCGCGGCTTCTTCAAGAAGGGGCCAAGCACCCCTGATCCGGTCGAGCCTACCCGCCGCATCGTTCGTCCCGATTCGGCGGAAAGGGCCCGACCCGCCACACCGCCTTCTCCGCCCGCGCCGGCGGTCACCACGCCACCCGCGCCGGCCACGCCGGTTTCCGGGCGGACCGCTGTCTCTTCGGCCACGGAACCCCTCAATGTCCTGTCCGCGCCAGTGGTGGGCTGGCTGGCGATTATCGCGGGTCCAGGGCGTGGTCAGATATTGCCGCTCAGTTACGGCGTCAACGACATCGGCGGTGGCCCAAACGCCCGGGTGCGCCTAAATTTCGGCGATACGACCATCGCGGCGGACAATCACGCGGCGATCATCTATACCACGCGATCACGCCGTTTCTATCTGGCGCAGTCCATCACGGCGGAGACCTGGCTGAACGGTCAGCCGGTGCGGGAGTCGGTGGAGCTGGTGGGCGGCGAGACCGTGCGGTTCGGCCGGACCGATATACGGTTCGTGCCGTTGTGCGGGCCAGGCTTCGACTGGCGCGATGGCGACTGACGTCGAGAAGGACGAGAAGGAAAAGCAAAATGGCGGCGTGGATGCATGACGAAGGCGCGGCGCAAGGCAGCCGTTCCCGGCAGGAAGATGACTACGGAGTCTTCGAATTACCACCGGAACTGGAAGCGGGCGACTTGCTGCTGGTGCTGGCCGACGGCATGGGCGGCGAACAGGGCGGCGCCCGGGCCAGCGCCCTGGCGGTGCGCGGCTTTGTGGAGCTTTATGACGCTGTGTCAGCCGCCGCCATTCCCGAACGCCTTGAACAGACCCTGACGCGCGTCAACGAACGGATAGCGCGGGATGTCGCCAACGATCCGCAGGGACTGTATGGCATGGGTTGCACCCTGCTGGCGGTGGTGCTGGCGGAAGAGGGTCTGTACTGGATCAGCGTCGGCGATTCGCCGCTGTGGTTGTGGCGGCGAGGGCGGTTGCATCGCCTGAACCAGGATCATGCCTACCGCAGCATCCTGGCCTATCAGGTGAGCCACGGTGAGATGAGCGCCGCCGAGGCGGCTCGTCATCCCGACCGTAACGCGCTGATCAGCGCGGTCACCGGCGCGGAGTTGGATCTGGTGGACTTGCCGCGCCAGCCCTATCCGCTTGAACCCGACGACCAGATTTTGCTGGCCAGCGACGGTCTGTTGACGCTGGACGAAAAGGAGATCGCCGCCGTGCTGAGCCGCGCCCGCGGCGACGCCCACCCCTGCGCGCGATTACTGGCGGCGGTGGCGGAACACTGCAATCTGCGCCAGGACAACGTGACCGTGCTGTGGGCGCGATCCGCGGACGACCGACCCGCCGCGCCGTGGTGGCGGCGGCCCTGGAACCGGGCGTCGTTGCAGGCGATCTTGCTGGGCGCGCTGGTGGCCGGCGGCGTTTGGTGGCAACGAGCGCCGAGCGGTACCGCACATATGGTCAGCGCCGTCGTCACGCCGCAATGCTCCGTCGACAACGCGATGGTGGGCCAACACCGCGCCGTTGCGGCGACCGACTGAGGGTGGATCACGCCTCGCGCCCGCTTGACCATCGCTCAAGCCAGCTCGGTTGAGACACCAGCCGCGCCCAGCCAGCCGAGCAGATCCGTCGGCTGCTCCAGGAAACCGTCGGCGCCCCAGTCTTCTGGCCGGTCCGCAACGCCCAGATAGCCAAATCCGGCGATCAGAGTCACCATCCCAGCCCGGTTGCCCGCCTGCACGTCGCGCTCGGCATCTCCCACATACAGCGCGCGGCCAGGCGCAACTCCCACCTGCTCGCAGGCGTACCACAGCGGTTCGGGGTCCGGCTTGCGTTTGTCCAAGGTATCGCCGCTGACCACGCAGGCCGCCCGCGACCAAAGTTCCAGCGCCCTCAAGAGCGGTTCGGTCAGCCAGCCCGGCTTGTTGGTGACTACCCCCCAAGGAATGCCGGCAGTTTCCAGATGCGCCAGCACCTCGGCCATGCCAGGAAAGAGCGTGGTATGGACGGCAATCGCCGCGTGGTACAACTCCAGAAATCGTTGATTCAGTTCCGCGTAGCGCGCGTCGTCCGGCTCCAGGCCGAAACCAAGTCTCAACATGCCCGGCGAACCGTGGGATACCGTGGGCCGAATGGCGGCGGGCAGCAATTCGGATTCGCCGCGCTCGCGCCGCAGCCGATTCAGCGCCGCCACCAGATCGGGGGCAGTGTCCAACAGAGTGCCGTCCAGGTCGAACAGCACGCAAGCAGGTAACGGCGTCCTCATATCCCGTCATCCGTCTGGCAATGGACCATGTAGTTGACCATGACGCCCGGCCCTAGCCAGTAGCGGCCAGTCAAGGGATTGTAGTGCAGGCCGATGATATGGCGGAGCGTCAGTCCGGCGGCGCGAATCCAGCCTTCCAGTTCCGAGGGGCGGACGAACTTGCGGTAGTCGTGGGTGCCCCTGGGTAGTAGCCGCAGCACGTATTCCGCGCCGATGATGGCGAACAGATAGGCTTTCGGATGGCGATTGATGGTGGAGAAGAACAGATGACCGCCCGGCTTGACCAACCGGGCGCAGGCCCGAATCGTCGAGGCCGGATCGGGAACATGCTCCAGCAATTCCATGCAGGTCACCACATCGAAGTGGGCTGGTTCACTCTCGGCCAGTTCCTCGGCGGTGGTACGCCGGTAGTCCAGTTCCGCGCCGGATTCCAGTTGGTGCAGCTGGGCGACGGCCAGTGGCGCCTCCCCCATGTCGATGCCGAGCACCTGGGCGCCGCGCAACGCCATGCTCTCGGCCAGAATGCCACCGCCGCAACCGACATCGAGCACCCGCTGCCCGGTCAGTTCACCGACCCGTTCGGTGATGTAATTCAGCCGTAGGGGATTGATGTCATGCAGAGGTTTGAACTCGCTGTCGGGGTCCCACCAGCGGCTGGCGAGCGCCTCGAATTTGGCGAGTTCCTGGACATCCACGTTACGGTTCGCGGTGGTCATGGTTCGGATTTCGCTATGCTGATCATGGTTAGGGAATTCTGGCGGCTTTGACTAGCGGGCGGCACGATTTACGCTCGGACCCCGGCATGAATTTTTCTGCGCCAGCCGCGCGCCCGCTGGAGAATTTCGTCCAGGTCCAGCGTGGTCAGTCGTCGGTTGGCCAGCAGGCGTTGGCCGGCGACCCAGACGTCGGTGACCTGATGGTGGCCAGCGGCGTAAACCAATTGCGAGATGGGATGGTAGACCGGTTCGGTTTCCGGTTGACCGAGGTCCACGGCGATCAGGTCGGCTGCCTTGCCCGGCTCCAGCGAACCGATTTCATCCGCCAACCCCAACGCTCGGGCGCCGTTTAGCGTGGCCAAACGCAATACCCGGGCCGCGGGCAGCACGGTGGCGTCGCCAGCCACGCCCTTACCGAGCAAGGCAGCGGCGCGCAGTTCGCCGAACACGTCGAGATTGTTGTTGCTGGCGGCGCCATCGGTGCCGATGGCGACGTTGACTCCGGCGGCGTCGAGCCGGGCCGTCGGGCAAAAGCCGCTGGCGAGCTTGAGGTTGGATTCCGGGCAATGGGCGATGTGGACGCCCGTTTGCGCCAATCGTTCGATCTCGGCGGGTTCGAGCTGGGTCATGTGGACCGCCAGCAGGCGCGGCGACAACAGCCCCAGTTGCTCCAGCCGCGCCAGCGGCCGACAGCCATGCCGGGCCTGGAAGTCAGCGACTTCGGCGGCGGTTTCGTGAAGGTGAATGTGCACCGGAATCGCCAGGTCCGCCGCCAGCCGGTGAATCCGTTCCAGCGCCGGGGCCGAGACCGTGTAAGCCGCATGCGGGGCAAAGGCGGTATGCAGTCGCGATTCGGCTTGCAACGCCGCGTGCAGGGCCAGTCCCTTGTCCAGATACTCGTCCAGATGACGGGCGTAAGCGGTGGGAAAATCGAGGGCGATCAGACCGACGCAGGCGCGTATCCCGCAAGCGCGCGCCACGGCGGCGGTCACTTCCGGGAAGAAATACATGTCGTTGAAGCAGGTCACGCCACCGCGCAGCATTTCCGCCATGGCCAACTGGCTGCCGTCGCGAACGAACTCCGGGTCAACCCAACGGGTTTCCGTTGGCCAGATATGGTCTTGCAGCCAGCGCATCAGTGGCAAGTCGTCGGCGAAGCCGCGCAACAGACTCATGCTGGCGTGGGTGTGGGCGTTGATCAGACCGGGCAATAATACATGCCGGTCCAGGTTCAGCGTGACTTCGGCGCGGAAGCGGGTCGCCGCCTGATCCTGGGGCAAGAGGGCGACGATGCGGCCCTCCTGAATCGCCAGGGCGTGCCGTTCCAAAACCTGCCCTTCCGGTTCCACCGGCACGATCCAGCGGGCGTTGAGCAGGGTGGCGACGGTCTGTGGCATGGCGGAGATTCTCCGAACAGGGATGCGCGGGATTATAGCGGCGGGCGTTCGGAGCGCAAAAAAACGCCCCGGTCACCCGGGGCGCGGATCCATCGAATCGAACGGGCAGCGAATTATTCGCGGCACATTTCCGTAATGGTGGTGACATCCACCCGGCGATTCAACGCACGGCCTTCCGGGTTATCCTTGCCGTTGGGCAAGGTGTTGGGCGCGACTGGATTGAGTTTACCATCGCTCTTGACGGACATCTTGGAGCGCGGCACGCCATGCCCGCCCAGATAGCTAGCCACGGTCTCGGCGCGACGCAGGCCCAGCTTGTAGTTGTAGGCCTCGGTGCCCTTGCCGTCGGTATTGCCGACGATCTTGACCATGGTGACCTTCTCGGTGCGACGGATGTCGGAAGCCAACTGGTCAAGCTTGGCGGCACCCGTCGGCTTCAGATTGGACTTGTCGAAATCGAACAGCGCATCGGTACCGAGCGTAACCTTTTCGCAGGTCGGCGGAGGCGGCTCGGGCCTGGCGCCGCCACCGCACTCGGCGACATCCTTTTCCGCGGTCCAGTACGGCGTGCGGATGCAGTGGCCATAGGGGTCCTTGACGATCTTGTCCCACGGATCCACGGCATAGATGCAGCCGTACTTGTTAGCCGCGTGTGCGGGCAGGGCGGCGAACAACACCACCGAAGCAGCCAAGCCCAGGCTAAGCTTATGCAGTCTTACTTTCATCGGTATACTCTCCCAAACAGGCACTCAGAAGAAATTCTGTGCACGGTACGTCCAGACTTTGCGTCGTGGGAACCCAGGTGGGTCAAACCACCGTCCACCACTCGATCAGCATACCGGAACGGCGAACCGGCCGGTCATGATGTAATGATACAACGTTGTGTCAGAATTGCAAAAAAATGTTGTGCCAGCAATAAATACCTGCATTTTGCGCGCTATCTCGGCACATTGGCAAGCAATTTTTTTGCGATAATCCCACGCGGATTCCACTCGTTGCGAGAATGCAACCGCCTTGCGCGACGTTGGACAACGCCCCACTTATCGACTGGATTCAATCGCCGTGACCCCCATTGCGCATAATCGCATACGCGCCCTCGTCTGGCGCGAGGATGCCCTGGAATTGTTGGATCAACGCCGGCTACCGGGTGCGCTGATCCATCAGCGGTTGACGGGCGTGGCGGAAGTCGCCGAAGCGATTCGGGACATGGTGGTGCGAGGCGCGCCGGCCATCGGCATCGCCGCCGCTTATGGAGTGGTGCTGGCGGCGCGGGCGCGGTATGCCGAAAGTCCGAATCACTGGCGCGAGCGCATCGCGGCGGACCTCACCCAGTTGGCTACCGCCCGGCCAACCGCTGTCAATCTGGTTTGGGCGTTGCGACGCATGGAGGGGATCATCGCGGAAACGGCAGGTGATCCGGTGGAACGATTGCTGGCCGAGGCGCGGGCGATCCATGAAGAGGATATCGCCGCGAACCAGCGAATGGGCGAACTGGGCGCGGCGCTGTTGGACGAGCGAGGAGCAGTGTTGACCCATTGCAACGCCGGCGCACTGGCTACTGGTGGCTACGGCACCGCGCTCGGGGTCATCCGGCGTGGCCATGCAATGGGACTGGTCGAGCGGGTTTACGCGGATGAAACTCGACCTTGGCTGCAAGGCGCGCGGCTGACCGCCTGGGAACTGGTGCAAGATGGGATTCCAGTGACGCTGCTGGCGGACGGAGCGGCGGCGGCGCTGATGCAGCGCGGCGCGGTGCGTTGGATCATCGTCGGCGCGGACCGGATCGCCGCCAATGGCGATGTGGCCAACAAGATCGGCACTTATCCGTTGGCGGTGGCCGCGCGCTATCACGGGGTGCGGTTCATGGTGGTGGCGCCCACTTCGACGGTGGACATGCGTATCGCCAGCGGCGCGGAGATTCCCATCGAGCAGCGCGCCGCCGATGAGTTGTTGACGTTCGGCGGCCAGTCGGTCGCCGCCGCTGGAGTCGAGGTCTGGAATCCGTCGTTCGACGTGACCCCGGCGGTGCTGGTGGATGCGCTGGTAACCGAGCGCGGGGTCGTGCTGGCCCCGGACGTGGGGAAAATGGCGCGGTTGATGGTGGAGTGGTGAGGCTGTCCGGAAATTTCTGTCGCAGGCCAGATGCTCCAGCAGGGCGCAGGGCATGAGGACGTAAATCCAAGGTTCCGTCGCGCGGCCCGCAGTAAAAACCATCATCCCCAAGGCTCCAAGCCGAGCATTCACAAGGCGATTGCCGCCACTGGCAGCCCATCTTCCGTACTACCTTAAAGAATCGCGCGACCTATCAAGGATCGCGTTCGCCGCTTGGCGCAAGCTCATCTCCCGTGGTCTGCCCACCGTTGACACCGGATAGCAGGGGCTGCGGGTAACGCCAAACATCTCTACCAAGGTTGCTCGAAGAATGCTTCCGCCTATTTTATGATGCTATACGTTTAAAAATTAAAAAATAACATTATAATAATTGATATATTTAAAATATTGGAACATTCTGTTGCAGTCAGTTACACTCTAATTCTAATATCAGCCCTATGCACATTAGGTCACCCATTAGTGTTACGCATAGTTTTGACCCTTCCACAATGTTTTAGGGGGAACATGATGAAAAATTGCTTCTTAGCTGTGGCGATGGTTGCCATATTTACTTTCTCGCACAGCATAGCGTTCGCTGCTTGTACAGATAGCATCTCGGTTCAAGCGTCAAAAATGGCGGCGCCAAGCACAGAGCAGAAACTTCAGGAGGCTGGGTTGACACAGTCAGCTTTTGCATTGTTAGCTCAGGCTAGAACTCTATGTTCTCAAGGCGATGAAAACGGGGCAGTTCAAGCTCTGGAACAGCTTAAGATGCTGTTAGTAACTATAGAATAGACCAGTAAATCGATCCTCCAGGGGGAGTTAGGAAAATGAAATACTTGCGAAAGTTCTTAACCTTAGAATTGGTCTTGCTGTTGATCATCACGCTGCCCACTCCAGCAATGGCTCTGACCATCACACCGGTTAATGCTAGCCCTGGAAGCACCTTGCTTGCTGCTCTACTTGCTCCAGGTAGTGGAATTACTGTAGTACCTGGTAGCTTACAGTTCGTGGGACGTACTACAGGAGGTTTAGAACAATCGGCAACTTATACAGGCTTTAATCTAGCGCCTAGTGGCGGCGGCGGTGCTACCGTCACCAATCCAAACGGTATCCTATTGACCAGTGGGCATGCTAACATGCCCAACACTAATACAACAAACAGCTTTTCAAATGCACTTAGCCAGCCAGGCACTGGCAGCAATCCTGATTTAGCCGCGTTGGCTGGAAAAAGTAGTTTTGACCAGAATTTCATCTCATTCAAATTTACCGTGAGTTCTGGTAACGCAGTTAGCGCGAAATTTGTATTCGGTTCTGACGAGTACCCTACCCAGAGTGTAACTGACATCTTCGGGTTTTTCGTTGATGGTAAAAATTATGCATTTTTTCCTGGAGGTGCCTTGGTTTCCAATATTCCTGAGGCCAATTTTCAAGATAACCCAGTAGGCAGCGGCCGCTATGCGACTGAGTACAATGGGATTACTGTTAGTCTGCTAGTAAATGGTCTGTTGGATACTGCTTTAACTGAGCATACCATACTTATTGCAATCTCTGATACTAATGATTCGATCTTTGATAGCGGTGTGTTTATCGGTGATCTCAAATCCACGACGACGACAGGCGGTGGTGGTATTGGGGGTGGAGATAATGCAACAGCAAATATTCCCACCCTACAAGAATGGGCGCTACTACTGATGGGGCTGTTGTTGGGTGGTCTGGTCTGGCGTCAGTCGCAGCGAAACGGGCGGATGTCGGCCTAATCCTTCCCTCCTTCAATCCAGCTCTCCCCCTCGATGGAGAGGCACTAGGCGCATCATGGAAAGGCCCATCCTTGGATGGGCCTTTTTTCTGGTTCTCTGGTGTGAAACGTTGCTTTTAGCGGCTCATCAAAAGTGATGCCATATCGTTTTTCGGAGAAAAACGGGAACCGATCGTCCATGATTAACTTCCGGATCTTCCATACTGTGCTAGAGTAATGGATGATCAGCCAATGCGGTTTCAGCCGCACCGCAGACAGAGGCAGCAATAACCGCAATCGCCCTGACCACTTCGCTGATGCCATCCCGCAATTCTTCCTGGCTCTTTCCCCAAAAGTGGCCTATCTCGACAGCGACGATAACCCGATGGCCAGAGCAGGCGAAACATCCACCGGGCTTGGCGTAACCCTGAATTCGCTGGTCGCCAACGCCGTCAATCGGCTTTAGGCGCTGCCGCAACCGCTGGCCGGAAGCGCGGTAGTAGTTCGCCAAGAAAGTCCCGGTGAAACGCCGCCCAGATCAGGATCGGCGCTACCGCTGGCAAAATGAGGTAGCCCAACTGATAGGACAACGCCAGCAATTCGCGCGTTAGCGGCGTGGTGCCCATCTGAGTGGCGATGGCGGGATCCATGCCAAAGACCAGCACCTTGAGCGCCTCGCAGGCAATACCCCAGACCGGCACTGGCAACAATAGCAATCCACCCATGACCGCCCGGTAAAGCTTTTCGCTCAGCATCGTCGGGGCGGCCAGGGTCAGCGCCAGCAGCAACGGCCAGCCATAGGTGTACTTCAGCGCGTTGATCGCGAACACCAGTTGCCCCCGCGTACCGGGCGACACTGCACTGTCCGGCACCGCCATGACAAACCGGGTGACGATATCGACCATGGCGCCCTGCTGCTCGACGGCGGCGATGGCGTGCGGGAACAAGTGACTGAGAGTGAAATGGGTCCACCCCGCGACCGGCATCAACAGCAGCGGCGCCAGTACATACCAAAGCACGAATAGCGGCGCTAACCACAGTAGCGTACGCAAGAGGAATCGATCAATCGAGCGATGCGGCATCGCGATGTCCCCCCCCAGCCAGTAGTGATTGGTTCTCGGCCACTGGCGCTGGCAGCATCCGCACCCACAGCAGATAGATGATGAGGCCATCGAGTATGATCAGGGCTTGCCAAAGATAGAGATGCGCCCACTCGAACCAGACCGGGTTCCATTGCAACAAGTAGAACAGGCTGATGATTCGCACCACATTCAAGATTTGAATAGCCAGAAAGCCCACCGTGAGCCCGATGAGCTTCTGTTTCCAACTAGCCGGCGTGGCCACGATGGCGGCCATCACCACGATCATGGCCTCAACCCCGTTGCAACCAGGTTGAATGCTCACCGCCGCTCCGGTTTCGATACTGCGCAGCACGATACCCTGCGCCTGCACGGTGCCATCGAAGAATTGAAGCACGATGGCGCTCATCTTGGCCACTGCCGCGGTGAACGGCTCAATGACCCAGCTTTGCACCGGCCCTACTAGTTCGATGGTAAACAGCACTAGCAAAATCATTACAAATTTAATCAACATATCTCATACCCTACTTCATCCAGCATAACGTTAGCTCAAGTTGATGAGTGGCGCGGGCCGTGACGCCCGAAATCCCCGTTCCTGGCTATGCTAAAATGCGCCATTCCCAGTGGCTCTAGTGCCGGGGATGATGCTTATCGAGGCCCCACATGACTGATATCGCCAAAGAAATTCTGCCGGTCAATCTGGAAGACGAGATGCGGCAGTCCTACCTCGACTACGCCATGAGCGTGATCGTGGGCCGGGCTCTGCCGGACGTGCGCGACGGCCTCAAGCCGGTACACCGGCGGGCGCTGTTCGCCATGAGCGAGCTGGGCAACGACTGGAACAAGGCTTACAAGAAATCGGCGCGCGTGGTGGGCGACGTGATCGGCAAGTATCATCCACACGGCGATACGGCGGTCTACGATACCATCGTTCGCATGGCGCAGCCGTTTTCCCTGCGCTACATGCTGGTGGACGGGCAAGGCAACTTCGGCAGCATCGATGGCGACGCTCCAGCAGCCATGCGTTACACCGAAGTTCGCATGGCGCGCATCGCCCATGAACTGCTGGCTGACCTCGACAAGGAAACGGTGGATTTCGTCCCCAATTACGACGAATCCGAACGCGAACCGGCGGTGCTCCCGACCCGTCTCCCCAACCTGCTGGTCAACGGTTCCTCCGGTATCGCGGTCGGCATGGCCACCAATATCCCGCCGCACAACCTCGGCGAAGTGGTGAACGCCTGCGTCGCCCTGATCGACGATCCGACGCTGACCATCGCCGATCTGATGCGCCATATTCCGGGGCCGGATTTTCCCACCGCTGGCCTGATCAACGGCATCCAGGGTATCCGCGACGCCTATGAAACCGGGCGCGGCCGAATCCAGATGCGCGCCCGCACCGAGATCGAGATCGACGAGACCCGCAACCGCCAAGCCATCATCGTCACCGAACTGCCCTATCAGGTGAACAAAGCCCGGCTGATCGAGAAAATCGCCGAGCTGGTCAAGGACAAGAAGATCGAGGGCATCTCCGAGTTGCGCGACGAGTCCGACAAGGACGGATTGCGGATCTACATCGAACTGCGGCGCGGCGAAAGCGCCGAGGTGGTGCTGAACAATCTGTTCCTGCATACCCCCCTGCAATGCGGATTCGGCGTCAACATGGTGGCGCTGGTGGAAGGCCAGCCGCGCCTGCTCAATCTCAAGCAGGTGCTGGAAGCGTTTCTGGCCCACCGGCGCGAGGTGGTGGTGCGGCGCACTGTGTTCGAACTGCGCAAGGCCCGCGAGCGCGCCCACGTCGTCGAAGGGCTGGCGGTGGCGCTGGCCAATCTTGACCCGCTAATCGCCCTGATTCGGGCCGCCGCCGATCCGGCCGAAGCCCGGACCGCGCTGCTGGGACGGGCGTGGACACCGGGGTTGGTCACCGACCTGCTGGCGGGCGCGGGCGCGGACACGTCGCGGCCAGAGGATCTGTCGGCGGAATTCGGGCTGGGCGCGACCGGCTACCGGCTGTCACCCACTCAGGCGCAGGCGATCTTGGACCTGCGGCTACATCGGCTGACCGGCCTGGAACAGCAAAAGCTGTTGGACGAGTATCAGGACCTGTTGCGCCGCATCCAGGAATATCTGGAGATTCTCACCGTGCCGGCGCGGCTGACGGCGGTGGTCCATGCCGAATTGAGCGAGTTGCGTAATCAGTACAACGACGTTCGCCGCACCGCGATTCTGCCCGAAGAGCAGAACCTCCATCTGGAAGATCTGATTACCGAAGAAGCGATGGTGGTGACCTTATCGCACGCCGGCTACGTCAAATCGCAGCCGCTATCGCTGTATCGGGCGCAGAAACGCGGCGGACGCGGGCGGGCGGCGACCACGGTCAAGGAAGAGGATTTCGTGGACAAGCTGTTCATCGCCAGCACGCATGACACCCTGCTCTGTTTCTCCAATCGGGGCAAGGTGTACTGGAAGAAGGTCTACGATCTGCCGCAGGCTGGCCGGACGGCGCGCGGCAAACCCATCGTCAACCTGCTGCCGCTGGAGGAAGGCGAGCGCATCAACGCCGTGCTGTCCGTGCGCGAGTTCGATCACGATCATTACGTGTTCTTCGCCACCACCAGCGGCACGGTCAAGAAAACCCCGCTGTCGGAATTCTCCCGGCCCCGGCCGAGCGGCATCATCGCCATCGATTTACGCGACGGCGATCAATTGGTGAACGTGGAACTAACCCACGGCCGGTGCGACATCATGCTGTTTACCGACGCGGGCAAGGCGTTGCGTTTCGCCGAAACCGAGGTGCGGGACGTGGGCCGTTCGGCCTGCGGAGTACGCGGTATCCGCCTGGACGATGGGCAGAAGGTCATTGCCCTGATCGTGGTGGGAGAAGGCGCGGTGCTGACCGTAACCGAGAATGGCTATGGCAAGCGCACCCCAGTGGACGACTATCCCCGCAGGAGTCGCGGCGGCCAAGGCGTCATCGCCATCCAGACCTCGGAGCGCAACGGCCGACTGATTGGCGCGGCGCAGGTGGAAAGCGATCACGAGATCATGCTGATCACCGATGGCGGCACTCTGGTGCGGACCAGGGTCGGGGAAATTTCGCTGGTCAGTCGCAACACTCAGGGCGTCAAGCTGATCAGTCTGCAAGGCGGCGAGAAGCTGACCGGGGTTGAGAAGATCGAAAGCATCGGCGAAGGAGACGGCGGCGATGCGTCGGCGGATGACGAGGCGGGACTGGACGTCGGCGAAGCGGGTGGAGAAAACGCATGAGCGAAGTGGATCGCTTGCAGGCGCTGCGGGAGCAAATCGACGGCCTGGATCAGCGGATTCAGGCGCTGATCACCGAACGGGCGCGCTGCGCGCAGCAGGTCGGCGCCCTCAAACAGGCGGCCGGCGCCACCGGCAACTTCTACCGCCCGGAGCGCGAGGCGCAAGTGCTGCGGCGGGTGATCGACGCCAACCGGGGGCCGCTCAGCAACGAGGAAATGGCCCGGCTGTTCCGCGAAATCATGTCGGCCTGCCTGGCGCTGGAAGAACCGCTGAAAATCGCCTTTCTCGGCCCGGAAGGCACCTTCACCCAGGCGGCGGCGCTCAAGCATTTCGGCCAGTCCATTCACAGCATCCCGCTGCGGGCCATTGACGAGGTGTTCCGCGAAGTCGAGGCCGGTTCCGCCGATTACGGGGTGGTGCCGGTGGAAAACTCCACCGAAGGCGTGGTCAACCATACCCTGGACATGTTCCTGCAATCGCCGCTGCGCATTTGCGGCGAGGTGCAGATGCGCATCAACCACCACTTGATCACCCACGCCACCGATCTCCAGGCGGTTCGGCGCATTTATTCGCACCGGCAATCGCTGGCGCAATGCCGGGAATGGCTGGACGCCAACATGCCGCGCGCCGAACAGATCGAAGTGGGCAGCAACGGCGAGGCGGCGCGGCGGGTGTGCGACGAACCGACGGCGGCGGCGATTGCCGGCCAGTGCGCGGCGGACATTTATGCGTTGCCGACGCTAGTGCGCAACATCGAAGACGAGCCGAACAACACCACCCGGTTCCTGATCATCGGCACGCAACCGATCCAACCTTCCGGCGACGACAAGACCGCGTTGTTGGTCGCCTCGCTCAACCAGCCCGGCGCGCTGTTTCGGTTGCTGGAGCCGCTGGCCCGTAATAACGTGAGCATGAACCGCATCGAATCGCGGCCCTCGCGGCGGGGGATGTGGGATTACGTGTTCTTCATCGATCTGGACGGTCACGCCCAGGACGCACCGGTCGCCAACGCCTTGACCGAACTCCGTGAACAGGCCAGTTTGTTTCGGGTACTGGGGTCGTATCCCAAGGGCGTGCTGTGAACGATGACGACCAAGCCAGCCGCCGGCATCAACCCTGCCGTTGAACGCGCGGGCGCTCGTAAACCGGCATTCAGCGAAATTCAGCCCTATCCCCCCAAATCCGACTCGCCGCAGTGGCGCAGGATCGCCGCGCGCGCCGCGTCCCGGAGACGCACCGCCGCCGCCCAATCCGCGCCATCGGGGAGGATCGGCGGCTCGACGATGACCTCCAGCCGGCCCCGGCGTGGAAACCATGACCCGGCCCGCAACATCGAGCGCGTCCCTCGAATCGTGACCGGCACGATCGGCGCGCCCGCTTGCGCCGCTGCCTGGAACGCGCCCAGGCGAAATGGCAACAAGCCGGGCATCCGGGTGAAGGTGCCTTCCGGGAAAAAGCCCAGCGACAACCCGGCGCGCGCCGCCGCAGCGATCTGGCGCGCTTCATCCACGCCGCGCTGCACGTCGAAGCGCTCGACGAACAAGGTGCCGATGCGTTCCAACGGCCTGCCGATCCAGCGGTTGGCCAGCAACTCCCGCTTGGCGACATAGTGGAACCGACGCGGAATCGCCGCCATCAGCACGTAGGCGTCCAGATAACTGGCGTGATTGGCGACCAGCACACAGGGGCCGGTCGGTAAATGCTCCAAACCCCGCACCGTCACCGGCGTACCGGTCAGTTCAGCCAGTAGCCAGGTGGCGGCGCGGCCCAGCGCCCAGCGCCAGGCCGGTTTCGGCAAGGTCATGATGCCTAGCCACACGCCAGGCGCCAGCAACCCGAACACGCTCCAGGCATAACCGGCGTACACCTGCTCCGCCACGCCGCGCCCCAGCCACCGCGCCCGCGCCCACGCGCTGGCGAGCGCGATCCGCGTCAGTTGCCGCCACAGCGCCTGTCCGCCACGACCGATCAGGTTGCGCTCGTACAATTCCCGCATCGCCGCCCGGCGAATCTTGCCGCTGGAGGTTTTCAAGACCGCGTGTGGCGGCGCCAGCACCACATCGTCCGGCGGCAGACCCAGCAAATCCACGCCAACGCTCTGAATCCGCTGGCGCAGGCTGGCCAACACCTCCGGGTAGCTGGCACGGGTCTCGGCGACCACCACCAGCCGCTCGCTGCCAGTGGCCGGATCGGCGCTGGCGAACGCCGCTACACAACCCTTGCGGATGCCTTCGATGGCGCCGACCGCCTGTTCCAGTTCGTAGGGGTAGATATTGCGCCCGCCCCGGATGATCAGGTCCTTGACCCGGCCGGTCAGATACAGATCGCTGCCGGCCAGATAGCCACGATCCCCGGAATCCAGCCAGTGATCGCCGTGGGGGAACAAACGGTGAGTCGCGTCCGGGTTGCGGTAGTAACCGGCGGTGGTGGACGGCCCGCTGAATTCCACCCGGCCCTCCTGGCGTTCCGGCAATTCCCGGCCCTGGTCATCCACGATGCGGATCTGGTGGCCGGGAATGGGCTGACCACAGGCCGGGAAGAGCAACACCGCCGACTCATCCGGTTCAGCCGACTCGGCCCGGCCCACCGCCATGAACCGGTCGCGCCGCACCCGGTCAATGACCGGCGTCCGCCCCGGCCGTTGCAAAGCCAGCCCCACCGAGCATTCCGCCAGGCCGTACACCGGCGCCATCGCGTCGGGTCGGAACCCGTAGCGGCTGAAACGGGCGATGAACCGCTCCAGGGTCGCCGGGCTGACCGGTTCCGCGCCATTGAGCGCCATGCGCCAGGAACTCAGGTCGAGGCCCTCGATCTCGTGATCCTGGATGCGCACGCAGAGTTCGTAAGCGAAGTTGGGCGCCGCCGACAGCGTGCCGCGATGGCGGTGAATGGCCCACAACCAGCGCGCCGGGCGGGCCAGAAAGCTGAGCGGCGACATGACCACTAACGGGAAGGCGTAGTACAGGCTGCCCAGGCCGGCGCCGATCAGACCCATGTCGTGATACAGCGGCAACCAACTGACGAACACGTCGCTGGAACCGACCCCCGCATGGGGACCCATGGCGCGCAAATTGGCCAACAGGTTGGTATGGGTCAGCATCACACCCTTGGGGTCGCCAGTGCTACCGGAGGTGTATTGCAGCAAGGCGAGATCGGCGGCGCGCACCGGCACGGCGCTCCACGATGCCGATGCGACTTGCAATTCGGCCACGGTGACGACATGGCGCAATGCCTCGACCTGGGACCGCAGCAGCCGCGCCACCAGTTTCGCCTCGGGCACGGTGATCAGCGCCACGGTCTGGGCGTTGGCCAACAGCCGGACATGACGCCGCAGATGTTCCTCAATCTGCGAAGGGCGGACTGGCGGGTAGATGGGCACTGGCACGCCGCCGGCTAGCAGGACGCCGAAGAAGCCAAGGAAATAGTCGGCGCCAGTGGGTAGCATCAGGGCCACGGTCTGGCCCGGTTGCAGATCGCGCGCCTGGAGTCCGGCCGCCACCGCCCGCGCGCCCTGAAGCAGGCTGGCGTAAGTAAAAGTGGCGGCGATCCGCTCGTCGTTGCCGTAGATTTGTATCGCCACCCGGTCAGGATGACGGTGGTCGTACCAGTCCAGCACGTCCAGCAGAGTTGCGGCGCGTTCCGGAGGACCAATGGTCATCGATTCCAGCGCCGGCATCGCGATGGCGGCGGACGATACCGCTCCGGCGGGTTCACCGTCGGTCCCCAGCATCAGGGCCAGCAGATCGCGCGGAGTTTCCGCCAGCAGCATCCGCTCGTCGAGGCGCGTGTGGAATGTCCGCTCGATCCGTTGCAGCAGTTCGGCGCGCGCCAGACTGTCCAACGCCAGATCCCGCTCCAGATGGCTGTCCAGAGTCAGGGTCGCCGCCAGGCGTCCCGACGGGTGGATTTCCAGCGCCAGTTCGCGCAACAACGCCAACAGACGCGTCGCGGTATCCGAAGCGGCATCCAGCGTGATGGACGCGGATTCGGCATTGGGTGGCAAACCATCCTGATGGGCGGACATGGGCGGTGATCCGTGTGGGTCGCGTGGGGTTCGGGCTTCCGGCGGAAGACGCCGGTGTGGCAGGCCAACATTCTAGCTAGAATAGGTAAGATGGTGGCAACACATTGACGCTGGTGGAGATCGACCTGGCTACATCGTCACCCGTCTTAGAGCCTGTTCATAATCTATTAACGACGAGGATGTGATTCTCAGGTGGTAAC
>JAVMKI010000023.1:0-30551 GCA_031732755.1 Candidatus Contendibacter sp.
CCGCCGTGCCCACCGAACCCCAGGCGACAGCGCCAACGGAACCCGCGCCAGTCTCTACTCCACCCGCCGCCACTCCAGGACAATGACATGATCCGCCGCCTGTTCCTGCTTCTAGTCCTGATTCTCAGCACGAGTTGTAGCTGGTTTGGCGGTTCGGATAACTCGATCCCACCGGCCAAGCTCCAAGACATCGCCCAGCCGGTCGATGTGCGGCAACTCTGGGAAACTCAAGTGGGTTCTGGCGCGAAAGATCAGTTTATCCGCCTGACCCCGGCGTTGGCGGATGGCCGGCTTTATGCCGCTAGCTTCGATGGACTGGTCGTGGCGCTGGATGCGCTCAGCGGCCAGCGCCTGTGGGAAACCGCGACCCAACTGCCCATTACCGGCGGTGTGGGCGTCAGCGATAATGGGCTGGTGCTGGTCGGCACCAATAAAGGTCAAGTGGTCGCCTTGCGTCAGGAGAATGGCCAAGAAGCCTGGCGGGCTCAAGTATCCAGCGAGGTGCTGGCTCCGCCGCGCGCGGCCAGCGGCATTGTGGTGGTGCGCACCAGCGATGGTAAATTCACTGGTCTCGACGCCCGTACCGGCGAGCACCGTTGGGTCTACGCTTCGGTGATGCCGGCGCTCAGCCTGCGTGGCGCCGCATCGCCCGTGGTGACCCGCACCCTGGTCATCGCGGGGCTGGAAACCGGCAAGCTGTTGGTGCTATCCCTGGACAAGGGTTTACCGATCACCGAAAAAACCATTGCCCCACCCCATGGCCGCACCGAAATCGAGCGATTGATCGACATTGATTCCGAGCCGAAAATTTTCGGCGAGAACCTTTATCTGGTGGCCTACCGCGGCAATGTCGCCGCGCTCGACATGCGCAATGGCAATCCGTTATGGATCCGCGCGCTGTCCAGTTATGCCGGGCTGGACGTGGACGAAAAGCAGGTCTACGTCAGTGACGACACCGATGCGGTGCTGGCGTTGGATCGTCTTACCGGCGGGACGCTCTGGAGGCAGGCGGAATTGACGGGCCGTCGCCTGTCCGCTCCCGTCGCCACCCGCGATCATGTCGTGGTTGGCGATTTTGAGGGCTACCTGCACTGGCTGAGCAAGGACAGTGGCAAGATCGTTGGCCGGATCCGCGCCACCAGCAAGGCTATCGTCGCCCCACCGTTCGCGGCCGGCGATACCGTCTTCGTTCAGGGCCAAGGCGGCGCACTCGGCGCATTCCGAGCCGGAGAGTAGTCGTCTCCCTCACCCACAACTCCTCTCCCGCCAGTGGGAGAAGAAAGTGTCAACGCGCATGCTGGACCCACTGGTTACCATTTTTGTGACTTTTCTGGTCGTGATCGATCCAATCGGCGTCGCGCCGATGTTCGCGGCGCTAACCCGTGGCGGCAGCGCCCGCTATCAGCGGCGCATGGCGTTCAAAGGCACCTTCATCGCTACTCTGATCATGTTGCTTTTCCTGTTCACCGGTGATGCCCTGCTGCGTTTCCTGGGCATCAGCCTGGCGGCGTTCCGGGTCAGCGGCGGTGCCCTGCTGTTCCTGCTGGCCATCGACATGGTGTTCGCCCGCCCCTCCAGTCTGCGCTCGACCACGGTGCGAGAGCAGGAGGAAGCCCAATACAAGGAAGACATTTCGGTATTCCCGCTGGCATTTCCCCTGCTGGCCGGCCCCGGTACCTTGACCACTATCCTGCTGACCACCAGCGGTCTGCATCTCCAGGAACAACCGTTACTGTTACTCGGTCTGCTGGGTGTGTTACTGACGGTGCTGCTGTTGACCCTGCTGTGCCTGCTGCTGGCTCCGCAATTGCTCAAATTGTTGGGCGAAACCGGCGCCAACGTCATTGACCGCCTGCTGGGGGTCATTCTGGCGGCGTTAGCCGTACAGTTCATGCTGGAAGGTTTACGCGCCGGCCTGTTTGGCGCCTGACGGTCGTTTGCCGTGACCGGCCCGATTCTGCGAATCGCCGTTCCTTCACCGCTTTATCAGACATTCGATTACCTGCCACCGCTGGAAGGCGACCCGGCGACCTTGCAACCGGGCGTGCGGGTGCGTATCCCGTTCGGTCGGCGGCAAACCGTCGGCTTCCTCATCGCACTCGGGACCGACAGCGAGTTGAACCCAGCGCTGTTGCGGCCAGCCCTGGCGGTGCTGGATCGCGAGCCGATCTTGCCCGCCGACGTGCTGGCGCTGATTCAGTGGGCGTGGCGCTACTACCATCATCCACCTGGCGAAGCATTCGCCACCGCCCTGCCCGTGTTGCTGCGTCAAGGCGAACCGGCGGTGGTTCCCCAACCCCCGCCGCTGTGGCGCATCACCCCCGCCGGTCGAACCGCGTTGGCGGAATCCGTCGCGCTGCGGCGTGCCCCAATCCAACGCCGGTTGCTCGATCATCTGGCCCAGTGTCCCGTCGGTCTCGATGCCGAAACCTTGCGGCCTTTAGTCCGGGACAGCGCTACTACGCTGCGCGCATTGCACGCCAAAAACTGGGTGGAATCCAGCGCGGCGGATGCGTCACCGCCGCCCCAAACCGCGTCGGCCGTTCCCATTGCTCCATTCGCGCCGAGCGTGGCCCAGGCCGACGCAGTCGCGACAGTCAGCGCGCAACTGGACCGCTTTCAGGTCTTTTTGCTGGAGGGCGTCACTGGCAGTGGCAAAACCGAGGTTTATCTGCGCCTGATCGAGGCGGTGCTGGCGCGCGGTCGGCAGGCATTGGTGCTGACCCCGGAAATCGGCCTGACCCCGCAATTGCTGGCCCGCTTCCAGGAGCGACTGCCGGGTCCTTTGGCGGTGTTGCATTCGGGCCTGAGCGACCGGGAACGGTTGAACGCCTGGCTGCTGGCTCGCGATGGAACCGCGAAGGTCGTGGTCGGCACCCGCTCGGCGGTATTCGCCCCGCTGCGCGCGCTTGGCCTACTGATCGTGGACGAGGAGCACGATCTTTCCTACAAACAACAGGATGGCTTTCGCTATCACGCCCGCGACCTGGCGGTGATCCGGGGCCGACAACTCGGTATCCCGGTGGTGCTGGGGTCGGCTACGCCAGCGCTGGAAAGCATTCAGAACGCCCGCGCCGGTCGCTATCGCCAGTTGTCATTGCCGGAGCGGGTCGGCGGAGGAACCGAGGCGCCGATCTTCATTTTGGATGTGCGCCGTCAGCCGATGACCGATGGGCTATCGCAACCACTGCTGGAACGAATGCGGGCGCATCTGGACCGCAACGAACAGGTGTTGCTGTTTCTCAACCGACGCGGTTTCGCTCCGATCCTGCTCTGCCACGAATGCGGCTGGCTAAGCCAGTGCCGGCATTGCGACGCCCGCATGACCCTCCACCTGCGCCAGCGCCGTCTGACTTGTCATCACTGCGGTGACAACCGACCGGTGGATGCCGTCTGCCCGGTCTGCGGCAGCGTGGATCTGCGGGCGGTGGGTCACGGCACCGAGCGGCTCGAAACCGCCCTGCGACCAGTCTTTCCCGGTATCGGCATCGCCCGCCTCGACCGTGACAGCATCCGCCGACGCGGCAGTTTGGAAACCCTGCTAGCCGATATTCATAACGGCGACCGCCGCATCCTGATCGGCACCCAGATGCTGGCCAAGGGCCATCATTTCCCCGACGTGACCCTGGTCGGCATCGTGGACACCGATCAAGGATTGTACGGGGTGGATTTTCGTTCCAGCGAACGGATGGCGCAACTGATCCTGCAAGTCGCTGGGCGGGCAGGTCGAGCCGAAAAGCCAGGAACCGTCATGATCCAGACCCATCACCCCGATCATCCCCTACTGCGGGTGCTGGTCTCCGCCGGTTATCCGGCCTTCGCGGCGGCAGCGCTGGCGGAACGACAAGCCGCGCTGTTGCCCCCCTTCGCCTATCAAGCCTTACTCCGGGCCGAAGCCGGCGAACTGGAGCGCGCCATCGCGTTTCTCAACGCCGCGCGGGCGCTGGCCGAACCGATCACCGAGGATTTGGAATTGCTAGGGCCAGCCCCCGCGCCGATGGAGCGCCGCGCCGGCCGCTATCGGGCGAATCTGCTGATTCAGGCCATGCAGCGTCAATCACTGCATCGCTTTCTCGACCGCTGGACCGCGTTGTTACGGGCGGAGCGTGGAGATCGCCAAGTCCGCTGGTCGTTGGATGTGGACCCGATGGAACTGTATTGACCCAGCGCCTGGAATATCTTGCCAGATATTGCGCACCTCACTTCGGGTGGCCCGCCCGAGCGCGGCCGGTCGGCGCGGCTCGATATCCTGATCGGGCTTCGCCAATCGCTCCTATCACAGCTTGGATCGTTTGCCCCAAAATCCACTCATCGGGGGACTTAATTATCTAAAATCATACGGTTATATCTTTTTCCAGCCAAGCCACGGTCATTCCCACCAGGCGTTTTTCGACAAAAATTCAAAGAATTCAAAAAACAGTAAAACTCTCACACCTTTACTTGACGATGGATACAGCTAGAATCTTTTTTGCTAGCGAGGTTTTTTCCGCGGCATCACCACTAAAGGACGGATCGGGATTGACCATCCCGGACAAGAAGTTCGCACCACTCCTCTTGTCCCGGTTGGGTCAATTTACGATCACCCCACGACTCATCTGCCATCCATGGGGAATAACGATGCAACAAGACTTGGTGCACGCCATAAAAAGCAATCCGAAATACCACGAACTGGTTTCGAAACGCAGGACGTTCGCCTGGATCCTAGCCACCATCATGCTCGTGATCTATTACGGCTTCGTCCTGATCATCGCCTTCAACAAGGAATTCCTGGCACAGCCCTTATGGCCAGGTTCCACCACCACCGTCGGCATTCCGATCGGCGTCGGCGTCATCGTCAGCGCCTTCATCCTGACGGGCATCTACGTCTCGCGCGCCAATTCCGAATTCGACCGGCTGACCCGCGAAATCAAGGAGGAGGTGCTATGAGACTCTGGCAAAACGCATGCGTGGCTCTCACCCTGAGCCTCGTCGCCGGCGTGGCGTTGGCCGCCGGCGATGTCGGCGAAGTCAAGAAGCAGGCGCTCAACATCCCCGCCATCATCATGTTCCTGGTCTTCGTCGGCGCCACCCTGGGTATTACCTACTGGGCGGCGCAACGCACCAAGACCGCCAAGGACTTCTACGCCGCCGGCGGCGGCATCACCGGTTTCCAGAACGGCTTGGCCATCGCCGGCGACTACATGTCCGCCGCATCGTTCCTGGGAATTTCCGGCCTGGTGTTCATCAACGGCTACGACGGCCTGATCTATTCGGTGGGCTGGCTGGTCGGCTGGCCGTTCATCATGTTCCTGATCGCCGAGCAGCTCCGCAACCTCGGCAAATACACCTACGCCGACGTGGTGTCCTATCGCTTCCAGCGGGTGCCGATGCGCACCCTGGCCGCCACCGGTTCGCTAGTGGTGGTAATCCTGTATCTGATCGGTCAGATGGTCGGCGCCGGCAAATTGATCCAGGTGCTGTTCGGCCTGGACTACACCTACGCGGTGATCATCGTCGGCGTGCTGATCATCCTCTACGTCACTTTCGGCGGAATGCTGGCCACCACCTGGGTGCAGATCATCAAGGCCTGCCTGCTGTTGGGCGGCGCCACCATCATTGCCTTCGGCGCGCTGTACCTCGCCTCCGATGGCACCTTCAGCCCCGAGCGGATGTTCCAGAAAGCGGTGGATGTAAGAAAGAACATCGACATCATGAAACCGGGCAAGCTGGTCACCAGCCCCATCGAGGCCATTTCGCTGGGCCTGGCGCTGATGTTCGGCACCGCTGGCCTACCCCATATCCTGATGCGGTTCTTCACCGTGCCTAACGCCACGGAAGCGCGCAAGTCGGTCTTCTTCGCCACTGGTTTCATCGGCTATTTCTACATCCTGACCTTCCTGATCGGCTTTGGCGCCATCGTGCTGCTGACCGGCCATCCTGAATTCGCCGATCCGTCGGCGGTGGGCGGCATCCGGGGCGGCCAGAACATGGCGGCGGTCAATCTGGCGGCGGCGGTGGGCGGCAATCTGCTGCTCGGTTTCATCTCGGCGGTTGCCTTCGCCACCATTCTGGCGGTGGTGTCGGGTCTGACCCTGGCGGGCGCCTCGGCCATCTCGCACGACCTATACGCCAATGTCATCGCCCACGGGAACGTCGACGAGCAACGTGAAGTGCGGGTCTCCAAGATGGCCACCCTGGTGCTGGGCGTCATCGCCATCCTGCTCGGCATCGCGTTCGAAAAGCAGAACGTCGCCTACCTGGTCGGTTTGACCTTCTCGGTGGCGGCCAGCGCCAATTTCCCGATCCTGATCGTGTCGGTGTTCTGGTCGAAGATGACCACCCGCGGCGCGTTGCTGGGTGGCTGGCTGGGTCTGCTCAGCTCCACTCTGTTCGTGATCCTCGGCCCCACGGTATGGACCGACGTGCTCAAGCTGGGCGATCCCATCTTCCCGTTCAAGAATCCGGCGCTGTTCTCGATGACCATCGCTTTCCTGGGTATCTGGCTCGGCTCGATCCTGGACAACAGCGAAAACGCCAAGCAGGAACGCGCCGCCTACGAGGCGCAGGATGTCCGCTGCCAGACTGGCATCGGCGCGGAGGGTGCGGCCAGCCACTAAACGATGATTTTCCGGGACGGAGCCGGTTGCCTGACCCGCTTCTCCCGGATCGGGTAAATCCTGTTAACATACCCCTGCGCGACATCCACCGCGCAGGGTTTTTTTTGCGCGTAACCGAACGGAACCGCCGTGACCACTCTGGATCAACTGGACCCAAAAACCTTCCTGGCGCATCTGCACCCATTCAGCCAGTTGCCCGCATCAGAATTGGAACGACTGGCCCAGGCGCTGACGGTTCACTCCTACCAGACCGGTGAAGTCCTGCTGAAAGCTGGGGAAGTTCCCGATGGTCTGTGTCTGATCATCGATGGCGTGGTTTGGGAAGTAGATGGTGATCAAGCCGGGTCGCCCCAACAAGCCGAGGACGCTCTCGATACGCTCAAGCGCGGCAACCGCGCACCGTTGGTCTGTGTCGTGGCTCCCTATGCGAGTGAGGATGTTTTCGATGTATCCGCCGTCTTGGAAGGGGTCAGCCAACGCACTTTCATCGCCAGTGAACCAACCCGTTGCTACCGCCTGCCGCGTGATCTGTTCCTACAAACCGCGCAAACTCAGCCGATCTTGACCCACGCCCACCAACAAAAAACCTCCCAGCGCCTGGCAACGTTGCGCGACCTTGAGGAGGCCCGTGAAATGGCGGCATTCACGGTCGCCAAAATCCGGGATGTCTATGTCCATCCACCGGTATTCGTCGCCGCTGACGCCTCGATCCACCAGGCCGCGCTGGCGATGAAGGAACACAAAACCAATTCGGTCCTGGTCCGCTGCGACGACGAAACCGGTATCGTGACCGCCACCGATCTGCGGGAGGCCGCCATCGTCCAGCGCCAGTCGGTGGACGCGCCGGTTGGTCCGCTCGCCACGTATGAATTGATCGGCATGACGCCGGACGACTTCCTGTTCAACGCCCTGCTGCGGATGACCCGCCATAACATCAACCGATTGGTCATCCGTGACGGTCCGACCATCCATGGCATCCTCGAACAGGTTGACCTGCTGAGTTATCTCTCCAACCACTCGCACTTGATCGCCCTGCAAATCGAGCGGGCCATTTCCACGGAAGATTTGAGGTGGGCCAGCCGCGACCTGGTCAATGTGGTTCGCGACTTGCATACCCAGGGAGTCAAGATCCGCTACATCATGCAACTGGTGTCGGAACTGAACAGAAAGATGCTGCGCAAGCTGTTCGAACTGCTGGCGCCGCCGGAACTGCGGGCCGATGCCTGTCTACTGGTGCTCGGCAGCGAGGGTCGCGAGGAGCAGGTGCTCAAGACCGACCAGGACAATGCCCTGATCCTGCGCGATGGCTTCTCCCATTCCGATCTGGACCGGCTGACCCAACGATTCACCGAGTGCCTGCTCGATTTTGGCTATCCGCGCTGCCCTGGCAACATCATGGTGTCGAACCCGTACTGGACCAAATCGGTCACCGCGTTCAAGAACGAACTGTTCCAGTGGATTGTCCATCCCACACCCGAGTCGTTCCTGCAATTCGCTATTTTCTGCGATGCGGCGGCAGTGGCGGGCGACGACAATCTGCTACGCCATGTCAAGGATCACATGCACCGGTTGCTGGGCGATCACCGCGTCTTTTACAGCCAGTTCGCCAAGGCGACAGTAGCATTCGAAACCCCCCTGGGCTTCTTCACCAATTTCGTGCTCGAAAAGAACCGCAACGAACTGGATCTGAAAAAAGGCGGCATTTTCCCTATTGTCCATGGCGTGCGCAGCCTGGCCCTGGAGTACCGGTTACCGCAAAGCAACACGGTGGACCGCATTCTCGCGCTCAGCCAGCGCAACTTGTTCCAGCCTTCTTTCGGCGGCGAACTGATCGAGGCGTTCACGTACCTGTCCACCCTGCGGACCGAGGCTGGCCTGGAAAAGGCGCTGCGGGGTCTGCCGCAGGACAACTATCTGAACCCCAAGTCACTCAACAAGCTGAAGCGGGAACTGCTGCGCGATTCATTCAAGATCGTCAACGAGTTCAAGAAATTTATCACCTACCACTTCAAGCTCGGCATGATCAGTTGACCGCCAGATCCCACCGAGAGGTTTTCCCTTGAAAACACATCTGCACACCCTCCTCGCCCAGGCGCGCGCGCAATTACACCAGGATGGGCTGTTGCCCGCCGACGCGTCCGTCGACATCCCCCTGGAACACACCCGCGACCGGAGCCACGGCGATTTCGCCAGCACCATCGCTCTCGCCCTGGCTAAAACCGCCCGCCGCCCACCGCGCGAACTGGCCGAGCGTCTCGTGGCCGCTCTGCCGGCGTCCGATCGCGTCGCCCGAGTGGAAATCGCCGGCCCCGGTTTCATCAATTTCTTTCTCACCCCCACCGCCTACCAGGCGGTGGTCAACGAGATTCTCGACCAGGGCGACGCTTTTGGGCGGAGCAACTTGGGCGGCGGCCGCCGAGTGCAGGTGGAATTCGTCTCCGCCAATCCCACCGGCCCATTGCACGTTGGCCATGGCCGCGGCGCGGCCTTCGGCGCCACCGTCGCCAACCTGCTGGAAGCGATCGGCTATCAGGTCCACCGCGAGTACTACGTCAACGATGCCGGTCGACAGATGAACATCCTGGCCACCAGCATCTGGCTACGCTACCTGGAGCACTGTGGCGAACGGTTCCGGTTCCCCAGCAACGGCTATCGGGGCGAGTACGTGCGCGACATCGCCACCCGGCTGTACGCCGAGCGTGGCGGCGCCTACATGGTCGCGGCGGCGCAGATCTTTCGGAATCTGCCCCAGGACGAAGCGCGGGACGAGGACGGCACCATCGTCAGCGCTGGCGACAAGGAAGCGCACATTGACGCCCTGGTCGAGCGCGCTCAAAAGTTACTGGGCGATCACCATTACCGCTATATTTTCGAACGGGGCCTGAACACCATCCTCGACGACATCCGCGACGATCTGCGCGAGTTCGGCGTGGTGTACGACGCATGGTATTCGGAGCGGACCCTGGCGGAATGCGGCGCGGTCCACAAAACCATCGACCGCTTGCGCGACTCCGGCTACGTCTACGAGCAGGATGGCGCGCTGTGGTTTCGCTCCAGCGCCTTTGGCGACGAAAAAGACCGGGTGGTCCAGCGGGAAAATGGCCAAACCACCTACTTCGCTTCCGACATCGCCTATCACCTGGACAAATTCGAGCGCGGTTTCGACTGGGTCATCGATATCTGGGGCGCCGACCATCATGGCTATGTCCCTCGGGTCAAGGCCGCGCTACAGGCCATGGGCGAGGATCCCGACCGGTTAGGCGTGCTGCTGGTGCAATTCGCCATTCTCTACCGCAACGGCGAGCGGGTGCAAATGTCCACCCGATCCGGCGAATTTGTCACCCTGCGCGCACTGCGCCAGGAGGTCGGCAATGACGCCGCCCGCTTCTTCTATGTCATGCGCAAGAGCGAGCAACATCTGGATTTCGATCTGGACCTGGCCAAATCCCAATCCAGGGATAATCCGGTCTACTATATTCAGTATGCCTACGCGCGGGTGAGCAGCGTGCTGCGGCAGTTGCGCGAGAAGTGCCTCCCCCGGGACGAAGCGCGCGGCCGGGCCAATCTGGCGTTGCTGAGCGAACCGCACGAGGAGGCGTTGCTGATGGCGCTGGCGCGTTATCCAGAAGTGGTGGAAACCGCCGCCCGCGCGCACGAACCGCACCAGTTGGCGCATTATTTGCGCGAATTGGCCATGGCATTCCACACCTACTACAACGAACACCGGGTTCTCGTTCCGGACGATGCGCACCGCGATGCGCGACTCAATCTGAGTCTGGCCACCCGGCAAGTCATTAAAAACGGTCTGAAGCTGTTGGGCGTTTCGGCCCCGGAGGTTATGTGAACAGCCGCCGCGATTACAAGTCCGCCGCGACCGGGCAACACCGCCAGCGGGCGCGCCGTCATGGTTTGCTGGTCGTCACGCTGATTCTGATCGGTTTGTTCGGCGGCCTGCTGGCGTACCTCAAAGGCAGCCGACCTCAACCGCCGACCACCGCTGCCGTCGCGCCTACCGCGCCAGCGCCAGCGCCATCACCCGCTGCCCCCACCGCGCCGCCGCCTCCAAAAGTCACGGCCGCCCCGGTGGCGGAACCCGAACCGGTCAGGCCCAAGTACGATTTCTACACCGAACTGCCCAAACGGCAGATCGACGTTCAGTCCGAACCCGTCAAACCGGCAAAAGTACCCCCACCCACGCGGATGCAACCGGCAGTCAATCAACTCCATAAGCCGACCACGCCGCGCGAAAACGCCAAAGCCCCAGCGCCGGTGGTGGCTGCGGCCAACGGCGTCCGGCTGGACGCCAAGACCGCGACCGCCAAGCTCGCCAGTTCCAAATCCACAACCGCCAAGACCACGACTTTCGAGCCGACGCACTCCAAATCCACAGCCACACCGTCCAAATTGGCGACCGCCAAATCCACGAACCCCACGCCATCGGCACCGGCTCCAACGCGAACAACGCAACCATCCAAATCGGTGACCGTCAAGTCCACGAACCCCACGCCACCGGCGCCGGCTCCAACGCGAACAGCGCAACCACCCCGGTCACTGGCCAGCAACAATTCGAAGATCATCGTCAACCCCGAGCAAGAACCATGATTTTCCAATGACTTCATAAGGCAACCCTATCTTAGGTCGTCGCGCCATGAATCTGCCCGATGCCATTCGAGATTACCTGGACCAGCGGGGTTTACCCTATCGGCTGATGGCTTTCCCATCTGGTGAGTCCCTGAACCAGATTGCGGAAAAATTTGCGATCCCGCTCCAGCAAATAGCGCGCATGGTGTTGCTGAAGGAGAAGTCCGGCTTGGTGATGGCCATTCTTCCTTGCAGCCACATTCTGGATTTTTCGCTGCTTTACCAATTATCACAATGCAATTTCGAGCCGGTTCACGGCACTGAAACCGCTCACTTTTTCCAAAGCCATGGCTGCTCGGCCAGATCCTATCCGCCTTTACCAGAGGTGTTCGGCATCCCCGCCCTGGTTGACAGCAGTCTGGACATGGACGACGAAGATCAAGTCTATTTCGACGGCGGCAGTGGCACCGCGCTGGTTCACATGCGCAACGCCGATTTTCGCGCATTGCTCGCTGGGGCGCGTTGGGAACGGTTTGCGACACCACTGGCGGATTTGGACTCCCTGATCAATCAACATGCGCTGACCCCCGATCGTCTGACCAATTTCACCAAGCGCTATACCACCTCCTGGCCGCGCGAAGAGATCGAAATCATTACCGAATTGCCGGCCATGCCACAAATCGCGCAATACATCATGGCGTTGCGCGCTGACCCGGACATCACGGTTCACGACATTCTCCAGGTGATCGAGCAGGATTCCAGCCTCGCCGCTCCCGTGATTTATGGAGCACGCTCCTCTTTGCATGGCTATCAAGGGCCGGTTGACTCGCTGGAAACTGCGGTGACGCAGGTTCTGGGCGTCGAAAATACGCTGAACCTGCTGCTTGGCGCCAGTTTGGGCCAGGCTTTTCAGGTTCCAGTCGATGGCCCACTGGGCCTACAGCATTTTTGGCGACACAGCGTCTACTGCGCCACGCTGGTTAGCGAGTTGGTCAAGCTGTTGTCTGAATCGGTCGTCGTCAATCCGGGGCTGGCGTACCTGAGCGGTCTGCTGCACGATTTCGGCTATCTGGCCCTGGGGCATCTGTTTCCCGCCCGTTTTTTCCTGTTCAACCATTTTCTGGCAGTTCACCAGCGCCTACCGCTTAGTGCGGCGGAACGTTATATGTTGGGCGTCGAACACTGGCATATCGGCGCTTGGTTGATGCAAGCCTGGTCCATGCCCGAGGAAGTGATTGCGGCAGTGCGCTGGCATCACAGCGAGGATTGTACTCAACCCCATGCTGAGTACTCGAACCTGGTGTTGATCGCCAACCGGTTGTTGCAACACATTGGCTTGGGCGAGGAGCACAACCACCGGTTACCGGCGCTGGCCATGTTCACGCTCGGTCTTACCCGCGAGCAGGCGCTGGAGGCGCTGGCGCGCGTGCAAACCAGCGCGGCGGACCTGGATGCTCTGGCTGAGACGCTGCAATTGCCGGACAAGGATTGAGTGACGCCAACCGACTACCGATGTTGGATCTCGCTTCGCTCATCCACCCCGCCCATTCATCAACATCAAATCGCCCTCAAGGTCTCATAGCCACTGGAAAGGGCGGCACGTCTCACAGGCTTGCCGCCCGCCGTTCCACTCGCCGCAAGCTCTTGAACGCAATGGCTCGAATCGCGCCGTCCTCTTTCTTATTGGCCAGGATGCCCTGCAACGCGGTTTGCGCTGCCTCGCCGCCCAACCGGCCCAAAGCCGCAATCGCGCTGGATCGCGCCGCTGCTTCACCGCCGGCTGCTGTAGCGCGATGGACCAGTGCCGTGACTTCCCGCTGCTCCAGATAAACCGGCAAGGTGACTTGGCGCTGTTCGGCGCTGGCCAGCAAGCGGCCATTCGCGTTCGGTAACACCGCCCGCAGAACCGGGCGCAGGGCCGCGCCATCGACGCTCTTGGATTGCTCCAAATGCTGGAGTACGGGCTCGCCCCCCAGCCGCGCCAGAGCGGCGCTGGCCGCCGCACGCACCTCGGAATCGATATCCTCCAAGGCTTGCAACAGCGCGTTGCTATCTTTGGCGTCGCCGCACTCGGCCAGACAACGAATCGCTTCGCGCCGTACCGCAACCGGGTGCCGGGGATCAGCGAGCGCAGCTCGCGCCGTAGGCGCGACAGCGAGTTGCAATTGACGAGCGGCCCACAGACTGGCCCGCCAGGCGTGCGCTTCCGCGCCGGCCTGTTCCCACAAATGCCGCTCGTCGGCCTGTCGCCAGCCGTTCGCCGCCCGCTCTAGCGCGGTTTGCACCCCTGCCGCCAAATCCCGGTCGCCACTGTTGCCGGCGATCCAGGCTGCTTCGGCCCGCGTTGCGGCTGCGTCGCTGTGCAGCAATTCGCCCAAGGCGTCGCGGGAAAACGCTTGCCGACGGATCAGCCCGCGCCGCAGCCGTTGGCGAACCTGTTGATCCTTGACCACGCCCAGTCGCTGGGTCAGGGTGGCGGGGTCGCCTTGCCGAGCCAGGAAGCGGGCGGCGGGCTGGCTGATCTCGGCGTATTCGCTGTTCAAAGCCAGTAGGTTGACCTGAGTGGCATCATTGGGATAAATCCGCCGCAACGCCTCCAGACCCGCCTTGCGCAGACCGGCGTCGCGCTGGTGCAGCAGCGACTCCAATACCGATTCGGATATGGAATGACCCAGTTCGCCCAATTCGATGGCGGCCCGCTGCCGGGTGGAGCCGTTTTCGTAAGGATCGCTGGCGAGGCGTTCCAGCAGGGCACGGCTGCGCTCGTCGCCGACGCGCCGCAAACCGCTCAACGCCCGCCAGCGCAGTTCGCCCACGCCCTCGCGGGACAGCCGTTCCAGGTTATCGCGCACCCGCTGGCGTTCGTCGGCGTCGGTCAGTTGGGGCAGCAACGCGCCGAGGGCTTCGGCGGCATCCGGGGCCAAGGCGCGGTCGTCGGCGGGCACGTCAGCGCGTTGATCGAGCAACGGTTCCAGATATTCCAAGGCACGCCGGTCGCCCAATTCGCCCAGCGCGGCGATGGCGCGTTTGCGCTCCACCTCCGTGCCCGCCGTGAACGCCAGCAACAGCGGCTGGAAGGCTTCCGGTCGTTGCTGCTTGGCCAAACCTTCGGCGGCGGCCAGCAACAGTTCGCGGCGGCCACCGATCAAGGCCCGCGTCAGCGGTTCCAAACTCGCGCCCGGCATGCCGGCGACGATGCGTTGCGCCAGTTGCGCGCAAGCCAGCGCCCGAATCGCCTCGTCGCGGTCGTCCAGCAACCGGACCAGCAGCGTTTCCGCCGGTTTCGCCTCCAGGTTACCCAACACCTCGACGACGCGCGTGCGAATCGCGGCGTTGTCGTGATCGAGCAACGGCGGCAAGGTTTCCAAAGCCAATTCTTCCCGGTAACGTGGGTATTGTCGCCCGTCCGCGCGCTTTTGCTCCGGCTGGATTCGGTCGCGCAACAATTGCAACAACACGTCCAAGGCTTGGCTGTGATAAGTGGCTTTGTCCTTGTCCAGCAACCAGCGGCCCAGCAGCGGTGCGGCGGCGATGTGGCCGATGCGACCCAGGGCGCGCAGTAGAACCGGACGGTCGGCGGTTAGATCGGGATCGTCTTCCAGGCGCGCGGTTACCGCTTCGGCCGCCTTTGCCGCGACCTGCTCGTTCGGACGGGCGTGCGCCAAAACGACCAGCGCCTCCAACGCTCGGTTGGCGGTCCGCGCTTCGCCGTGCAGAGCAGCGGCCAACACGTCCAGCGCCAGCGACTCGCCGCGCTGAGCCAAACCTACGGCGGCGCGCAGGCGCAACTCCTCGTGTTCGCTTTCCAAAGCGCGGCTTAGAGCGGCGGCGATGCGCGGATCGTTGGCGTCGAGTAAGCGATCCACCACCGTCAGCCGCAGATCGTCGTGACGGCTGTTCAGAGCCAGCAACCAGGGTTCCAGACTGCCAGCGGGATACAGGCGAGGCAGTTGCTCCAGGGCGTGGCGGCGTGTCTCCGCATTGGCGGCATCGACCGCGCCCCGGACCAGTTCGGCGGCGCGCGCATCGCCGGCTGCGGCCAAAGCCAGCAAACGGTCGAAGGCATTGCGGCCGAGGTCGGCGAAATCGACGTTCAAGGCCAGCGCCAGCGGCTCCAGCGGCTCGCGCGGATGCAGTTCGGCCAGCGCGCTCAGCGCCGCCTGCCGCACTAGATGATGCGGATCGCCCAATGCTTGACGCAGCACCGGTAACACCGTTTCCCGGCCAATGGTGGGTTGCTGCGCCAATGCCGCGAGGCGAGCGATGCTGTCGCGCCGCACCCGTTGATAATCGTCCGGCCCCTTGGCGACCGGCGCTTGCCGAATCAGGCCGGCATACGTGCCGAACGCGAGCCGCCACAGTTCGGACGCGCTGGCTTGATCTTGCGCTTTGGGCGGTCGCCGCCCGCCTCCGGCGAAGCGCAACACCGTCAGCAGGCGTTGGGTGGCGGAGTTGTTCGGCTGTGGCTTGCGCTGGAACAGGCCGCGTATCCAGCCGGTCTTGCGTTCCAGCGGCGTTTCGGTTTCGGGCGCGGTTTGCGGTGGTGCCTGGTCGGTGGCGACTTCGGCTAGGCGTTTCGCCTCGCGCCAGAAGGTTTCCGGTTGCGGACGCAGGCCGAGCACCTGGGCGGCGGCGTAGCGCCGTGCCGGGGAATCGCTGGTCAGAGCATTGACCACGGCGTTGAGCAAGCGCGGCCGTTGCGCCGGTTCCGGCCAATTGCGCATATCGCTGGCTTTCTCCGGCTGGCGCGGCCCGATCAGTTCCAGTCCCCATTGCCCCAGGTCTTCGTCGCCCAATCGCGCTTCCAGCACGCGGGCGGCCGCAAAGCGGATTTCCGGTTGGCCGGCGCTCAGGGCGCTCAGTAGCAAATCCGGTTCCAGTTGCGCTCGCGCCAAGGCAATATCGCGGGCCACGATCACGGCGAAGGTTAATTCCTGAAGATCGCGTTCGCGGTCTTCCAAGCCTTGCAGCAAGCCTTGCACCCCAGCGCTGCCGAGCGCGACGAAGCTGTACAACGCGCCGCGCCGGATCGGCAGATGCTCGTGACGCTGGGTGCCGGCCAACACCGGCAGCGCCCGCGCATCACCCAATTTCGACAGGCCATCGGCGGCCCAACTGCGCACCGCCAGATCGGCGTGCGCCAGGGCGGCAACCAGCGGTTGCTCGTTGCCATTTTGGCAGGCGGCGGCCAAACCCCGCACGCCGTGTTCCCGCACCAGGGCATCCTCGTCTTGTAACAAGGTGGTGAAGAATGGAATGCTGGCCGAGTCGCCTACATCGGCCAGGGCACTGGCGGCACGCTGGCGCAACGCTTCGGAAGGGCGGTCACGGTCGGTCTTGGGAATACTCAGCAACGCTCGCATCGGTCCGACGGCGCGGCTGTCCCGGCGCTTGCCGCACAATTCCCCGGCGCGCACCCGCAGCAGATAAAACGGGCTGTCGAAGGCGAGGGCGAACGCTTGCGCGTCGTTGGGCAGCAGTTTGTCGAGCGCTTCGATGGCGGCGAGGAACTGAGGCGCTTCCTCGGTTTGCAGCAGTTCGATCAAACGGTTCCGCAGCGGGGCCGGGTCGGACGCTTCTAACGCACCTTTCAAACCGGCCAAACGGACCTCGATGACGGGCGAGTTGATCGCTGCCAAATGATAATTCGAGCGTTTCTTGTCAGCGTCTTCCTTGGTCAGAACCTCGTAGGCGGCCAAGCCGACTTCGGCGGCGCTGTCGCCGACCCGTTCGATCAGCAATTCCCTGGCCCAGGCGCGCGACTGGCGGGCTTGACGGGCTAACTCGTCTACCGCCCAGCGGCGCACGTCGGGATGAACCGAAGTGACTGCCCGCCGCAAGGTGGTTTCCGGGCGTTTGCTGTGCCAGGCCCACAATGTGCGCATGGCTTCCCGGCGCACGTTTTCGGTTTCGTCGTCCAGAGCGTGGCCGAGCAACCCGTCGATGCGAGTGGCGAGTTCGTTTTGGGCAGTCGCGCCGTGCTTGACCAGCAGTTGTAGGGCACGGGTCCGAATCTCACCCGCCTGCGTGCGTAGCGCCAGTTCGGCTAGATCGATCTCGCCGGCTGGGCCTTCCGGCTCGGCCAGTTTGGTCAAGCCGTCGAATGCTTCGGCCCGCACTTGCGCGTCGTCATCGTTCAACAGCCATTGCAGGCGCAGGCGCAAGCGGCGGTCACCAGCCAGATTGATAATGGCGTTGGACATGGCGCGGGCGACCATGCGCCGCGCTGCGATATCCGGTTCCCGGCTGAGTTGCAGCAAAGCGCCGCTGGCGCGGTCGTCGCCGAGCCAACCGAGACACAGGGCGCTTTGCACGGCGATATCCGGGTGACGGGAAACCAGGGCCGTAAACAGCGGCTCCAGCTCCGCTTCGGCCAAGGTGGCGGATCCAACCGCGCTTTCTTCACCGACCTCCTGCGCTCGGAGATCGTCCAGCATCTTGGTGATGTAGCCGCCGCCGGCGTGCAAGCGCGCGGCGAGCGTGGGATGTGCCGCGACTGAGACCCAGAGCGCTGCTCGGCGGACTTCGTAGGTTTCGTCGTTGAGCGCCTGACCGAGCAATTGGCGGCCTTCCGGCGTGGCGCTCAACCGCTGGCGTCCCAGTCGGATTAGAGCCGCGCAACGGATATCGGCGGAACCGCGCTCGAACGCACCGCGCAGGGGCGCAACGCCGGCCTCAGGGTCCAGGGCCAGCAAACCATCGAGCGCGGCTTCACGGACTTTTTCGTCCGAGTCGTTCAGCCGCTCGTTCAACAGTCTCGGCACCAGAGGCGATGCTTGGCGCAATGCGGTCAGGCGTTGCACCGCGTCGAGCCGAATATCCGGGTGCCGGCTGCCTAGCGCCAGTTGTAGAGCTTGCAGGGGCGTTTCGGCGTCGATTTGCTCCAGCGCTTTTAGCGCGGCCTTGCGCACGCCCGCGTGGTCGTCATTCAACGCCTTGGCCAAGACTGGCCGGCTGCGGCGGCGTTGGCCATCGCCTAGCCGTTGCGCGGCCTCGATACGTTGCCCTGGCCGGGAATCCCGACCGAGTACGTATTCCAAGCCTTCCCGCGCCTCGTCCTCGGCCAGTTGCGCCAAAGCGTCCAGAGTGGCCGAAGAGGAGCGGTTCGCCTTAACCTCGTCGAGCAAGCGTTGCAGCCGGGAATCCCAGGTTTCGGCGCTACCGGATGGATTGCCGTTCTGATCGACCGGACTCAGCCAAATCAGCCGGTTTTCCGTCACCGCGACCAACAGGCCGCCGCGCTGTTCCGGTTTGGCCTGTGGCAGTGGTTCGAACAGCGCCAGCGCGCTGGTGTTGCGGCCGATGGGGATGGTGCGCGGCTTGCGGCGCTGATCCAGCGTCCAGACCTTGAGTTCGCCGTCCTCGCCCAGCGAGAACAACCGGCGCGGCAGCGGTCGGCCCTGCTCATCGTTCAGCGCCGCGCTGAACAGCAGGCTGCGTACCGGTCCCTGATGGGCGGCGTCGCCGCTGCGATTTTCTTCGTCGATAGCACCTTCCAGGAAGCAAGTCCGGATCGAACCGTCGCCGCAGCCGGAGACGATCCGCCCGTCGCCGGTGAAAGCCAAGGCAAAAACGCCACGCTCGCCGCAGGGCATGACACGGGGTTCGGCGTCGCCCAGTCGCGCCAGTGGCAGGACGTAAATCGTGTTATCGGCACCAGCGGCGGCCACGCTGCCGCTTGTCGGGTCCAGCGCCACGGCGCGTAGCGGCTGTTCGCTCAAGCGGCGTTTGGCCTGCTCGCGCAAATGGGACCGGTCGCCATCCATTTCGATAGCGTGCAATGCCAGTACGCCGTCGTCGCCGACGCTCAAGACCTGCGAGTCGGACGTAACCAGCGCCCGCACCGCACCGCCGTGAATGGACTGCTGCCAATCCGGGGTTTTGCCTTCACCGCTCGCGCGCCAAATGGCTAGATCGCCCTTGACGGTTCCAGCCAGTAATAGATCATCGCCGCAAAAGGCCAGTGCTGTTGCGGCGGCATCGAGCGGGGCGCTGAAGTGCGCGTTCAGCTTGGGCAGTTGCAGCAGGTGAACGCTGGAGTCGGTGATACCCACCGCATCGCGGCGACCGCCGACGGCCAACAGCTTGCCGCTGGTGGCAACGGCCAATAGGCGTTCGATGTGGGGCGCATATTGTTTGGCCACGGGGGGCTCCTTTCCGAAATTCATTCATGGGTTTCTTGCGAGAATTATCCCGCATTCGATGAATCTATATTGTTGTACAGTTGAATCTATTATTATTCGATTTTGTAAGACACTTGGTGTTCAATCGTTTTATGCCCTAATACTATATTCGCATAAGCATAACTGTTACTGCTTTGTTTTAAAGCACCATCTTCATCTATCCAAGAAATATATTCTCCAAGATTTATAAAGTTCCTAACATCATAATTTCTAATGCTTAAAATAAATTCTGCTTTGCTTTCGACTATTCCATCGGTACCATTGTTGAATGGTTTACCCTCTAGGTTATACTTGATACTTGATTTTACTGAGACTTCTAGCGGGTTTACTGTTGCGTAAAATTCAAAATTGCTACTCGCTATTCCTATTACTTCAAAGTCTTTCCTGTTAGAAATATCTAGCACCTTTGAGTAAGTATATTGTTCTATTAGCTCAATGAGTTTTTGTTTGTCTAAGCCTAAGTCAGATTTAACCTTGTCAACCAGTGAGGCTAACTCGCTAAATATGATTATTTGATGGGGAGCCTCCTTCACTTCTTTTAGTAAGTTATGAGCTAGTCCTTGAGAGTATTGACGATCCTTATAAAAAGCTTTATCTTTCGTTACTAGGTTAACATCTGCTGCTTCAGCGAGTTTGAGACAGTTCGCCCAAATAACCCCATCTTTAAATTGTTGGTTACTATCTGAATTAGGCGGCAAATTTTTGATAATTTTATCGAAAGAACTTTTTGCCCCTTCAAGGTCGAATGGAATTCTTATTAATCTATCTTTATGAAAATTAAATATATCCTCAATTTTTTTATCAATAGTTTCATCCTCAGGCATAACTATCTCTTTCATCTGACCAAAAATAGCTAACATGCGATTGTAGTTTTTTCTTATATTTTCTCGGTAATCAATTAAATGTTTTCTAAGGTTGTATTTTGTTTCTACTTCAATAATCTCAGTCAACCCTATTTTTATATCGCTGACCACAATATAATGACTAAAGGCGCAACCTAAAGGAGTCATTAAAGCTAACTCAGAGAGCCAAATATTGCTATCCAGTACTACGATTTTCATGCTATCACTCCATAAGAATTAGATAAATTATTTTTATAAAAACTTGAATAGCTTGGTTTTGGCGAAAAGAATTTTAGAGAAAATTATACAACTTCCTGCATGGGCCGAATCTGTAGCGGTGTTAATTCTCGGCCTTCCTTGACAAAATGTTGAATCACATCTTCGATGATATCGCATAGCTCGCTATAAAGCCGCGTGGGATTATCACCATGAATTCTCGTGATTAAATCAGGGCATTGGCCGATATAAATTTGATCTTCTTCGCTCCATTAAATCCACTTGTTATACTGGTCACTTACCTTCATTTTCGGTTCTTTTGGCCTTAATTTCTGCAATGATGCTTTCGACCGATTCTCCTTTGAACAACTGTGCTCTTTCGACTGTGTAATCACCTTTTCCTACATAAGACCGACTTGAGGAACGTAGCCTGTCGATCACATTCGGAGCTTGAGTAGGTTGTAGTTTTTTCACGCCGTCTTTACCCTGACATTTACTAATCCAATCGGCAAATCCACTCGAATCGCCGGATGTACCCGCCGAATTTGCACCAGAGCCGCAACGCAATGTTGCCATTCATTCTTGGCCTTGGAGTGGCGGAATTCCGCCAGCACCGGCGTCACCAGCTCCGCGAAACCGGCATCGCTCAGTGCTAGCGTTTTGATTGCCTCGATCAACCGACGTTTGCCGACGCTGGCCGGCCACGGCCGTTCGGGCGCGGCTTGGTTGGTGTCCAGCTCGCGCCGTTCCATCCGACCGGGCGGCAGGCCAAACAAAGTCTTGCGCAGAAATCGACGCAATTCTTCGACCGGAGCGCCGGGTTGAGGCTCGGCGGCCTTCGCGGTCGGCGCGAACTTCCGGCGCTGACGTTCCCACAGCAGTCGAACGGTGAACAGCCCAACCTCG
Source organism: Candidatus Contendibacter sp. (assembly GCA_031732755.1). Taxonomy (GTDB): domain Bacteria; phylum Pseudomonadota; class Gammaproteobacteria; order Competibacterales; family Competibacteraceae; genus Contendibacter. The sequence goes on from JAVMKI010000023.1 coordinate 21,325, forward strand.
CGGTGCGGGCTTTCCATCAGCCAAGCCAGCCGCGCCGGATCGCCAAGTTGTTCCTGGTGACGGCGGATCAGGGTCAGCGCTGTTTCGCGGGTAATCTTGTGGCGGCTTTCGGCCAACTGAAATACCCGTTCCGGCAACAGCCATTCGACCGGCAGGGCCGGTTCCATCGAACTTTCGCCCAAGTGCAACAACTGTTCGATGGCAAAAGCTCGCGGTTCGCGGTGTTCGCTGTCGGCCAGCCGATAGAGGAGAGTCGGCTCGTTCCAGGCGCGCAGTTCCTCCCGCGCGATGGCGACCGCCAGCCGGCGCAGATCGGGCCGTTGATCGGCGAACAGCGACCGCAGCCGGCTCAATGGATAATCGGCGGCGGTCAAGCCGGGTTGGATATTGAAGGCGCGCGTTTCGGGATCGCCGGGGCCGATTTTCGGATGATGGGCCTTGAGATAGGCGGCGGCGAAGTGGCGCACCGGTTCCGACTGGGTGGGGCCGCAGGCCAGTTCCCACAAGTGATCGATTCCACTGCGGTCGCCGCTGGCGAAATCGTCGGGCCGGAAGGATTCCAATAGATAGCGGTGGGCGAAAGCGTGCAGGGTCGAATCGGCCTGTCGCGCCATCGCCAGCAGCCAGGGCAGCCCGACACGGCTCGGTGCGACCAGTTCCGAATCGCCGAGCAACTGGAGTGCGAGCGGGCGTAGCGCCGGACGCATGGCGAGGCCCTTGAGCCACTCAACGTCCAAATTCTCGCCTTTCAGTTTGCCTTGCCGCAGCCAATTGGCGACCGTGCTGTTGAGTTGCGGATCGAGCAGCGCCTTTTGCAGCCATTCGGTGCCGATCTCGCGGCCCGGATAATCGGCTAGCGCTCGCAAGGCACGTTGCCGGGCAGCCGGTGTGCAGCGCGGATCGTCCAACAGTTGCCGGTAGTAGGCAGCGGGCACTTTAAGCTTGCCTTCCTTGTAAAACTCCAGGAGCGCATCCAGCGCCATCCCGCTGGCGCGCATTCCGGTGACGGTGAGCGCGACTTCGACGAACTGTTCGGCAGTAATATCCTGGGGCTGGAAACCCTGCCGCAGTTTGGCCTTGGCGAGAGTGGCGCTGGCGGGCGCCGTCAACAACGTGAGCAGTGCCGGCAAGCCCAGTTCGGCCGGTTTCCGTTGTTCGAGTAGGGCGATGGCAAAGGTCCGCGCGTCTTGTGCGCCTTCCCGCACCAGCTTGAGCAGTTCGGCAACGGGCAGGTCGGTGGCGTAGGCGCGGGCGTAGTCGATGGCGTAGCGGCGGGCGGGTTCATGGCTGCTGTGTAGCAATCCCAACACCATGTCGTGCAAGCCGAGCTGCTTCAGTTTCGATTGGTGGAACTCAGGATTGTCGCGCAGCAGTTTGATGATGAAGTCGTGCACGATATCCAGCCGCTTGGCGCCGAGGCGGGCCAGCCAAGCCGGTTCGACGTGGCGCAGAGTGTCTTTGAAATCCTGCTCCAGTCCGCGAATGGCGAAGTCGCAGACTTGCGCGTTTTGGGCATCCTCCAACAACCGCAGTAGCGGCGCGGGGCTGATTTTCCAAGCGTCGTCGAAGGCGCGGCGCTCCAGTTTGTCCGGTAGGTCGCTGCTGCTCAACAGACCTTGATCGGTAGCACCGACCAAGTCCTTGTGCCGCCAAATCTGGTTGGCGATCCAGCAGTGGCGGAAATTGCACTGGGGCGGGTAGTGGCACAGGACTTGGCCGGCATACACCGGGAACAATTCGGGCAGGGCTTGGCCGAGTTGCCGCAGATAGCGCCAAGCGCGACGACGCATGTACAACCAGGTGCCGCGCGAAATGTCGCCGCTGGCCGTGACCGGTTGCACGTCTAGCCGGCAGCACAGCACGCCCAGCATGGCGAGATCGTGGCGCTGTTCGGCTTGCTTGTAAATGCCCTTGATGCCTTGCCAGATGCCCCAACCGATGGCGTTCGACAGCAGTTGGGGAATCAATTCCAGCAGCAGGGCGCGGGCCGGTTCGTCATCGGCCGTATATAAATCCAGCAACAGTTGGCCTAAGCGCAGGCGCGGCGGCGGGTTGGGCGAGGCCAGCAGCGCGGCCCAAGCGCCGGTGCGCGTCGCTTGACGTTCATCATCGGTTTTACCGGCCAAGGCTTGCGGGTTTAGACTTTGGCGCAAGCGATCCAGCGACCAGGCATCGGGTGCCAGGGGTTGCGCCTGATAGTCGTCCGGCGGGTCTTCCGGCTGGCCGGCGGGCGGGTCGGGCTGCGTGAGAAATTCCAGCACCCACGGGACGAATTGCGGATCGCGCCGGGCGGCAGCGTATTCCAGATCAGCGAACAGGATGGAGCGGTCGTCGGCCATGAGTATCGCCTATTGAGGCCGGTAACCTTCGGCTTCCAAGGCCGCCCGGACTTGGGCAAAGGCGGCTTCGGCGGCGGAGGCGTCAGGGTAGTGTTCCACGCCGTGAGTGTGCAGCGCGTTGCCTTCCACACTCAGGCGCAGCTCCAGGCGACGGTCGCCCAACATCAGAACCAGCGTGCATTGCGAGGCGGCGGGGGCAGTGGATGACGATTCGGTGACAGCAGATGACGCCGCCGTTTCGCTCGGGCCGCCGTCGCCGTCCACGTAGCCTTTCTTGTATTTTTCCCGCGCTTGTTTTTCCAGTTCCCGCGTCGCATCTTCTGGCGAATCGTAGCGTTTGGCCTGGCTTTGTCCTTGGCTGCCGATCCGGCCGAAATTGACTTCCAGGTTGTTGCCGATACAGCGCGCACGCCAGAACTTGTTGGATTTGCTGTCCTGAAAGATCAGGGAAACTTGCCACTCACTCATCCGTGCCACGCTCCTCCAGTTGTTTGAGTTGCGCCAGAAACGGTTTGGCCCGCTCCGGGTCGGTCATATGCAGAAAGGCGACCCAGCCCCGCAGTTGCGCCAGACTTTCACCTTCCTTACCGGGCTTGCCGTTCAACCGATTGTGCAGAGCGGCGCGCAGGCGTCGAACTTGGGCGCGCGGCACCCGGGCTGGACTGCCCGTCGGTGCTTCGTTGACCACCAGGCCGGTCACGGTTTGCCGGCGGCCACGGCGCAGAATTCGAGTTTTTTCCGGGTGTGGAACGAAGCCTTCCGCCTTGAGAATCAGGTGAACGCAACGCAACAAGCGACCCAGCGGCGGTGGTTCGGCATCGTGCCAGGAAAAGGTCAGGTCGTCGGCGTAGCGGGTGTAGCGAAATCCCAGCTTTTGACTTAGACCGGACAGGCGGCAATCCAACCGCAGGCAAACGGTGTTACTGAGGGCGGGACTGGTCGGCGCACCTTGCGGCAGCGCGCGCGGCCCGCTGGCGACATGGACATGCTGGCCGTCGAGTGGCAGCAGTTCGCGCGGCGCTTCGGTGCAGAGCAGAGCCAGCACCGTGGCGACCTGTTCGCCGTAGCCGCCCTTGCGGAACAGGCCCTTGACCCGTCGCCAAGTCACGGTAGGGTAGAAATGGCGGATATCGAGCTTGACGATAGCGCGCGCGCCGGCATGAACAACAGCATTGCTGAAGATGCTGCGTCCGGGCAGGAAACCGTGCGCCGCGCCATGCACCGGCAGGCGTTCGGCGATCTGGCGCAAAATCCAGCGTTGCGCCTGTTTCAGCGTCGGCTTGGGCGCGCTGATCAGACGCGCACCGCCGTCACGTTTGGGGATAGTCCAGTATTGGTAGTGACTGCCGCTGTCCACTTCGCGGTGGAACGCCAGCCAGCGCAGACGGGAAATGGACAGGTCGAGCGCCTTGGCGAGGGCTTGAGCGTCCTTGATCTCCGGCAGGGCATTGGCTTCTCGCCGGGTTTCGGGATCAGGCAGGTCGTAGCGGTCTTGGTCTGGCGTGTCGTGGTGGAACACGTCCGCGCCAAGATGGACCAGATGGGCCTGACGGAAAGCAGCCCAGCCCTGCTGGCGCAACTGCTTGCGGACTCGCCGCTCTTCTTCCCGGCGGGCCTTGAACTGGCGCAAAGCCGCGCCGGTCAGTTTGGCTGGATCGGTGGTCTCGTCCAGCAGACCCAATTGCCGTAGCCGGGTGACGACCCAGCGCTCGATATCGCCGACTTGGGCGATGTCTTCCCAGGTGGGGGGTGTCTCGCTCATGCCGTTTTCCAGACCGAGCGTAAGGATTGCTGGAGCGTGAGGCGCAAACCGCTACTTCTCACAAGGGACACGGTAGGCTCACCGGCCAGCCGCCAGTACCCGGCCCTAGTTGTTGGCGGAAACCGCGGTGGCGTGGTTGGCCCAGCTCCGCCGACAACTAGGGCCGGGTACTGGCGAAGCTGGCCAAGAACAGCCTACCTTGTGGCGTGTGTGGCGTTGGAATTCCCGGACGGCGCAACGCCGCCCAAACGGCTAATGGAGGAACGCCTCACGCTCCAGCAATCATTACGCTACGGACTTTTCGCTCCCTTGTCAAAGGTGGTTGGTTAAATTGAAAAAGTCTGCGCTCACGCTGCCACCAGCGCCTTGTGGAGCCGTTCCGCCGTTTCGGTCGATACCTGAACAGGAGCAAAAAACCTTTCGGGATAAAGATAATCCTCGCCAGAATCATCGACGATACGGACCATGTCATGCAAATCGGCCCCTTCGACAAGCTCGTAAAGCTTTCCCACTGTCAGGTCTTCGGTGGAAAAATCGCCAAAAGGGGCTTTTTCCATACATACGACGAAGCTCATATCCACCTCTTCAGTTTCATTTTGACTTTGCCGATGCCATGGGCTTCATACCAATGGACCTCTGCTTGAGCGGTGGAACCGTCTGGAAGCTTGATCGTGGCAATTCCTTTTTTCTTGCGCCAACTCCCGCGACCGTAGTGTTCCCGCAGATCGGTAAGCTCTCGGATACCGTGGCCTTCCGCAATGGTTTCGATTTCCAGGATAGGACCGACAATGCGCACATCCATTAGAACCAACCCTTTCGATGTACGGTCGAGTCGAATTGCGGAAAGTTGAGTTGATTGTATCGGCCATCATGTCAATGACGTCGGTTATGCCCCACTAGCGTCGATAAAGCCCTGTTTCGCCAGCCCGTCGAGTCGGGCGAAATAGGCGTCGCGGGCTTCCTCGGGGCGGTTGAACAGCAGCCGTTGCTGACGAAGGGCCTGAGGATCGTTGCCCCAGCGCAGCAGCACTTGGCGCTCGTCCAGAGAAATCCGATAGCTCAGCACGGTTTCGCCCTGACGGCGGGTCAGGGTGCGGGTTTCGGCGCGAATCAGCCGGCGGCCCTCGGCGGTTTCCCGTGCCTGCTCCAGCGCGGCCTGTTCGCGGGCATAGCGCAGCCGGAGCGCGATCATGTGCGGACAAGGGCCTTGCTTCAGACCGGCGCGGCGGAATTCATGGCAGGTGCAGCTCGCCTTGACGGTGCGGCCTTCCCGATCCAGGGTGAACGAGGTTTGATAGTGGCGATGGGCTTGGCGGTCCTGTACTTCGCCATCAATGGCAGTCCCTTCCAGACCGAGATCGTGAATGCGGGTCAGTTGGACCTGATCCGCAGTCGCCAGCAAACGGTGGGCTTGCTCCTCGCGGGCGTCGCGGTAGCGCAACTGTTCCAATTCCAGGGGCTGAACGGTCAACGGTCGATAATGGAACAGACCGCTGGCGATGTCGTGCACCAACGTTCCCTTGAGCAATTCGCCCAATAACGCCTGCCGAATGGTCTGGCGCGGTTGGCGCAAAGTCTCGGCCAAGATATCCAAGGTCAACGGCCGTTCGATCAACTGCTTGACGATCCGCTTGGCCAACACTTCATCTTCGCTGCCTCCGGGTGCGAGTAGATCGAAAGTAGCGATGCCGGCCCAACCGCTGTCGGTCCAGCCGCTCAAGGCCAAGGTCAGACTGGCCGATTCCATATCCAGCACGTAAAAAGCCGGCAGGCCGGCGCCTAGCAGGTAAACGTCCACGGCCTTGGTGTGAGGCAGCAGCCGGCCCAGCAGGCTCAATCGTTGGCGTCCCCAGGTGCGCACCACTTGCGGTGCATGGCCTTGGTAGGGCGAGCCACTGGCGGTTAGAACCTGTTCCCAGGGTTCCAGCACCAAGCGCGGCGTTTGGCCCGGAACCAGTTCGTAACGTAGTGCTCGCGGTGCTGTTTTCGCTTTGCGCAACCTCAGACTCAGGAGAACGTTGTAAAGATCGACTGGAGCCAGGCGAACCCGCTCGGTGGGCAAGGTCGAAGCCGCTTGCACCTGCCCGAAAGCGCGCAACCAGCGGTAGGGCACGCGCACGGTTTTGGCGTCGCCGCTGGTCGTCGCGTAACCGTGCAGAAGGGTGGGACGATGCGAGCGGATGCCCGCCAGCGCTTCCCGCAGCGCCGGCGTGAAACTGAGATGAGAAGTGCCCGCCGCAAAATGTTCAGCTTGATAAGCGTGCCCGGCCTTGAGATGCAAGCGGGCGTAGGTGGATTCGTCGCGCGAGAACACTTCGATGTCGATGCCGTCCGCGCCGACGGTGAACAGAGGATCGAGCGGCGCTTCCTGCTGGGTGGCTTCGCCGTACTTGGCGGCCAAGAAAGCTTTTTGCGCGTCCCAAACCGCCCGGTTGGCGCGCTTGCCCTGGCGCAGCAGATAGGCCAGATAGTCGGCCCGGTCGCCAGCCTGGCGGCGCAGATCGCTGGTCAATACCTCGCCGAGCACTAACAAGCCGTCGCGCACCAGATTGGGCCGCCGGATTTCTGCCTTGATCTGGACCTCGGGACGCGCGCCGTCCAGCGGCACGTCCAACAGATAGGGTTCGCTGTCGCCGGAGGGAGCGGTGAATTCTCGGTAGCGGTGAATGACTTCGGCGCTGGCCATGAGGTTTCGGACCTTACGCAAGAGCTTTAAGAGCTTTATTTGAGTTTGATGGTTCGCCGTGGCGGACCAGCGGGGGTGCCGACAAAAATTATAGTACAAGGATGATGGATGGTTGTTTTGCGCGATTTTGGGTCGATTTGCAAATGATCAGGCCATGGAGCGGTTTCTCCGTGGGTTCACGGCAGGCGCGTATAATTTGATATTCGTCGATCCTTGTCGATCCTTTGGATGACCTCAGTCATGAGCTATCAACCTCCGCGCCATATTGGCGAAATCCTGCAAAAGCTTGAAATTGAAGAGGCGCTTGCGCCGGATGATCCACGCTATGTCAACACCCGAGCCGCGCGGGGTAGCGAACAGACGTTCAAAAGGTTCGCCAGAAAGTTCGGGTATTCCACAAGCGATAGTCGCCTGTTCCGGCCCACGCAGCGGCACGTGCTGTTTTTCGGCCATATCGGCAGTGGCAAGACCACCGAATTGCGCCGCTATGTCAACGATCTCAAGGTTCCGGGGAAGTTTTTCACCGTCGAAGTAGACACCAACGTCCTGCTGGACCGCCACAACTTGCAGTACGCCGATGTATTGATGGCCATGGCTCGCGCGCTGCTCGAACATCTGTGCGACGAAGGAGTGGCATTGCCCGCCGACGCGCTGCGAGAGTTGGAAAACTGGTTTGCCGACAAGGTATTGAGCCAGGAAGAAACTAGGGAGCTTGCCCTGGGCATCGAAACCAGCGTCGCGGCGAAAGGTGGCATCCCTTACTTGCTGGAATTGCTGGGCCGTTTCACCACCGCGTTCAAGAACAATCACACCTACAAAGAGTCACTGCGCCGGGTCATCCGTAATACTTTTAGCGACTTCGCGGCGGCTTTCAATCGGTTGCTGCTGGAGGCCGAAAACACTCTGACCGACGCGAACAAGGCGCTGCGCGTGCTGTTTCTCATCGACGGCACCGACAAACTGCGTGGCGAGGATACCCGCCGGTTTTTCGTTTACGACGTGGAACAATTGCTGGCGATTACCGTGCTGGCGGTTTACACCGCGCCGATTACGCTCAAGTACGAAAGCAATCTGGCCGGCAAGCTGGATGCCGATCTGGTGCTGCCGATGATCAAGCTGTACGAAAAGGAAGGCGGGCGTTGCGACGCGGGCTGGAGCGCCATGCGCGACATTTTGCTGCTGCGGGCTGACCGCTCGGTGTTCGCCAGCGACGCGGAGATCGACCGCTTGGTCGAGCATTCCGGCGGCCATCCGCGCGAGCTGCTGCGCTTGCTCAAGCTGTGTTGCGAGTTTGCCGAGGACGACACGCTCGATGCAACGACCGTCGAGTCGGCGATCAAGCAACTGGCCGCCGAATATCGCCGCTTTTTGGAGCCGGATGATTACGCGTTGCTGGCCCGGATCGACGGCGACGACGTCCACGCCGGCAACGACGAGCGCACCCGCCGACTGCTCTACAACCTGGCGCTCCTGGAATACAACGATGCGTCCTGGCGGCGCAGTCATCCGGTGGTGCGCACGCTGGAAGGCTACCAGCGCGCCCGTTCGGCTTTGTCATCGGCAACAGGGAACTAGCGCCCCGTGACGAGGAACGATCCGTTCCACTTCGATCTCGCTCGCCATCGGGCGGCGACCGAGCTACGGCCCGAACATATCGCCGATTTTCAGCGCCTGGTCAAAATGCTGCGCCACGGTAGCCGTTTTCAGCTCCTCTTGGCCGAATTCACCGAGGCGGATTATCGCGATATGTTGATCCGGCAGATCGATTTGGTGTTCGCCGATCTGAGCCAACCGGTGGCGCGAATCGATCTATCCAAACACGATTTTGCCGATTTTGCCGCTCTTGAAGCCGAACTGCGCCGACTGGCCGCCGACCACGGCGCGATTCACTTGACCGGCGTGGATGGCTGGTTTGACGAGGGCCGCTGGCGAGACTTCAATGTCCGCCGCGAAGCCATCGCCTTTGGCGTGCCGGTGCGTCTGGCCATTTGGCTCAGCGCCGAGAGCGTGACGCGGGCCATCGTCTTGGCGCCCGACCTGTGGGCTTGGCGCGGCGGCGTTTATGCCTTTACCACCGTCCCCGCCGGTCCCCGCGAAATACCTCAACCCCAAATCAGTCCCATCGACCCGCGCACGCTGGCCGAACGTGGCCGCCGCATCGCCATCCTGCGGAAAGCCATCACCGCCGATCCGCCACCAAACGATGAAATCCTGGGCTTGCTACTGGACGAACTGGCGGGTTTATTGGCGAGCATCGGCGAACTGGACGAGGCGCTGCGGATTCGGCGGGAGGAAGAACTGCCGGTGTACGAGCGGCTGGGGGACGTGCGGTTGCGGGCGGTGACGCTGGGGTACATCGCCGACGTGTTGCAGGCGCGCGGCGAACTGGACGAGGCGCTGCGGATTCGGCGGGAGGAAGAACTGCCGGTGTACGAGCGGC
>JAVMKI010000024.1:0-29176 GCA_031732755.1 Candidatus Contendibacter sp.
ACAACTCAGTACCGCAAAAGGCTTCAAAGATAAATCTGACCGCCTAAAGGCGGTGGTTTTAACCTTACTTCGGACAATAAAAAAGCACTTAGCCTAGGTTCAAATTCTAAGCTAAGTGCTTGTTTTGATTGGTCGGGGCGAGAGGATTTGAACCTCCGACCACCTGCACCCCATGCAGGCTTGGAAACACAAGGCCCTTTTCAATCAACCACCTAAGCGCGCCGGTCGGGCGTCACAATGACAGAAAAGGCCACGCACGGACAGCAAGCACCAGGAGTACGACACACTGTCGGCACAGGCTATTGCACGGCTGCCCGAACCGAAGCGCAATACCCCGCAGTCATCGGGCCAGAGCCAAACAATCCCCCGCGCCACCTTGAACAACGCCTTCGTCATCGCCGCATAGACCACGCTCGGCGCCAGTGTGACGCGTCACCAACAGTGTCGAGACCGGAAGATTCTCCTTGATCGTCAGGCGTTCGTTTCAATTTGAAATAGCGTGAAATTCCCTGTTTCAAATTGAAACCGCCCAAGCGCTCAAAAAATGAACCCGCGCCAATAATTCTTTCAAGGGTAACATAATCCGCAGCATACCCGGCTATGGCATGGAAGATGCCCATACGCTTGAAATGTCTCGTGGTGCCGGATTCACTTCGGGGGGCGGCGAACATGGCGAGGTTCCAAGGCAAAAGAGTTTGTGTTTGGAATTATATCGCTGGCAAAGGCAAGCAAAATCAAATCATTAACATCAAAAATAACTGATTTATGTAGATAGGCCGAAACGGCATAATCACTGGTTAGTCGAAAAAGGGATACTCCGTGAGAATAAATAGGATCCGAGTTGAAAACTTCCGTGCAATTCATTCTGTCCGAATGGAAGACATAGGGGACATGGTGATGATCGCCGGCCCAAATGGTTGCGGAAAGTCCTGCATCCTCGATTCAATAAGATTGCTAAAGTCTGTTTATGGCGGGTACTCACCAAACGAGTGGCAACAATGGTTTGGTGAATTTCAAATAAGTTTCCAACGCAATCCGGAGCAAATGAAGACAATTCTGCGCGACAAGTCACGACCTTCATTTGTTGAGGTGACCTTCATCATTCATGAAGATGAAAGGGTATTTCTGAAGTCACACGCACCGAGACTTATAGAAGATACTGTTTGGAGAACTATCGTGCCAGGTATGAATGACCCATGGCTTAGGGCACGGGGCGCTCTTGCGGCGGAGTTGCGCGCACATAAACCCGTCGTGGATCAGAAAATGCGGCAGTTATTACCAAACTTTCTTAAACAAATTGATAACGAGACCCATGTGGGAGAACTAGAGATCACCCCAACTGGTGAAGCAAAAACAAGAGACAATCTGCTCCTGGAAATTCTGTTTTCTTCATATGAGCCAGGGAGAATTGGACTGCTAGATTACCACGGTTCACACAGGAATTATGGGCGTGAGCAGCTTGGTGGAATCAATTTGAACTTAGAGAGCGAGGTAGAAAAGCAGAGGCAGCACATCCTCTACAATTATGCGAACAAATACACTAACATCAAGAGCGAAATGGCGGCTGATTTCGTAAGAGAGGCATTGAAGGAAAAGGCAGGGATACAATTCACACAGCGCTCAACTTCATTATCGGACACACTTAAGGAGTTGTTTAGGACGTTCTTCCCTGGAAAGACTTTTCTGGGCCCTATCCCCACAAGTGAAGGAACGTTGGAGTTTCCAGTTGAATTGAATGGAGGCGGGAAGCATGACATCAACGAACTATCCTCCGGGGAGAAAGAAGTTCTTTTTGGTTACTTACGTCTTCGCAATTCGGCTCCCCGGTATTCAGTTATTTTGCTTGATGAACCAGAGTTACACCTCAACCCAGCGCTGGTTCGTGGGCTTCCGCAATTCTATAGCCAGCATTTAGGCTCCGCTCTGAACAATCAGATTTGGCTTGTCACCCACAGCGATGCATTCCTAAGGGAGGCTGTAGGAACTCCTGGAATTGATGTGTTTCACATGCAGTATTATCAGGGAGGGCAAGTGGATAGCCAGTTGCGTCCGGTGAGGGCTGACGATGAAACTGAGGCAGTCATTATTGAGCTTGTTGGAGACTTAGCGGCATATCGTCCTGGTGCAAAGGTTGTTTTCTTCGAGGGTCAAGAATCGGAGTTTGACCTAAAGATGGTGTCTCGCTTGTTTCCTGAGATAGAAAAAATTGTCAATTTTGTTTCAGGTGGGAACAAGGAGAGAGTGCAGAGATTGCATCAAATTTTAGATCAGGCAGTAAGTGCGGGCCATGTCCCGGTTAAAATCTACTCGGTCGTAGATAAAGATACTGGCGATCAACAGAAAGAAACAGCCTATAGAAGACATTTTTCCTGGGATGTTTATCACATTGAAAATTACCTTTTGGAGCCAAAGTATATCTTGGAGGCGATGCGGCAAATTGGCGTATATAACGACATGCTCGCTGATGAAGACGCAGTTTCCAAAAAGCTCAATGAAATAGCAAGAGAGCGTATTAGTGAACTTGTAGCACACTATTTAAGAGAAATGATTAATGGCGTCATGGTTCGGCAGATTGCCCTAAATGCCAACCATAAAACGAATGATTTGGGGGCTGAAATGCACCGGGTTGCGATTCGTTCCATCGAGTCAATGCAAACTAAATTACAGACTGATATTGGCGTAGACAAGCTCCGGAAATTAGCGTCTGACTACCAGACAACTCTTGAAAAATCACTAGACTCCGAAGATTGGAAGAAACACTTTCGAGGGCGGGACATACTCAAAAGGTTTGCTGGTGAATTCTGTAATGGAATACGATATGAAATGTTTCGTGACTTAGTTATCAGCACTATGGTAACCGATTCATTCCAGCCTGAGGGAATGAAGAAAGTGATACAAAGGATCGTAACAGAATAGAGCCGACTAACAATGGCATTAACACGGACTCGCTACCGCTCGCCGGTTATGCCAAACGTTGCACCGCCACCCGCCCAATTTCCTATCGCCGACACAACGCCTCGCACGGCCTCCCATCCTTATCCCCATCCAACCGGCTTACCCTACATTGCGTGAGATAGAACCGCGCCTCGTCGCACGAGGTCATTTCACGGCAAGTGTGCTTGGACCCACAGCGCCACGCTCCTTCTGACCGGATCCGCGCTGATTCTGGCTTTGCTACCGATTTTTCACCATGTCGCCATTCCCAAGGCGGAACCCGCTGGTCAGCGGGCAGCGCCCACAAGCCGGCCCCACTGTTCCGAGCAAACGACTCCAGCTCTTCCAGGGCCGCATCATGCGGATACTGGCGATATACCCACGCCGCGCCCTGGCTGATGAGGGCAGCGTTGACGTTGATGGAACCGACATAGACCGTGCCCAGCGTGCGCCCGTATTTGTCCGGCCCAGCACTGTCGATGCGCGCTTCCTGGCCGAAGGCCAACGCGGAGAGCGCCTGTTTCGCCTTTTGTCCGTAGGGCTGCGACAGTTCCGGGGCGTCGATCCCCGCCAGCCGTACCTTGATTTGCCGGTTGCCCTCCACCAGGAGGGTCAAGGTATCGCCATCGTGAACGCCCACCACCCGGCCCGCGAGGGTTTCCGCCGAGGCGGGAATCCACGCAACGACCAGGGCCAGCACCAGCCAGCTAGCCACCATTCGCGCAATCATCCTCTACTCCCGATTGCGCCATCGAATCAACAAGCGCCTGCAATGCGCCGCGTTGTTTCGATGGCAAAGCCTCAATCTCCCGCGCCAAGCGCAATGAACTCGGTTTCACTGTCTCAGATATAGAGGCTTCCAAGCCGTGATCCATCCACCCCATTTCTAATCCAAGCGCCTCCTCAATACGCCGCGCAATTTCCTCACCCATTTCCCGCACACCGGTCAACAGGTGGCTTACCTGCGCCACGGATAGCCCAACAGCATCAGCAAAGTGCCTCTGCGTAGGATAGTTAGCCAGCAATCGCCTCAGATTGTCCCGCCGTCTCTGTTGGTAAATCGCCAGGTAACTCATCAGCAAACTCTATCAACTGATAGACCAGTCAACAAATATCAGTAGATATTGATTAAAGTATCTCATGATATATAATGTTGATATGGACATTCGAACCTATATCAAGCAAAGCCGAGGCCACCATGCCAAGGCATTGGCCCAAAAGGCTGGTACTAGCGTTGGTTACCTACGCCTATTGAGCTATGGCTTACGCAAACCCAGCGCCGATCTAGCTATCCGGCTAGAACATGCCAGCGACGGTTTGATCCCCGCCCGCGAACTGCGCCCCGATCTGCCATGGCCAACCAATGCAAGCGCCAACGCGAGCGCCAAAGAAGCGGCCTGATTTCCTCCACGGTGGTTATTCCCCGGCGGGAACCTCACTGACCGCCGGGCGTTTTTCGGAGCACCCATGCCCAACTGCCCGTTGAAGTGCCTGGAGTCGATCAAGCTGCACCTGCCGGAGGAACTGAAGCGCGACCTTCAGGACCTGGCCATGCAGGACGACCGGCCCGTGTCGGAATACATCCGCGTCGTCCTCGTCCAGCACGTCTACGGCGCGAAGGCCAAGCTACCCACCCCCTCCCTCGACGAAAAGGCGCGGTAAGCGCCGGAGCGATCCGATGCAGCTCAACACCACCACCCTCCACCATCCCAGGGTCATCAAACTCAAGCGCCGCCTCGGCGCCGATGCCGTGTTGTCGCTTATTGCCCTCTGGGCCTGGGCGGAGAGCGAACGACCCAACGGCCTCCTCACCGGCCTGGACGAAGAGGACCTGGCCATCGTCGCTGGCTGGTCCGGTGACGACCATTTTTTCGTGACCACCCTCCTCGAATTGCGGCTGCTGGACTGGAACGGCGAAGCCTTCGCCCTGGCCGACATCCACAGCGCCCGCAGCGCCCAGACGCCCCGCGAACCCAGCAACGACACCCGCAGCGAACAGGCGCGCAACGCGGCGCGGACCCGCTGGGAAAACAGGAAAGGTGTCGCATCCATGCTCAACGATGCAGAACCCAGTGTCGCATCCATGCTCAACGATGCGGAGCATGATGCGGAGCATGATGCGCATGATGCGGAGCATGAAATCAGCATCAATCAGCATCGCGCGCGCGTACTACGTAGTGGTAGTGGTAGTGGTAGTAGTACTACCACCACCCCAAACCCCTCCTCCTTCACGCCGCCCCCCGCACCGGAAACCGGATGCAACGTCAGTGGTGGTGGTGAAGAATCGAGGGAAAGCGGAACGGCGAAGGAGTGGGAGTATCCGGCCAGCCTCACCCCCTACGAACGCCAGCAAGCCGAAACGCTGGTGCAGTCCCAAGGCCACGCCCAAGAGTTGTTGGACGAGCTTGCGGCGGCGATCCAGGCCGGCAAGATCAAAACCTCCCCCATCGCCTACCTCCGTGCCCTGGTCCAGCGCGCCAACGCCGGCACGTTCCGACCCGAAGCCGGCATCAAGATCGCCCTGGCCCGTGCCCGACGACGGGAAACGGAAGCCGCGGTACGCAACGCGCAGGCCAGGACCGCGCAAGCCAAGCAGGAAATAGCCACACGGCCACCCATCGACAAGACCACCGTCAAGGCGCATATCGCGGCGCTACGCGCGGCCATGCAAATGCCCAGTGCGGAGGCTGCATAGATGAGAACCACAAGCCCATTGATCGGATGTGGCAGAACCGGATGCAGAAAAATCGCACGCTGGCGACCGGTACTCAAGTTCAGCGCGTTGGAAGGAGAAAAGACAGCAACAGGAAAACTAATCTTTCCGTTCCCCGTATGCGACCACCACCGAGATACGGACGTAGACAACTACATCACCGATGACATGTGGAATGGTCTCGAAGAATGGTTATATGAGAAACGGAAGACCAGGCCGGATAGAAGCTCGCTGACCATAGAATTTGAACCATTCCAATAGAAACCAGGAGGCGAAAAATGCGCCACGGCAGATCGAACCGCAACAACAGGCCACCTCGGTACAAGCGCAAGAAGCCCGGCCAGGCCCGTATCGCCGCGACCATCACCTTTCAGACTCCCACCAACCAGCGGAACAAGGACCGCAGACCATCATGACAGCAGAAACCAACTGGAAGGGCTGGGCGAAACTGGACAACGCCAGAAAATGGCACTGGTTCAAAAGCACAATGGGGAATACCTCCCTGTGCGGGAAATACATGGTCCTCAGAAAACCGGCCATGTTGGAGGAAGAAAGAGACGACGACCCGAACAACTGCCCAATGTGCATGAAACGGCTGAACAATCTGAAAGCGAAAACACCGGGCAACGTTTGGGATGGAGAAGGCCCATGAGCCGAGTCATTCCATTTCCCCAGAAACAACAGCCATCGGCGGTCGGCCCCATGATGGCGCTCATCACCGAAAGCACCGTTATCGAAAGCAGCAATGGCCCCCTGTTGCAAGTACAGATGCTCGCCTCGCTGGATGAGGTTGACCCAGACCAGCGAAAGGTACTCAAGGAAATCCTGCAATCCGGCAACATCACCCTGCTAACCCTGGAGCAAGGCCAATGACGCAAGCGGACCAATGTATCGGCTTGATCATCAACATAGAAGACGGGTTAGTTGATAACCCCAAAGACCCCGGCGGGTTGACCAAGTACGGCATTTCAAAGCGCGCCTATCCACACCTCGACATTCGCAACCTGACCGTAAAAGACGCGCAAACCATCTACCGAAACGACTATTGGAACCTGATCAAAGGTGACCAACTGCCGAAAGGACTGGATTTGCTCGTCTTTGATTGCGCAGTCAATCAAGGCGTGGTAACCGCAATTGAGTTCTTACAGGAAGCCGCCAAGGTGACCGTGGACGGAGTCATCGGCGAGAAGACCATCGCCGCCGCGAGGAACAAAATGCCCGGAGTCATGCAGGAGTTTTGCGTAATCCGCGCCTGGCGTTACGAGATCAATCGCAACGAAGATGAATTTGGGAAAGGCTGGTATCGCCGATTATTCGGCCTCTACAACCTGGCGAAAGACTGGCAGGTCATCGACCATGAATAAAGTCACGCTGATCTTTACCGCCCTGGCCGCGTATAAACAAGCCAGAGCGCAGGAAAGCACCACCCTCCGAGGAATCATCATCGGTTCCCTGACCGTGGCGGCCATCGTAACGCTATGGTTCATGGGCGCGGACCTGAGCGCCGAGCAAATCGGCCTCATCATTACATCCATCGCCGGATTTGATCAGGTATTGAAAATCGTCCTCCCGGACCAGCTTGGAGCGAAGAAAAATGAAAACGGGAACCCTGCTGAAAATCTCGATGGCAATAACCCTGCTGGGAATCGTCCTGTTGATCCACTCAGCACTAACCGGTTGCGCCAATTGCCGACCGACGACGGATTACGCGAGGATTCACGACCTGACCCAGCGCCACAGCCTGACAACGATGGATTTGGCCACAACGATAGCGCTTGAGTGCGAGCAACGATTCTAGGCGATGCCGACGATGAGCGAAGAAAAGGGAATATACGAAACGGAAGAACAACGAAACCTGTTACGCCGCGAGGTGGACCTAATCCAACGGGAACGACTCAAGGAAATGGGGACGCTGCTGATTCGGTTACACGAATCCCTGGAGGAAAACGTCCGGGAAACAACCCGGATTCAGGCAACAAACGCGGCCCTGCTGGAACGCATCGCCGCCTTTCACGAGAAATTCGTAGACCACGACCGAAAAGACGCGGAAGACCGCGATTTAGTCATCAAGACGCTGGAACGCATCACCGAGAGCCTCAACCGCCACGAGGTGGAAATCCAGCGACACGCCGAAGCCATCGGCACCCTAAAACAGTGGTTTTTGATGATCGTCGCCGCCGTCAGCAGCATATCCGCCGCCGTCCTCGCCTGGATTCTGAACCACGTCCAGAACACCATGAGGTAACCCCATGGCCCAAGTACAAGGCCCCCTGTTCAGCCTGACGGCCACCGGTCAATTCCGTGGCCTGGAGTTTCGCACCGGCGGCGGCAAGACCATCGTGGCTGGCCCAAAGGACATCCAGGCCGAGCGCCGCCCGGCCCAGGTCACGCAAAACAACCGGTTTCGAGTGGCCTTGAACGCCTGGAACAACCTGAGCGAACCGGACAAGGCCGATTGGGGCGTCAGCGCCAATGGCACCGGGATGAGTGGATACAAGCTATTCATCAGCGAGTATTTCACCCAGAACATTCAACCGCCAGGCATCCCCCAGCGGCCATGAAATGGGACCCAATCACGGACCCAGCGGCCACCATTCAACTCCTGACCGGCGACGACTGGGGACCCTGGCTCGTCGATACGCTGGGCCACGCCCAGCAATCCATTCTGCTCTCGCTGTACATGGTTTCCCCCCACTGGCGCGTGCCCACCCGGTTCCGGCTGGACATGCTCGATGCCCTGGCGCAATGCGCCCGCCGAGGCGTGGAGTGTCGCGGCATCCTCGCCAGTAGCGAGACCATCCAGTCTCGAAAGCCCTTCAACCAGGACGCCGCCAAGACGCTCCTCGATGCCGGCTGGAAAATTCACGGAATGCGGCAACGCCTGCTCCATGAGAAAACCATCCTGATCGACCGCCGGTTAGCCATCATCGGTTCCCACAACATCAGCAAGGCCAGCCTGGCCAGCAACTACGACACCAGCGTCGCCATTGCATCCAAGGCCCTCGCCGAACAGGCGTGGCGCATCTTTTGGGAGCGCTGGCGCACCACCCAACCGTGGGGCGAAGGCTGACCCCCATGGCCAAGGTCAGCGGCACCCACGTACCCCCCAGCTTGATTGAACCATTCAACCGGATACTGACCATCAACCAGGCGCTCACCCAAGCCGGCCTCAAACCCACCGCGCGCACCGCGCAACCCGCGCCAACGCCCACCTACACCACGCAGTTCATCACCTCGGCGGCAACCTGGCTGGTCAACCGCCACCTGGCCCGCGCCACCCCATCAGAGAAAAGCGCCCTGTTCGACCAGTTCGCCACCGAACTCCGCGCCGGAATCTTCGACCCGGTCTACTGGATGACCCTGACAGCGACCAGCGACCTCGCGGAATACGCCACGCCCACGATGACCACGTTTAACCGCGGCATCCCGGCGGCCTACGTGGATCCGGCCCACCAGCCCAGCATTTGCACCTACCAGGACGTGGAAATGAACTACCCCACGCCCACGGACGGCAGCACGGACGAACACCCCGCGCCCGGCTGGCGTGGCACCACCATCAACAGCATTTGGCGCGACCTGTACCACGTACAGCGGAAACTCATCTACCCACTCCCGACCGCCATCCAGATCGACGACGACCGGCCCATCGCCATCAAGATCGAGATGGACATCACCGCGACCGCCACCACGCGCGGTAATCGAAACTGGTTCGCGTTCGCCCTGGAGCGCTACCTACACACCGCCGCTGGCCCCATTGGCGCGGCGAAGGGCGCGGTTACCCACTGGGCACCGGAGGACTGGTATGCCTACGCGCTCCCGCCAGAAGGCAACACCCCATGGACCGCCACGATTCACCGCACCATCCTCGACAGCGCCCACCGCAAGACCAACAGCAACATGGATTCCGGCCTCGACCGGCTCACCCTGCGCGTGGCCACCCCGCCCTCGCTGGGCATGTACGGCAGCCGCAACGACGATGTGCGCGTGGTCCATCACGAGACCGTCAAGGTCTATTGGGCGAAATGACATGGCCAAGGTCACCCGACCCCTGTTCAGCGACACGGCGCGCGGCACGGTGGCCGGTATCGGCAGCTTCCGCATGGGCGCGAACGGCCCCGAATTCATCGCGCCGCCCAAGACCCGGAAGACCGAAGCCCAGCCCCACCCCAAGATTCGAGACTGCTTCGCGGCCGCGCAAGCCGCCTACTCCCTGATCGAACCCCAGAAGGTCAAGATTGGGAAGGAAACCCGACGGATCCGCCTGCCCCGCTGGCCGGAGTTCTGGCGGCAATGGCTCCTCGACCACCCGGATTGCACCGCATGAAACCAGTCCATCAAATCGCAACGGCCGTGCGCGGCACCATCGGCACCCAGGTTTACCAGCGCGTGGGGAAAGGACGCGGCAACATCGCCACCCCCGGACGCCACGATCTACAACTCCGCCGATATGTCATTCCGACCGACTACAAGACCGAGGCGCAACAGCGCCACCGGCGACGCCTGGCCGCCGCAACCGCCGCCTGGCAAGCCCTGACCCCGGACGAGTGGAACACCTGGAACAAGAAGGCACAGAAAATGCGCCGCAGCGGATTCAATCTGTTTGTGCAGAAGTTTTGTCGCGCACACCCGATATCGGAATTCTGATGGCGCGCACCAAAGGCCCGTTGATGAGCGTCAACGCAACCGGCAACTGGGGAAAAGGCACCATCCAATTCCGCGCCGGGAAGAACGGCACCCACGCCTACCGGCCAGCGGACCCCACCACGGTCAACCAGGCCCAGGCCACGGCGGCACAAGAAACCGTCAGGGAACGCTACCGGCTGGCGCGCGCCGCCTGGCAAGCCATCGACATCGAGGAACGCCAGGCGCACGACGCGGCAGCGGAAACACAGGGAATGAGCGGCTGGAACCTGTTCATGCAGCGGATAACCACCGGACAGCGGATCGAAACCGCCGTGCTCCTGACCGACGACCGCCAGCCAATCCAGACCAACACCGGACAAGTCATCACCACAACGGGGTTCAGCGCATGACCACACTGAGAGAAATACCACCACAAGAAGCCCAGCCAGACGACGCCGATTTGTTGCTGGTGGAAACGGCAGCGGGAACCCGCACCACCACGCGCGGCAACCTGCTGAAAAACGCGCGCACGGAAACGACCATCATCAGCGACACCATATTGAACGGCGAAATAGCCATGGTGACCTTCGCAATGCCAAGAAGCGTCGAAATCCTGGCGGTCACCAGCAGCGGCCCGGCCCGCATCCGGCTGTACAGCACCATCAACGCGCAATTCAACGATGTGATCCGAGCAATCACCACCAGGCCAACCGCCGGCGCGGGCATCATCCTGGAAACCATCCACGAAACGGCGGGAACGATCAACCTCGATCCGCACGCCCACGGCTCGAACATGGAGAACCCACCAGCGCCAGAACTCTACGCGACCATCACCAACACCGGCGACACCGCCGCGCTGACCGTCACCCTCACCTACCTGGAGCGGGAACACCCATGAGCACCACCAGCGCCACCGCGCCATACGCCAGCAACTCGACCGATGCCATGTTCCGGGCATGGGCGGCCTTCATCGACTCCGTGTTTCTGCTCGGCATGGTCGCCACCGCCGACACCGGGCAAGTCAACCTCACCACCGTCACCAAGCCCACGGTCGCCAGCACCGCCCAGGGCTACAAGGTTTACCGCACCAACGACGCCCTGACGGCCATCTACGTCAAGGTGGAATTCGGCAGTAGCACCAACGTCCTCTACCCGTCCGTTTGGGTCACGGTCGGCACCGGCAGCGACGGCGCGGGCGGCATCACCGGCACGATTTACCTGGCGCGCACCCAAATCGCCACCACCGGCACCGACGCCGCCAACCAGCAGCTTTGTTTCGGCAGCGCCGCCAACAATCGCGTCTGTTTCGCCCTGTTCCTATCCACCGCCGCCACGCTCCCCTTATGGTTCAGCCTGGAGCGCCGCAAGAATTCCAGTCTCGCCGACGTGGACACCGGCGTCATCGTCGACTACGGACGAGGGGCGGCAGGGCACGCCTCACTCTGCGCGCCATCCACCGGCATCATTCCCACGCCGGAAACCGGCCTGCAATTCGTGCTCACCAGCAACAACCCCGGAGCCTACGGAACCACGATCCCGGAAGGCTTGCGCATCCCCTGCTTGGGTTCGTCGGAACCGCCAGGGCTGAACATCGCCATCAGCAACAACAACGATTTCGGATCGTTTGCCGAGGTCACCATCAATATCAACAGCGTGGACCACGTATTCAAGCAGTGCGGCAACTACATCAACACCCTACGCGGCGGTAGCACCGGCCCCTACGATGCCAACACCCGCCTGATGCTACGCTACGAATGAACGTCGCCAACACCGGCCTTGGTTGGGCCACCCCAACCCCGTTCGCGGCGAAAATCACCCGCAAAGCGACCACGCCACCACCCACCCGCATCCGGTTCGGCCTCCTCACCAGGCCAAACTTCACCATCACCACCACCAACCGCGCCATGGCCACCAACCAGGCCACCAGGCACACCAAAACCAGAGTTCCAGCGCCATTTGAATCCGTGCGTATTCAACGGCAGGGCATGATCACCATCGCCACGGGCACCGGACAAGACGACACGCCAACCACCGGCCAGTTATGGCCCCGCGCCGGATAAAGCAACCATTTGTTGTAGTAGTGGTCAAGAGAGACAACAACATATTGACATCGGCGAAAAAGCGCTCAATCTATCCGGTAGTTGTAAGGCTCTCACGAGGAGAAAAAATCATGGCCAAAGTATCCGGCCCGTTGTTCTCGATGGAGGCGTCCGGCAGTTACGGCGGCGCACTCGTCTTTGCAAAATGGAAAGGTCGGCAATACGTGCGCGAACTGGTCACCCCAGCCAACCCGCACAGCGCCAACCAGGAAGAAGTACGCAATCAGTTGCGGGTGAGTGGCGCGATTCAGAAATGGGTCAACACCACGACCTTGATGGAATCCGGCCAGACCAAGACCGACAAGGAACGGTTGATCGCCGCCACGCCTGGCGGGTTTGCCTGGAACGGCTGGCTGATCGAAAACTGCATCGGCAAGGGCGGCATGACCTACAGCGCCGCGCTGGCCGCTTACGCCGCGTTGACCGCGCCGCAGAAATCCGCCTGGGACGCCGCCGCGCTGGCCCTGTCGCCCGCTATCGCCGCCGTCTACCAGACGCAGGCCGGCGGCACGGCGGGAACGCCCCTGACCGGTGGTGAAGTCTTCTTCATCTACCGCTACGGCCTGAATCAGGCTGGCCTCGCGGCCACGCCCACCGGCACGCCACCGACTTACGCCTGAGCGTAGGCACTCCGAGACCCGGCAGCGATGCCGGGTTTTTTTTTGGGAGTTCGAGAAGTCGAGAACCTTGGCGAGCACCAAGACGCGAGGAAGCACGGAGGAGGTAGGGAGATAGCGAGGGCGGGCGATTAGAATGCGTCGGTTCTCTCCGATAGATGAGAAAACACCCGCAAAACACCCGCAAAACACCCAAAAAAGCCGGAATACGCGCCTGGCGCGCCGCGCGCGCGGTTCGATACCGCCTGGCGGAGAAAACGCCGAAAAAGCCCACGCAATCCCGCCAGACACTATGTGACCAACACGAACCAGGAAAAAAAACCGCTGGCGAACCACGAGAAAGCAGAACCGTGACCACGCCAGCGGGATATCAGACCAGCGAAAGCTTGAATCGTCACCACCCAAAAGCATTCCAACCAGACCCCAGAAACAGATCATCGAACCGGTTTGCGATAAAGCACCTAACTCCATCGAATTCGACGGAATTGACCAACCCGGAGCACGGCGGAACCGAACAGCGTTTAAGTAAAAATCCGACCGATCCGCGAGAACGATACCCTATCGAAATCCTAGAGTGGGGATATAGCGGGTGGTCAAAACTGGGGGAAGTTCAGGGAACGAGATCAAGGAACGGAACCAGCGGGTTCACCTCACACCAAGTGTTCACCCCTATCGCGTTCATCGTCCGGGTAGAACCGCGCCAGCGAGCAAACCCAACCGCCAGGCAGCCGCGTGGTGGTGGTGGTGAAAGACGCCATGGCATGATGTGCAAACAGCAACCGAGGGGCGAAACATGGGCGGCAGAGGCAGCGGCAGCGGCGGAAATCCCCCGCAACCACCAGAACCACCACAACCACCCACTAACGAAGACCCGACCCAATGGAGTTGGGATCAAGTACAGAACTACATCAACGCCCACCCGGACGATGACGACGAAGCCCTCACGACCAA
This sequence comes from Candidatus Contendibacter sp., assembly GCA_031732755.1. Lineage (GTDB taxonomy): Bacteria > Pseudomonadota > Gammaproteobacteria > Competibacterales > Competibacteraceae > Contendibacter. The sequence continues at coordinate 13,938 of JAVMKI010000024.1, forward strand.
GGTCGAACAGTGGCTAGCCGCGCACCGATCCGCGAGCACGACCACCATCAAGGACGATGAAATGACGGCCCCAGAGGATTTTTACAGCATCACCGTCAAGAACGGCATCCAGTTGCTATTCACCCCAGGCAACGAACGGAACGCGGCGGACACCATCATCGAAATGGTTATCGGATTCGACACGCTTCCTGGAAGGCTCAAGAGCGAAGTCGCCACGATCATCATGGCCATGCAGACCTCGGGCGACATCGTTGCCACCGCTGGCACGAACGATAAAAACATCGTGGTTTATGGCGGCAATCCACTGAGCACCGGCACCACCGGACACGAAGCCGCGCACAACCTGGCACTGGACCTGTGGGGACGGTCGAACCCACCCCACTACGCGGAAGGAACCGACATGTACTATGAGATTCAGGAACAGGGCTTGCCGGTCAGAAGCGATTACGGTGACGCCATCGAGAGCGGTGAACCACCGGTCAGCGCTTACGGCAGAACCAACGATTCCGAGGATTTCGCGGAAGCGGTGAAGATGTACGTCATCAACCGGACGCAGCTACAACAAATCGCCCCACGTCGCTACGCGGTGATCCATGCCTTGATGACCAACGCGGGCTATCGTGGCTGACCACAGGCGGAGAAAAACCGGATGACGCGCAGTAGCCGCAACTGGGTGCGGATGCCGGGCAACTTCGACCCGCTGCACATCCGGCGCCGACACTACCCGGCTGGGAACCCGTGGGGATTCCCGGACCTGATGAAACAACGATTCAACCTGAACGAGGAAACGAAGCTGCTCTCTTACCGGGCACCCGACACCAGCACGCCAGCGCAAGGGGAATCGTTGTGTCATTTCTTCCTGGACGATTACCGGTTTGAATCCGTGTGGACGAAGCCCGACGCCGGTTTGTCGCGCGTTGGCCGATTTTGGGGAACGTTGACGCCGGATTTTTCGCTCTACACCGATTGGCCGCTGATCGTCCAGCAGTGGAACCATTACCGTAGCCAGTGGTTAGGTAGGTACTGGCAAGAGTTCGGAATCCGCGTCATTCCAACCGTGAACTGGTCCACGCCGGATAGTTTCGCGTGGTGTTTCGCCGGGATTCCACGCCGGCAAATCGTGGCCCTGGCCGTGCCAGACGTGCGGAACGTGGTGGTGAAGGAACGATTTGAAACCGGGTACTGGACGATGTTGGAAAGACTTGAACCCACGTTGATCTTGATCTGCGGCAAGCTGCTCACTTCGCTCAAGCACCCTGACTATCCAGTCCGAGAGTTCGCGCCGCGCTGGGAAACGTGGCGGCGAGAAAAACTGACCGCGAAAGAACCGGCGAATGGCGGCGAATCGAACGACACGCCGAAATTCAAGCGGAAGTTCACACCAAAGTTCACGCAACGAAAATCGCACGAATCCGGGCAAGCTGCTCACTTGGTTTGAGGCTTCACAGAACGCGATTCGTGGCTTGATTGGCGCGTCAAGGCGACTCAAAAAACCGGCGGCGATTCGCCGGTCGGCAAGCCAGCGCAATTTTCCCCATTGGCGAAAAATCGCCGCTCGAAACTCCACGCATCACCGCCGCTGAATTCACAACGCGCCCAACGTCCACGTTCAATCTGGTGGAATCAAACCGTTCCAAGCCTACAGGGGCAAAGGTAGCGAGGGGCTTGCAGTGCCACCCAGCACCGCGAACGTTCGGCAAACGAGGGGCGTATCGGCCCAGGGTTAACAAAAATCGTTCGGAAGGTGCCGAGGTAGCGAGGGGCTTGCAGTGCCAGGCACCGCAACGAACGTTCGGAAAATCAGGCGGGTTTCAGGAAAGTTCAGCCTGGCAAAGTGGAGTTCTCCACCACTCGCGGCACTCCTCGCGGTTGTTTTCCGGGGAGATACGGAAATCTGGGGTCATCGGTCCATGGCCATGAAGGACCAACGGTAGCCCATCAGAGAGAAGTACGCCCCGCCCCCCGCACTGCCCTGGCAACGGTCCCGCATCCCTGCGCGGCGGCGCGCTCCCGGCGCGCGCACTGCTTGTCTCCGGGGGCTTTCCGCCCCCGTTCCCCCCGCGCTTCGCGCCTTCGCGCCGTCCCTGGCTTGAAGTCACCGGCCTTGCGCTGCGCTGCGCTTCGCGCCCAACGTCGGACCTTGGGGCTTTTTCACGCTATTGGCAGGCAGCAACACCAGCTACCCGACTCAGCAATAAATCGCGGCAACCCCTCCCATCTCCACGGTTCGGCTGTGGCGGCGGCACACCCCCCCCGCTGCCGCTGCGTTTTGTCGCGCGTCCCGTCGCCCGGCGCAAGGCAGCCGGGGCGTCGTGCCCCGGCTTGGCGGCGGGCGCTGCTGTTTGGCCGCGTTTGTCCCGTGCCGGTCCCGTCCTCTGTTTTGTCGCCTTCCGTGTTCCTGGCTGGCCGCGCCCTTGGCCGTTGCGCCGTTCGCCGTGGCCGCGCTGCGCTCGTCGCCGTGGGCGTGGCGGGGGGGGTGTGCTGCCCGCCGCCGGTGGCCGGGTCTGGTCCTCGGCTGGTTTTCTGGGTTTCTTTCTGGGGGTGTCTCGTGTCCGCGTCTGCTCGTTCGGTGGTGGTGTCTCGTGGGGCGCTGGTGTTGGTTGCGCCCTGGTGGCGTCGGTTGGTCGGCTCGGCGCTGTGGTTCGGCGCGGCGCGCTGGCGCGTGCGCGCCTCGTCGCGTGCGTTCTCCGGCGCGGTCGTCGTCGTGGGTTTTTCGTGCTTTGGGCGTGCCGCCGCGTTCGCGTCGGCTTGGTCCGCTTGGTGCGGGTTTCCGGTCGTGGTTGCGCCTCGCGCGGGCGCGGGTGGTCGCCTGTGGGCGGTCTCGGTCCCGGTTGCGCCGCCGGCCCGGCTGGCGCTGGCCGCGCCGTCCCTGCCGTCGCGTTGCTGGTGGTTCCGTGGCCGGTAGTTTGGCTGGGTCTGTCGTGGTTGGCGCGGCGGGTTGCGCCGCGTTCGTCCCGCCGCTCGCCCGGCTGGTCGCTTGTTGGCCTGGCTGTCGGGCGCGCTGGCTGGCGCGCGGTTCTCGCCGCGCCCTGGCCGTGCGCGCGCCCTCGCGCGCCCTGGCCGCGCGGCTGGTCCGCCGGGCGCGGCTGTTTGGCCTGACGCCATGGTGCGCTGGCCGTTCCGGTCGGCTGGTGTTGTTACCGGTCGCCCGCTCGCGTGGCCCTGGCCCGCTCTCGCTGCGGCTGGCGGGCGCAGCGAGAGCGCCACGTCGCGTCGTGTCGCGCCAGGTTTCACTTCCACTGTTTTGACCCGCTCCGCCCCTTTGCGGGCGGTTTTGCCGGAGGAGGAGTCAGTACCTACGCAGAAACTGGCAAAACATACTTGGTGACCGAGCGTCCTTAGGGACGATTTTTTTACAGAGAAATTTATACCAAAAGATATACTTACGATATATCTTTAGATATAATATAGGTACGCAACTAAGAGGAGGAAAGGCAATGAATATGAACAAGCACGAAACCAAGATCGAATTAGCAGGAGAGGATTTACCCGCGATCATCGAATACGAGACCGACGGACCAGGGCCCGATGGGATTTTAATCTCGGCGGTTTTATTGCGCCGTTGCGTCGCGCAGCGTGGCGATGTGGTTTATCACCCAGATGGCACGCACCACAAAGCGACGTTCCCGGAATTCATCTCAATCGACATCTTCAACTTCCTACGCGGTTCGCAGATCAAGAATCTCGCGAAAGAAATAAGCGATGACCTGGCAAACCAGAATTGGGATGAGGTGATGAGCGAACCCAATTATATCAATTACGAATTTCCAACCAACTACACGGGAGTACCCGTATGAACGCGGCAAAAAGATGCGATGAAGCAGAAAGCGAAATAATCGTTTTGGTACAAATGATGATTTCGCAGTTTGATTGTGGATATATCCAATCTGATTCAACAGAGTTGAATATCCACATCGAAGAAATCAAGAAACTACTCCAGCGCCGCAATGAAGCACTAAAAGCCCTACATGACTGGGCAAGGTCACTGAGCGCGGCGTAAAAAAAAGACGCTTGCGTTGCTGCTAACAGCGCAAGCGCCCACTGCAACCCCGATCCAGACGAAACGAGGCATGAACATGCTAGCACAAGCCACCGCAAAACCAAAAAACGACCAAGCCTATGCCGAATGGTCGGAAATTCAACACGCCACAGAAACGATGACTTTCGATCAGTGGCTGAATACCCCTGAGGGCATGGCCTGGCTGGACGAGGAAGAAAAATCATCTCGGTTCCAGCGCAACGGGTATCACGACATGGAACCCTTCGATTTTGAGGCGATAGGAGAATAGAAATGGAAACCTACCAGATACAAGAATACAACCAGACCGCCACAGCGCTATCTCTCTTACGCGCGAAGTACAACGGCCCATTCATCACAACCACGAAGGAAGGAATGGCCGCCGCGAAAGCAGCCCGCGCCGAAGTGCGCGGGTACCGCACAACGGTTGAGAAACTGCGTACCAAACTCAAGGCCCCCCTGATCGAACGCGGCGCACTGATCGACACCGAAGCCAAGCGGATCAACGCCGAACTGATCGCCATCGAGGAACCTATCGACGCGGCAATCAAAGCCGAGGAACGGCGCAAGGAAGAAGAAAAAGCGGCCAAGGCCCGCGCCGAAGCCGAACGGATCGCACAGATAAACGCACGCCTGTTAGGAATCCGCCGGATACCAACGTCACTACTCGGAAAGCCAGCAACCGAAATCAAAGCCGAGATAGCCAGGCTGACAACCCATCAGCCGGACCCCACCGAGTTCGCGGAACACCTCCCCGAAGCCATCGCCGCCACCATCGAAGTTCGCGCGGTCCTGGAAAAGATGTACATCGAAAGGCAACGCGCCGACGAGGAAAAGGCGCGGATCGAGGAGGAACGCGAAGAACTAGCGCGCTTGCGCGCCCTGGCGGCTACTCAGCAGCAACCCCAAACCACACCGGAACCGAAACGGCCCAAGCGTGGCGTGGCGCGGGCAATGGAAATCGCTGAAAAGCCCGATCCGTTGGCAGAGTTGATCAGGGCACTCAAAGCCGGTGAAACCACCATCGACGGCGCAATGAAAGACGCCTATGCGTTGGGATATGAAGCCGGAAAAGCCGAAGCAATCACCGCAAAATAATCACCCACGGCCAAGGACGGCCATAAACCGAGGCAAGCAGAAATGACCGAACAAACACCACAAGAATTATTGGCCGCAATGACCGCCCTACTACAACAAGCAGGGACACAGCCCCCACTAGGCACCACAACGGCCAGGACCGGATTGGGCATCAGTCAGACCGCCAACAGTGGCAGTTACATCACCGGCATATCCATACCCGTCAAGGTGCAGATGGGTGGCGGATCGTTGCGGGTCTATGTCGCTCTCAGTGCAGAGGCTTGCGCCAACCAAAAAGCATTCGAGGCGGCCCTGAGCGAAGTAGAACGAGTAGTCGGACCACTCGATATTTGGGAAAAGCGCAACGAGGCGGGACTAGGGAGCGGCAAGTCTTACAGCCGTGGCGCATACAACGGCGGTTGGAGATAACCCCATGCTAACGACCACACCCAACACAATCACCATGGCGGTCCCACTGGCATCCGCCGCATTTGTGGTCATTGACCTGGAGACCGGCGACGCGCCAGCCGAAGCCATCGCCGCCGTGATCGAGGCGTGGAAAGCGCCCTCGAACTGGAAACCAGAAACGGTAGAGACGAAACGCAACGAGTTCGCACAGAAAGCCATCGAGAAAGCCGCGTTGTTGGACGCCAGCCCCATCCTTTGCGTGGTGCTCCAAACCGACAGAACCAGACTGATACTTAACGGCATGGACCACACCACACCGGAAATTGACGGCTGGCCCGTCATCCCCTGTGGCGATGAGGGTGGCCTACTGATGACACTGCGCGCCTGGCTGGATGCCAGCACCACGCCAGAAACCTTGATCGTGGGGCACAACATCCGAGCGTTCGATCTCCCAAAACTCCGAAACGCCTACATCCGGCATTACCTGCGATTGCCGGAAATCCTCAAGCCCAGACTGAGAGACGAGGAAAAAGCGGAAATGATCGACACCGCAACGTTATTCAAGGCGTTTTCGATGGAACACCGTGACGACTTTTGCGCGAGCCTAAACACAATCGCCACCAGCTTCGGAATCCCAAGACCGAAGCAACACATGAACGGCGCGGATTGCCCCAGGCTCTACGCAGAGGGGCAGATTCAAACCGTGCTCACCTATTGCGCGGTCGATGTGGCCACCACCACCCGCGCCTACCAACTCATGACCAGCACGGCGCCAGGCATCGAGTAACCAACAAGCGCCAGGGAAGGCGCACGCAACCAAAAGGAAAACGAACCGTGCCAATCAGACCAGAGAATAAGCGCCGCTACCCGCGTAACTGGCGGGAAATTCGCAAGGCGATTCTCGACCGCGCGGGACATCGCTGCGAACAGTGCGGAATCCCAAATTACGCCTGGAGAAACAAATCAACAAGCGAATGGACCGAGGACATAGGGCTAGTAGACGCATGGGTCTTCGACGGATACAAAACCGTGCGGATCGTGCTCACCATCGCCCACCTCGACCACACGCCGGAAAACTGCGACCCGGACAACCTCCGTGCCCTCTGTCAGCGTTGCCACCTCCGATACGACATCCCCCACCACCAGCGCACGGCCTACCGAACCCGCCGCGCCAAGAAAGCCACGGGAGACCTGTTCGATCATGCCTGAAACGCTGCTGTGGAGCATCCAGGAAACCGCCGCGCAACTGGGCAAAGTCAGCCCGCGCACGGTGCGGCGGCTGATCGAGCGTGGCGAACTGGCGGTGGTGCGCGTGGGGCGCTGCGTGCGCGTCCCCGCTGACGCCGCCCGGAACTGGGTACAAAATCAACTCAGCGCCCGACCGGTGCCGGAGACCCCTTCATGCCCATCTACAAACGAGGTAAAACCTACTGGCTGGACATCGCCCGGCCCAACGGCCAGCGACTACGCCAGTCTGCTCGGACTGGCAACCGTCGCGACGCCCAGCAGCTCCACGACCAGATCAAAGCCAACCTCTGGCGGCAAGCCACCCTCGGCGAACGTCCGGCCGCTACCTGGCAAGACGCGGCGACCGCCTGGCTGAACGAACGGGGCGAGTATCCCAGCCGCGCGGATGACATCCTCTGGCTGCGCTGGCTCCATCCCCACCTCTACAACACGGCGCTGGTCGCCATCACCCATCAGCGGATCGCCGAGATTCAAGCCATCCGCCAAGCGGAAGGCGTCAAGGCCCGCAGCGTCAACGCCATCCTGCAAGTCATTCGTTCGGTCCTCCGCGCCGCCCAGAAACGCGGCTGGATCGACCGGATTCCCCCCATCCGCCTGCTATCGGAACCCTCGCGCCGCATTCGCTACCTGAGCGACGACGAGGAACGACGTTTGCTGGCCACCCTCCCTGCGCACCTGGCGGAGGTGGTCCGCTTCGCTCTGGCCACCGGTCTACGCATGGCGAACATCACCGGTCTGGAATGGCGGCAAGTCGATCTCGGCCGGCGGCAAGCCTGGATTTGGGCCGACCAGTCGAAAACGCGGGAAGCCCTCGCCGTGCCCCTGAACGAGGACGCGGTGAACGTATTACGCAGACAGTGGGGCCAGCATCCGGAGCGGGTGTTCACCCACCAGGGAAAGCCCTTTCACCAGGCGAACGGCAGGACCTGGCGCACGGCGGCCAAGGCGGCGGGGCTGGCCGATTTCCGGTTCCATGACCTGCGCCACACCTGGGCGACCCGCCACGTTCAGGCCGGTACGCCGTTGCACGCGCTGATGGAGTTGGGAGGCTGGCAGTCCCCGGAGATGGTCCGCAAGTACGCTCACTTTTCAGCGTCGCACTTGCAGCAGTTCGCGGAAAACACCACCCGCCGCGCCGAGTCCGGCACAAATCCGGCACAGCGCCAAACGGACGCGATGTAAGCCATTGAAAATTGGTCGGGGCGAGAGGATTTGAACCTCCGACCACCTGCACCCCATGCAGGTGCGCTACCAGGCTGCGCTACGCCCCGGGAACGGCGGTCAGCCGCCGTAAAGAGAGGTGATGTTAATTCAATCTATTTGGTTTGCCAAGCGTTTTGCAACGAGCGTGTTCATTGCGCCTCGCCCTTGAAGGCATCCACTCGCGCCTTGAGTTTCTGCCCAGGACGGAAGGTCACTACCCGCCGCGCGGTGATCGGGATTTCCTCGCCGGTCTTCGGGTTGCGGCCCGGCCGCTGGTTCTTGTCGCGCAGATCGAAATTGCCAAATCCGGACAATTTCACTTGCCGCCCCCGTTCCAAGGCGCTGCGGATCTCTTCGAAAAAGATTTCCACCAGTTCCTTGGCTTCACGCTTGTTGATACCCAATTCCTCGAACAACTGTTCCGCCATGTCGGCTTTTGTCAGTGCCATGCGCCTAAACCCTAAGCGTTGCGCCGAACTGCCCAGCCAGCCCAGCGATGATCCCAGATACGGTCTCTTCGACCACACTATCAGTAAGATTGTGCGAGAAGTCTTGTAAAATCAATCCAAAAGCCAAACTTTTTTGACCTTCGGCAACGCCCCTGCCCCGATAGACATCGAACAACCATACTTCGCGCAGCCGTTCGCCGCCGTGATGGCGGATGCAATCCTGAATCGCCTGGACAGTTGCCGCCTCGTCCACCACGATAGCCAGATCGCGGCGGCTAACCGGGAATTTGGACAGCTCCCGAAACACCGGTGTCCGCGCGATTTGCACATCATCTAGCCGCAATTCAAAGACGAAGGTGTCGCCTTCAACGTCCAGTTCCCGCGCCACCTGGGGATGCAGTGCGCCCAGCCAGCCCACTAGCCGGCCCGCCCGGTCGATCCGGGCGCTCTGACCTGGGTGCAACGCCGGATGCGTGGCGGCAACGAAGGTGAACGCCTCCGGCTCGCCGCTCAGCGTCAGCAGCGCCTCAACATCCGCTTTAAGATCGAAGAAATCCATGGACTGGGTTGCGGTACCCCACTGTTCCGGCAGAGCGGCGCCGGCTGCGACGCCGGCAAGGTACGGTTCCTGCCGCAAACCGTCGGCGGCCGGAATGAAGTTCAGGCCATGTTCGAACAGCCGGATCCGGGCCTGTTGACGTTTCTGATTATAGACCAGTGCCTTGAGCAAGCCCGGCCACAGGCTGGTGCGCATCACCGCCAGATCGGCGGAAATCGGGTTAGCCAACGCCAAGGTCGACCGATCGGGATCGAGCCATCGCTGAAACAGCGGATCGACAAAGCTATACGTGATCGCCTCCTGAAAACCACGCTGCACCAGAGTCTCCTTGAACCGCTCCAGCGCCACCCGTCCTTCCGGTTGCGGCGGCATCTCCATCCGGGTCAAGGGCCGATTGCCAGGCAGGCGGTCATAGCCATGAATCCGGATAATCTCCTCGATCAGGTCTATTTCCAGCGCGATGTCGAATCGGCTGCTCGGCGGCGCGACCAGCCAATGGTCCACTTCGACCGCCACCGCCATGCCCAGCCGCCGTAGGATTTCCTCGACCTCGGTGGTGGGAACATCCAGGCCCAGCAGTTTGCGGAGCCGTTCGGGCCGCAGCCGGATGGCCGGTTCCGCTGGCAGATGGTCGGGCGCCACCGCCTCGACGACGGGGCCCGGTTGACCACCGGCCATGTCGATCAACAGGCGGGTGGCGCGTTCGGCGGCGCGGCGCTGCAGTTGCGAATCCACCCCACGTTCGAAGCGATAAGAGGAATCCGTCTGCAATCCGTAGCGGCGGGCGCGGCCAGCAATGCTGGTCGGGGTGAAAAAAGCGCTTTCCAGGAACACATCGCGGGTAGCGGCGGTGCAGGAACTGATCTCACCGCCCATGATCCCGGCCAGCGCCAGCGGCCCACGCTGATCGGCGATCAACAAGGTCTCCGCATCCGGCTCCACCACCACGCCATTCAGCAGTTCCAGTCGGTCGCCGGGCCGGGCGCGGCGTACCTCGATGCCACCGGTCAGCCGACCCAGGTCGAAGGCATGCATCGGCTGACCCAGTTCCAGCATCACGTAATTGGTCACGTCCACCAGCGGCCCCAGGCTGCGCACGCCGGCGCGGCGCAGGCGCTCCCGCATCCACAGCGGTGTTTCGGCGGCGGGATTGACGCCGCGAATCACCCGGCCCACGTAGCGCGGGCAGTCGGCGGGATCGCGCAGCATCACCGGAAACGTGGCATCCACCACCGGCGGCACGTCATCGGCCGGCAGCGGACGGAACTCGCAGCGGTTGAGGGTCGCCACTTCGCGGGCGATGCCCTCCATGCCCAGACAGTCGCCGCGATTGGGCGTCAGCTCAATCTCGATCAGCGCGTCGTCCAGCGCCAACAACGCGCGCAGGTCCTGGCCGGGCTGGCTATCCGCCGGCAACGGCATCAACCCCTCCGAGCTTTCCGCCAAGCCCAGTTCCTTGGCCGAGCACAACATGCCCTGCGATTCGACGCCGCGCAGCTTGGACTTTTTAATGGTGAATCCGCCGGGCAGCACCGCGCCGATCAAGGCCACCGGAGCGCGCATCCCCTCCGCCACGTTCGGGGCGCCGCAGACGATTTGCAGCGGCTCCACGCCGCCCACATCCACCGTCGCCACCCGCAAGCGGTCGGCATTGGGATGCGGAACCAGGTCGATGACCCGACCGACCACCACCGAGGCAAACGCGGGCGCGGCAAGCTCGATATGGTCCACTTCCAGACCCGCCATGGTCAGTTGCGCCGCTAGTTCGGCGCTGGATGCCGCGGGGTTGACCCATTCCCGCAACCAGTGTTCGCTGACTCTCATGCTCGGGGCCTCACTGAAACTGGCGCAGGAAGCGCAGATCGTTCTCGAAGAACAGCCGCAGATCATTGACGCCATAGCGCAGCATGGTCAGCCGCTCGACGCCCATGCCGAAGGCGTAACCGGTGTAGCGCTCGCTGTCGATGCCGACCTTGTCGAACACCGTTGGATGCACCATGCCGCAACCCAGCACCTCCAACCAACCGCTGTGCTTGCACACCCGACAACCGCCGCCACCGCAGATCACGCACTGAATATCCACCTCGGCGGAAGGCTCGGTAAATGGGAAATAAGAGGGCCGGAAGCGCACCGCCAGATCGCGCTCGAAGAATCCGCGCAGGAAGTCGTCCAACACGCCCTTCAGATCGGCGAAGCTCACATTTTCATCCACCAGCAACCCCTCGACCTGATGGAACATCGGCGAATGCGTCAAATCCGAATCGCAGCGATAGACCCGCCCTGGCGCGATGACCCGCACCGGGGCCGCTTGGCGTTCCATCACCCGGATTTGCACCGGCGAGGTATGGGTGCGCAACAAGGTATGGGTGTCGAAATAAAAGGTGTCGTGCATCGCCCGCGCCGGATGGTGGGGCGGGATGTTGAGCGCCTCGAAGTTATGGAAGTCGTCCTCGACCTCTGGCCCTTCGGCGACCGCGAAGCCGATCCCGGTGAAGAATGCCTCGATGCGCGCCAGCGTGCGGCTGAGCGGATGGCGGCCACCGGGCCGCTGACCTCGCCCCGGCAACGTCACATCCATCGCTTCACTCGCCAACCGAGCATCCAGCGCTGCCGCTTCCAGTTGCGCCTTGCGCGCGGTAATGGCGGTTTCCAGCGCCTGCTTGGCCTCGTTGATGGCCTGGCCGGCATCGCGCCGTTGATCGGGCGGCAGGCGTCCCAACTCCTTGAGGCGCTCGGTAAGCGCGCCTTTCTTGCCCAGATAATGCACGCGCGCCTGATCGAGAGCGGCAAGATCACCGGCCTCGGCGACGGCGGCCTGGGCGGTTTGAATCAGATCGGGCAATGGGTTCACGCGGGTTGATCTCTCAACGATAACGAACAAAAAAGGGAAAGGACCATAGCCCTTCCCCCGTTCGGCGTCTCGGGCGTCGCCGAACCGGGATGCCGGCTCGGCGGACGGCTCAGGCGATGCCGAGGGCAGCCTTGGCGCGGTTGGCCAACTCAGCAAACGCCGGCTTGTCGAACACCGCCAGATCGGCCAGCACCTTGCGGTCGATCTCAATGGCCGCCAGCTTCAGGCCGTTGATCAACCGGCTATAGGACAGGCCACTCTCGTGGGCGCCGGCATTGATGCGGGTGATCCACAGGGCGCGGAAATCGCGCTTCTTCTGGCGGCGATCGCGGTAGGCGTACTGGCCGGCCTTGATCACGGCCTGCTTGGCGACCCGGTACACCTTGCTGCGGGCGCCGTAGTAACCCTTAGCCTGATTTAGGACTTTCTTGTGGCGGGCGTGGGCGGTAACGCCGCGTTTCACTCGGGGCATGTTTTAATCTCTCCGGTCCAGTGACTCAATTGTAGGGCAGCATCCGACGCACCGCCGGGACATCCACCGCCGCGATCATGGTGGTGCCGCGCAACTGGCGCTTCCGCTTGGTGGTCTTCTTGGTCAGGATGTGCCGGAGGTGCGAGTGGGAACACTTGTACTGGCCGGACCCGGTGCGACTGAACCGCTTGGCCGCGCCGCGATTGGATTTCATCTTGGGCATTGCATAACTCCGCAATTAAAAAGGTAAATTCATGGAAGAACCCCAGCGCGCGCCGGAGATGGCAACCGCCAACCGTTTGGAGGGAGTTACTTCTTCTTGACCGGCGCGATGGTCATCACCATCTGCCGCCCTTCCATCCTGGGCCGCTGTTCCACCGCGCCATACGCCGCGAGGTCGTCTTCAACGCGCTTGAGCAGGCCGCTACCCAAATCCTGGTGCGCCATTTCGCGGCCCCGGAACCGCAGCGTCACCTTGGCTTTATCGCCTTCGCTCAGGAAACGGATCAGGTTGCGTAGTTTGACCTGATAGTCCCCCTCGTCCGTGCCTGGACGAAACTTGATTTCCTTGACCTGGATTTGCTTCTGTTTTTTCCTGGCTTCGCTCTGTTTCTTGGCCTGTTCGAACCGGAATTTGCCGTAATCCATGATGCGGCAGACGGGTGGCTTGGCGTTCGGGGAGATTTCCACCAGGTCCAGTTCGGCTTCCTCAGCCATCCGCCTGGCGTGCGCCAGAGGGACAATCCCTGCCTGCTCGCCGTTCTGATCAATCAGGCGCACTTCGCGCCCAGTGATTTCCTCGTTGAGCCGGAGTTCAGTATTTGCAGCGATGTTGTTGCCCTCCAGTGATTTATTCGGCCCGGCCACGCCGGGCCACGTCGGCTTGCAGCCGTTCCGCGAAGGCCGCCAGATGCATCACGCCCAAGTCCTTGCCGGTACGGGTGCGCACCGCGACGGCGTCGGTTTCCATCTCGCGGTCGCCGACGACCAGGAGATAGGGGACACGCTGTAACGTATGTTCACGAATTTTAAAACCGATTTTCTCGTTTCTCAAGTCGGCCGCTACGCGGAAACCTTGTTGCATAAGGGTTTTTTCGACCCTGGCCGCGTAGTCGGCCTGATGGTCGGTGATATTCAGGACCATCGCCTGGGTCGGCGCCAGCCAGGCCGGCAACGCGCCGGCGTACTGCTCGATCAGGATACCGATAAAGCGCTCCAGCGAACCGAGAATCGCCCGGTGCAGCATCACCGGCGTCCGCCGGCCGCCATCCTCGGCAATGTAATGCGCGTCCAGTCGGACGGGCATCGAGAAATCCACCTGGATGGTGCCGCACTGCCACAATCGATCCAGGCAATCGCGCAGCACGAATTCGATCTTGGGACCGTAAAAGGCACCCTCGCCCGGCTTGAGCGTCCAGGGCTGGCCCGTGCGGTTCAGCGCCAGTTCCAGCGCTTTTTCCGCCTTGTCCCACACGTCATCGCTGCCAACCCGCTTTTCGGGGCGGGTGGCCAACGCCAGTTGCACTTCGTTGAAACCGAAATCGGCGTAAACCTGGAACAGCAAATCCATGAACGCCGAAACTTCCTCTTGGATCTGATCCTCGGTGCAGAAAATATGGGCGTCGTCCTGAACGAAATTGCGCACTCGCATCAACCCGTGCAGGGTGCCGGACGGTTCGTTGCGATGGCAGGAGCCGAACTCGGCCATGCGCAGCGGTAGATCGCGATAACTCCTCAGCCCTTGGTTGAATATCTGAATGTGGCCGGGGCAGTTCATCGGCTTGACCGCATAGTCGCGATTTTCCGAAGCCGTGGTGAACATGTCGTCGCGGAATTTTTCCCAGTGCCCGGAGCGCTCCCACAGGCTGCGGTCGATGATCTGCGGCGTGTGGACTTCCTGATAGCCGTGTTCGCGCAGCAACTGGCGGATGTAATTCTGCACCTCGACGTAGATGCGCCAGCCCCGGTCATGCCAGAACACCATGCCCGGCGCTTCTTCCTGGACATGGAACAGGTCGAGGGCCTTGCCAACCTTGCGGTGGTCGCGTTTCTCCGCTTCCTCCAGCCGGTGCAGGTAGGCCTTCAGCGCCTTTTGGTCCAGCCAGGCGGTACCGTAAATGCGCTGGAGCATCTCGTTGCGGGAGTCGCCACGCCAGTAGGCTCCGGCCACCTTCATCAACTTGAACGCCTTGAGCTTGCCGGTGGAAGGCACATGCGGGCCGCGACAGAGATCGATGAAATCGGCCTGCCGGTATAGCGAAATATCCTCGTTGGACGGAATGTCGGCGATGATTCGCGCCTTGTACTCCTCGCCCAGATCGCGGAAGAAGGCAACCGCTTCGTCGCGCGGCATCACCGAACGTTCCACTGGAATATCCCGAGCCGCCAGTTCCTCCATCCGCGCCTGAATCCGCTCCAGATCGTCCGGCGTGAAGGGACGCTCGAACGCGAAGTCGTAATAAAAGCCGTTTTCGATCACCGGACCGATGGTGACTTGGGCGGTCGGATAGAGTTGCTTGACGGCATGCGCCAACAGATGGGCGCTGGAATGGCGGATGATGGCCAATCCTTCCGGGTCACGCTCGGTCAGGATAGCCAGATTCGCATCCTGGGCGATGATGCGCGAGGTATCCACCAGATGGTCATCCACCTTGCCGGCCAAGGCGGCCTTGGCCAGACCCGGACCAATCGCGGCGGCGATTTCATGCACGCTGACTGGAGCGTCGAACGCGCGCTGGCTGCCATCGGGGAGCGTGATGATCGGCATGACGGCTCTTCTCTAAATCTGCGCTAATCCGCTGACTGTTTTGCTGGTGCAAATAATAAAGGGCACACCCTTAACCTTCTTGTGGAAGGAAGGCGCGCCCTCTTACAAAATTGATCTGGCTTTGCAACTCACAAAAATCTGGTAGGCGCGATTGGACTCGAACCAACGACCCCCACCATGTCAAGGT
>JAVMKI010000025.1:0-28622 GCA_031732755.1 Candidatus Contendibacter sp.
CTATGAATCGAAAATTATACACCATGGGAATCCCTTAATTGAGGACACGATCTAGGCGTCGGTTTGTTCCTGCAAGATTGCGGTGAGGCCTGTAGCCAACAACCTTACAATCTTTACTACTCCTGTCCGAACACCGGCTGCGTCGAGACGACGGTTCCAACGGCGCAACAGGTTCAAAACCCCGTGGCCCTGTTCGCCAATGACAACAACGGCGTGATCGTCGAGTTGCCCACGATTCCCAGTACCGGCCAAGCGACTGTCAACGGATCTCTGGTGTTCGGCATTGGCACTCAGTCGAATAATGGATTGAATAGCGCTGTCGTATACACCGCCAGTGCCGTAGGGAGCTTCACCGTTACCTACAATGGCAAGTCGTACGCTTCGAGCTTTATCGATAGCGGTTCGAATGGGCTGTATTTCCTGACCTCGGCCGACACGGGTTTACCTCTGTGTTCGACAGGGCCCGCTTTTTACTGTCCTACGACAGAGAAGAGCTTTACCACAACGAACACGGGAAACAACGGGGTTAACAATACAGTGGCATTCAATATCGCCAATGCGGAAACGCTGTTCGATTCGGGAAACACAGCGTTCAATAATCTGGGCGGTATTTTTAGCGGGGCATTCGACTACGGCCTGCCGTTTTTCTTCGGTCGCAATCTCTATGTGGCTATTGAAAATCAGAACACACCGGGAGGTGTGGGACCCTACTGGGCGTATTGATTTTTCAGCGGGACTTTCGCTTGGCTACCGTATATAGCGTTTGACTGGTCGGCAGATCGCCATATACGGTATAAAAAGCCGCCCTAGGCGAAAGTCCTGTTCAAGTTGCCATGGCCTCTACGATAACCACCGGATCAGGAAATCGGGGTGAATGGACCAGCCGAGCAAGCCCGCCAATCCCATCAGTGTGCCCAGAGCGGTTGGAACCAGAGCTGCTCCATATAACCAGCGTTTTTTGGTCAGCGAGGTAATGGCCAACATGGAAATGGTGATAGCCAGAAAGGCATCGGACAGATCGAACTGGTCATCGCGGTAGTTGAGGGCATCGTAAATGTGCTGGTCCGCTTCCGCTTGCGCTTTGACCGCTGTTTTCTTGTTGTCCTGATCCTGGATCAGCGCCTGGTAGGTGGCGATGGCCTGCCGCTGGGCGTCCTGTGTCGCGGGCGAGGACTCCGCCGTCGCTGTCGCCGCCTGAAGCTGGCTCAGCGTCGCCTGGGCGATGTCCTGCCGGATGTTGTGCGCCTGGTAATAGCCCCAGTGATCCACCCGGTCGGCTTGGGCTTGCTGCATCGCTTGGACGATGTTGTCGTCCTTGATCTTGCAGATGCCCATGAAAGTGGCGATCAGGGTGATGGTAATCGCCACCCAGCTATTAAGCCGGCTCGTCGCTTGGTCCGCCGGAGAAGCCGGTTCCGAGTCTTCAATAACGGATTCGATGGGATCTTGAGGTTCCATGGTCTGAAATCATGAGTGGTTGAAGAATTGTTTCACGCCTCTTCCGGTTCCTCGCCCGGATTTTCGGCGCTGAATACGCCGGTGTCGTAATCGTAGGCGAACAGTTCGGCGTAACGGCCCCAGTCGATGATCACCTGCAATACCCGCTCGGCCTCGGCCTCGCTCAGGGAATCCTCCAGCTCGCGCAGGAATCGGCTCTCTGGCGCGCGTTGGCCGGGTCGTTCGTCGATCACTCGGCAAATATGTCCGGCCAACGGCACCCGCTTGAGCAGATGCTCGCCGAAGATCATCTTGCGCCGCTGGATATCGGCGTCCAGAAAAGCTTGACCGTGCGGGCTCAGACGGATGTCGCCGTCGGCGACTTGGGCGAAATCCAGCAGTTGCAACGCTTCCAGAATCGGGAACAGGTCATCCACCTCCAACTCCAGCGCGTCGGCCAGCGCCGACAGATCGGCATGGCCTTGATGGACCGGGTGGCTGATCTCATCCAATACGCCGAGCAACTGGGCGACATGGGCCGAAGGCAACCGATGGCTGATGCCCGTCGCCCACTGCTCGCCGGCCGTGGTGGTCATGATTTCGTAGATCCGCTCGACCAGGTGCCGGAACACGGGCGCGGTATGATCGCGCGGGTGCTTCAGGGTCACCGCCAGTTCCGCCTTCACCCGCCCTGGATTGCTGTCCAGGATCACGATTCGGTCGGCGATCATCAGCACCTCTTCGATGCCGTGCGAGACCATCAGGATGGCACGGGTCGGGATTTGTCGCTCCAGCCACAAGTCCAATAGATCATCGCGCAAGGTTTCCGCGGTCGGCACGTCCAGCGCGGAGAAGGCTTCATCCATCAGCAGTACGTCAGGATTGACCACCAGGGCGCGGGCGAAGCCGACCCGCTGGCGCATGCCGCCCGACAGTTCCTTGGGATAGGCCGACTCGAATCCGTCCAGCCCGATCATGTCGATGACCGCCAGCGCCCGCTGTCGCCGTTCTGGCGCCGGGATACCCTGCGCCTCCAATCCCAATTCGACATTTTCCAGCACCGTTAGCCATGGGAACAGGCCGAAAGTCTGGAATACCATGCTAATGCCCGCCACCGGTCGCGAGACCGGCTGATTCCGATAAAGAACCTGGCCGTCGCTGGCGGAGGTCAGGCCGCAGATAATGCGCAGCAAGGTGGATTTACCGCAGCCGGAGCGACCGAGAATTGCGACGATCTCGCCGGGACGCAGGCTGAAATCGATGTCTTTCAGCACGATGATATCGTCGCCACGGTCGGGCGCCACAAAGCGCTTGCTGACCTGGCGCAGTTCGAGCAAAGCCTCGGTGTCGTTCACAGCGTACTCCTCAATCCAGGGCCAGCCGCCGCTGGGCGAAAGCGTGCAGGCGTTTCCAGAACAGGCGGTTGAACACCACCACGTACAGGCTCATCACGGCGATGCCCAGCGCCACCCGTGGATGATCGCCCCGAACGGTCTGTTGGGCGATGTAGGCGCCGAGACCGCTGGCGACCAGGGTGGTCGAGCCCCAGTTGGCGACCTCGGCCACCACGCTGGCGTTCCAGGCCCCGCCGGAGGCGGTTAGACCGCCGGTGAGATAGGAGGGAAACACTGCCGGCAGCAACACCCGCCGCCACAGCAGCAATCCCCGAACCCTTAGATTGGCGGCGGCTTCCTTGAGATCGCTGGGCAGGGCGGCGGCCCCGGCGATGACGTTGAACAGGATGTACCATTGGGTACCCAGGACCATGAGCGGGCTGAGCCAGATTTCCGGGTTCAGGTGACGGGTGGCGATGAAGGACACCACTACTGGAAACAATAGGTTGGCCGGGAATGCCGACAGGAACAGCGCCAGGGGTTGGATGCGCTGGGTCAATCGCGGTCGCAGGCCGATCCAGACCCCGACTGGCGTCCAGATCAAGCTAGCCAGCACGGTTAGAATGACGACCCGCGCCAAGGTGTACAAGCCGAGCAGAAAGACATGGGCGATTTCGGCGCCGCTGGCTTCGGTGAGCACGAAGCGGGTTAACAGTACGAGGCTGGTCACCGCTACGCTACCCAGCAATAGCATCCACAGCGAATCAGCCCAGGGACTGGCGGGCCGGGGCCACGGCCGCAGCCTGGGCAACGGCAGCCGAAACGCTTGCCGAACCAGGGCGACCGGGCGCAACCGCTGCCATAGCCAGGCCGGCAACGTCATCAACATGCGTAACAGTTGGGTGCGCCGCAATAGCTCCAGAAACCAGGACTGTGGCGTATCCTGGCTTTCGGTAAACTCGAATTTGAACCGGTCGGCCCAAGCCACCAAAGGTCGGAACACCAGTTGGTCGGTCAGCAGAATGACCGCCAGCATCGCCAGAATGGCGTAACCGACCGCCAGCAGATCGCGCTGGTCGATGGCGACGGCGATGTAGGAACCGATGCCCGGCAACAACACCGTCTGGTCGGAAACGGTGATGGCTTCCGAAGCCACCACGAAGAACCAGCCGCCAGACACGGACATCATGATGTTCCAGACCAGCCCCGGCATGGCGTAGGGCGCCTCCAGCTTCCAGAACCGTTGCCAGGCCGACAACTGGAACAGGTTGGCGACCTGGTAGAGGTCCTTGGGCAACATCCGCAAGGAGTAGTAGAAGCTGAAGGCCATGTTCCAGGCCTGCGAAGTGAAGATGGCGAAGATGGCCGCGCATTCCGGCCCGAGCAGGCTGCCCGGAAACCACTGGACGAACCAAAGCACGGTGATCGAGAGAAATCCCAGGATCGGCACCGATTGCAAGATATCCAGGAGCGGAATAAGGATTTGTTCCGCCCGGCGACTGCTCACTGCGGCCTTGGCGTAAACGAAGGTGAACAACAGCGAGCACAACAGCGCGATCGCCATCCGCAGGGTAGTGCGCAGCGCGTATTGCGGCAACAGGGTAGGGTCTAGCGAAATCGGTAGCGGCGCGCCAAACTGGTACGGCGCAGCCATCTGGTGGCTGCCCCAGGCCAGCAGGAACAGCGCGCCGAAGACCAGCGGCAGCAACACGATATCCCAGAGGTTGGGTGGGTGAAATCCAGTCGGAATGACTGGCGGTGCAGGTGGGTTACGCATCGGGCGTCAGGGGCATGGTGGTCAGGACGGTGGTCTTAATCGGTGGCGAGCCCTTACACAGCGGTGAGTAAGGTCTTGTTGTAAGGTACGAATTCGGGTCTGGCCATGAACGATCCTTTTGGAGTTCCAGCCGTCTGAGCCAGCTCATGAAAATTGTCGGCTCCTTGGATCAGGAGCCGGCCTTGATTCCCAGCCGTTCCAGAATTCCGTCACACTCCTCCAAAGTAGTGAAACCGATTTCGATCCGGCCTCGTCCCCGGCCAGCGTCGTAGCGCAGTCGTACTGGCGCGGTCAATCGCTCGCGCAGCCGTTCCTCCAGCCGGACCAGGTCCGGATCGCGCGGCGCGGCGGTTCGGGATCGAGGCAAGGCCGCTGGTGGGGTTCGCCGACGTTCCAGTTCCCGCACGCTCCACCCCTCGCTGGCCGCCTGTTCAGCCAGTCGAAGCTGTGCTTCGCGCGGCAGACTGAGCAACACTTTGCCGTGTCCCGCCTCCAGCCGCCCCTCTTCGATCAAAATCTGCACCGCCGGTTCCAGACCCAGCAGTCGCAACGTTTTGCTAATCGCCGACTGGGACACACCGAGCCGTTCCGCCAGTTGTTCTTGGGTCAGCCCGAATTCCTCGCGCAGGCGCCGCAATGCCCGGCCTTGCTCGATGGGATTCAAATCCTGGCGCAGCAAGTTTTCCACCAGGGCGATGGCGGCGGCGGTTTGATCATCGGCCTCCCGCACCACCACGGGTATTTGGTTCAAACCCGCTCGTTGCGCCGCCTGCCAGCGCCTGTGGCCAGCCAGGATTTCATAGCTGCCGTCCGCCAGTGGGCGCGCCACCAATGGCTCGATCACGCCGAACTGGCGAATGCTCTGTTCCAGTTCAGCCAGATCGGCCTCGTCAAACCGTTGGCGTGGCTGGTAACGGCCTGGAACGAGTTGGTCGAGGTCCAGTTGCCGGATATCGCCCGCGCCGCTGGTATCCGTCATCAGACTGCCATCGAAGCTATGACCGCCCGCGCCGATCCAATCGCCCAGACTCCTCAGGGATTTGTGGCGGCTCATGCTGGCGTCCTCGTCCGGTCGGCTTCGGCGGCCTCGATACCGCTGAGGATTTCCTGTTGCCAGAGTTGTCGCACCGCCAGCAGAATTTCCGAGTTGACGCCATCCAGCATCATGATCGCCCGATTGTAGGTATCGCGGGAGCCGCGCGGCTGGTCAATCTCGTAAATGCTGAGCTGGTCGCTGGCGGATTTTTGCAATTCCTTGGTCAGGCCCATGCGGTTGCTGAGAATCAGCTCGCCATACGCGCCATTGATGACGGCGATGTTGTTCAACGTCTCGGTGCTGGCATCCACCTTGGTTAACAGGATGTTGAGCCGCTGCACGTTGATCTCCTGCTCGTACAGTGCGCACACTTGCTCCAGGATGCGGAAATACTGGACGCTGGAGGAAATGTCGTACATGTGTGGGACGATGGGCATCAGGATCAGATTGGCGGCGGCGATGGCGTTCAGCGCCAGCATTCCCAGCGAGGGCGGCGTGTCCACCACGATCACGTCGTAGCGGTCCTCGACCGTCTTGAGCGCCCGGTGCAGCCGCACTGGCGGCGGTCCTAGCGTTTCGTTCTGGCGCTCCTCCGGCTGCGACAGTTTCCAGTCGGTGTATTGCAGGGCCAACCGCGCCGGCGCCAGGTCCAGATTGTCCCAGTGGGTGCGTTTGATCGCCGCCGCAAGCCGCGCGGGCGATTCGGTCAGGGCTGGAAACAGATCGTCGCCATCGTTCAGATCGAGATCGGGGATGAAGCCAAAGGCCCCGGTGGTCGTGGCCTGGGGGTCGGCGTCCACCAACAGCACCCGGTAGCCCTCGCGCGCCAGATAGTGGGCGAAATGCAGTGACATGGTGGTTTTCGCCACGCCGCCCTTGAGATTGGAGAATACGACTCGCACGCAACTGGCCCCTGGCGGGCGGGTGGGACGTTTACCGATGATTTCGCGGATGCGGTTGACTTCGTTGTAGTTATAGATGCGTCGCTGGATCGAACCGGCTTCCACCAGGCGCGGCTCGGGCAATTCGCCGCGCCCTTCCAGGTTGCGCAGGTGGTTGGCGGTACAGCCGGCCAGTTGCGCCGCCCGTTCGATGCCAAACTCGGGCAGGGTCTTGACCGAGTGGCGCGCGCCCAGGGCATCCAACAGGCGCCGCTGCATCTGGCCACCGCGCTCAGCCGCATTGCGGCACAGAGTTCGGAAATTGAATCGCATTGCTTGCATGGGGTCCGCTCCGAAGACAGATAAAATGGCTGTTCGTCATTTTATCGAATTCAACCAAAATTCTGGCGCGCGACTGAAAAATAGGCCACCGAAGGAAACTGTTGCATGGTTGGCGGCGTTGCTCCAACCTGAGGGTTCAGCGAAAATTCATGCGCGCTTGCGCAGGATGCGTTTCAAATTCACCACGAGAGCAGGCGCGCCCGGCGGATTCGCCGTCGGCGACGTCGGCGGGAGCATCGAGATGAAAATCCAAGGTTCGTTGATGGGAATGGGGTTGTTGCTGATGGGCGCTGGCCTCGCGCCGGCGGTCGCCGACACTTTTCGGCCGGAACGGGGCGTGCGCTGTGATGACGTCGCGCAAATCTGCTATGACCGGGGCGCGCCCAGCGTGGAGCTGACGCGGCAATATCTTGGGCGGGACGCCGCTCGGGCGTTACGGTGGGAGTTGCGACGGGAAGAGCGCGAGCGTGAGCGTGAGAGTGCGTTCTACCCCGAGCCAGGGGTGCGCTGCGACCGCGCCGAGCAGGTTTGTTATAACCGGCGCGGCGAGCCGAGTTTTCGGTTGACCCGCGATTATCTGGGTTATGAGGCCGCCCGCCGCCTGGAGCGGCGGTCTGGCTCGGATTGGGGTGACTCCAATCAGTGACGCGCGCCGGGAAAAACCGGCGGCGGAACCGGTTTCGCCGCCACCCGGCGTCCGGTTATTCGTCGTCTGGTGGCGCGGGTGAGGCGGTTTCCGGCTCGACGGCTGGCGATGGGGTCGCTTCGGCCGGAGGTTCGGCGGTCGCCGCCGCCGACTCCGTCGCCGTGGGTTCCGCCGCCGTCACCTCCACCCAGCGTGGACCCAGCAGCGCCTTGGCTTCGCCCAGATGCCAGGCGACGTTGTCGAGGTCGACATGGGATTTGTGGACCCAAGCCTCGCCCCAGTAGAAATTGCAACTGGTTTCAGCCCGTAGCAGATGCCAGTGCGCTTCGCGCAACACTCGCGCCAGTTCCGGATTGGGGTCCTTGGCTCGCGCCGCTGCTTGCGCCACCAGGTGAAATTCCCGGCTGATGTCGTGCACCCGAACCATGGTGTCGCGCTGGACCCATGACCCCTGCCATTGGTGGAAATCCCAGCCATGATGGGTATCGGTGTTCCAGGCTCCGCGCCGCACCGTGACCCGGCCATGCGCGCCGAACCGGTCCAGATAATCGCTGATGAAAATCGGCCGTAGAGCCGAATGGCCGGCGCGAATTTCCTCCATAGCCTCGTGATAGAAATAGGTCCAGAAATTGGATTTCGCGGTGACGTTGCGAAACCAGCCGCCGTTGTCGCCGTCGGTGGCGGTGGTCACCAGCGGCGGGAAATCGCACCACTTGGTGCGCTCGTGCAACTCGTGGTAGAACCAGCCATAGTCCATGCCCGCCAACTGGGCGTCGGACAACTCGCGGTCGCGGACGATGATGACCATCTCTTCACCGCCGTACTCGGCGATGTGCGGCCGGTAGCGCAGTTCCTGCCAGTGCATTGAATCCACCGGATCCACGTACTCGCAGTCCACCATCACGTAGCGGTAACCCGCCTTTTTCAGGTGCGGGATCAGCCGCATGTCGAAACCCATTTCCGGCGGCCAGAAGCCGTTGAACCGCGTTCGCCACAGCAGATGGCGGGCAATGGCCTGCCAGCGGACGATGTGTTCGTCCCAGTCGGCTTCGGGAGTCAGCGCCAGCACCGGATGGTAATAACCCGTGCCGAGGATTTCGAACAATTGCTGGTTTTGCAGATACCAGAGCAGCTTGCCACAGTCCACGATACCGTAGGCCCGTTCCTGGAAGTTGGGATTGGACAGAGTTTCCAGGAGCGTCCCGGACAGGGACAAATGCACGCGGGCGATGTCCTGGTAATCCCATAGCGCCCGCGGCATGCGGTCGTAGGCGAACAGGACTTCCTTGGCTTCCCACGCGTTGGTTTCGAGCAAGTGATCCAGGTTGCTCGGGGGCTGATGCATATTCAGCACCAGCGCATGATGAATCTCTCGCATCGCGCGTCTCCTCGATGATCGTTGATGGGCGATGACGCAAATCCCTTGGCAAGAAGGGGCCGGTAATGAATAAGCATACAATAACCGTTTGCTCTCGCCGCCGTGGCGGTATGGGAAAAGCGGCGACGATTAACCCGGCCCGACGAAACGATGCGCGGAACTTGGCCTTTCTGTCCTTTCGTTGAGGGAGCGGCGAGAGCCGAGTGATGTCGGTTCACAATCGCTGGATGATTTCATCCGCCATCTGGGTCGTGGTCAGCTTTCCGCCCAGATCGGCGGTGCGCGCTCCGGCGCCGATGGTGTCGTCCACGGCCTTTTCGACCGCGACGGCTTCCGTCTCCAGCTCCAGCGAGTGGCGCAGCAACAGGGCGGTGGACAGGATCATGCCAATCGGATTGGCGATGCCCTTCCCAGCGATGTCGGGAGCCGAACCGTGAATCGGCTCATACAAGCCGACCCGGCCCTCTCCCAAGCTGGCGGAGGGCAGCATCCCCATCGAACCCGCCAACACCGAGGCTTCGTCGGTGAGAATGTCGCCGAACATGTTTTCGGTGACCACGACATCCATCCAGGCGGGGCCGGTGATCAGCCGCATGGCGGCGGTATCCACCAGCACATGTTCCAGCGCCACATCGGGATTCGCCGCGCCGACCCGCACCGCGATTTGTCGCCACAGGCGTGAAGATTCCAGCACATTGGCCTTGTCCACCGACGTGACCTTGCGCTGGCGACCCTTGGCCAGCTTGAACGCCAGTTCCATCACCCGGCGGATTTCGTAGTCGTAGTATTCCAGGGTATCGACGGCTCGTTCGCGGCCATCCTTGACATCGCGGCCCTTGGGCCAGCCGAAATACAGACCACCGGTCAGCTCGCGGATGACGAGAATATCCACGCCCCGGAGTTTTTCCGGCTTGAGTGGCGACGAGTCGATCAACGCCGGGTGCACCTTGACCGGACGCAGGTTGGCGAACACGCCAAGACCTTTGCGCAGGGCCAGGAGTCCGCGCTCGGGGCGATCCTTGGCGTTCGGGTCATCCCATTTCGGCCCACCGACCGCGCCCAGCAGCACCGCGTCCGCCGCCTGGCAATCGACCAGGGTTTCGTCGGTCAGCGACGAACCGAATCGGTCGATGGAACAGCCGCCCATCAGACGTTCCTGGTAGGTCCATTCGTGCCCGAATTTCCTGGCAATGGCATCCAGTACGCGGACGGCTTCGCCGACCACTTCCGGGCCGATGCCGTCACCGGGGAGTAAGACGATGTTTGCTTTCATGGTTCTTCCATATTCGTAATTCGTGGTCGTAGGGTGGGTGGTGCTCACCCTGCAAAACTTCAGTGCGCCACCGTCAGGCCATATTCCACCGCATCGATCAGCGCCTGCCAGGACGCTTCGATAATGTTGGCGCTCGCGCCGACCGTGCTCCACAACCGGGTGGTGTTGCGGGTGTCGATCAACACGCGGGTGATGGCTTCCGTCCCATCCTGGCCGTCCAGAATGCGGACCTTGTAGTCCGCCAACTGGAAGGAGGCGAGCTGCGGGTAGTGCCCCATCAGCGCCTTGCGCAGGGCCAGGTCGAGGGCGTTCACCGGCCCGTTGCCCTCGGCGGCGGTGTGCATCACCTCGTCGCCCACTTTCAGCTTGACCATGGCCTCGGCAAAAATACCTCGGCCCTGACGATGTTCCACGTTGACCAGAAAGTCCACCAACTCAAACAGCGGCTTGTAATCGGGTTGCTGACGCTTGAGCATCATGGCGACCGAGGCTTCGGCGGCCTCGAAGGAAAAGCCGCGCGCTTCGAGTTCCTTCACGTCGTTGAGCACGCCCACCACGTCCGCCACATTGCTGACATCCACGCCGTGTTCCTCGGCCTTGCTCAGGATGTTCGCCCGCCCCGACAGAGCGGAGACCACCACGCGCATCCGGTTGCCCACCCGCTCCGGCGCGACGTGCTGGTACGATTGTTCCGAGCGACGCATGGCCGCCACGTGTACGCCGCCCTTGTGCGCGAACGCGCTCTTGCCGACGTAAGGCAGATGGTCGTTGGGCGTGACGTTGGCGACCGCATCGACCACGTGCGATAGCTCGTAGAGTTTGTGCAGGCGGTTTTCCGGCAGGCACTGACGACCCATCTTGAGTTCCAGGTTGGCCATGATGGAACACAGGTTGGCGTTGCCGCAGCGTTCGCCCACGCCGTTGATGGTGCCCTGCACCTGGATGGCGCCTTCGCGCACGGCCAGCAGCGCGTTGATGACCGCACACTCGCTGTCGTTATGGGTGTGGATGCCAAAGGGGTGTTGGATCGATTCCTTCATCTCGCGGATGATGGTTTCCACTTCCCAGGGCATGGTGCCGCCGTTGGTGTCGCACAGCACCACCGTTTCGGCCCCGCCGCGAATGGCGGCCTTGAGCGTTTCGAGCGCATAGAGCGCATCCGCCTTGTAACCGTCGAAAAAATGCTCGGCGTCGTAGATGACGCGGCGACCGGCGGCGCGTAGGTAGGCCACCGACTGCTCGACGATGCGCAGGTTGTCCTCCAAGGTGGTTTGCAGCACGTCGGTGACATGCAGGGTCCAGGTTTTGCCGAAGATGGTACAGACCGGCGTCCGCGCGTCGAGTAGCGCCTGGATGTTGGCGTCGTCCTCCGGGCCGCCCTTGACGCGGCAGGTGGAGCCAAAGGCGGCGATCAGCGCCGTATTCCATTCCATGTCACGAGCACGCTCGAAAAATTCGGCGTCCTTGGGATTGGAGCCGGGCCAACCGCCTTCGATAAAGGTCACGCCCAGATCGTCCAGTCGCCGAGCGATGCGGATTTTATCGTGACCGGAAAGGGTGAATCCCTCGCTTTGCGTTCCGTCGCGCAGGGTAGTGTCGTAAATCTGAATGAATGACATGGTTGTCTCGTGGGAAGTGGTAACTAGCGAATAGCGCAATCGTGACTCCCTAGTCACCAACCACTAATCGCTAATCACTTTTTAAGCGCCAATCACTCTCCGCGCTTCGAACGCCGTGATTTCCTGCTCGAAATTCAGGATATAACCCAACTCGTCCACGCCATTCAGCAGGCAGGTCTTGTAGAAGGGGTCTATCGGGAACACGGTCGAGCCGCCGGGAAAAGATAATATTTGAGTGGCCAGATCGATGGTCAGTTCCACATCGGGGTTTTCCCGAACCATCGCCAACAGTTTCTCATGGGTCCGCGCATCCACGATGACCGGCATCAGACCGTTCTTGAGGGCGTTGTTGCGGAAAATGTCGGCGAACGAAGTGCTGATCACCGCCTGGAACCCGAATCCAGTCAATGCCCAGGGAGCGTGCTCGCGGGAGGAACCGCAACCGAAATTGTCGCCCGCCAGCAGGATTTGGCGGCCCACCGCCGCGGGTTGATTGAGCACGAAATCAGGCTTGGGAGAACCGTCGGCGTGGTAGCGCCAGTCGGCGAACAGATTGTCGCCCATGCCATTCTTGTCGGTCGCTTTCAGAAACCGGGCCGGGATGATCTGATCGGTGTCGATGTCACTGACCGGCAGCACGACGACGCGGGAAGTGAGGGAAGTAAATTGAGCCATGTTACCGGCCTCCAGTCACGGTGCGCGGATCGGCCACGGCGCCGGCCAACGCGCTGGCGGCGGCGGTCAGCGGCGACGCGAGGAAAGTGCGTCCGCCCGGACCCTGGCGACCTTCGAAATTGCGGTTGCTGGTGCTGACGGCGTACTGACCGGGCTGGAGTTGATCGCCATTCATGGCGATGCACATGCTGCATCCGGGCTCGCGCCATTCCGCGCCCGCCGCCTTGAACACTTGATCCAGGCCTTCGGCTTCCGCCTGTTTCTTGATGGATTGCGAGCCGGGGACCACCATGACGCGCACGCCGGTGGCGACCTTGCGATCCCTGAGCAGCGCGGCGGCCTCGCGCAAGTCGGAGATGCGCGAGTTGGTGCAGCTACCGATGAAGACCACGTCCACTTTCTGGCCCAGCAGGGCTTGACCGGGCTGGAGGCCCATGTAGCGCAGCGCCTTGTCGAGCGCGGCTTTCTGGTGGGCATCGCCCGGACTGGCGGGGTCGGGTACGCGCCCGGTAATGCCCATGCCCATGCCGGGATTGGTGCCGTAGGTGATCATCGGTTCGAGCGCGGCGGCGTCCAGGGTGATGGCGTGGTCATAAACCGCGCCTGCGTCACTGGTCAGATTTTTCCAACGGGCGATGGCCTGGTCCCATTCCGCGTCCTTGGGCGCCTGTTCGCGACCCCGGAGATAGGCAAAGGTGATGTCGTCGGGCGCGATCAAACCCGCCCGCGCGCCGCCCTCGATGGACATGTTGCAGACAGTCATGCGTTGTTCCATCGTCAGCCCGCGGATGGCGGAGCCGGTGTACTCGAGAACATAACCGGTCCCGCCACCGACGCCGATTTTGGCGATCAGCGCGAGGATAATGTCCTTGGCGGAGACGCCGGCCGGGAGTGTCCCATCCACGCGGACCTCGCAAGTCCTGGGCTTTTTCTGCAACAGGCATTGGGTGGCGAGGACATGTTCGACCTCGCTGGTGCCGATCCCGAAAGCCAGCGCGCCAAACGCGCCGTGGGTGGCGGTGTGGCTGTCGCCGCAGACGATGGTCATGCCAGGCTGGGTCAGGCCCAGTTCCGGGCCGATGACATGGACGATGCCGCGATGAGGACTGGTCATGCCGTGCAGGGTGACGCCGAATTCAGCGGCGTTGATTTTCATCTGCCGGATTTGCGCGGCGGCCAGCGGGTCGCTGATCGGCACGTCGAGCGGCGTGGTCGGGATGGAGTGGTCCATCGTGGCGACGGTGCGCTCGGGACGGCGGACCGGCAAGCCGCGCTGACGCAGGCCGGTAAAAGCCTGGGGCGAGGTCACCTCGTGGACGAGATGCAGGTCGATATACAGGATGGCCGGGGAATCGGGTTGCTCGGCAACGACATGCGACTCCCAGATTTTTTCAAAGAGTGTCTTGGGCATGACAAACCAGTAATGATCGGGTGAATGTTAGGTTCCAACCGGGCGTTGGGTGTTCCGACGACGGGGATGATGAAATTCGTCTATGGATAAACGCTTTTGAAGCGTCTTTACCTTCCTGATCGGGATGATTTCATAGAAAGGACCGGAAATTCAAC
Organism: Candidatus Contendibacter sp.; assembly: GCA_031732755.1. Lineage (GTDB taxonomy): Bacteria > Pseudomonadota > Gammaproteobacteria > Competibacterales > Competibacteraceae > Contendibacter. The sequence continues at coordinate 13,965 of JAVMKI010000025.1, forward strand.
CGCTCTCGTCAGGACGGGATTGAACGCGCCGATGGAGGATCGCCTTCATTCACTCGGCTGGCGGCGGCAGGTGAATTCGCAACCGTGTTCCCGCCATGCTTTCCCCCAACGCGATGGTGCCCCGATGCGCGGTCAGCAGCGACTTGACCACCGCCAAGCCGAGACCCGTGCCGCCGCGCGCCCGGTCGGTGGTGAAGAACGGTTCAAACACCCGCGCCGCGTTGGCCGCCGAAATGCCCGGCCCGTTGTCGCTGATCTCGATCAGCAGGGCGGCATTGGTTCCAGCGCCCGGCGCCGGGCAGGTCACGGCCACGGTGACGGCGTCGCCGCCGTGTTGGCGAGCGTTGTCCAGCAGATTGCCCAGGATGGATTCCAGCACGTCCTCCGCCATGGCCACGCTGGCCGACGGCAGTGGTTCGTCCACGGAGACCGCCAATCCCGCGTCTCGATAACGGGCGGCGAGCCGCCGAACCACGGCGGCGACCTCGGCGCGGTCGCTGGCCGAAGCCTGCATCACATCGGCGCGGGCCAGTTCCAGTAACCGCCGTACCAGACGCTCCAATCGGGCGGCATCCTGATCGAGATGACTCAGAAACCGTTCGCGTTCGATCACGGTCATCGTGTCGAGATGGTCGCGCAGCAGCTCCACCGCACCCCGGATCGCCGCCAAGGGAGTCTTGAACTCGTGGGAGACCTGGGCGGCGAAAGTGCGGATGTAGTCGGCGCGCTGTTCCAGATAACGCGCCATCGCCGCCACCGCGTGCGACAACTCGGCGATTTCCCGCGTGACCGGCCGGGCCAGTGGCGTCACCGCGCCTTTTTCCCCGGCGGTGGCGCGTTGCGCCTGCCGCACCAGCGCCTGGAGTGGTCGCACGATCGTGAAGGAGGTGAACGCCGACATCAACACCACGGTGCCGAGTAGTAAAGCCGTCGCCAGCAGTAGGTGATCGCGCTTGCCATGGAGCACCTGGGAGAGCGCAATTGGCGTGCGCCACAGCAGAACCGTTGCCACGATCCGCTGATCCTGGATGATCGGCGCGGCGACGAACACCCGCAGGGGTGTGCCGCGACTGATGGAATCAATCGCGGGCGGCGCCGAGTCGGAAACCCGTCGGCGCAGGAAGCTGACCGGCTCGCCGGTCAAAGCCCGTCGTATTTCCTCGAACGCTGTCAAGGAACGGCCCAGACTGGGGCCGGTGGTCGCCACCACCGTACCTTGCGTGTCCGTCACGGCGATGCCCGCCAGGGTCATGACTTGCGCATCCTGAAGCAGGGCTTGCAGTTCCTGGCCGATGGCCCAGGCGCGCGGATCGACCGGCGCGGTTGGGACGGTGGTGTCCGGCGGCGGTGGGTACACCGGGTCCTCGGCCAAATCCAATCGCGCCGGCCGCGGATGCCAGTGGGTTTCACTGTCGCGCCGCTCCCGCCAGGGCGCGGCGAGTGGCAGACCATACCCTGGATCGGCCACGACTTGCGGGGTCAATCGCGCCAAGACCGCGCGATAACCAGCGGCGACGAACGCCGCCTGCGCGATCAGCTCCGATTCGGTCTGGCGCACCAGGGCGCTGTCGTACAGCCGCAGCGCTTCCAACCCCAGCAGTGGCAACCACAGCACCATCAAGTTGACCGCCAGCAACAGGTAACGCAGCCTGAGTCGGGGCAACCGGGGGGACGGTGGCATTCAGCAAGGTCCCAGCCGGTAACCGATGCCGTGCAGCGTTTCGATGGGATCCGCGCGCAGCGCCTTGAATTTGGCGCGCACCCGGCGCACGTGACTGTCAATGGTGCGGTCGCTGACCACGCGGTAATCCTGATAGCTGCCGTCGATCAACTGATCGCGGTTGAACACCTTGCCGGGGTGACTTAACAGCGTGCGCAGGATGCCGAACTCGGTCAGGGTCAGCACCACCTCCTGGTCTTGCCACCAAGCCGTGTAGCGATCCAAATTCAGTCGCAGCCGACCGTGTTCGATCCAACGCCCATCCGAAGCCTTGGTGTCGGGTGACACCTCGCTCTTGGCGCGCCGCAAAATCGCCCGTACCCGCGCGGTCAACTCGCGGGGACTGAACGGCTTGGTCACGTAGTCGTCGCCACCCAGCTCCAGACCGAGGATGCGATCCACTTCGTCATCGCGCGACGACAGGAACACAATGGGAACGACGCTGACGCGCCGTAATGCTTTGCACACCTCGGTACCGTCCAACTCCGGCATGACGATATCCAGCACCACCAAATCCGGGCGCGTTTCCTGAAACCGCGCCAGCGCCTGTTCTCCGTTTTCGGCTTCCACGGTGGCGAAGCCCTCCCTTTTTAGGGCGAAACAGATCACTTCGCGGATATGGGGATCGTCGTCGACGACCAAAATGGTGGGCATGGGTCTCGGTGCCGCGCGCGCGGGCAATGATGGATGGACGATTGACAGCTTATACCGTTATTTTCCAACGGAGGAAGGCTTTTTGACGAACGAATCGCGACATTTCGTGCAGGCTCTCAACCGCCTAATGACCGCGTGTCATGGCGGCAAACCGTGCCCGGTCCGGGAACGAGCCCAGGAAGCGTTTACCCCCCTCCCGTGAGGGGAGGAGGAGTTTAGCAACTGGCTGGGTGGGGGGTGTGAATGGTTGCGAAGGAGGAGCGAATGGTCGCTCGCGATTCACGCTGCTTTCCTGGACTCCGCCCGATCTTCCGCGAACCAAACCGCCAGCTTTTCCTTTTCCTCTTTAAATCCCGGTCGAGCGAAGACAAAGTGACCGCCGGGGAAGATGAGTTGCTCAAAAGAGGCAAATTGTTTCGGAACCGTCGAGTTCCATTCCACGATGGAAGCCGAGGGCATCACCAGAAAATCATGTTCTCCAACCAGATTGAAGAAATGGATATTGGAAACATCGCCGTCGAAGTGAAAAGATTCCCTTCCCTCCGGTGCCGCGAACGCTTCTTCCAATATATCCATAAAGGCCGCGAACGGTACCCACCGGTCATCACAGGTCAACGTCAAGGCTTCCGCAAAGGTTTTCGGCCCGGCTTCCCAAAAGCGTTGCCAGAACCACTGCATCATGGAATTGCTGGTGCTTTGCGAAATCAGCATGTCGAAAGTGAATAGGGAAATACCAGCATTTTCCAATGCCGGGCGATAAGGCTTCATGGCCTGATAAAAATTCGTGAAAGTTCTGCCCATTCCCAGGTCTCGAGCGCCGAGAATGGGCGACCCATAGTAACAAATCTTATGGAATTTCTTCGCAAAATCCTTATCCCGCTTCAGGTCCCGGTTGATGAGATGGGAGGTGATCAAACCCCCAATGCAGATTCCAAAGACATTGAGGTTGTCCACCCCGTATTCTTTCAGCAGTGGGTTCACGGCTTTATCTCTGAGGGCATCGGCCAGCATGTCCAATGTCCAGCCGTTGAGGGTAAAGAGCGCTTCCTTGCCCCAGTCCATCAGGTACACGTCAAAACCGTGCTTGTTGAAGAAATCGATGAAGCTATCTTCGTTGAAGAAAGTACCATAGGCCCTGGTCATGATTGAGTAGTTCAAGATGATCGGTCTCTTTTGCGTCTTCGCGGCTTGATCGGCGGAGAATTTCCAGATGTTAAAATGATCATCTTGGTAGTAAGGCTGCGCCTTTGAATTGGCATAAAAGACAGGATCAAACATATAGCCTCCATTTCAGGTTGAATTACAGCTCATGGACATACCATCGTGATACCGTATCTCGGCGCGGCCCTATCCGGCGCCGAACCATTTGTCGCATATCCGCTGATAGGTGCCATCCTCGCGCAGGATTAGTAAGATACTGTTGATCTTCCTGCGCAGGGGGCTGTCCGCTGGAAACATGAATCCCACCTCATTCTTGTTGAACTCCGGGCCGACCATTCTCACCAATCCCTTCCCTGCATGGGTCGCATAGTAAAGCTGGATCGGTGCGTCCAGGAGTACGGCGTCGACCCTCCGGTCCAGCAGGGCCTGATACATCTCCTCGGTTCGTTGGAACTCCCGCGCCGTGGTGTTGTGTTCCTTGAGGTAACCAATGGCGGTGGCGCCCGACAACGTGGCAACCGGCTTGCCGTGCAAATCATCCGGCCCGTTGATGGCGCCCCGGATTTGCTGCACGGTCAGATTCGTGGTCAGTTGGGCTGTATACGACGCGACGAAACTGATGCCGACGAACATCCAAAGAACGGCCAGCGTTCGGACGAGCCACCGGCGCGGAAATCGGTCCACCGTCTGGGTCAGCAGGGTCGCCGCCGCCCAATACATCGCATAAAAGATGCCGGGAAAGTAATCCCGGGTGGGGATCATGCCCTCCGGGTGCCGGCGTTCCAGTATCCAAACCACCTGAGCGGCAATGGTGACGAACAGGAAGGCGACGCCCAGCCATGCCAGGGTCGCGCGTGAAAATAACAGGTCCAGCATTCTCCATAACGACGGAACCACCACGGTCTCTCCCGTGTTCCGCACCATGACCTGCAGGCCCGCTTCCATGATCGGGTAGGAAAAATCGAATTCCCGGTCGCGTTCGGACGTATAGAACAAGCTGGAGACGGCGATGTCCGCGTTCCCGAACCGCAAGGAATCGAACACGGCATTCACGTCGGGCATCACCTGGTAGGTGGTCTTGACGCCCAGCCGCCCGGCGATCTCGTTCCAGAGTTCGATGCTGAACCCCGTAATGGCGCCATTGTGCTCGACGACAAAGGGCGGCAACACAAGGGTGGCCGCGCGCAAGGGCGGCTCATCGGTTTCCGCCAGTGCTGGGGAAATCAGTATGGTCGCCAGCGACAGTATCGCGACCCACCGAGTGGGGATGATGGACATATCAACCCTCCAACCGCATCCGAATGACTCCGGATGCGACCTCTTGCGCCAGGCGTACCCGGACTCTTTCCCCGTAAAGCCGTGCAAGGGGGCAATTTGGACTGTATAATACTATCGTATCTATTAATTATCAATAATGTCTTCTAAATACGAGGTATTCCATGGACCGTCGCCGTTTTCTCAAGATCGCCGCGCTGTCCTCCACCGGTGCGGCTTTATTATCGTCGGCGCCCGCAGCCACCGCTCGCGGGATTCCCGCTCAGGCTTTTCCCGGTGGCCCTCCGGGAAAGTGTTACGCTCCCCCCAGCAACCCGGTGATCCTCACCACGCTGACCGATCTGTTCAAGATCGGTCCGGGACCGTCCAGTTCGCACACCATCGCGCCCCTGCGAATCGCCGGTAACTTCCGAGAAGTGGTCGCCGCGTTGCCGCCGGAAACGCTAAACCAGGCCCAGTCCATCCAGGCTCATCTGTTCGGCAGCCTGAGCGCCACCGGCCGTGGCCACCGCACCGACCGGGCCATTCTGGCCGGATTGCTGGGACAAAAACCGGAAACCTGCGATACGGCCCTGATGGATCGTTTGGAGGATACCCGCCAACAGTACGTTACCCAGATCAGCGACAAGACCTTCACCCTGGATCGGAACACCATCGTTTGGGACAAGGTCGAGCATTCGTATCCCTTCTCCAATACGTTGGTGATGCGGCTGATGGATGCGGATGGCGCAACGTTGTTCGAGCGGGAGTATTACTCGCCGGGGGGCGGCTTTTTTCAGTGGAAGGGCCAGCCCGCCCCGGATCGCGGCCAGCCGGTTCATCCCTATGGCAACATGACGGTGTTCAAACAACTAGTTCGGGAACGCCAAAAAGGTCTCGATGAGATAGTGCTGGAAAACGAGAAGGCCATTCTGAAGATCGGGGACGCCGAGATTGTAGCCCATCTCGACCAGGTGTTGAACACGATGGAGAACGGCGTCAATCAGGGGTTGAGCGAAGAAGGCGTGTTGCCCGGCCCCTTCCCGGTTTACCGCCGGGCCAAACGGCTGTATCAGAGCACCCAAAACGATGGGGACGGGGACGGGTTCATGAATCGGCTGAGCAGTTATGCGTTGGCGGTGTCCGAAGGCAACGCCGCCGGCCGGCTGGCGGTCACCGCGCCCACTCTCGGCTCCGCTGGTACCCTGCCCGCCCTGGTCTATGTCATGAAACACCATCTGAAGCTTTCCCAGGACGCCATGCGCCGGGGCCTGCTGGCGGCGGGATTGGTCGGCTTTCTGTGCAAGAACAACGCGAGCGTGGCCGGCGCGGAAGTGGGGTGTCAAGGTGAGATCGGCGTCGCGTCGGCGATGGCCGCCGCCATGCTCGCTCATGCCAGCGGTGCTTCCCTGGACGCGACGGAAATCGCCGCGACCATCGCCCTGGAACACCACCTGGGTATGTCCTGCGATCCGGTCGGCGGCTTCGTGCTGATCCCCTGCATCGAACGCAACGCCTTCGGCGCGATCAAGGCCTATAACGCGTATCTGCTAGCGAAAAACGAGATTGCCTCCCAGCACTGGGAGGATTTGGATCGGGTGATTCTGGCGATGCTGGAAACGGGACGGGCATTACCGGCGCCGTTCAAGGAAATGGGAACCGCCGGTCTGGGCGTCACCATGGTGAATTGTTGAAGCACTCTCTATCCCGTGGTCGGAGGCCAGATGAGAACCAAAACCCGTTATCTATTGCTAGTGCTGATCCTGCTGCTTCTGGGGCCGAGCGGCTACGGCCGCGCCGACCACCCCAGTAGCGATTGCAACATCACGTCCCACGAAGTCGCGCTCGACGGTGGCGTCCTGTATTACAACACGGCGGGAACGACAGGCCCTCGCGTCCTGCTCCTGCATGGCCTGTTCGCCCAGAAAGAACAATGGAACGGTGTTCTGTGCCTGTTGTCCTCCGCCGGTTATGCCGCGATGGCACCGGACCTGCCCGGCTATGGCCAGAGCATCGACTTTCCGCTGGTGGATTACCGGCTGGAGAATCAGGTGGAACGCCTGCGCCAGTTCGTGGATGCTCTGGGCATCGCTACTTTCGATCTGGCGGGCAGTTCGATGGGTGGCGCCATCGCCGCGCTCTATGTGCGGCACTATCCCCGGCAGGTTCGCACGCTCGCCTTCATCGGCTCGCCGCTTGGCATCGTCGGCTGGGGTCCACGAGTCAGGGAGGCCATCTACCAGGGCATCAATCCTTTCATTCCCATCGATATCGCCCAGTTCGATCTGGAAATGGGCCTGCTGTTCGTGAATCCGCCATCGATTCCGGAGCCGGTCAAGGCAGCGCTGGTCAAGGATTACGTTGAGCGCAACCGTCACTACCAGCAGGTTTGGGACATCGTCAATCTATATGACACCATGCTGGAAGACGGTCCGCCGATCTGGATTCCCACCCTCGTCCTGTGGGGTGCGGACGACCGGATTTTCGCCGTCGAGGGCCTGGATCGGCTTTCCTACCGGTTTCCTCGCGGCAAACGGGTCAAGTTGCCCGGCACCGGCCATCTGCCATTGCTAGAAAACCCCGAGGCGACCACTGGGATTTATCTCGATTTTCTCAGAACGTACCCGGCCGGCCGATTGGGGCGACGATGATTCGCGGGGCTTTCGCGTTCCGTCGTGTAACCGGTTACCGCCATCTTACAAGGGTATGTCTTTCCGTAAAGAGTAATCGAGACATGAGGATGCGGTAAAATAGCCGATAGGGAAATCGCCGGATTACCGGAGAGCCGTCATGCCTCGCCCGCCTGGACAGTATCAATGGCGCACCGAACTTGCCCAGCCCTTTCCCCACCTGAGCCAGCCGATGGTCATGGGCTTGGCCTTGGCCTTGGCCTTGGCCTTGTGGAGTTTGGGCATGATCCTGGTACGCTCATGATAGTTTGACCGCGACCGCCGACGGTTTGCCCGTGCCCGGTTCGCCCCGGCAACAAGGCCGATGCTGGCGGTTGGTTGGCGTCTTCCGCCATGGCTGGTCGTTGATCGTGGCCGCACTCTTCAATCACCAGCCGTTATCTATCGGCCACGGTTGCCCGGAACCCTGGCCTGCCCTGACTATCTCCCTGAGTAACCCACCATTACAAGCACTTGAAGCTGAGACATGAAAAAACCTGCCCTTGTGAGGGCGCCCCTTCCCGGTCGCCCCATGCCGGACTAAGCGATTGCTCCGACCGCCGAGTGGAATCGGACGCGAACTGAGTAGGCGCAGTTGGTCGTCGTCGCCAAATTGCGCATCCAGCACCTAGGGCAGGGCGTTCTTGGAGGCATTTTTGCTAAGCCTCTGAAACAAGGGTTGACTCCTTCTTTTTCCGGTTTATACTGCGCGCCCCATGAATAGAAACCAGCGCCCATTCAACCTCTCATCCATTGTCGGCCGGTCAATGCCGCCGGCGCATTTTTGCGCGCCCACGATGGATTCGATGCGGACCTGACGAGACTACAGGCTCGGGAGGTCCGCGCGAGGCGACCTTCCGAGCGGGAATACCCAACCCCGGTCGGCGGTGAGCCTTCCGGGGTTTTTTATGGTCTGGCGTCCGGCGGAAAGATTTTGAAATCCCCGCCGGCAAGGTTCGAAGCAGCCCTGTCGCCGCGCAGCGGTACCGGTTCAAACGCCGGTCCGGCGCGCCAACGCTAACCATCGCACGGCGTGTGTCGGGCGGATGATGGGACTTCGAAGCATGAAAAGTAGCTCAATGGGTAGAGCATCTGACTCATAATCAGACGGTCGAGGGTTCAACTCCCTCCTTTTCCACCATGGGAAAGCCCTAAACAGGCTCGCGGTTCGAATCCGCTCATTCTGTTGTACCCCAGGGAGCCACCCCGGCGGGCGGTCGCTGGCTCGGTGCCTCGGCACCGGGACGGCCGCTAGCCCACAGCGCTCGCGCGGTTTCGCGCGGCGGAGAATCGGGTCAAGGCGATGATCGGCCAGCCGAGCGCGGTGTCGGTCGGCAAGGATGCTGGCCACCGTGCAAGGCCCGCCGATCAGCGACCCGGCATCGACCCGTCGCCCGCCGCGCGAGCGTGGGGTGTGCTCCCAACCCATTTCATCAACCAACCGGCAGGAGCAGGTCTCGATGACATCCTGACGCTCGGCGGTGGCGGGCCGGAAACGGCGCCGACCAGTAACACGCCACGCTCGCCCGCCGGATCGCGGCGGAACAGGAAGAATACACTCGAACTTCACAAGGAGAACCAAGATGTTGGGTTACAAGCGAATCGTGATCGCCCAGAACGAGCGTGGGCTGCATCTGTGCGACCGCCGGTTGGCGGCCATTCTGGAACCGGGTACTTACCGCTGGCTTGATCCGCTGAACCGCCACGAAGTGCAGCGTTACGACTTGACCGTGGCCGAGTTCGATCACCCTTGGCTGGACGTGCTGTTGAAGGCCAACGCGGGGTTGATCGAACGCCACTTTCAAGTGATCGAGACCAGCGACCGGCAGGTTGGCCTGATTTACAAGAACAACCGTCTGGATGGCGTGTTGCCGCCAGCGACTCGTCGGGTTTACTGGCGAGGTCCGGTGGAGGTGCGGGTCGAACTGATCGACATCGCCACCGATTACACCCTGTCGCGGGCGCACGCGGCCCTGTTGGCGCGGCCATCGGCGACTTTGGCCAAGAACCTGACTGGGTTCATCCAGGTCGCCGAGGTGGAGGACAACCACATCGGCCTGTTGCTGGTGGACGGTGAATTGGTGCGGACCCTGCCGCCCGGCCTGCACGCCTTCTGGCGGTTCAACCGGGCGGTCAAGGTCGAGTCGGTGGATTTGCGCTTGCAGACTTTGGAGGTTTCCGGCCAGGAAATCCTGACCAAGGACAAGGTCAGCCTGCGGGTGAATCTATCGGCGGTCTACCGGATCATCGATCCGGTGAAGGCACGCGCCGAGCTGGGTAGCACCAGCGAATATCTGTACCGAACCTTGCAGTTCGGTCTGCGCCAGACCATCGGCACCCGCACTCTGGACGTGCTGCTCGGCGACAAGGACGAGTTGGATCAAGCGGTGTGGGATTACGCGGTCGAGAAGATTCGTCCGCACGGTCTGGAACTGGAGACGGTCGGTTTGAGGGACGTGATCCTGCCGGGCGAAATGAAGGATATTCTCAATCAGGTGGTGCAGGCGGAGAAGGTGGCGCAGGCCAACGTCATCCGCCGGCGCGAGGAAACCGCTGCCACCCGCTCGCTGCTCAACACGGCGAAGCTCATGGAAGAGAACCCCTTGCTGCTGCGGCTCAAGGAACTGGAGGCACTGGAGAAGGTGGTGGATAAGGTCGAGCGGCTGACCGTGTTCGGTGGCCTGGATGGCGTGCTGCGCGACACGGTGCGCATCGAATTACCGGCGCATTGACCGTTGATAGCCCGGCCAGGTGCTGGCCCTGACCACCAGCGGGGAAAACGCTTATTCGCTTTCGGCCTGGAAGGTTGTCAGCGATGAAAAACCGATCAGGCCGTGGGAAGCGCGTCTGCGTTCCTCACGGCCTGATCGATGACCGTCATTCTCGCCAGTGCTTCATCGTGAGTCGGTTTGTCGGCGAGACGACGATGGATCACCCACGGATCAGGCGGCCCAGTATGTGGGTTCCATTATCGGTTACCCCAACCACCATGCCGGTTATACCAACTACCGCCGCGGTTACCCCAACCGCCATGGCGGTTGTACCATCCGCCACCGTGGTTATGCCAACCGCCGCCGCCCCGGTTGTACCATCCGCCACCCCGATTACCCCAGCCGCCACCGCCCCGGTTGTACCATCCGCCGCCCCGATTACCCCAGCCGCTACCGCCCCGGTTGTACCAGCCGCCGCCCCGATTACCCCAGCTACCCCCTCGACGGTACGAATCCCGATCTCCAGGTGGGACTACTACGCCCCCACCGTTGTGCCATGCTTCGGCCGGTTTGGGGGTGGTTAGGATTCCACCCGCCACGACTCCGCCGATTACCGCTTGCGACCATTTGCCCAAACTACGTAAGAATTGTCGGCGTTCTTCCTGGGGTGATTCCTCATCGAGGGAGTCCGGCACTGTTTCATAGGGTTGTTCGTCATCTTGATTCGTCATTTCGGTTCTCCGCTGCTTTCTACTCTGGATCGATCCAGGAACAGGTCGCGCGGCCATCTGGACACCCTCTGGTGGCCACGTGCCAATGGTTTCCATCCTGGCGTTTTATTCCATGTGGAATATTTCGGAAAAATGGAAAAACCACGCCGTCGGATTACTCAAGCAGCCACGCCGCGCATCGCTATCGCCGCCCGCGCCAGTTCCCGCGCCGCTTGTTCCATTCGCCCAAATACAACCTTGTAAAGTTCGCAATAGGGGTCTTTCTCGAACAGCGTGCCATGGACGGTATAGGTTCGCACCGGACAGCCACCATGGCACAGCGACAGATAGTCGCAGCTCAGGCAGTCGCGCTGGATGAGATGGACAGGCCGCTCGTTGAACTTCCCACGCGCCGGGCTGGTTTTCAACAATTCTTCCAGGCTATCGCATTCGAAGATATTACCATAGTGGTAATCTGGGTAACTGGTAACCCAGCAATCACATTGCGCCACGTAACCCCGGGCGTCAATCGAGACCAGGGCGTTGGCGCAGTTGTCGCCCCAGATGCAGGGCAAGGTCGCTGCTTCGTGGCTGAAATGTTGGAGCAGGGCGTCGAAGGGACCGAGCCGTATTCCTTGGTGGTATCCGCGCTCCAGCCAGACATTGGCCAGGTCGGTGTAGAACTGGCTCAGTTTTTCCACTTCCGCCACTGGCAATGCCTTTTTAGCGGCGGTTGTCTCGCCACCCGGAAAGGGCGTGTTGACCTGGAACTCGGTGACGCCGAGCTCGTCCGTGAAATAGGTATAGAACCGCTCGGCGCCAATCTCCAGCGTGGCCTGGTTGGGCACAGCGATAACCTGCACGGCGATGCCAGCCGCACGCGCTTCCCGTACCCGCCGGCTCCAGATTTCGTTGTAGCTTTCCGGTCCCTGCCCCAGCAGTTTGCGGTGCAGGTTGGGATAATCCAGCGAGGTGCCGATGGAGTTACCGAACATTTCGGCCACGACTTTGTTCCAGCGGGAGCTATAGGCCAACATGTTGCTTTGCAGGCTGTGAAACACCTGTTTGCCGCGCGCTTCGGCCTCGCGCTGAATCAACGCGTTGGCTTGCTCGTACCAGCTTGGCGGTAGCAGCATCGCCTCGCCGCCTTGCCAGTAGATGGTTAATGAGACCAGCGATTTTTCCACCATGTAGTCCAATACCTTGCGAATCATTTCGCCCAAGCGGTCGAGCGTCAGCCGATCAGGCGTCTTGTTTTCAAAGCAATATTCGCAATCGGCGTTACATTGCAGGGTGGACAGCAGGATCAACGACAAATGGCTTTTCATCGAGAGCGGCGACCTGGATAATCTGTAAGGTTGTATGAAACCCGACGGTATGAATCGTTATTTCCAGCGGCGGACTTGCCCGCGCTTGGGAATGACTATCACGATTAGAGCCCCTACAATCAATTTGATGCGGTATGAATTACGAAATAATGGCTGAATGTTGCCTTAACCGCTGTTCTGGTGTTTCAACCGGGTTGGATTGATGAATTGTAGAATCGTCAAGGTGAATAAGCACAGCACCGTTCACCGTGGTCGGTCTACTCCATATTTGAAGCCAACTCCAGGTTGATCGAGGTATGATATATTTCACTGAACCCACATTCGGGGAGAATACCGTGAGGCAACCATTTCTCGTTTCCGCCGCGTTGATCGCCCTGCTGAGTGGCGGCCCGACCCTGGCGGCTGATCCCCATGCTGGTCATGGCGCGGCGCCGGCCACCGCCACCACGGCTATTCCCGCCACCGGCGCGGTCAAAAGCGTGGAGGCGGCGGCGAGCAAGGCCGTCATCGCCCACGATCCGATTCCGGCGCTGAAATGGCCGGCGATGACCATGGATTTCCGCTTGGCGGACAAAGCGCTGGCCGGCAAGATCAAAGCTGGCGACAAAGTGAAATTCACCCTGACGCCCGGCGACAAGGGTAGCTATACCATTACTGCTATCGAAACGATGCCCTGAAGGCACCGACGCCGCGCATCGTCTTTCCCTATATGGCGATACGGCAGCTCTCCCTTATGGCGATACGGCAGCTACTTTCGCGGTGCCATCCAGCTTGCGGTGAATCAGCGACACCAGCGTCAGGATGTCCAGTGCGTCCTGTTCGGACATGGGCCAATTCGTTTTAGGTGCATGAGCCAGCGGATTGCGCACGGCGCCGAACAAGCCGATCAGCAGGTTGGCAAAACCTCTCTGTTCGCTCTTTTCGGACTCGGTGGTGAGTGGCCCCAAGGCGAGAACTGGTTGCTGGCCTGCGAATGCCTTGTTCACTAGGTCCGCGCCATCGCCGTTCAGGCCCGACAGCAGGCGAATCCGCTCCGCAACGCCTTTCGTTGCCTCGAACACGGCATGGAAATAGTTTTCGTCCAGCAGCTCGGCGCGGCAGTAGTTCAACACTTCCGCGTGGACGACGCGGCGTTCCAGCGCGGCCTTGAGTCGCCCCGCGCGGGCGCGCGCGGCATCAAGCGTCGTGGCCTTGTCGGCGTACCCAACCTTGCCGTCTTCGCGCACGTAGAAACCGGAGAAGGCAAGAACGACATTGAGTTCATCGCGCCGCCAGGAGAATGTCGCGGGGTCACGAGCATAGTTTACTGGGTTCATCGCGCGATTGATGAACATGATGAGATGGTTGCCGACTTGGTGCTGGTTCTGTGCCCCGGCCAGTGCATTGAACAACCGCTTCCATTTGGTCATGCCGGGCGACGTGTCGGCAATCTTGATTTCTTGCAGCAGGCGTTCGATTTGCGTGCCGCTCAGGCCACGCTCAGTATGGGCGAGCACGCGGCACGCGGCTTCAAGATGCTGTGAGCTGAAAGGGTCAATTCGTGTCGCCAATGTCTGTCTCCCCCGTCAGGCATCAGATGATGGCCTGCAAACCCTTGTCGGCGATGACGTTGAGCAGTTTGAGCGCCGGCCCCGTGGGGCGGGTTTCGCCTTGCTCCCACTTGCGCACGGTCGAGGCCGACGTGTGCAAATGAAGAGCGAATACCGGCTGGCTGAACTTCAAGGCTTCGCGTAGGCGTTTGATGTCGGCAGTGCTGAACTCCCTCACCAACGGCGGGCAGATCGCATCGAACTCACGCATCGTCACCTTGCTGATCACTCCCGCTTCGTGGAGCGTAGTCAGGTCACCATGCAGGGATTCAATGCTCTTGCTCACGATGCACCAATAGCACGCCCAGTTGCAACGCCTTCGACAAAGCTCCGCGGACAGTTCCAGAAACACCTTGCCGGCGAGCTGCAGCGCCTTTTTCCCGTCCTGCGTGATGTTCGCCTTATCGTTCTTGGGAAACCCATGCGGGAACACGTAGCGGCTACCGATTCGGGCCGACAGCAGCGTGCGGTAGCCGCTACTCTTACTACCGAGCTGTCGGAGCCGGTGGCGGCACGAGGCTGGAGTGATGCCACCAGCTCTCCCGGACGCGTCCCATTTACGACCAGTCGGGTACACTGTAGCTGTCTTCCGATTCATAGCGATCCGACGCGATGATCAAACGCTACCCAACCGTGCTGTTGCTGATAGGGATCGCTGCTGGCGCGTGCGGATGCAGCTCCTTTCTGCGCGAGGGTACGGCCGATCTGGCCGGCGTCGGCGGCGCGGCCATCGCCAGCAGCGTCACCGACAACGCCGCGGTCGCCACCGGCATCGGGCTGGGCGTGCGCTCGGCGGCGATGGCCGGTCTGCAGTACGCCCAGCGCAAGACCCATCAGGAACAGCAGGATCTGATCGCCCAGA
>JAVMKI010000026.1:0-28156 GCA_031732755.1 Candidatus Contendibacter sp.
AGGTACTACCTTAAATTCAACCAAAAGTTGTCTGGACATGGGGTCCACTTCAGCCATTATACCTATAGCGTTAGGGACTAATTAAAAAGTTTTTGAAACATCAAAGCGTTACTGTTGAAACCTTTCTGCGAGCGATTACGCAGATCATTCCTGGAAACTTTTATTTTTAAACTAATAAGTTAGCTTGTCAGGTGTCTCTTACAGAGCGCTGTTGTCAGATTAAAAGGGTCTATCTGGATGGGTTATCCCTGATCAAGGACAAGATGTGTCAAAATACAAAATCAGCAGTAGAAAATTTGTCATCCGTGAACCGTCACGCAATAGAACAATCGTGCTGAATTTGGAACCTCGTAACGAATTCGCGTCCGTGGAGTGGGGCGGTAATGGTACTTCGGATGTGGAATCGCCTCGCGAAATACCTTGTAAGATATATTGAAATAGACCGATCAGATAAAACGGATGGGGCGGTGTGGCATGATGACCCCGAGGCCTCGGGGTGGATGAAACTTGGCAATTCCCGCTTCATGCGACTATCTTTTAAGGGCGATACCTGCTGGCGCGCTAGCCGGCCACGTATTCGATTCGCCCGTCGCCAGTGACGGGCGCGGATTGCAATAACCAACCACGTATTCACGCAAAGGTGGGACCATGGCGAAGAAGTACATCTACAAGTACACCGAAGGGGATGGCAAGAACAAAATGCTGCTGGGCGGCAAGGGCGCCAATCTGTGCGAAATGACGCAGATTGGCTTGCGCGTGCCGCCGGGCTTTGTGATCACCACCGAGGCCTGCCTGGATTACATCGCCAATAACCGCCTGCCCGAAGGGGTGATGGGGAACGTGCGCGAGCACATGGCCTGGCTGGAGCAGGAAACCGGCAAGCAGTTCGGTGGTGCTGGCAATCCACTGCTGGTGTCGGTGCGCTCTGGTTCCGCGATGTCCATGCCGGGCATGATGGATACCATCCTCAACCTGGGTCTGAATGAAACCACCCTGGCGGGATTGATCAAACAAACCGGCAACGAGCGCTTCGGCTACGACGCTTATCGCCGTTTCATCCAGTTGTTCGGCAAGATCGCGCTGGGCATCGACGATCATTATTTTGACGAGCACTTCGAGGCGATCAAGCGCCGCGCCGGCGTCAAGGTCGATTTGGGCCTGAGCGCCGAGGACCTCAAGGACATCGGCCAGTTGTTCCTACAGGTTGTCCAGGAGCAGACCGGCAAGCCGTTCCCGCAGGACCCCTACGAGCAGCTCGAACTGGCCGTCAAGGCGGTGTTCAACTCGTGGATGGGCCAGCGCGCGGTCGATTATCGTCGCGAGTTCAAGATCACCCCGGACATGGCCAACGGCACGGCGGTCAACGTCGTCACCATGGTGTTCGGCAACATGGGCAACGATTGCGCCACCGGCGTCGGTTTCACCCGCGACCCCGGCACCGGCGAGAACGTGATGTACGGCGAGTACCTGGTCAACGCCCAGGGCGAGGACGTGGTCGCCGGCATTCGTACTCCGAAACCGGTTGCGGAAATGAAGGACGAAATACCGGATTTGTACCGGCAACTGGTGGAATTGCGCAACAAGCTGGAAGGTCACTACCACGAGGTGCAGGACTACGAGTACACCATCGAAAAGGGTGTGCTCTATTGCCTGCAAACTCGCAATGGCAAGATGAACGCCCAGGGCATGGTGCGCAGCTCGGTGGAAATGGCGAACGAGGGCCTGATCAGCCGCGAAAAAGCGCTGTTGCGGATTGACCCGGAATCATTGGAACAGATGATGTTCCCGCAGTTGGACCCGAAACAGAAAGTGGCTCCGGCCTCGCAGGGCATGGGCGCGTCGCCGGGCGCGGCCTCCGGTAAGATCGTGTTCGACGCCGATACCGCCGTGAAGCGTGGGCGTGGTGCCGGCGAGAAAATCATCCTGGTGCGCGAGGAAACCAAGCCGGAGGATATTCACGGCTTCTTCGCCTCGGTCGGCATTCTCACCAGTCGCGGCGGCAAGACCTCGCACGCGGCGGTGGTGGCGCGCGGCATGGGCAAGCCCTGCGTGGTGGGCGCGGAAGATATCGACGTCAACGTCCACCAGCGCCAGGCGATCATCGGCGACAAGGTGCTGCATGAAGGCGATGTCGTGACCATCGACGGCGGCACCGGCCGCGTGTTCCTGGGTGAAATCCCCACGGTCGAGCCGGAATTCACCCCGGAACTGCGCACCTTGCTGAGTTGGGCCGACGAGGTGGCCCGGCTCAAGGTCATGGCCAACGCCGATACCCCGGAAGCCGCGCAGCGTGCCTCCAACTACGGCGCCATGGGCATCGGCCTGTGCCGCACCGAGCGCATGTTCAACGCCAAGGAGCGGTTGCCTCTGGTGCTGGAGATGATTCTGGCCGAGACCACGGAAGATCGCGAGGCCGCGCTGGCCAAGCTGCTGCCGATGCAACGCAGCGACTTCAAGGAAATCTTCCGGGTGATGGCGCCACGGCCGGTCACCGTGCGCCTGCTCGATCCCCCGATTCACGAGTTCCTGCCCTCCGAGCAAACGCTGATCGACGATATCGAGCATCTGCGCCATCTGCGCCAGACCGCGCAGGGTCTGGAGGCGATCAGCCAGATTCTCAATCAGGTCAACCCGAAAGCGGTCGAGCAGTTGGGCATCCTGAACGACAGCCATCTGGTCTCCGACGTGCTGGCCAAGAAGGAAGAGATCCTGCAAAAGGCGCGCGCCCTGCACGAGATCAACCCGATGCTGGGCCATCGCGGCGTCCGTCTCGGCCTGACCTACCCCGAAATCTACAAGATGCAGATCCGCGCCATTCTGGAAGCGGCGGCGGAATGCGTGCAGGAAAAGGTCGACGTTCACCCGGAAATCATGGTGCCACAGGTCTGCACCGTGGAGGAATTGAAGCGAGTCCGCGCCCTGGTGGACGAAGTGCTGCCCGAGGTCGAGGCCAAGTATGCGGTCAAGGTGCATTTCGAGTTCGGCACCATGATGGAAGTGGTGCGGGCTTGTTTGCGCGCTGAGGAGATCGCCGATGTCGCCGAGTTCTTCTCCTTCGGCACCAATGACCTGACTCAGGCCACGTTCTCGTTCTCCCGCGAGGACGCCGAGAACAAGTTCCTGCCGTTCTACAACGAGTCCGGCATTCTGAAGGACAACCCGTTCGAGGCGCTGGACACCAAGGGCGTTGGCCAGTTGATGTCGTTTGCGGTGGAGAATGGGCGCAAGTCCCGCTCCAGCCTCAAGGTCGGCATCTGCGGCGAGCAGGGCGGCCATCCGCGCTCGATGCGGTTCTGCCACTACGCCAACCTGACCTACGTGTCCTGCTCCTCGCCGCGTGTGCCCATCGCGCGGCTGGCGGCGGCGCACGCCAAGTTGCTGGAAGGAAACTATCAGCCGTAAGTGGTTGATAAACCGGCGGCGTCAATGCGCGCCGCCGGTTGAGGAACCAACCCCCGCCGGGCTGTGACGGTGCGTGAGACCGCGCTGTTCACAGCCCGGTTTGATTTAGCCAGTCGGTCAGGCATTGCCGGCCCCGTTGCTCAGCGGCGGCGGCATGACGAGCGGTGGCGGCCCGCAGCGCTGTGACGCTCAGGCCGGGAGTTTGGGCAATTTCACTGGCGTGGCCAATGAACCAGCGTTCCAAACCCCGCGCGGTGGTTTCCAGGTGGAACTGCAACCCCAGAGCCCGTTGTCCCCACGCGAAAGCCTGATGCGGGTATATCTCGGTCGAGGCCAGCAATACGGCGCCCGCCGGTAACTCGAACGTGTCGCCATGCCAATGCAGTACTGGCGTCCCGTCGGCCAACGCCGCCAGTGGGCTGACATGGCCGGCATCGGTCAGCATCAGCGACCCCCAGCCGATCTCCTTGCGTCCACCCGGATAGACCCTTCCGCCCAACGCCTGGGCCAGCAATTGACAGCCCAGACAAATACCCAGCACCGGTCGATCCGCATCCAGTCGTGCCCGCAGCAAGGCCAATTCGTCGCGAATGAACGGATACGCCTCATCCTCGTAGACGCCGATGGGACCACCCAGCACCACCAACAGATCGTCGGCCAGCGGATCTATCTGCGTCAGATCATCGTAACCGGCTTCGCTGTAACGAATGGCGTAACCGCGCTCGGTCAGCACCGGCGCGAAACTGCCAAGGTCCTCAAACGCGACGTGACGAAGGGCAAGAACGGTTTTCATGCCAGAAAACTCCATGAGTGAAGGGAAAAATCATCCTCATCCTAACTGGGAATTATCCACGAACAAACACCCACCCCACCGTCGCCGCCAGCATCCCCAAGACCAGCGTCCAATCCCACGCCCGGAATCGGTATTCCACCAGTGGGGTGCGGGTTGATCCACCGAAGCCGCGCGCCTCCAGCGCTTCGGCCAGATCGTCGGCAAAGCGCATCACGCTGGCTAGCAGCGGCCCCAGTAGCGCAACGCCGTTGCGCAGCAGGTAAAAGCCGTCCAATCGGATGCCGCGACTCTCCTGCGCCTCGCGCACCTCGCGCGCCAGCGTCGCCATGGTTGGCGCAAAACGCAAGGTTCCTTCCAGCAGGAACACCGCTTGGGGCGACAAGCCGCTGGCCAGCAGCGACTCACCCAGTTCCTCCGGCGGCGTGAGCGCGAAAAACAGCACGCTGGCGGTCACCAGCGCCACCAACCGCAATACCGCTCCAGCGGCGGCTTCGGGGCCGCTCCCAAAACCGACGATCACGGCGAACAGCAACAGAGTCGGCCACAACAGGCGCAGGATCCGCCACCACTCGCCCCAGCACCGCCCCACCGCGATACCCAGCAACGGCGCGACGGTCAGCGGCAGCAAAGCCAACGGTCGGGTGGTCAACAGGATTGCCCCGCAGCCCAGCAGATAAACCACCAGCTTGGCGCGGGGGTCATAACGCCGCTCGCTCCCTTTTCCCGCGAGAGCGAGGCAGGAGTCGAACCGCTCCATCAGGCCGCCACCGCCAATGAATTCGGCCCAGCGTGATACCCAGGCTCGTACCGCGCCCGCACGGTTGCGGCATCGGCGGCGGTCACTCGCCCCTCGGCCAACACCGCCCAACGGTGGCAAAGTGGCCACGCCCAACGAGGATCGTGTGTCGCCACCGTAATCGCCAGTCCCTCGGCGACGCACTCGGTCAGCAAGGTACGTAAGGTGGCGCGGGCCACGGCGTCCTGACCGGCGGTCGGTTCGTCCAGCAACAACGCCTGGGGCCGAGAGGCCAGCACCGCCGCGATGGCCACTCGCCGCTGTTCGCCAGCACTGAGCGTCTGCGGTGGTCGGTCGAGCAATGACCCCAGATTGAACCGCTCGCTCAGTCGCTCGCACCGAGCCGGATCGTACCGCCGCAGGGCGCGCGGGCCGGCGGCTAGTTCGGCGCGCACCGTCGGCGCGAACAGCATGTGTCCCGGCTGCTGCATCACCAGGCCCACCTCGCGGGCCAGTTCCGCCACCGGTCGCCGGCCGCCCGGCCGCCCGAGCACCCGCACCACACCACGCTGGCCGCGCAACAAACCGTTGCCGTGGCGCAGCAGGGTACTCTTGCCCGCGCCGTTCGCTCCCAGCAGCGCAACGATTTCACCCGCCGCGCTGGTCAAACTGGCGCCGCGCAGCACGGGCCGACCATTGCGCTCGCACCAGACGCTATCCCATTCCACCACGGGTTCCGGCGTGGTCGTGGCGGGCGGCGGTGCCTCGGGCCAGGGTCCAGCGGGTTCCAATCCCCAAGCGGCCACGTCACCGGCCAAAACCTCGGTGGGAGAACCGTCGGCCACCAGGCGGCCCTGCCGCAAAACCAGCATCCGACTGGCGAGATCAGCCACTTCGCTCAGCCGATGTTCGGCGACGATCAGCGTGGTTCCGGCAGCGTGCAGACGGCGCAACAGTTCACGCAACTGCCCGGCCCCCGCTGCATCGAGAAAGGCGAACGGTTCGTCCAGCGCCAGCAGTTTCGGCTCCATCGCCAGCACTCCCGCCAGCGCTACCCGCTGCTGTTCGCCGCAAGACAGCGTGGGGGGCGCGCGGTCGAGCAAATGGGGAATGTCCATCCATTCGACCGCCGCCCGTACTCGCCGGGCGATGGTGGCGCGGTCCAACCCTTGGCAGGCTGGACCGAAAGCGAGGTCGCGGGCTACGGTCGTCGCCAGACATTGAGCGTCGGGTCGTTGCAGCACCAGCCCGACCGTGCGACTCAGTTGATGCGGCGGCGTCGAACGCGGGTCAGCGCCGACGACGGTGAGATCGCCGCGCAGTTCGCCGCCGTGCAAATGGGGAATCAGGCCGTTCAACAGCCGGCAAAGCGTCGATTTGCCCGAACCGCTGGCTCCGGCCAGAAGGACGAATTCACCGGGATGGATCGTGAACTCCAGGTCTTGCAGAATCGGCGCGGTGGCGACGGGATAGCGATAAGTCACGCCCCGGCAAG
Source organism: Candidatus Contendibacter sp. (assembly GCA_031732755.1). Classification (GTDB taxonomy): domain Bacteria; phylum Pseudomonadota; class Gammaproteobacteria; order Competibacterales; family Competibacteraceae; genus Contendibacter. Next base: position 6,427 of record JAVMKI010000026.1, read on the forward strand.
CGATCAGGGCTTCGGTCATCGCCACTCAGCGCAGGTAACCGAGCTGCCGTAACACGGCAAGACCCGCGACGCCCAACGCCGCGCCGACCGCCGAGGACAGCAGGAACGGCAGGATCAGCACCGTCAGGGCAATGTCCTTGCCCATCAGGTAGGGCGCGACCAGCAAGGCGCCGACGGCGGCGCCGATCAGTCCGGTGCCGATGATCTCGCCCAGCGCGGTGAAGTAAACATTGCGGGTGTAGCGATAGGCCAGCCCGGCCAGCACCACCCCGAACACGCTGCCCGGAAACGCCAGCGGCGTACCCAGCCCCAGCGCGTTACGGACCAGCGAGGTGACCAGCGCCACCGCCAGCCCCCACCACGGTCCGACCAGCGCCCCGGCGATGACGTTGATGCAATGCTGGGTGGGCGATACTTTGGCGATGCCAGTGGGAATACTGAGCGGCGACAGAGCGACCGCCAGCGCGGCCAACGCCACGCTGTAAGCGATCAGCCGGGTAGGCGCGACAACGCCCGTGGTTGGGGCGCTGGGAGCATCAGGGATTGACATGTCTTGATTTTTTCCTGGTTATTTCCCCGGTTCGGGGGACCTGTCTATGCTGAAATCAGGTCCAAAGACTGGCATAACCAATGCCGAATTGCCAGGTTGGGCGTCCTGCCATCGTTCGACGGCGGCGCTGGCGAGGGTGAGTGGGGAATCAGGTTATGAAAAACGCGGCTAAAGAGGGCGGGTAGCGTTCGATCCAGAATATCGCATTGCCCTGACTCCCCACTCCCGTATAATTTCCGACTTCTTTTCCTGGTTATCGGCCCCGCGCCGCTCGGACGTTCATGCAGACCGCCACCCCGTTGTTTTCCCACCGCAAGTACTGGGCCGCCCGCTTCGGCGTCGCACCGTTCCTGCCGATGTCCCGCGCCGAAATGGACACGCTCGGCTGGGATTCCTGCGACATCATTATCGTCACTGGCGACGCCTATGTGGATCATCCCAGCTTTGGCATGGCTCTCATTGGCCGTCTACTGGAGTCGCAGGGCTTTCGGGTCGGCATCATCGCCCAGCCCGATTGGATCGCCGCCGAACCGTTCCAGGCGCTCGGCAAGCCCAATCTGTTTTTTGGGGTCACGGCGGGCAACATGGACTCGATGGTCAACCGCTATACCTCCGACCGGCGGTTGCGCCACAACGACGCCTACACCCCGAACGACGAGGGCGGCAAACGCCCCGACCGGGCGGTCATCGTCTACAGCCAGCGTTGTCGCCAAGCATATCCTGACGTGCCTGTCGTCATCGGCGGCATCGAGGCCAGCTTGCGCCGCATCGCCCATTACGACTACTGGTCGGACACGGTGCGCCGCTCGATCCTGCTGGACGCAAAAGCCGACCTGCTACTGTACGGCAACGCCGAGCGCGCCATCGTCGAGGTCGCCCATCGCGCCGCCGCTGGCGAATCTCCCAAGGCCATGCGCGACCTGCGCGGCGTGGCATTCCCGCGTGGCGGCGACCTGCCGGAGGGCTGGCTGGAAATCGACTCGACCGAGGTAGACCAGCCGGGGCCGGTGGAAACGCCTCCCGATCCCTATGCGAACCATCCCGGCGTTTCGCGCCACCCTTCCTTGCTGCAAGACCCGCCTTTGCCGAGGGAGGAACCAGACGCGAGGATGCTGGTTCACCGCCGCCGTTCGCTGCGCCACGACCGCGCCACGACCGTTATCCGCCTGCCGAGTTACGAGCAGGTCAAAAACGATCCCGTGTTGTACGCCCACGCTTCCCGTCTGCTGCACCTGGAAACCAATCCCGGCAACGCCCGCGCCCTGGTTCAGCGCCACGGCGACCGCGATCTGTGGCTCAACCCGCCGCCGATTCCGCTCACCACCCCGGAACTCGACGCCGTGTTCGATCTGCCCTACGCGCGTGCGCCGCACCCCCACTATGGCAACGCGCGCATCCCCGCCTGGGAGATGATCCGCTTCTCGGTCAACATCATGCGTGGCTGTTTCGGCGGCTGCACGTTCTGTTCGATCACCGAGCATGAGGGGCGGATTATCCAATCCCGTTCGGAAGCCTCCGTGTTGCGCGAGATCGAGGAAATCCGCGACAAGACGCCAGGGTTCACCGGGATTATTTCCGACCTCGGCGGGCCGACCGCCAACATGTACCGCATCGCCTGCAAGTCACGGGACATCGAGCGCAGTTGCCGCAGGCTGTCCTGCGTCTACCCGGACATCTGCTCCAATCTGAACACCGATCACTCCGCGCTGGTCCACCTGTACCGCAAGGCGCGGGAGGTGCCGGGCGTCAAGAAAATCCTGGTCGCGTCCGGGGTGCGTTACGACCTGGCTATCCGTGATCCGGCCTACGTGCGCGAACTGGTCACCCACCATGTCGGCGGCTATCTCAAGATCGCCCCGGAACATACCGAAGCCGGGCCGCTCGCCAAGATGATGAAGCCGGGCCTGGAGGCCTATGACCAATTCAAGGCCCTGTTCGAGAAATACTCGAAGGAAGCCGGGAAGGAACAATATCTGATTCCCTACTTCATCGCCGCCCATCCCGGCACGACCGACGAGGACATGCTCAATCTCGCCCTATGGCTGAAACACAACGGCTTTCGGGCCGATCAGGTACAGGCGTTCCTGCCCAGTCCGATGGCGCTGGCCACCACCATGTACCACACGGGCCGCGATCCGCTGAAGGGCATCCACCGCGACCGGGGCGAGGCCGTCTTCGTACCCGGAGGATTGAAACAGCGGCGCTTGCACAAGGCTTTCCTGCGCTATCACGATCCAGAGAACTGGCCGCTGCTGCGCGAGGCGCTCAAACGCATGGGCCGCGCCGACTTGATCGGCAATGGCAAGCGTCATTTAATTCCCGCCTGGCAACCCGTCGACACGGGCGCGACGGGCGGCGAGGGCGCGCGAATGGGACGCAAGCATGGCGCGCAGACTTTTCTCACTCGACACGCCGGTTTGCCACCACGCACCGGGGACACCGTCAAACCGACGGCCATCCCTCGTCGGACAGCACGCGCCTTCACCCAAGGCAGTCCCTGCGGCAGTGGTCGTCGGCCGCGCCGTTCCTGATGTTTTACCGGTCTGCATTGACCGCAAATGGGATGGGTGATGGGGAGATACTCCTCAGCGCCCAAACTCCGGCATGGTTCCAACCGTTGTTGGCAAACCAAACCGTTCCGGGTAGCGCACCGCTAGCAGATACAGACCTTCCGCCGGCGCGGTGATGCCCGCCTGGGTTCGGTCGCGGCGTGCCAGCACCTCCCGCGCCCACTCCACGGGCCGGTCGCCGGCCCCAATCGCCATCAGCACCCCGGCGATGTTGCGCACCATGTGATGTAGAAACGCGTTCGCCTCCACTTCCAGCACAAGGCCATCGCCTTGCCGCCGTACCGTCAATTCGCGAATCTCCCGTATCGGGTGGCGCGCTTGGCACTCAGCGGCGCGGAACGAGCTGAAATCGTGTTCGCCGACTAGCGCCTGTCCCGCCTCGTGCATCCGTTCGGCATCAAGCGGTCGGTAACACCAGGTGGCCCGTCCTCGCCATAGCGCCGAGCGATGGGGCTGGTTGAGAATCAGATAACGGTAGCGGCGGGCCAGCGCCGAGAAACGGGCGTGAAAGTCGTCCGGTACGTCCCACGCCCAACGCAGGCTCAGGTCCATGGGCAGATGGGCGTTGCCGCCCAGCACCCAGCTTCGCGCCGACCGCACCGCCGTGGTATCGAAATGCGCCACCTGACCCACGCCATGCACGCCAGCGTCAGTGCGCCCGGCACAGATCAACCGTACCGGATGATCCGCCACCTGGGCCAGCGCCTGCTCCAGAACCGTCTGCACGGTGCGCGCGCCGGATCGCTGCGCCTGCCAGCCCTGGAACCCGGACCCATCGTATTGCACGCCCACCGCCACCCGCATTTTTCACCCCATCCAAAATAAAAATCCCCCGACCGCCAAAGTCGGGGGATCGTCCATCCCTCCATGGCCAAAGGCGGGTTACGCGCCCTTGCCGTCCGCGCCGCCCGTGTACAGAGCGCGAACCATCGTTTTGTCGCGCTGATAAATATCATCACGGAAATTGACTAGACCTTCCTCATCCACCCAGGCAGTCCAGTACACCAGATAGACCGGCATCGTTCGCGGCAGATTGACCACCCGTTGCTTGCCGCTGGTGGAGGCGGTCTTGATCGTGTCCCGGGTCCACTTCGGATCGAACTTCAACAGATATTCGGCCAACTCGACCGGATTGGAAATGCGGATGCACCCGGAGCTGAACGTCCGCTGGTTGCGGCTGAACAGGTTGCGCGACGGGGTATCGTGCAAGTACACGTTATAGGGATTCGGAAACATGAACTTGATTCCGCCCAGCGCGTTACGGGGGCCGGCGTCCTGGCGCAACTGATAGTTGAAGTTGTTGGCGCTGACCGCCCGCCAGTTGACCGCGCCCGGCCGGATTTCCTGACCGGCGTTGTTGAATACCCGGATGCCCTGCCGCGCCAAGGCGTAGGGGCTGCGCCTCAATTGCGGCAGCTTGTCCTTCACCGCAATGGAGCGTGGCACGTACCACTGTGGGCTGAGCACCAGATAAGCCATGTTGGCGGTGAATACCGGGGTTTGCCGTTCCTGCCGGCCCACCACCACGTTCGACTCGATGACCCGTTTTTCGTCCTCGAACACTTTCATCTTGAAGCTGGGGATGTTGACCAGGATATAGCGCGAGCCAAGTCCGTCGGGCATCCAGCGCCAACGTTCCAGATTCAGTTCGACCTGGCGGATGCGCTCGGTCACCGATACATTCATTGCCGCTTGCGTCGCGGCGTTCACGGTTCCGGTCTCCGCCAGACCATGCCGTTTCTGAAAGCGGCGCACCGCGTCGGCCACCGACTTGTCGAACGTCGCCGACCCGTTTTTGCCCGCCGCGTCGCCCGTCAAATCACCACTGGCTTGCAGGCGGACGCGCAAATCCCGTACCCGTGGTCCCTGCGCGCCCGACGCCAGACCAGCGGCCACCGTCGGCCAACCGCCCGCCGCCGCCACCTCGCGGTACTGGCGCAATACTTCACGCAACTGGACATAGCCCTTGGTTTGCGGCCGCAAGGCCCGCAGCGACGAGTTGACCGTTTCCTTGGCCAACGCCTCTTGCAGCACCGCCGCCAGATCGCGGGAACGGGGCTTGATCGCCCAGTCGGGATCCACCTTGCGGGGCGGCAACCGACCGGCCAGCAGATGAGAGCCGTAGGTCAGGAACGTATCGGTGAACAGCAAATCGAATTCAGCCAGCGTGCTTTCGCCCGCCGCCGATCCCTGCTGCCGGATGACCTTCAGCCGCTTGTGCAACTCGGCCGGACGGTAATCGGCGCTCCGCAGGCCTTCCTGATCGGCCTCGCCCAGCGCCTTCAGCAAATCATCGGCCGCCGCCGCCGGACTGCCATTGGCATCGACCCAACCCGCCCGATAATCGCGCTGGGCGTAGAACCGGATGGTGGATTCCAACGACCGCAGCGCGTGGCCGTCCACGGTCAAGCGGGTCGGTGGCGGTTCGGCCCGTACCCGCTGACAAATCTGGTTGGCGATCCGACCGTCGAGGCCGGCGGCGTTCGCTGGACAGGGCGGCAGGGGTGGTGGCGCGGCGGCTTCCGCGGGCGCCGCCGCCGCTTCCGCGGGGGTATCCGGCTCCATCTCATCCGCCTCCGCCGGCTGACCGTCTTCGGTCGGATGGGATACCGCCACTTCTTGGGATGCATTCAGACTGGTCGCGAACGGCGCGACAACGTTTTCAGTCTGAAGCCCTGGATTGCTACCAGCCACTTGCGCGGCGACTGGCTCGGTATTGAACGCGCAGGCGCCCAACAGGGGGGAAAACCACAAAAGTAAAAGAATGCGCTTGGACATAGTGGCGACGAACTCAAGTCGGAAGAGCCTACGGTATCGTATCATCATGCCCACAGATTATCAAAAAAACCACGACTTAGCTACCACAACAACAAACATTCCCTTTTGGGGATGGATGAGCCTTGTGGCCACGTCGGCGAGGTCCATCAACCGGCGACCTGCACCGTCGCCTTGCGCTCTAGCTTACCCCAACCCACCAACGCGCCCCGCAGGGAAGTCAGAGTGCTCTTGATGGCGACGTAGTACATCAACTGGCGGTAGAAAAAGCGTTGCCAGAATAACCAGATCAGCAAACTCCAGTTCTCTCGGCGCTCCAGCGCGAAGGCCAGGATGGCGGCCAGATAATCCACCGCCACGAACAACGCGTAGTAGAACAGCACTCGCCACAACGCATCGGACGAATACTGCGCGGGGTGCTGGGCGTAGTCGAAGGCCGCCATTCCGAGCGAGCTGATCAGCAGCAGGTCCATGATCGGCGAGACCAGCGGGAATAGCACCTGAAACACGATCACGTTGGGAAGGGCAACGAAACCCAGCGCGCCGTAGCGAGGGCGGAACAACGCATCACGGTGTTTCCAGGCGGCCTGCATGGTGCCATACATCCAGCGATAACGCTGGCGAATGAAGCCGCGCACCGTGTCGGGCGCTTCGGTCAGCGCCACCGCCTCATCCTCGTAAACGATGGCATAGCCCAGCTTGCGAATGGCCAAGGTGAGATCGGCATCCTCCGCCAGGGTCAGATGGGTAAAACCACCCACCCGCTCGATCAGTTCGCGCCGCCAGGCGCCCACCGCGCCAGGGACCACGGTGATGCAGTTGAGCGTGTCGAACGCCCGACGATCCAGATTTTGACTAGTGATGTATTCCAACGCCTGCCAACGCGTCAGCAGATTGATGCGGTTGCCCACCTTGGCGTTGCCCGCCACCGCACCCACGCGGGGATTGGCGAAATGCCGCACCAGTTTGCGGATGGTGTCACGGGTAAACACGGTGTCGGCGTCCAGCGCCACCACGATCTCGGCCTGGGTTTGGGCCATGCCGAAGTTGAGCGCCGCCGGTTTGCCGCCATTGGTCTTGGTGTACACCCGCACGCGCGGATCGTCGGCAAAAGCCGCGCGCGCCACCTGATACGTCGCGTCACTGGAGCCGTCATCCACCACGATGATCTCAAAGGAATCCGGGTGATCGCTGGCCAGCAGGGAGGCGATGGTTTGCACAATCACCTTTTCCTCGTTGTAAGCGGGCACCACCACCACCACCGAAGGTGAATACGCGGGATCGAAGACAGCGCGGCGTTGGTTCCAGCGCTGATACAAGGCGAGCGCGCCAATGAACACCAACCGGGCGATGCCCAGCACGATGCCGATCAGGAACAGCCAATGGATGGCGGTGGCGAACCCATTGAGCACGCCAAACGCCGCGCCATCCAGCCAGGTTTGCCAGGCGTTCTCTGGTGGCACCAGCGGCATGACCTCGTCGCGGTTGCGGCCGAGCAAGTCGGACACGGATACGAACTGAAACCCCCGTTTGCGCAATTCCTCGACGATCCTGGGGATCGCCTGCACGGTTTGACTGCGGTCGCCGCCCGCATCGTGCAACAGGATCATGTTGCCTTCGCCGCGTTCCGCTTCCGCCACCGTGCGCCGCACGATTTCGTCCACGCCGGGGCGTTCCCAGTCATCGGGATCGATCTGCATCCCCACGACCAGATAACCCTGCTCCTTGGCCAGCTCGATGGGTCGCACCTGATCGATGGTTTCCGGCTCGGCGTCCACCGCGTAGGGCGGGCGGAACAGCAGCGAACGCCGACCCACCGCGCTGGCCAACAGATGTTGGGTCGCGGACAGCTCAAGCTGGAACTGGGTGGGCGAAATGGTCGAAATGTTGGGATGGGTGAAGGTATGGTTGCCGATCTCGTGGCCCTCGGCGACCTCGCGGCGCAGCAGGTCCGGGTTCAGTTCGCCGTTGACGCCGACGATGAAAAACGTGGCCGGTACGCCCGCCGCGCGCAGAGCGTCGAGAATCTGGGGCGTATAGCGGGAATCGGGCCCGTCGTCGAACGTCAACGCTACCTTGCGCGCCGCGCCGCCGTGGCGAGTAATCACGTAGGGTGAAGGAAATGCGGTAAAGCGTTCGGCGGTAATCAACCCACGCTTCGGGTCAAAGTCGATGCTTCGGCGTCCCGGCTGCGGCTGGGCCGTGATCTCCAGCACTTCCCCCTGACCCTCGTAATCCAGGCCATAACCGAAACGGATATCGCTCAACTGGGCGGCGCGCGCCGCGTCCAGCGGGCCGCTCTGGCCAAAGACCTGCCAGAGGGCCGGATCTTCGCTCCCCAAGCGCCACAGCGCGAAACCGCGCGGCCGCACCGACTGGGCGACCACTATCTGATTGAACGCGGTCACGGCATCCAGCATCCACACATGGTGGATATGGTCGTTGTCGTCGGCGTAATCGAACGTGGGATTGAGCGAGGCCTGGTCGAGGTGGATGTCGCCTTCCGATTCCTTGGCGACGAGCGCCGCCTCCTCGAAGGTCCGTTCCTCGGCGGGGTGACCCTGCTCCCAGTCGTAGGCGTAATTGCCGATGGCCACGATTGTCTTGTCGGCGGGCACATCGCGCTGGCGTTCGCGCAGCACCTTGGCGAACCAGGGCAGGCTGGCGATGGGGCCGGGCTGGCCGGTGGCCCAGTGTTCGTCGTAGACCATCAGAATCACCTGATCGGCGTTGTTCGCCAGCTTACGGTAGTCGAACGCCGGATTGCTGGCGGGTACGTTGACCGATACTTGCAGATTCTTCGGGTGGAGCATGGTGTACAGTTCGGCCATGAACCGCTGGAAGTCAGGCTGGGCCTTTACCGGAATTTCCTCGAAGTCGATACTGATGCCGGCGAATTGATGGCGCTCCACATAGGCCGCCAGTTGTTCGATGGTGCGCGCCCGCGCCGCTGGGTTCGCCAGCATGCGCCCTAGCTTGGCGCCTTCCCATTCGTGGCCATTCCAGTTGTTCACCAGTGGCATGATGGACAAATCGGGACGTCGGACTCGGATATAGTCGGTGGCCAGGGTCTGGCGGTTGGGATCGTTCTCTCGCAGCGACCCATCCTCGGCCGCCAGGTGCAGCCATTCGGCGATCACCAGGTCCAGGCTGTTCAGATTCTGCTTGAGCGAACTCATGCTGGCGTCGTCCCAGTTGACGAAAAACCCGATGGCGAGCGGCTGCTGGCCGGGGTTGCGATTCACGGCATGAACCTGGGTCAACAACTGTTGCAGGTTGTGCTCGCGCTCGCGCGCCAGTTTGCTCTCGGCCTTGCGGAGCGCGCGCTCGCGGTGCGTCAGTGGGCGTTCGGGAGACAGCGGCGGTGGCGCGGGTACGGCATGCGCGCCTTCGGGTAAGAAACTGGCGCCCGGCAGGTGAAGCGACGGCAACGTTGGACTGGCCAGGATGTTCAAAACAAGCCACCCCAGCAACAGAGAAAGAAGCAAACCGATCAGGGTGATTCCCAACCGCAGGCGCGGCCAGCGTTTGTGGGCGGGATCGAAGAAAACGGGTTTGACCACGCCGCCATCGGTGGCGGACGCGTGTGGTTCGGTGGAGCCGGAATGGTCTTCCTTCAATTCAAGCGATGGCTGGGGCATGTCAGAGGTTACGGATTCGTCGTAAGTTGGATGGGTTGTTCAAGAAGTTTCATCGCTGACGGGTGGCGTCGATTTGGACGCGGCTCACGGAACCCGAGGTCCGCCACCGCGAATCACCGTCAGCGACCAGGGCGGCAATCGCACGGTCACGGGCCCGCGCTCGGGCAAGGCGGTGTGTCGCGGAGGGTAGCTCCGTAGGGGGCGGCCCTGTTCTCCTTTGGCTTGCCAGCGATATTGGGCGGTCGAGAACTGGTAGAGATGGGCCGGACCTTGCAGGTAGGCGGTCGTGTTCGGTCCCGGCCCCACGAAGCGCGTCGTCACCGCCCATTCCCGTCGCGAATCCTGGTTGACCAGCAGCACCGCCCACCATCCATCGGGGCGCTGAATCGCGTAGGCGCTCAACGCGGATGCCGCGTTCCCGACGCTGGTTTCCACCTTTGTCGGATAGACCCGATGAAGCTGGTTCGGGTTCCCAACCCATTGTCGCGCGAGCAGCGTGGCGCCGTGATAGGTGGCGGTGCGCGCCAGGATACGTCGCTGGTCGTCGGACAGGAACAGGGTATTGTTGCCCCAGGTGTCGCAGTTTGGCCCTTTGTAAACAGGGCTGGGTTCATAGCCGTACAAATAGGCGGTGGCGCCGCCCTGGGTCAGGAAGGTTCCCACCGCGTCGGCGTTGAACAAGGCACCAGTCAGGTCCACTTCCGCCTGGGTCGAGAAAGCCGAGAAGCCGTACTCGGTCATCAACAGGGGCGTGTCACGGGGCAATCCTTGGGCGTAAAGAGTCGTCAGGGCGGTGGTCAGCAACGATGATGCCTGTTGCAATTGAGCCACCGGCGACGCGCAGACCTCGTCGAACGGGTACCACTCGAAGGACAGGAAACCCAGCGCCGCCTGGTCGTGCCCGGCCAGGTATGCCAGCCAGCGGGTCAGCCATGGTCGGTCGGGCGCGACCGAGGTTCCCGTCCAGGCCATCATCGGTTCGTCCCACAGCGACTGAAAGGACGGACCACCCAGGATGACCGCCGGATCCACCGCGCGCAACGCATTCGCCGCCCGCACATACAACGCACCATAGTCCTCCGGCGCCACGCGCTGACCATCCGGTTCCTCGCCCAGTTCGACGCCGCGTAGTGGATAGCCGCGCCGCTGTAAATAGCGCAGCAGGGCGGCGGCGTTGTCGGGAGTGTCGTACAGCACCCCCACGGGAACCAGCATGGGCAATCCCCGCGTGATTCCGCTGGCGAACACCCGGTCGATACCCACCTGCTCCACATCCGGGTCCAGGTCGCTGGCCCGGTGCCAGGGGTCGGTGGAAGAGACGAAAAACCGGGTTTGACCATCGTGCCTGGTGGCGTGACGCACCACATCTTGCAACCGGCCAGTGGCGTCCAGCGTGCCGATATAAACTTCCCGCACCGCGTAGCCGAGCGCGTCGCGCGGGTCTTGCGCGCCGACTGGCGCGGTCCCGGAAGACTCCTCCATCAGCACCCGCAAAAAGCGGACGGGAATCGGACTCTGGGCCAGCCGCAGGATACCGTCGCCACCGCCGCCCTGCGTGACCGTACCGTTGGGGAACGGTTGCCAGCGGCCTTCGGGATATTCGTCCGGGTCATCCGGGTCTTCCCCTTCCCAGTACTGAACCTGGTAGCGAACGGCATGGGGTATCCCCCAGACCAGGCGGATCGCGTCCAACGGAGTACGCTTCCCAAGATCGGCGATCAGCCATTGCGGGTGCCGGCTGTTGTCCTCGCCGGTATAGCGGCGATCCAGATAGGGATTGCTCTTCCAGAAGGTTTGCAAATCACCATCGGCCAGCCGCGAATAACCGTTGTTTTCCGCCTGGTCGAGGGTATTTCCCCGGCGTGGCAGCCGGTAGCCGAAAGACGCCCGAACGGGAGCGCCGACGCGGTCATCCGAGGTCCAGTAACCCCGCGCGTGTTTTTCGTCGCTCCAATGGCCGCGCGGATTCCAGTGCCAGGCCTCGATGGCCAACTCGGTGCGCAGACGATACGTGAGTGGATACAGACCGGCGGACAGCATGGCGCGCAAGGTCGCCGGGCGGTAGATGGCGTCGCCGTCGCCGCGAGAATGACCGTCCACTCCGGCACCCAGGGCAACGGCGGGAGTGAAGGTATTACTGGGGCCAGCCGTTAAATCGATGGTCACCTCAACCGGGACAGGCGCTCCGTATCCGGGTGACGCGCCGACGCCCATGGTGGCGACCACCGATACAGTGATGAAAAGGAGGAACAGGCGGTGCATCATTCGATGAAAATTTCGTTCGGCGGCGCCCCGCTGCTATAAAGCGGGTCTGTTGATGAACAATCGGGACTGGGATCGCCCCGAACACGGTGGCAAGTTGCACTACACCATAAGTCAAAGCGCCTTGAAAATACCCGCGGTAATGCGGCTTGGCGCGGAATCGCCGCTAGCCCTATAACCGCCATCACCGATGTCCACGTCGACCTTGCCGCCATCCGCACTTGCCTCCGCTCCTTTGCCCATCGAGGCGGCGCTCCCAGAGATTCGCGCCGCGCTGGGCCAGTCCACCGCTCTGGTGTTGCAAGCGCCGCCAGGCGCGGGCAAGACCACCCGTATTCCGCTGGCGTTACTGGATGAACCTTGGCTAGCCGGGCGCTCTATCCTGCTGCTGGAACCGCGTCGGCTGGCGGCGCGCGCGGCGGCGGCGCGCATGGCCAGCTTGCTGGGCGAGTCGGTCGGTCAAACGGTTGGCTATCGCATCCGTTTCGAGAACCAGGTTTCGCGCCAGACCCGGATCGAAGTGTTGACCGAGGGGATTCTGACCCGCCGGCTGCAACGCGACCCGATGCTAGACGGGGTGGGGCTGGTCGTTTTCGACGAATTCCATGAGCGCAGTCTGCACGCCGATCTGGCCCTGGCCCTGGGTTTGGACAGCCAGCGCGGCCTGCGCGAGGACCTGCGGCTGCTGGTGATGTCAGCGACCCTGGATGGCGCGGCGGTCGCCCGGTGGCTGGGCGATGCGCCCATCGTCACCAGCGAGGGCCGCGCGCATCCGGTGACCCGGCATTACCTGCCGCGTGATCCCGACGGGGTCGATCTTCATATCGTCGCGCGCACCGTGCGGGCCGTTTTGTCCCGCCATGCGGGTGATCTGTTGGTCTTTCTACCAGGTGGCGGCGAAATCCGCCAGGTTCTTCGCCGCCTGGAAGCGGAACCGGCCTGCGCCGGGCTCGCCCTGGTGCCCCTGTATGGCGATCTGCCGGGCGACGCGCAACAGCGCGCTATCCAGCCCGATCCGCAAGGTCGGCGCAAGATCGTGCTGGCCACATCCATCGCCGAAACCAGCCTGACCATCGAAGGTGTGAGCGTGGTGGTGGACGCTGGTTGGACCCGCGTTCCCCGCTTCGACCCGCGCAGCGGCCTGACCCGGCTGGAGACCGCGCGTGTTGCCGCCGATGCCGCCGAACAGCGGGCCGGGCGCGCCGGGCGGCTGGGGCCGGGTATTTGTTATCGCCTGTGGAGCGAGGCGGCCCAGAGCCGGTTGCGACCGCGCCGCACCCCGGAAATCCTCGACGCCGATCTAACGCCCCTGGCGCTGGAACTGGCGCAGTGGGGCGTGAATGATCCGCTGGCGCTGGCCTGGCTCGATCCGCCACCCCCCGGCGCGCTGGCGCAAGCGCGGGCATTGCTGACCGAATTGGAAGCACTGGACGTGCAGGGCCGCATTACGTCGGTCGGCCAAAATTTGGCGGAACTGCCGACCCATCCCCGACTGGCGCATCTGCTGCGGCGCGGCGCGGCGCTCGGTCATGGGGCGTTGGCCGCCGATCTGGCCGCCCTGCTGGAAGAACGCGACCTGCTCCGTGGCGAACATCCTTTCGGTAGCGACCTCACCGCTCGATTGGAAGCGTTGCAAGCGTTCCGGCGCGATGGCGCGCGCCGCGAATCGGTCGATCCCACCACCCGTGCTCGGGTCGAGCAGGCGGCGCGGCGCTGGCGGCAAATGTTGCGAATGAGTCCTGGCCCCGAAGCGCCGCTGGTGCCGGAGATCGTCGGTCTGTTGCTGGCGCTGGCCTATCCCGACCGGATAGCCCGACGGCGCGACGGCGGCGCGGATCGCTATCTGTTGGCCAACGGGCGTGGCGCGCGGCTGCTGGCCGGCGATCCGTTGCTAGGCCGCGACTGGCTGGTCGTGGCGCACCTGGACGCTGGCGTCAGCGAGGGCCGAATCTGGTTGGCCACGCCCGTCGATCCGTCCGATCTGGAAACGCAACTCGCCGCGCGGGTGCGGACGGTCGCGGAGGTGTGTTGGGACGACCGGCAGGCGGCGGTGGTCGCCCGCCGGGAGCGGCGATTGGGCGCCGTGATCCTCGACAGCGCCCCTCCAACGGACGCTGACCCGATACTGTTGCGCCAGGCCATGCTGGCTGGCATTCGTCGGATGGGGTTGGACAGCTTGCCATGGAGCGATGCGTTGCGCGACTGGCGGGCGCGAGTGCTGTCCTTACGCCACTGGTTCCCAGCGGATGGCTGGCCGGATGTAGCCGACGGTTGGCTGGCCGAGCATTTGGACGAGTGGCTGGCGCCGTGGCTGGATGGCATCACCCGGCGCGAGCACTTACCGCGGTTGGATTTGGCGGCGGCGCTTCAGGCACTGCTAGACCATCAGCAGCGGGCGCGGTTGAACGAACTGGCGCCGACCCATCTGCCAGTGCCCAGCGGCTCGCGCTTGCGTTTGCGGTACGCACCGGGCGAACCGCCAGTGCTGGCGGTGAAATTGCAGGAACTGTTCGGGCTGGCGGACACCCCGCGCGTCGCCGAGGGGCGGATCGCGGTGACGCTGCATTTATTGTCACCAGCGCAGCGGCCGATTCAGGTCACGCAGGATTTGCGCGGCTTCTGGGAACGTACCTACGCCGAGGTCAAGAAGGAGTTGAAGGGCCGCTATCCCAAGCATCCCTGGCCCGACGATCCGTGGACCGCCACGCCGACGAGACGCGCTCAGCCGGTCCGAAGGTCCGGTTCCGGCTAAGCGCGTCTCGTCAGATACCTACATATTCCTTCGATACTGCCCGCCGACCTCGAACAGCGCGGTGGTGATCTGCCCCAGCGAGCAGCAGCGCACCGCGTCCACCAGCACCGCGAACAGGTTTTCGTTGTTGATCGCCGCCTGTTTCAGTCGCGCCAGCATCGGGCCGCTGTCCTCGCTATTTCGCTCCTGAAATTCCCGCAGCCGCCGCAACTGGCTTTGTTTCTCCTCCCCGGTGGAGCGAGCCAGTTCGATCTTGACTTGATCGGGCTTGGCGTGCGGATTGCGGAAGGTGTTGACGCCGATGATCGGGTAGGAGCCATCGTGCTTGAGGGTCTCGTAATACAGCGATTCCTCCTGAATCTTGCCGCGCTGATAGCCGGTTTCCATCGCGCCCAGCACCCCGCCGCGCTCACTGATCCGCTCGAACTCCTGCAACACCGCCTCTTCGACCAGATCGGTCAGTTCGTCGATGATGAACGCGCCCTGGTTCGGATTCTCGTTCTTGGCCAGACCCCATTCCTTGTTGATGATCAACTGCACCGCCATTGCCCGCCGCACCGATTCCTCGGTCGGGGTGGTGATCGCCTCATCGTAGGCGTTGGTGTGCAGCGAGTTGCAGTTGTCGTAGATGGCGATCAACGCCTGCAACGTCGTGCGGATATCGTTGAAATCCATTTCCTGAGCGTGCAGCGAACGACCCGAAGTCTGAATGTGATATTTCAGCTTTTGGCTGCGCTCGTTGGCGCCGTACTTGTAGCGCATCGCCGTCGCCCAAATCCGTCGCGCCACCCGACCCATCACCGAGTATTCCGGGTCCATGCCGTTGCTGAAGAAGAACGACAGATTCGGCGCGAAATCGTCGATGTGCATTCCACGCGCCAGATACGCCTCGACGTAGGTGAAGCCGTTGGCGAGCGTGAAGGCCAGTTGCGAAATCGGATTGGCTCCCGCTTCGGCGATGTGATAGCCGGAAATGGAGACCGAATAGAAATTCTTGACGGCGTGATGGACGAAATACTCCTGAATGTCGCCCATCATCTTCAGCGCGAATTCGGTCGAGAAGATGCAGGTATTCTGCCCCTGATCTTCCTTGAGAATGTCGGCCTGCACCGTGCCGCGCACGTTCTCCAACACCCATTCCTTGATCTTCTCGATCTCGTCGTCGGTCGGTGGGCGGTGGTTATCGCGCTCGAACTTCTCGATCTGCTGGTCGAAGGCAGTGTTGAAGAACATCGCCAGGATAATCGGGGCCGGGCCGTTGATGGTCATCGAAATCGACGTGGTGGGGCAACACACGTCGAAACCGGAATACAGCACCTTCAAATCGTCCAGCGTGGCGATGGACACCCCGGAATTGCCGACCTTGCCGTAAATGTCCGGCCGCTCGTCGGGATCGCAGCCATACAGCGTCACCGAGTCGAAGGCAGTGGACAGGCGAGTGGCCTCGGCATGCTCCGACAGCTTCTTGAAGCGGCGGTTGGTGCGGAACGGGTCGCCCTCGCCGGCGAACATCCGGGTCGGATCCTCGTTCTCGCGCTTGAAGGCGAACACGCCGGCGGTGTACGGGAAACTGCCCGGCAGGTTCTCCAGCATCATCCAGCGCAGCAACTCGCCGTGCTCGTCGAAGCGCGGCAGCGCCACCTTGGGAATCCGGCTGCCGGACAGCGAGCGGCTGGTCAGCTGGGTGCGGATTTCCTTGTCGCGGATTTTGACCACGTACTCGTCTCCGCTGTAGCTCTCCTTGACCTGCGGCCACATATCCACCAGCTTGCGAGCGTGCGGGTCAACCTCGGTTTCGACCCGCTCCAGCAGCGGTTGCAGATCGGCGGTCGATTTGCCCTCGGCGTGCAGCAAGCCGATGACCGCGCGCAACTGCTGGCGCTGGCGAATCAGCTTGACCTGCTCCTCGACCTGCTGGTGATAGCCGCGCACGGTGTCGGCGATTTCGGCCAGATAGCGGGCGCGGGCCGCCGGCACGATCACGGTTTTGCCAGTGGACGCCTTGTCCTCGGTGCGCGGCAAGCGGCCCGACGGTAATTCTAAACCCTTGTCGCGCAGCAGTTCGACCACGCCCCGATAGAGCGCCGTCACCCCGTTGTCGTTGAAGCGGGCGGCGATGGTACCGTAGACCGGCATTTCCTCCGGGGATTGGGCGAATGCCTTGCGGTTGCGCTGCACCTGCTTGCGCACATCGCGCAGCGCATCCTCCGCGCCCTTGCGGTCGAATTTGTTGATCGCCACCGCGTCGGCGAAATCGAGCATGTCGATCTTTTCCAACTGCGAGGCCGCGCCGAATTCGGGGGTCATCACGTACACCGAGCGATCCACCAGCGGCACGATGGCGGCGTCGCCCTGACCAATGCCAGAGGTTTCGACGATCAGCAGATCGAAACCGGCCAACTTGCAGGCGGCCAGAATGTCGCCCAGGGTTTCGGGAACCTCGCTGCCGGCGGCGCGGGTCGCCAGCGAGCGCATGTACAGATTCGGTCCGGCGATGGCGTTCATGCGGATGCGGTCGCCCAGCAGCGCGCCGCCGGTCTTGCGCCGCGACGGGTCGGCGGCGATGACCGCGATTTTCAGCCGGTCGTCCTGATCGAGCCGGAAGCGCCGCACCAGCTCGTCGGTCAGCGAGGATTTACCGGAACCGCCGGTGCCCGTGATACCGAGCACGGGTACGGTGCGGGTTTTGGCTTCGGCGAGAATTTGCTGGCGAAGGTCGGTAGCTACCGCGCGGTTTTCCAACGCGGTGATCAGCCGCGACAGCGTCCGCCAGTCGCCAGCCTGGATCTCCTCCAGGGTTTTGGGCGCGTACTGGCCAGGGTCGGTATCGCAGACCGTCAACATGTGGTCGATCATGCCCTGCAAACCCATGGCCTGACCGTCTTCCGGCGAGAAGATGCGGGTCACGCCGTAGTCGTGCAATTCGTGGATTTCCACCGGCACAATCACGCCGCCGCCGCCGCCAAACACCTTGATGTTCTCGCCGCCGCGCGCGCGCAGCAAATCGATCATGTACTTGAAGAATTCGACGTGGCCGCCCTGGTAGGAACTGACCGCGATGCCTTGGGCGTCTTCCTGTAGGGAAGCGGTGACGATTTCCTCCACCGAGCGGTTGTGGCCCAAATGGATGACTTCCGCGCCACTGGCCTGAAGGATGCGGCGCATGATGTTGATGGAAGCGTCGTGACCGTCGAACAGGCTGGCGGCGGTGACGAAACGAATTTTGTGCAGGGGTTTGACTTTGTCGATACCGGGGACGGGAGTTCTGAGATGGGTGATGACCGCGGACATAAAAGGTTTCTCCTGTCGATAGTTATGAACACCATCATACGCTTTTACCGTGCGGCGGTGATGGCTGGCGCCGCATCGCCAAGCGCGGATTGGCGATGCCAGTTCGTCGTGATGGCCGCAATGATAAAAAGAACCGGAAAGCGAGGGTTGCCAACCGGGTTGCAATGTTTGCCAGTGGAAGCGCCAACGTAGTTGCAATGTTTGCCACGCTGGTTAGGATTGGCGCTGAATATGCACCGATGAGCCGAGGAAGATGCCTGTGGTTCCCGAGATCGCGATAACGCCCGTGGCGTTCGTCCGGGCTATTGTGGCCGCTTATCGCCGCTACGGCAAAGACCCGAACGATGCGTTGCGGCGGGCACGAATTGCGTCGGAATTCCTGGCGGACCCGCGAAACCGAGTGACCGGGTCGCAAATGCAGACCCTGTTCGGCATTGCCATCCAGGAACTGGACGACGAGGCGCTGGGCTGGTTTTCGCGGCGGCTGCCGTGGGGCAGCTATGGCATGTTGTGCCGGGCCGCTCTTGGGTCACCGACATTGGAAGTCGCCCTGAAACGGTGGTGTCGCTATCACGGGTTGCTGACCGACGACATCGCGTTGCAATTCGCCGTGACCCGGTCGGCGGCATCCATCGCGATTCAGGTCAATCGGGACTTGGGCGAAATGGCGGAGTTCTGCTTCGCCACGCTCTTTCGGTATATTCTCGGCTACGCCTGTTGGGTGATTAATTCGCGGATCCCTTTGCTGGAAGCCTGTTTCCCTTTCGATGTCCCGGAGCATATCGAAGTCTATCAGATGCTCTTTCCCGGTCCGCTGCATTTCCGTTCCGAGTCCGCCAAGATCAGTTTCGATCCGCAATACGCGGCGTTGTCCATTCGCCGCGATGATCGAGCCTTGAACAAGATGCTCCAGCACGCCGTTCCCCTCACGATCTTTCCCTATCGGCGAGATCGGTTGCTGGTTCAGCGGGTGCGCGAGTTGTTGCGAACGCGACCGGGCGGTTTGCATACCGGCGAGTCGATTGCCAAGGAACTGCATGTCTCGACCAGAACGCTGCACCGGCAATTGCAGGAGGAGGGCGCGTCGTTGCAGGCGCTGAAGGACGAGGTTCGGCGGGATCGGGCGGTGGAGTTGCTGAACCGAACGTCCAGGCCCATCAAGCAAATTGCCCTGGCGGTGGGATTTCTCAACGAAAAGAGCTTTTCCCGCGCCTTCAAGCAGTGGACGGGCGCGACGCCCGAGTCGGTCCGGGAAAAAGGCCGGCATTTCGGTTCGTGACGACTGATGAAAACCGATAACCTGTTCTACCGAATTTTCAATACCTTGCCCGCTCTGGCCCTGGAATTGGCCGGTGTCGAAGTCGCTAATCCCGCCGGTTACGGCTTTCGCGCCGAGGAAGTCAAGCAAACCGCTTTTCGTTTGGACGGTCTGCTAATTCCACCCGCCGACGATCCCGCCGCGCCGCTGATTTTCCTGGAAGCCCAGGCGCAGCCCGACGACGATTTTTACGGCCGGTTCTTTTCGGAAATCTTTCTCTACCTGTACCGTTGCAATCCTCGCCCGTGTTGGCGGGCGCTGGTGCTGTATCCGCGACGCCTCGCGCACCAGCTTCGGACCGGTAGCGAACCGCCACCCCTGCCTTTGTCCGAAGTATTGGACCTGATCGAAACTATTCTGGTCTATCGTTTACCCAAACTGACTCGACAGGAGATTCAAGCCATGCTCGGATTTACGCATGCCGATTTGAAAAAAAGCGTCTTTTATCAAGAAGTCTTCGCCGAAGGTCGTCAGGAAGGCCACCAGGAGGGCCGTCAGGAGGGCCGTCAGGAAGGCCGTCAGGAAGGTCGCCAGGAAGGTCGCCAGGAAGGTCGTCAGGAAGGTCGTCAGGAGGGCCGCCAGGAAGAATGCGTTGCATTGGTTTTGCGTTTGTTGCAACGACGCTTTGGCCGTCTCCCGGTCAAACAAACTCGGCGGATTCGCCGCTTGCCGCTGAAGGCCGCCGAAACCCTGGCGGAAGAACTGCTCGATTTTCAGACTTCGGACGATCTTGCCGCTTGGCTGGATGCTCAAGCCGATCCGCCGGTTTCCTGATGGATCGGGCTTGGACCGCGCAACGGTAACGCAAGGTGTGGAGATCGATCCAGAAACCCTCATCGACGCCGTCGGCGTTCGACATGCGCCTATCACCGCGCCCGCGCGCATCGTTTCATTGGTGCCCAGCATCACCGAACTGCTGTTTGCGTTGAATCTGGGCGACCAGGTGGTCGGCCGTACCCATTACTGTATTCATCCCGCTCCGTCGGTCGCGACCATTCCCAGCGTCGGCGGCACCAAGAAGATCAAATACGCCCGGCTACAGGCGTTGCAACCGACCCACGTCATCGTCAACGTCGACGAGAACCCGCGCGAATTGGCGGAACGGTTGATGGCCGATGGCTTGCCAGTCATCGTCACCCACCCGCTGAAGCCGGAAGACAACGTGCCACTGTATCGGCTGATCGGCGGGATTTTCAATCGCGCGGCGGAAGCGGAGACGCTGGTGGCGCGATTCGAGCGAACCTTGGCGGAACTGCGGCAAGTCGCCTGGCCCCGGCGGCGCGTGCTGTATTTGATTTGGCGCAAGCCGTGGATGGGCGTCAGTCGGGAGACCTACATCGCCCGGATGTTGGCGCTGGTCGGTTGGGAAACGCTGCCGGCGGAGTCGGAGGCGCGCTATCCCGAACTGGCACTGGACAAGGCGCTGTTGGATACCGCCGATCTGATCCTGTTCAGCAGCGAGCCGTACCGTTTTTCGCCCGAGCATCTGGCAACCTTCGCCCGCGATTACGATTGCCCGCCGGACAAGCTACGGCTGATCGACGGCGAAATGACTTCGTGGTACGGCAGTCGGGCGATTCAGGGGTTGCGGTATCTGGCGCAACTGGCTCGCGACATGGATGTTCTCGATCCCTACCGCCGAGAATCCTTTGGCGGCGCGTGACTGCGCGGCACGGGAATGGGACCGAAGGTTTCGGCCGGATAGCGGGTGATTTCCCCGCTGGCGGGATCGGCGGCCAGCCAGCCAAGCCAGCGCCAGGCTTCGGGGCTGGCGTAACGGATGGCCGAGCCGTCCGTGGCCAGGGTGGCGCACTCGCCGCCGCCGAAGTGATGGCAATGGAACACCCGTTCTTGTCCGCCGTCGACGTCCCACACCCGCACCGCGCCGTCGTCCCCGGCCGAGGCCAGCCGCCCCCCGTCCGGCGACCAGGCGCAGCCCCTCACCGAAGCCCCGTGCCCTTCCAGCACCCGCAGGCACTCCCCGCTGGCCGCGTCCCACACCCGCACCGCGCCGTAGGCCCCGGCCGAGGCCAGCCGCCCCCCGTCCGGCGACCAGGCGCAGCCATTCACCAAACCCCCGTGCCCTTCCAGCACCCGCAGGCACTTGCCGCTGGCCGCGTCCCACACCCGCACCGCGCCGTCGTCCCCGGCCGAGGCCAGCCGCCCCCCATCCGGCGACCAGGCGCAGCCCCTCACCGAAGCCCGGTGCCCGGCCAGCACCCGCAGGCACTTGCCGCTGGCCGCGTCCCACACCCGCACCGCGCCGTCGTCCCCGGCCGAGGCCAGCCGCCCCCCATCCGGCGACCAGGCGCAGCCCCTCACCGAAGCCCGGTGCCCGGCCAGCACCCGCAGGCACTTGCCGCTGGCCGCGTCCCACACCCGCACCGTGTCGTCGTCCCCGGCCGAGGCCAGCCGCCCCCCATCCGGCGACCAGGCGCAGCCCCTCACCGAAGCCCGGTGCCCGGCCAGCACCCGCAGGCACTTGCCGCTGGCCGCGTCCCACACCCGCACCGTGTCGTCGTCCCCGGCCGAGGCCAGCCGCCCCCCATCCGGCGACCAGGCGCAGCCCCT
>JAVMKI010000027.1:0-28032 GCA_031732755.1 Candidatus Contendibacter sp.
GGTTCCGTTGGCGCTGTCGCCTGGGGTTCGGTGGGCACGGCGGGTGGAGTAGGCGCTGGCACTGGTTCGGCTGGATTGGCGGCGGGCGCTGGCGGAGCTTCCGGTTGGGCCGGTTCCGGGACAGACGGCGCGGGTGGAGGCGGGGACGCGGGAGCGGCGGGAGCGGCAACGACCGTTTCTGGTGTTGCCACCGCCAGATTATCGAGCTTAAGTTGCAACAGTGGATTGCCGCCGCTCGCCGCCAGCGCCGCGGTATAGGCGGTCCGAGCCTTGTCCGGATTCTTGCCATTCAGATAGAGATCACCTTTCAATTCCTCGCGCTCGGCGCTCAGGCTGGTGGTCGTCACGCTGTCCAGCAGTTTCTCGGCCTCGACGGGCTGGCTGGCCAATTTCACCCGCGCCAGCCGTAACCGAGCGATGTCCTTGAATTCGTCGAGTTGGGCGTTGCTGATGACCCATTCCAATTGTTGATTGGCGGTGGCGTCATCGCTGCGGTCGACCGCCAGTTTGGCCAGCCGCAACGCCGCCAGCGTGGCATAGGGCGATTTCGGGAAATCGGTCGTCAAGGTTTGGCCGCGTTGGCGAGCCTGATCGGGGTCAGGTTTTTCCACCGCTTCGATAAAGGCGTCATACGCGCGCGAGGCGGTTTCCGCCTGGGCGTTGCGGTGGGTGCCCCAGTATTGCCAGCCGAAAATCGCCATCACGCCCAGCGCGATGCCGATGAGGATGCTAGCGCCGTTTTCCTTCCACCATTTTTTGAGATCCTCGACGCGTTCGTCGTCGGTGTATTGTTCCATCGAGCGTTGTCCGTTCTAACAGGAGGAGGTTGAATCCAGCGCCGCGCTCAGACAGGCGGCGGCCTGGTCGGGCGACAGCGTGAGTTGTTGACCATCGGGATCGCGCAGCGACTTGACGGCGACCGTGCCCGTCCGGACCTCGTCCTCGCCCAGGATCAGGGCGAAGCGGGCGCCGCTGTGATCAGCGCGGCGAAACTGGGCCTTGAAACCGCCGCCGCCGCAGTGCATGCGCAACCGCAACGCGGGCAATTGGTCGCGCAACCGTTCGGCCAGCGCCAGCCCTTGCCGTTGGGCGGCATCGCCGACCATGATCAGATAGGCGTGTGGGTTGGCGTCGGTGCCCGGACGACCGGCGGCGGCGAGCATGGACACCAGCCGCTCCAGCCCCAACGCAAAGCCGATGCCGGGAATGGCTGGCCCGCCCAACTCTTCGAGTAGACCGTCATAGCGGCCACCGGCACAGATGGTGCCCTGCGCGCCGAGCGTGTCGGTGACCCATTCGAACACGGTCCGGCAATAATAATCCAGGCCGCGCACCAGACGCGGATTGATCTCGTAGGCGATGCCGGCGGTGTCCAACAGCGCCCGCAGGGCTTCGAAATGGGCCAGGGATTCGGCATCCAGGTAATCCAGCAACAATGGCGCGTCCGCGATCACCGCCCGCATCGCCGGATTCTTGCTGTCCAGGATCCGCAGCGGATTGGTGGAAAGCCGCCGTTGGCTATCCTCGTCCAGTTCCGCGCGTCGGGTTTCGAAATAGGCGACCAACCGGTCGCGATAGGCGGCGCGGGCGGCGCTGGAACCCAGCGAGTTGAGTTGCAGGGTGACGTCACGGATGCCGAGTTGTCGCCACAGCCGCGCCGAGAGGCAGATCAGTTCGGCGTCGATGTCGGGACCGACCATGCCATAAGCCTCGGCGCCGACCTGGTGAAACTGGCGGTAGCGGCCTTTTTGCGGTTTCTCGTAGCGGAACATCGGCCCGGCGTACCACAGTCGCTGAGTCTGATTGTGCAGTAGGCCGTGCTCAAGGCAGGCGCGGGCGCAGCCGGCGGTGCCCTCGGGGCGCAGGGTCAGGCTCTCGCCGTTGCGGTCAGCGAAGGTGTACATCTCCTTCTCGACGATGTCGGTCACTTCGCCAATCGAACGAGCGAACAACTCGGTTTTTTCCACGAGTGGCAGACGGATTTCGTGGTAGCCGTAGGCAGCGAGCACGTCGCGCACGGTTGTTTCGAGGCTCTGCCACAACGCCGATTCGCCGGGCAGGATGTCGTTCATGCCGCGAATGGCTTGGAACAGCTTGGACATGGGGCTGGATATCCGGGTAAACCCGTCGTCAGCCATCCTTGCGGACGGCCGAGCGTACAAGTCAGGGTTGAGGGTTCAGGGTAAAGCGGCTGACCGTACCGCGCCGGGGCACGTAAATCGAGGTGTCCACCGGCCGGTCGTCCAGGGCGATGCGGGCGGCGGGCGCGTTGCCCAGCGTCACCGTGAACGGCGCCGAACCGGACAAGTCACGGGTGGTGTTGGCTTTCATCAGGCCGTTGACCAGCACCTTGCCCTGCGCATCCTTGACTTCGACCCAGCAGTCATCGCTGAATTGCAGCATCAGTCGGGCGCCGGAGTGCGCGTCCGGGGTCGAATTATCGCCATTTTCCTCCGAGTGGACGACGGTCAGGACGGGAGCGGGGTTAGCCGTCCCAGCGGTTGGCGCTGGCTCGGTGGCGGGCGTTGGCGCGCGCGCGATGGTTGGGGCTGCTGTTGAAGCCGGTTCGGTACTGGGCGCGGGAGGCGGTTCGCCGGCGGCGGGCGCCGGTGTCGCGGGTTCGCCGGTTGCTTCCTCGGACTGGGTCTGGAAGGGGTATTGCGTCTGGGTGGTGGCCGCCATCGGTTTGCTGGCGGACGCCGCGGCATGGATTGGTTGACCCTGTGGCCACCAGGCCAGCAGCCGACCGGGGTCCAGGTCGCCCAGGTGGCGAATGGCGGCCCAGCCGAGGCCGATGACGATCAGCAAATAGAAGGGGCCTCGCAGGTCGCGTACCCGGGTTTGTCGTCGACGCGAATGAATCACTTTCAACGGTGGCGGTTCCTGGCCAGACCCCATCTGTTGATGGTAACGCTCCAGCACCTCCGCTTCCGGCAGATCCAGCCAGCGAGCGTAGCGGCTGAGATAGCCGCGCACGAACACCGGCGGACCGAGTCGGGCGAAGTCGTCGGCCTCGAGGGCGAGAACAAGGGTTGGATTCAGCCCGAGGTGACGGGCCATGTCGCGCGGTTCCGCGCCAAGACGCAAGCGGGTGCGGGCCAGCCAAGCCCCCAGGGATTCAGTGGAACCGATGGCTTCGGTCGGCGCCTCGTGATTGGAGGCAATCTCGTTTCTCGTGCTCATTTCGACTGTTTCAGGCGACGGGCTTCGTCGGAATTCGGAAATTGGGAGCGCAGTAGCGTACTGTATTCCTGGCGCAACTGCGGATCGCCATCGCTGGCCTGCTCGATGACGATGCCCAGCCACAGGCTCTGGGCCGTGGGACGGGTCCGGCCGTGATAGCGTTGCAGAAAGGCGCGGCCCTGCAACGTCTTGTTCTGGATTTGGCTCAGTTCAGCCATGGCGTACAGGGCGTTGGTATTGTTGGGGTCGATCTCCAGCGCTTTGCGAAACCAGATTTCGGCCTGGGCCGGATCGTTGCGCTGGCGGGCGCACAGGCCCAGGCCCGCATAGGCGTCGGCGGCGGTGGCGCCCGCGTTGGCTGGATCGGCGGCGATTTTCTCGAATTCGCTTTCACCTTCGGCGACGCGGATCGGTTCGCGCGCGCAGAGGAAACGGGCATAGTTCAGCCGCGCCAGGCTGTAGTCGGGCTTGAGTTCGATTGCCCGCTTATAGTGCGTCTCGGCGGGGCTGTACTCACGGATTTCCTCGTAGAGTACCGCCAGGGCGTTATGGGCTTCGGGGTAATCGTCGTTGTATTGCAGAGCCTTGAGCAGTTTCTCGGTGGCGACATCGAAATGGCCGGACTGCATGTAACCGATGCCCAGCTTGAAGTTGGCCTCGGCGGCGTTGTCTTGGAATTGGCGCTCCGATGAGGCACAAGCGCCCAGCAGCAGCGCCAGGAGCAGAGTGGTCGGCTTGGCCGTTCGGCGCATGGCGAAATCTCCCTCAGCGGGCCAATCGGGTGACCGAGGCCAGCCGACGGCCGCGCGCCTGAACCTGCCCAGCCAGTTGCCCGCAGGCGGCGGCGATGTCGTCACCGCGGGTCTTGCGGGTCACGACCGTCAGATTGTGCGCCGTTAGTACCGTTTGGAACCGGGCAATGGCGGCTGGACTAGAGCGGCGGTAGCGCGCGTTCGGAAACGGGTTGAACGGGATCAGGTTGACCTTGGAGGGGATATCCCGAATCAGCGTCGCCAACGCGCGGGCGTGTTCCTCGGAGTCGTTGATTCCGTCCAGCAGCACGTACTCCCAGGTAATGCGGCGGTAGGGCTGGTCGGCGATGTAATGTCGGCAGGCCGCCAACAGTTCGGCAATGGGATATTTGCGGTTCAGCGGCACCAGTGTGTTGCGCAGGGCATCGTCGGGGGCATGCAGGGAAACAGCCAGGCTGACCTCGGCGACTTCGCGCAATCGGTACAGCGCTGGAACCACGCCGGCGGTACTGAGAGTGACCCGGCGCTTGGAGATGCCGAAACCCAGATCGTCTTGCATCAGGGCCATCGCCTTGACCACGGCTTCGAAGTTCAGCAGCGGTTCGCCCATCCCCATCAGCACGATGTTGGTGATGATCCGGTCGCCGTTGCGGCGCTCGCCCAGCAACCGGCTGGCTTGCCAGACCTGACCGATGATCTCGGCAACCGTGAGGTTGCGGTTGAACCCTTGCTGGGCGGTGGCGCAGAACGAGCAGTCCAGCGGACAGCCGATCTGCGAGGACACGCACAGTGTGCCGCGCTCCGATTCGGGGATGAACACCATTTCGATGCTGTTGCCGCTATCGAGCCGGATCAGCCACTTGTGCGAACCATCGCGCGAGGCATGGTCGAGAACCACCTCGGGCGGGCGAATCTCGGCGCACTCGGCCAGCCGTTCCCGCAACGCCTTGCTCAGGTTGGTCATGGCGGCGAAGTCGAGAACCCGCTCGTGATAAATCCACTTCATGATCTGGGTGGCGCGGAAGGGTTTTTCGCCGAGCGCGCTGAAAAACCCTTCCAGATCGCGGCGATCCAGATCGAGCAGGTTTACCTTGCCGGCGGACGCGGTCACGGCGGGATCGGCTCCAATCGGTTAGGAAGCGCGCGGAAACAGATCGGCTTGGCTGAAGAAGAAAGCGGCTTCCGTGGCGGCGGTTTCCGGACTGTCGGAGCCGTGAACGGTGTTGCGGGTGATGCTGATCGCGAAGTCGCCGCGAATCGTGCCCGGCGTGGCTTTGCCGGGGTCGGTGGCGCCCATCAGTTCGCGGTTTCTGGCGATGGCGTTTTCGCCTTCCAGCACCAGAGCGAGGATGGGACTTTCCATCATGTAGGCGACCAATTCAACGTAAAATGGGCGCTCACGGTGAACGGCGTAAAAGCTCTCGGCCTGAGCCTTGGTCAGATGAATCATCCGAACCGCGATGATCCGCAAGCCCTCTTCCTCAAAGCGGGTGATGATCTTGCCGATGAGGTTCCGGGCGACGGCGTCAGGCTTGATGATAGACAAGGTGCGTTCTACGGCCATGTCGGCCTCCATGGGGCTCGGTGGTCGAGTGAGGAGAAAAGTTTAACGATATTCAGGCGATGCCGGCAACGCACCGCCCCAAATTCGTGATTGTCGCTTTTAGGGGAAAGCCGCCGGAAACACAATAAGGTCTCGGCTATCGAAGAATAGCCTATGGTCGACTGGGGCGGGCGCTTCCGCCAGGGTTCAGACCATCTTTTTCAACTCGTATTCGAGAATGCCCTGGGCGCCGGCGGCCGTCAGGTGAGGAATCAGGTCACGCACCAGGCGATTGTCCACCACGGTTTCCAGCGCCAGCCAATCGCGGTCGTACAGATGGCTGACGGTCGGCGCGTGCAGGCTGGGGAGCAGCTTCACCACGGCGTCCAGCCGCGCGGCGGGAACGTTCATCTTCAAGGCCACCTTGTTGCGGGCGGCCAGGGCGGCGCGGGTCAACAGGGCGATCTGTTCGATCTTGGCTTTTTTCCACGGGTCGGCCAGGGCGGCGCGGCTGGCGATCAGTCGCGTGGTGGTGTGTAACAGATCACAGACGATGCGTAGGCCGTGGGCGCGGATGGTGCTGCCCGTTTCGGTGATCTCCACCGCCGCATCGGCCAGCCCCTCAACCACTTTGGCTTCGGTCGCGCCCCAGGAAAATTCCACGGTCGCCTCAATGCCGCGCTCGGCCAGGTAGCGGCGGGTGAAGCCGACCAGTTCGGTGGCGATGCGTTTGCCCGCCAGGTCTTCCAGCGCGCGAATGGGCGAGTCGCCGCTCACGATCAACACCCAGCGGGCCGGCTGATCGGAACTTTTCGAGTAGCTGAGTTCGGCGATTTCCACCACGTCGGCCCCGGTTTCCAGAATCCAGTCCAGTCCGGTCAGGCCGGCGTCGAGCGTACCGTTGGCGACGTAGGACGCCATTTCCTGGGAACGCACCAGCGCGCAGCCCATTTCGGGATCGTTGATGGTGGGGAAATAGTTACGGCTGTGGGGGCTGATGGTCCAGCCGGCCTGGCCGAACAGCGCGATGGTGGAGGCTTCCAGACTGCCCTTGGGAATGCCGAGTTTGAGTTGCCGCATGAGGATGCCTTGCGTGAGACCGAGGTTGTCAACGGGGACGCCAGTTTAACCGCGCCGGGGCGGGGAATAAACTTAACGGATGAAAAGGTATTTTTCGCATCCCTGGACGCTCAAGCCCGCCGAGGCGGCCACCTTGCAGCGGGAACTGCGCGGGCATCTGATCCTGACCGATCAACTGGGGCCAGTGCGGCGGGTGGCGGGAGTGGATGTCGGCTTTGAGGCGGGCGGGACCGTAACCCGCGCGGCGGTGGCGGTGCTGCGCTATCCCGAGCTGGATGTGCTGGAAACCGCCACCGCCCGTTGCCCGACCACGTTTCCGTATGTGCCGGGCCTGTTGTCGTTCCGTGAACTGCCGGCGGTGCTGGCGGCCCTGGAACAACTGCGCGAGCCACCGGATTTACTGCTGTGCGATGGGCAGGGTATCGCTCATCCGCGCCGCTTCGGCATCGCCAGTCATCTTGGCTTGCTGGTGGACATTCCCGCGATTGGCGTGGCCAAGACTCGCTTGTGCGGGACGCACGCGGAGCCACCCCACCAGCGCGGGGCTTGGACGCCGTTGCGAGCGGATGAGGAAATCATCGGCGCGGTGTTGCGTACCCGGATCGGGGTCAAACCACTGTACATATCGCCGGGTCATCGCATCGGCCTGGAAACGGCGCTGGCGTATGTGATGCGCTGCTGTACCCGCTACCGCTTGCCGGAAACCACTCGACACGCTCACCGGCTGGCTTCCGGGCCACCGTGAAATCGGCGGTCTTGCTGTCGGTGGTCTTGATGGATGAACGACGATCAAATCGTGGTCAGCCGGGGCTGGTCACCCAGGTAAAGCAGGCGCTGCGCTTCCTCGAAGAAATCCGGCTGTTCCAGCAACTCGTTGCTGGGGAACTTGACGAGCAGCACGGTGAACCGGCGCTGATTTCCAATCCGAACTTCCCGGAAGGTCAGGGTATTGCTGGCCCGGTCCGAATCCGGGGCGACCTTGACGTTCATGTGGTCGAGGGTGAGCGACACGGGATCCAGTTGCAGATGTTGCTCCGGCTCGCTCAGGGTTTCGGCGACCAGGGCAAGATGGTGGTCGAGGGTTGCGGTGTCGGCGCGAATCTGGCTGAGTTCGGTTTGAATTTCTTCGAGTTGGCGGTTGACGGCCGCCGCATTGAGTGGTGGAGACGCCGATGCCTCCAGCAGGGATTCCAGACCCAGCCGGGCCGATTTCAGTACGCCGGCCTTGTGCTGGAGCAAATGACGCTGGCGTTTCTCCAGTTCTTGTTTGCGCGCGCGCAAGGAGAGCAGATGTTGCAGCGCAATCTCGACCAGATAATCGAACATCCGATTGATCAGCTCTCGGCGCGTTTCGGCTTCGTTGGGGTTCGGAAACACGATCCTGGGTTCCTGGAACAGAACGGCGACCTGGGGTACCTCGCGCTGCAACTGGTCGCCTTGCATGGCGATGCCCAGCGTGTTGCGTTCGATCCGCTCCGCCCGCAGCGCGGCGTACAATTCCGGGGGGGACGACCCATTGCAGCGCTGGCGATAGTCGCGCATGGCCGGACTGAAACTCAGGGTTTCCAATAACTGCTCGGGCGAGGCGAACAGGGCGCGTAGATGTGGATCGGCGGTGAATCCGCGCCGACCGGCCTCGATGGCGGGCGGTAGAACCGCAATCTGGGCCATCACGTAATCAATCGTCCGCTCCACCGGTTTCTTCAACTTGCGGCGGTAGTGCCTCACCGCGCGCAGCCGGGGATCGGTGCCGTCCACCACCCGTTCGGTCGCTGCCTGGATTACGGCCTTGTCGAACTTGCCGGTGGGTTCCGGGGCGGCGTTCAAGAGAGAATGCAGAAAACGCAATACCATAGGTGGCTGGACTCCGTGAATGGGGTAAACAGTCGCCAACAATATTTTAACGTGAGTTTTGGATAAGGATGAGGCTCATCTGGATTTCAGGCTGCTAAGCGGTAGGATCATCGGTTGTTGGCTTTCGGACAATCATGGTGCTGGGCTGTGCGAAATCATGCGCTTGTCCTGAAACCATTCATCTTAATACGCTGTTCTAAAAATATTTTTTACATCGGCATTGATATTGCTTATCTCTAGTGGACTTCCGTTGGAGAGACCGTCGCCATGACCACTGTTCCTCGCCTGATCGTGATCGATGACACCACTTTGCGCGACGGCGAACAATCAGCCGGCGTGGCGTTCACGCAGGACGAAAAACGGACCATCGCCCGCGGCTTGGTGGCGTTGGGTGTGCCAGAACTGGAAATCGGCATTCCGGCGATGGGTGCCGAAGAGCGGGATAGCATCCGCGATCTGGCAATGTTGAATCTGAACGCCAGGCTGCTCGTGTGGAGCCGGATGCGCGAGGCCGATCTGCGGCTGTGCGGCGATTTGGGCGTGTGGTCCGTGGATTTGTCGCTACCCCTGTCCGACCAGCAACTCCAGCACAAGCTGGGCTGGACCCGCGAACAGGCGCTGGCGGCCATTCGCCGCTGCGTTCCCCAAGCGCGTTCGCTAGGGTTGGAGGTCATCGTCGGTGGCGAGGATGCATCGCGGGCCGACCATGATTTTCTGTTGCGCGCCGCCGAGACTGCCCAGGCCGCTGGCGCACGACGGTTTCGCTTCGCCGATACGCTGGGTATCATGGAACCGTTCGGCGTACAGGCGATTTTTCAGCGTTTGCGCGGGGCGGTGGACCTCGAACTGGAGATGCACGCGCATGACGATTTGGGGCTGGCCACCGCCAACACGTTGGCCGCCGCGCTGGGCGGCGCGACCCATGTCAACACCACGGTCAACGGCTTGGGCGAACGCGCCGGCAATGCCGCGCTGGAAGAGGTGGCGCTGGGTCTGCGCAAGCTGTACGGCTTCCAGGTCGATGTCGATCTCTCGCGCTTCCCCGCTCTGTCGGAACGGGTTGCCGCCGCCGCCAACCGGCCCTTATCCTGGCACAAGAGCTTGGTCGGCGAAGGCGCTTTCACCCACGAGGCGGGCATCCACGTCGATGGTCTGCTCAAGCATCCCCTTAATTATCAGGGTGTGGACCCCGCCGAACTGGGCCGCCGCCATCGGCTGGTACTGGGCAAGCATTCTGGCACGCACGCGGTACGCCAGGTTTACCACGACCTCGGTTTTGTCCTGACCGACCGCCAGGCCAGCATCGTGCTCCAACACATCCGCGTTTTCGTCAGCCAGCACAAGCGCTTGCCCGAGACCGCTGAACTGGAAGGGTTTTACCGCGATCTCCGTCACCCGCCCATTCGTCGAGCCACCGGTTTCCAAGCGGACCACCACGCCGAGGTATCTTCATGACCGCGAAAACCCTGCAACAGGAACTGGCCGAGATGACCTCGGCCGAGGATTTTCTGGACTACTTCGAGATTGCTTTCAACCCGAAAGTCGTGGAGGTCAACCGCTTGCACATCCTCCAGCGCTTCCACGATTACCTGCACCAGACGAACGCTCTGGATCGGGCCGATTACGCCCATTGCTTGCAGCGCGCCTATCAGGATTTCGTGGACTCCGACGCCTTGACCGAGAAGGTATTCAAGGTTTTCCACCGGCAGGCCCAGCGGGGAGAAGTGCGCATTCCGCTGACGGACATCGGTCGTCCCGCATGATTCTGGAACCGCGCTTCGCCTGCGACGACGCGGTGCGGACGATCCGCAACATCCGTAACGACGGCACGTATCCCGGTCAACCGACCGGTGCGCTGCTGGTGCGACGCGGCAGCGTCGGCTATGTCCGTCATATTGGGGTGTTCCTGCAAGATCAGATCATCTACACCGTGCATTTTCTCGAAGCCGGCAACCGCATCGTCGGTTGCCGCGAAACCGAACTGATCCCGGCGGATGCGCCTTGGACCCCCAATCGCTTCGAGCGAGGCGACCACGTCATCGCCAGACGAGCGCTGGTGGTAGGCAGCGAAACGGTGGGTGTGGCGGGTGCGGCGGGCGAGATCATGGCGGTGATTCGCGAATCGGAAACGATCCACTATCACGTCTTGTTCGACAAACGGGTTTTCCAGGTTCCGGAAGACGCCCTAGACGACCCAGCGTCGGCAAACTTCTTCTCACGCCCCCAGATAATGCCAAGCGCGCGCCTTGAATAGGCAATAGACCGCGTCGTTTTCCATCAGGCCAAGATCGCGGACGGCCTTGACCGTGATTTCGGCGAGGATCGGCACGCCGACATCGATTTCCGCCAACACGCGGTCGGCGATTCGGCGCAGGCCTAACACACGGCCTGGCACCTGATTTTGAATGGTGATGTCGGGTATCGGGTGGCGGGCCAAGGCCACGTCGGCCGCGCGCAGCGCAATCCAGATTTCGGTTCCCAGCGGCAGGGCGGAGAGCGGCAAGTGTAGTTCGTGATGGTCGTACTGCACTGTGGTGCAACCGATATCTGGTTCGTGGCGGACGACCGTCACTTGCAACACGTTCTCCAACCCCAGCGAGCGCGCCAAACTGAGAATGTGATCCTGGCGAATCACTTCCAGAAACGGTCCCTGACCCAAAATGCGACCGTTTTCCATGACCGCCAGATACGGAGTCAGAGACAGGATTTCGTTGATGGCGTGGCTGACGTAAAGCATCGGCAGGCGTAGTTCATCCCGCACCCGACGCAGGAAGGGCAGAATCTGCTGCTTGCGGCCCTCGTCCAACGCCGCCAGCGGCTCGTCCAGCAACAGCAAGCGTGGCGAGGCCAATAAGGTCCGACCCAACGCCACCCGCTGCCGCTCGCCGCCGGACAGATGGCGTGGCTTCCGATGCAGCAAATGGCCGATATCGAGCAGGTCGATGATTTGCGCCGGGGTGAATTGCCGTTGTGCCGGCGGTAGCAGTTTGAAGCCGTACAGCAGATTGTGTTGGACCGAGAGATGCGGAAACAACTGGCTGTCCTGAAACACCAGTCCGACCCGGCGCCGGTGTGGCGGCAGATCGATCCGCCGTTGCGCGTCAAAGAGTTGGATACCGTCGAGAGTGATGTACCCGACTCGCGGACGCGTCAAACCGGCGATGGCGCGGAGCAGGGTGCTTTTACCGCAGCCGGAAGGGCCGAACAGCCCGCTCACTGGCTGTGCCAACGTCAGTTGACCATGCAGGGCAAAGGAACCTTGGCTGAGCTCGAGATCAAGCGCGAGCATGCAAACGTTGTCTCAACACGCTGAGATGATCACCTTGATGTCGGCGGGTGGCGCGAAATATGGGGCCGACGTCACCAGGATGTGAGCACCCGCGCGGGCGTAGTCGGCGGCATTGGTCGGCTTGACGCCACCGGCGGCCGCCACCTTGACGAGGGAGGCCATATCGGCCAGCCGCGCCACGACGGCGGCCACCGTTGCGGGCGGAAACTTTTCCAACTGCACGACATCGGCTCCGGCCCGAGCGGCCAACACCGCTTCGTCGAAGCTATTCACCTCGACCACGATCTTGCGTTCGGGACAGGCGATCTTCAGCCGCGCCAAGGCCGCAACGTCGTCTTCTCCAGCCAGAAAAACGCGATGCTCGGGAAATACCAGCACCGTTTCGGACAGACCCAGACGATGCGGCGCCGCGCCCGCCGCCAGAATCGCCTTGAGCGAGAGAGCCTTGGTGCCGGGAAAGGTCTTGCGGGTGCAGGCGACGACCACCGCCGGATTGACGGCGCGCGCGGCTTCGACGATACGGCGCGCAACGGTCGCGATGCCCGAAGCGTATTCCATCAGCGTCTGCGCCACTTTCCAGCCGGCAAGCAGCGCGGCGGCCGGCCCTGTGGCCACCAGCAGCGAAGCGCCCGCTTCGACCGCGCGACCGCTTGGACCCAGCACATCCACCGTGCAACCGACCCGAGCCAACAGCCGGGCGGCTTCCTCGGACGCCGCCACGACCATCGCCTCGCGCGCCTTGAACACCATGCGCCCTGGCTGCTCGCCGATCCCCAGCGCGTGGGTGGTCAAATCGCCGAAAGGGACATCCTCGGCCAACCAGCGGTCGATTTCAGCATCAGAGATCAGTGGCATCATGGGAGGATTGGCCCGGTTGCGCTATCGACGAACGTTGGACGCTCACGCCCTGTTTCTGCTCCGCTCGGCGGGAACGTACAGTTGTTCCAGCAAGTATTTCTTGAATTCCGCGGCGTAAGGTTGGTCTTTTAACGCTTCTGCCATGCACGATAACCATGCATCGCGTTCGTTGGGGCCAATTTCAAAACGCCTGTGTGCTTGAGGTATGTTGATTGAGCCGTATTTTTCCGCGTAAAGCTTTGGACCACCCAGCCAACCACAGAGAAAGCGGGCCAACTTATCTCTTGAAGGAGTCAGATCTTCCGGGTGCATGGCTCTGATGATCGAGGCTTCGGGAAGCCGGTCCATGGCATCGTAAAAATCATCGACCAGTTTTCTGATGCCCGCCTCGCCACCCGCCGCCCGATAGGAGGCATCGCCCATTCCGTAGGGAACCCTGTCTGTATTTTCGAATCCCGAGATAGTCAACGTCGACTCCTCAAAATCGCATAAATTTGGAATGACTCAGGTTTTCAGCGCGTTGCTGGCGGTCGCGATTACGCCTTCCGATTCCCCAGTATCCGTTCTACCCGCCGCGCGCCCAGTTCACTGACCCACAGCGCCGCCAGCGCCAGCAGGATGGAAATGACCACCAGCCGCAACGCCGAGCCATCGCCACCAGGGATTTGGGTGTAGGTATAAATCGCCAGCGGCAGGGTGCGCGTTTCCCCGGCCACGTTGCCGACGAACGTCACCGTCGCGCCGAACTCGCCCAGGCTGCGGGCGAAAGCCAACACCAGGCCGGTCAAGATGCCAGGCAGCGACAGCGGTACGGTCACCGTCAGCCAGACCCGCAGCGGTCCCGCGCCCAAGGTGCGCGCCGCTTCCTCCAGCCGAGGTTCCACCAGCGTCACCGCCAGTCGCACCGCCCGCACCATCAACGGAAACGCCATCAGCGCCGAGGCGATCACCGCGCCCTGCCAGGTGAACGCCAGCGTGATATTCCAAGTCTCATACAGCCAGCGGCCGACCGGTCCTTGTCGGCCGAGCAACAGCAGCAGCAGATAACCGGGAACCACCGGCGGCAACACCAGCGGCAAATGCACCAATCCGTCCACGATGGCCTTGCCGGGAAAACGAATTCGCGCCAACAGCCAGCCGGTGACGATGCCGGGAACGGTGATCAGCGCGATGCACCACAACCCGATCTTGAGCGACAGCCAGATCGCGGTCAGCTCCTCGGGCGTGGGTTGCAACGACAGCCACACGGTCGGTTGTCAGTTCAGCATGGTAAACCCGTACTGGCGGAATACCTGCGCCGCCGCCGGGGTCCGCAGAAAATCCAGGAACCCTTGCGCCGCCGGCTTGGCGCCTTGCACCAGGGCAACGGGATAGAGTACGGGTGCGTGGGTGTCGGCGGGAAAAACACCGAGCACCTCGACCTTGCCGGACATCTTGGCGTCGGTTTCGTAGACGATGCCGACCGCGCACTCGCCGCGCTCAACGAAGGCCAACGCCGACCGCACATCTGGCGCCGCCGCCAGGCGCGGCTCCAGCGCCGCCCACCAACCCAGCGCGGTCAAGGCCTGTTGGCCATACCGACCGATGGGAACGTCAGGATTGCAGGAGCACCAGCGGCCCTGAAACGCGCCCGGCAGATCGAAGCCTTTTTCCAGCTTGACCGGAAACGCCTTGCCCTTGGGTGCGATCAATACCAACCGATTGCCGAACAAGTTGCGACGGCTGGCCTTGACGATCTTGCCTTTGTCGTCGAGATAATCCATCCATTTCAAATCGGCGGAAACGAACACGTCCGCCGGCGCGCCCTGTTCGATTTGCTTGGCCAGGGCGGAGGCGGCGGCAAAGGACGTCACCACCTTGACGCCTTTCTCTTTCTCATACAGCGCGGCAAGGTCCTGAATTGCGTTGGTGGCGCTGGCGGCGGCGAATACGGTGATCTGCTCCGCCGCCCAGGTGGGAAGCGCCAGCCCGGTCGCCAGCCAAAGCAGACCGGCACCTAACCAGCGAAACAAGGTTCCACGGAACATCGAAGGTCTCCCTTGGCCAGCCGCGACTACAGCGCCACGCCGAGGATGACACTGGACGATTTGATCACCGCCACCGCGGGAACGCCTTCCTTGAGACCCAATGCGTCGATGCTGGCGTTGGTGATGGTGGCGGTGACGGTTTTGCCACCCGCCAACTGGAGGGTCACCTCGCCGTTGACCGCGCCTTTCTTGCAATCCGCAACCGTGCCGCGCAACTGGTTGCGGGCGCTGAGTTTCAGCTTCCCAGCCTCGGTCATGAGGATGACCGACGAAGCTTTTACCAGGGCGAAAACCTCGCCGCCTTCCTGAAGCCCCAGATTTTCGACGCTACCCCGAGTGATCAGGGCGGTAACGTGATCGCCGCCACCGATATCCACGCCAACCTCGGCATTGATCGGACCGATGTTCAAACCGGTTACCCGACCCAGGAACTGATTTCTCGCGCTCGTCTGCATCATCAATCTCCGCATGAAGTTCACTAACTCGTCCACGTCGTGGACCTTTTCGCCGAGTCGGCCCAAAAACCGCCGATATTCCCCTTCCACCGCATCGTACAATTGAATTTGCCGCAACCCATATTCGGTGATTTGGCTGCCGCCACCGTGTTTGCCGCCGGCGGCGCTGGCGACCAAGGGTTGTTCAGCCATGTTGTTCATGGCGTTCACGGCATCCCATGCCGCCTTGTAACTTAAGTCGACCGCCTTCGCCGCTTGCGTGATAGAACCAGTAACAGCAATCTGACGCAGCAACTCGACTCGCTTTTGGCCTAAAAACCGTCGCTCGGATTTGTCCACCCAGATCGATCCGGTCAGCGTGGTTTTTTTTACATTCGCCGTCACCATGGTCTTTCTCGATCCGAAGGCGATATAAAGTGGAATATATAAAGGATACGCTATTTCACGTTAAAAAACATACAAAAGAATGGTATGGGCCGTGCCTATCCATCCTTGGGTGGAAGATATCTTGACAGCGAAGCGGCGGACTATGGAGATAATGCTCTATGTGATGAGGTTGAGTGGCGCAACGGTGGGGCGAGAATGTCCATCACGGACTGAGCCGGGGGGTTGGCTGGGTTCGACAGCGCTCTTATGCGTCGACCCAGCCGGTCAGCATCAACGATAAGAAGGTATAACCCAATGCGCCCAACGCGCCGGCCCAGATCGGAACGTCAAGGGCGTGACGCAGGATATGGGCCATGACGGCGATGCTCCACGCCATCAGTCCTAGCAGCAGCAGCGAGGGTAATTGAATATCGCCATCCGCTCCTTGGCGAACGATCCAAATCATCACTGGTAACGCCAACAAACCCATCAGCGTGCCAGTCCCGGTCAGCGCGCTCAGGGTTTGCTCGAACCGTTGAGGATGCCGCCGCGCCAGCAACGCCAGCCGCAACAGTCCGGCCAGCAGCACCAGATCCAGCAGAATTTGCAGGATCGCCACGGGCGCCGGCGTGTTCAGCAATAGCACCACCAGTCCGGACAACCCATAGCTCAACAGGCACAGTTTCAGTAGCGCCATGCCGGCGGGCACATCCTGCGGTCCCTTGCGGAACAGGCAGATATCGAGGAACAGATCGAACAGGGCGTGCATGGCGTCAATGCGGTTTTTGGTCCAGTTGCGCGGTCAGTTCCCGCAGATCGGGCGCGATATCCACCCGATAAGGAAAGGAGGTTTCATCAGCGCGCAAGGCGGTGGGCAACGCCGCCAGTTGCGTTCGGACCCGGTCGCGGATGGCGCTCAACGGCTCTGGCGTTTGCAGCCGCCGGCCCTGTTCCATCAGCGGAATCAGCAGCGGTTCGCCTGGCTGGGGAGCCTGCTCCAACCCCAGACAATCGCCAGCGAAAGTTCCATCCGCCGCCACCCGCCGGTAGACCTGCTTGCGGCCCGGCCAGGTGGCTTTGCCCTCGGAATGCTTGCGCCTCGGCTGGCCCGCGTATTCTTGCAGCTTGTAGACCATGTCCAGCGTTGGAGCGTCGGTGGACGCATCCAGTCGGGTGCCGACGCCGAACCCGTCGAACGGCGCTCCATCGGCCAGCAATGCACGGATGCGGTATTCGTCGATATCGCCGCTACCTAGGATGGTGACCTGACGCAGGTCACCAGCGTCGAGAATGCGCCGCACCTTTCTGGCGTGTTCGGCCAGGTCGCCGCTATCAATCCGCACCCCTCGAATCGTGATGCCGCGTTCGCGCAGGCGGGGCGCAAGCTGCACCAGCGTGTGAGCGGCGGCCTCGGTGTCGTAGGTATCGAGCAGCAGGGTCACATTGTCGGGCTGAGCGGCGGCGAACCGTTCGAAGGCGTCTTCTTCACGGTCGTGCGCCTGAATCAGCGAATGGGCCATGGTGCCGAAGAGCGGGATGCCAAACCGCATCCCGGCCAGCACGGTGGCGGTGCCGGCGAACCCGGTCAGATAGCTGGCCCGCGCCGCCAGCAGCGCCGCCTCGCCGCCGTGGGCGCGGCGCAAACCGAAGTCCACCAGCAGTTTGCCAGACGCGGCCAGCACGCAGCGAACGGCCTTGGACGCAATCAACGTCTGGTAGTGCAACAGATTGATCAACCGGCTTTCCACCAGTTGCGCTTGGGGCAACGGCGCGGTGACTCGCAGGACTGGTTCGTTGGCAAAGAATACCGTGCCCTCCGGCAAAGCCCACACCGCGCCGGTGAAGCGAAAATCGGTGAGCGTTGCCACAAAGTCGGGGCTGAAGCGGCCGGTGCTGGTCAACCAGTCCCGCTCCTCGGCGGTAAAGCGCAGGTTCTCCAGATAATCCAGCGCTTGCTCTAGACCGGCGGCAAGCAGGAAATTGCGCTCCGGCGGCAGACGGCGCACAAACAGCTCGAACACGGCCGTTTCATGCATGCGCTCGGCGTGGTAAGTCTGGAGCATGGTGAGCTGATATAGATCGGTCAGCAACGCGCTGCGGGCAATGGTCATGGCGGTGCCTAAGGTCAAAGGCCATCAAGGTCAAGGCTTCGTCACTGGACCAGCGGACTGGCCGAGGTCCCGAGGGTATCACCATTAATGTTAGAAGGGAGAGATTGGAATGAGTACGCCAGAAATTCTAACCGAACTGGAAGAAGGGGTTTTACGGGTTCGCATTCATCGCCCCGACAAAAAAAACGCCCTGACGCTGGCGATGTACGCGGCGCTGACCGCCGCCTTGGATCAGGCTACCCAGAATGCCGCTATTCGGGCGGTGGTGCTAACCGGCAGCGGCGACAGCTTCAGCAGTGGCAACGACATCGCCGATTTTCTGGCGGCCCCACCCTCCGGCGAGGATGGTCCGGTCTTTCAATTTCTGGCCGCGCTA
The DNA here is from genome assembly GCA_031732755.1 of Candidatus Contendibacter sp. Lineage (GTDB taxonomy): Bacteria > Pseudomonadota > Gammaproteobacteria > Competibacterales > Competibacteraceae > Contendibacter. The sequence continues at coordinate 17,895 of JAVMKI010000027.1, forward strand.
TGTCAATTCGAGAAACCGCTGATCGCGGCGGTGAACGGCCTGGCGGTCGGCATCGGGGTGACGATGCTGCTGCACTGTGACCTGATCTATGCCCAATCTGGGGTGACGCTGGCGCTGCCGTTCGTAAATCTGGGACTGTGCCCGGAAGGCGGGTCCAGTCTGCTGTTACCGCGCCTGATCGGTTACCCGCGCGCGGCGGAATTGTTGCTGCTGGGCGAGCCGTTCAGCGCCGAACAGGCGTTGGAATGGGGATTGATCAACGGCATCGGCGCTGACGCGGATGCCACACTGGAACTGGCGCTGAGCCGCGCGCGGCGGTTGGCTCGGCAACCGGCGGCGGCGGTGTGCTTGGCCAAGAGGCTACTCAAGCGCAACGAAGCCGAGAGCTTGCGGCGGACCATCGCGCTGGAAGGCCGGCAGTTCATCGAACTGTTGAACGCGCCGGAAGCAGCGGCGGCGTTACGAGCTTTCATGGATCGCCGCCGGGCCTGACCGTCGCGCTCCGTTCGCATCTTGCTACGCTCCGTCTTTTGCCAGCGCCAGCGTTCGGATCAGGCCCGACAGCGATTCGGCCTGTAGCTTTTCCATCACCCGCTTGCGGTGGATTTCCACCGTGGACAGGCTAATCCCGAGTTCGGCGGCGATCACCTTGTTGTATTGCCCGGCCGCGACGCGATCCATAACCTCCCGCTCGCGCGGCGACAACAGGGCCAAGCGCGCCGCCGCTTCGGTGCGCCGCGCCTGGCGAATCCGTTGGCGGGCGTCCAGAGTCAACGCCTCTCGCACCCGTTCCACCAGGGTTTCGCCCTGAAACGGCTTCTCGATGAAATCAAAGGCGCCACCCTTCATCGCCCGGATAGCCATCGGTACGTCACCATGGCCAGTCATGAACAAGATCGGCATGCGGCAGCCTTGCGCCCGGAGCTGTTTTTGTAAATCCAGACCGCTCATGCTGGGCATTCGCACATCCAGCACCAGGCAGCCGGGTTGCTGAGCGGCGGTGGATGCCAGGAACGCGGTGGCGCTGGCGAAGGTTGCCACCGTGAGCCCGTTGGTTCGCAACAACAGGCTTATGGCATCGCGCACGGCTGGGTCGTCGTCAACGATGAAAACGGTGGGATTCACGTCGTTCATGGGGAAGATGGCGCTCGATAACCGTGGTGGGTGGGCAGGGTGAAATGGAACGACAGGCCTTGATCGGGATTCGGCGTCGCCCAGAGCTCTCCGCCTTGGGATTCGATGATCGAACGACTGGCCGCCAGCCCCAGACCCATGCCACCCGGTTTGGTGCTGAAGAACGGTTGGAATAACCGCTCGGCAGCTTCCGGGCTGAGACCTGGGCCGCTGTCGCGCAGGGTCACCAACACGGTATCCTGATCTTGCGGCGCCGTGCGCACGCACAGCAGGCGTGGTCCCGTCGCCATTTCGCGCATCGCTTCAATCGCGTTGCGCATCAGATAGAGTACGACCAACTGGGTTTGGATGTCGTCGGCCAGAACCGCCGGCAAGGGTTCCGTCAGATCCAGTTGCAGCGTAATCTCGCCTCCGCGTAATTCCAGCTCCGCATAATGGACAACGGCGTGAATCAGGGCGTTGAGATCGAGCATGGTCTGCGCGGTGGGATGCTTGTGCACCAACTCGCGCAGGTGACGAATGATGTTGCCAGCCCGTAACCCTTGCCTGACCACGTCCTCGATGACGCCGGTCAATTCTCGTGGGTCAATCCGGTCCTGCCCCAGCAGGCTCAGACAAGCCTGCGCGTAGGCGACGATTGCCGCCAGCGGCTGGTTGATATCGTGCGCCAGGTTAGACGCCATCTCGACCGCCAGGCTGAGCCGCGAGGTTTTGGCCAACTCCACCTGTTGCCGACGCAACTGGTCCTCAGCCAGTTTGCGGGCCGTGATGTCCTCGGCGATGCCGGCGATGCGGTAGACATGACCGGTTGAGTCGCGGATGGGGAAACCGCGATCCCAAATCCAGCGCACCGCGCCATCCGGACGGACGATCCGATACTCCTGGTCGAACACGCCCGACTCGAGTTTTTCGAGGTGAGCCGCGTGAATGCGCGGCCGGTCATCGGGATGCACGGCCTCGATCCACTCCAGCGATCGCTCCAGCAGGCTCTGCGCGGACCGTCCCCAAAGACCCTCGTAGGTCGGGCTGACGTAGAGCAGCCGTTCCTCCGCGATTCCATACACCCAGAACACTTCCCCGATGTGTTCGGCCAGTTGGCGAAACCGCTCCTCGCTGTCGCGTAGGGCGTATTCCACTTGGGTACGGGCGGCGATTTGATCCTGGAGCGCCTGATTGGCGGCGATCAGTTCCGCCGTGCGTGTCTGAATGCGCCCCTCCAGTTCGTCGTGAGCCCGTTGCAGTTGCTCCTCGATTCGTTTCAGGGCAGTGCTGTCGCGGGAGATGCTGATGACGCCGACGATGTGGCCATCGGCGTCGCGGTAAGGCCATTTGGTGACCCGGAAGATCAATTCGCCCTGAGCGCGGGCGAGCGTGTATTCACAGTTCAGCGTGGCGCCGCTGGCCATGACCTGGCGATCATCGTCCATTAACTGGCGGGCGACGGCGGCGGGAAACAACTCGGCGTCATCCCGGCCCAGGCATTCGACCCGCGGGCGGCCGATCTCGCGAGCGCCGGTCGCGTTGAGCGCGAGGTAACGTCCCTGGCGGTCCTTGACGAAGACCGCGTCGGTGATTTGCTCGATGAACTCACCCAGCCGAATGTCCTGGAGCCGCGCGGTGCGTGGGCCGACTCGGGCATGGCTATGCAGCAGTCCATAAAAGAACGCGCCGCTGGCGGTAACGAACAGCGCGTGCGTCGGCAGGTGGGGAAAGGGCAGCGCCAGGGTGGTGTCGAGCCAGTCCGCCACCAGCGGCTCGCACCCCAATAGCCAGATCAGGCTGACGCCGACATACAGCGTGACCCAAAGCGTCGGTCGGAGAACGCGCCGTCCGCCACTGGCCTCGGGCGCTGGGCGGCGAGCGGTGCCGACTGGGGGAGTGATTTCGGACTCGACCATGCGCCGCGCCAACCTAGACCGCATCCAGGGACAGCGTCTCGGCCGCATTCTGGGGAACGGCGGAGGCGGCGATGGGCAGCGTGAAGTGGAAGGTAACGCCGCGCTCGGCGTTGGAGGTCGCCCATAGCTGGCCGCCATGCGCCTCGACGATGGACTGGCTGATCGACAACCCCAGCCCGAGACCATCGGGCTTGGTGGTGAAAAAAGGAGGTGGCAGTTGGCCCAAGGCCTCCGGGGCCAAGCCAGGTCCGGAATCCTGAACCGCGATTTCGATCCCCGTCGATTCGGCGCGAGCCGAGATGACCAGCGCGCGGATTTCCAGACCGTCGGCGTTCATGGCGTCCATGGCGTTGCGGATCAGATTGAGAAGCACCTGCTGCACTTGCAAGACGTCGGCCCGCGTTGGCGGCAATTCCGGGGCGATGTCATAACGCAGGTCGATCTGATGACGACGAGCCTCCAGATTCAGAAAATCCATGATGTCCGCGAAAAGATCGTTGATCCGAACCGTGGCGTAATGCGGTTTCCCCTGGCGGGCGAAATGGCGGATGCGCTGGATGATGGCCTTGGCCCGGACGGTTTGAGCGATGATTTTCTCCAGGGTTTCCCGCGCCTCGGCCGGTCCCAGCGCCTCGTTGCATACCCAAGTCAGACCCGCTTCGGCATACAGGTTGATGGCGGTGATCGGCTGGTTGATCTCGTGAACCAGGCCGGACGCCATTTCACCCAGCGTGTTGAGACGCGAGGCGTGCGCCAGCAGGGTTTGTTGCCGCTGGGTCGTCTCGGCCATGTACTCCTGCTCCAACGCGCCGCCGACCCACTGGGCCATGAGCTGGATCAACTCGCGATCCACGGGGGTAAACAAGGTGCTCCGGGGTTTGAAGCTGGAGAAGCTCAGCGTTCCGTAGACTTGACCGCCGACCCGGACTGGAACGCCCAGATAGGCCTCCAACCCAAACCGTCGATAGCAGGGATGCGCGCGCCAAGGACCCGCCGAGGCGTGCTCGAAACCTAGCAGCGTCCCAGCGCGCAGCGTGTCGTGGCAATAGGTATCGGCCAGCTTGAAAACATCGCCCCGCGCCACTTCGCCGCCAGGAGCGACGCTATAGACGACCTCGTAGCGCTCGCCGTCGACATGGCACAGAATACCGATCACCATGTCGAAGCGCTGGCAACCCATCGCCAGCAGGGCTTGAATCCGGTCGTTGGCGTGGCGGCGTGGCGTGGAGATCACCTGGTACAGTTCCCGCATCGCCGCCATGCTGTCACGCAAAGCCGCCTGCTGGTCGGCCAGTTGCCGATTGGTTTCCTCCGCCTGCTCCTTGGCGGCGGCGAACGATTGGGCCAGGCTCAGATTTTCCGCCGCCAGGCGCAGCGAGCGGACCAGCATCCGATGAAACCGCTGGGCGGTAACCAGCGCCAGCAACAGATAGAGCACGCCGCTCGCGCCCATGGTGACGCGCATTGGATCGTCGCGCAGCAGCAGCCACAATACCGGTGGCAGACCGATGGGCAGCGCATAGGCGACGTAGGCGCGCAGAAACGGGCTCATGGTGAGTACACCGCCCATCAAGACGCCGCCTAGCATCAGGGCGATGAACGTGTCATAGATTAGCGACGGCGACAGGGCCAGCAGCACCACGCAACCGCCCCAGCAAACACCCGTGGCGGCGCAGGCCCAGGTGTAGCGGGCAGCCCAACGTTCGATGTCGGCCGCTGGATCGGGGCAATGCTGGAAAGCGGCGGTCAGGGCCAGGCGGATCAGGATGGTGACCGCCAGCGCCAAGAACCAGATCACCAGAACCACGCAGGGCAGCGTGTCCCACAGCACCAGCGTCATCAGCGGGGCGATCAACACGCTGGTCGCGGTCCCCAATGGAGCTTGGGCATACAGCAGGCGAACCTGCTCGGTCTGAACGCGCCCATCGAGCGCATCGGCCAAGCGGTCGGAAGGCGCGTTGGAGTTCACGGAACGCGGCGCGGTGAGCGGCGTGGCGTGGCGACCGGCGCTTGCTGCCGTTCCAGCAGGGGTTGGTCGGAAACCACCGTGTATTCGCCTTCGATGAATTCGGGATGGGCTTTTCGCGCCCGCCGCGCCAGCCGGCGCAATTGCCACCACAGCCAGCCGCCGAATGCCAGACCGACCACCAGCAGGACGGTGAACAGCACGGAAGCGATGGCGAATCCGGCCACAATCGCCAGGATGGAGGTCAGGGCCAGTCCAATCCGGCCCAGCAGGGAGTTGGGGGGGAGGGGTAGTGGTTTCACGAGCGCGCGATCCAGAACCACCAGACGATCAGGCCGATCAGGCCCAGGCCGGCGAAGTTGACGAGTAGTGTGGTCATGATGGCTTCTCCTGGGGTCGGAATCCACGCAGCCGGTTGGCGTTGCTGACGACGGTAAACGACGACAACGCCATGGCCGCGCCCGCCAGCATTGGATTGAGCAGCAACCCGGTCGCCGGATACAGCGCGCCCGCCGCCAGTGGAATTCCCAGAGTATTATAAAGGAAAGCGCCGATCAGATTCTGCCGAATGTTACCCAGCGTGGCGCGGGAAATGGCGATGGCATCGGCGACGCCGTGCAAGGAGCCGCGCGCCAGGGTGATGCCGGCGCTTTCGATAGCGATGTCGGTTCCACCCCCCATGGCCAGGCCGACATCGGCCTGGGCCAGCGCGGGCGCGTCGTTGATGCCGTCGCCGACCATGCCCACTACCGCGCCGCTGGCTTGCAGTCCGGCGATGATGTCGGCCTTGGCCGTGGGAAGCACCTCGGCGAAGACGGTCTCGATACCGACTTGCGCGGCAATCGCCTGGGCAGTGGCGGCGTGGTCGCCGGTCAGCAGCGCCACCCGCAGCCCCAGTTCCCGCAAGCGGGCGATGGCGGCGGCGGAGTCGGGTTTGGGCGGATCGGCGATAGCCAGAATACCGGCGGGTTGGTCGTCCACGGCGACGAACACCGGGGTCTGGCCTTGGGTGGCCAAGCGTTCCGCGTCAGCGCGCAGCGGCGCAGCGTCAATCCCGCGCTCTTCCAGCAGGCGGCGATTGCCAACCAGCAGCGCCCGCCCCGCGATCACGCCGCTTGCGCCATAACCGGCGATGGCCGCGAATCGTTCGACGGTGGGAAGATCCAGCCCCCGGTCGCGCGCCGCGTCCAGAATCGCCCGGGCCAGCGGATGCTCGGAACTGGCTTCGAGCCCGGCCACCCATTGGAACACCTCGGTTTGATCGAAACCCGGTTGGACGATCACGGCGGTCACGGTGGGCCGACCGGTGGTGACGGTGCCGGTCTTGTCCAACACGATGGTGGTCAACTGCCCAGCCCGTTGCAGCGCCACTCCGTCGCGAATCAGGATGCCGTATTCGGCGGCCTTGCCAACCCCGACCATGATCGAAATCGGCGTGGCCAGCCCCAGCGCGCAGGGACAAGCGATGATCAGCACGGTCAGTGTCGTGACCAGCATGTAGCCGGCGCGGGGCGCGGGGCCAAGGTTGAACCAGGCCAGCGCGGCGAGCACCGCCACGATCAGCACCGCGGGCACGAAGATAGCGGCCACTCGGTCGGCTAGCCGGCCAATGGGCGGCTTGCTGTTCTGCGCCCGGCGCACGCTGGCGATGATGTGGGCCAGCGCCGTGTCGGCTCCGACCCGGGTGGCGCGGAACACGAATCCGCCGGTTTGATTCACCGCGCCGCCGGTGACCGGATCGCCTGGCTGCTTGACGACCGGCAGCGGTTCGCCGGTGAGCATGGATTCGTTCACGGTGGAATGGCCAGCGACGATTTCGCCGTCCACCGGAATCTTTTCGCCGGGCCGTACCCGGATCAGGGCGCCGACGCCGAGCATTTCAATTGGGACATCACGTTCCTCATCGCCCTCGACGAGTCGGGCGGTTTTTGGTTGCAGGCCAAGCAGGCGGCGGATGGCGGCGGAAGTCTTGCCGCGCGCTCGGCTTTCCAGAGCGGAGCCGAGGTTGACCAGCGCGATGATGGTGACCGCCGCTTCGAAATAGGCGTGTTGGGCCAGGCTCGGCACGCTGGCGGGGAATAGGGTCACCAACATGGAATAGGACCAGGCCGCGCCGGTGCCCAGCGCGATCAGGGTGTCCATGTTGGCGTTGTGATGGCGGAATTGCCGCCAAGCGCCGGCGAAAAAGTGGCCACCGCTGTAGACCATCGCCGCCAGGGTCAGCAGGCCGGCCGCGATCCAGAAGATTTGGCCGTTCGGCATCGCCAGTGCTGGCAACCAGCCGGCCATTTCCGCTGCCATCAACGGCGCGGCCAGAGCGCCGGCAACGACCGTGTTGCGAACCAGTCGCCGATCATGCGCCTGTTCGGCGGCCTCGCGCTCGGCTTCGGCGCTAGCTTCATCGCGCAGTTCGGTGGCGTCGTAGCCGGCCGCCCGCACCGCTTGAATCAGCGTCGCCGCCGGGACATTGCCCGTGACCTGGGCGGTGCGGTCGGCGAAATTGACCTGAGCTTCGGCGACGCCAGGCGCGGCGCGCAAGGCGGTTTCCACGGCGGCGACGCAACCGGCGCAACTCATGCCGGTGATCGCCAGGTGGTGACGAGAGGAGAACGTGGTGGTCATCGGTGGCTCCGTTCCAGCAGGGGCGATGGCTTTTGGGCGTGGCTGCCCGACGGTCTCAACGCTTCGACGCCACGCGGCGTTCGCGCCAACCGTGGGCCGCCATTCCATGGACCGGGTTTGGGAAAATTATTGCTTTTGACTCGGAAATACTCCATTAGAATATGATTTTAAACTGGGTGATGGAGCCGGTGTTGAATGAACGAGGGGCGCATGCGGATTCTGGTGGTGGACGATGATCCGAGCGTGCAGCGCATCATCGCCGCGATGTTGGGCCGCTGGAATTACGAGGTGATCCTGGCGAGCGACGGTCTCGAAGCCTGGGAGATTCTCCAGCAACAAGAGGTCCGTTTCGTCATCAGCGACTGGATGATGCCTGGCCTAACCGGGCCGGAGTTGTGCCGACGAGTGCGGGCCGCCGAATTCGTCAATTATGTTTATCTGATCCTGCTGACCGGCCGCGAGGACAAGCTCTCTTTGATCGAGGGGATGGACGCCGGTGCCGATGACTTTCTGGTGAAGCCAGTCTACCGTGAGGAACTGCGGGTGCGCATCCGCGCCGGAGAACGCATCCTGCGGTTGGAATGGCAGCTGGAGGAGCGCAACCGGCATCTCAACGAGATCAACCATACGCTGGCCGACGCCTACGCCACCATCCGCCACGATCTGGAATCGGCGGCGGCCATGCAAAAAGCCTTGTTGCCGCCACCGCTGCGCCGGCCCGGCGTCACGGTGGACTGGCTGTTTCAGCCCAGTTCCTTCGTGGCTGGCGACATGTTCGACTACTTCATCACGGACGAACAGCGGCTGAGCTTCTACCAACTGGACGTGGCTGGCCATGGCGTGCCGGCGGCCCTCTTATCCTTCACCCTGCAACGGGTATTGTCGCGGGGCGCCGTGGAACAGCGCCTGCGCCAACAAGACGCTAATTTGGATGCGGCCGCCATCCCGCCGCGGGTGGTGGCAAAACTGAACCAGCGGTTCCAGTCTGGCATCGATCCGCTGCTCTATTTCACTCTGATTTACGGTCATCTGGACTGGCGATCGGGGCGGGTGTGTCTCACCCAGGCCGGCCATCCCAATCCTCTCTGGCTACATCGCGCCGACCGGCGCGCGGAATGGGTGGGTGGTGGCGGCTTTCCCGTTGGCATGTTGCCCGATCTTGCATACGACGCCATCACGTTCGAGTTGGCGTTTGGGGACCGGTTATTCTTGTACTCGGACGGCATCACCGAATGCGTCAACGCGCACGGTGAACAGTTTTCCGAAGCGCGCCTTCGGCAACTGCTGGAGGCGACGGCCGATCAACCGGCCGCGACGGTAGCCGTGCATGTCGGCCAGGCCCTGCGGGAGTGGAAGGGCGACGACAAACACCAAGACGACATCACCTTGCTGATTCTGGAACGCGAGCCATGGTCATAACCCGAACCCTTGGCCTGGACATCGAAAGCCGGCCTGAATGCGTCGAACTGCTCAGCAGGGCGCTGTGCGGCGTATGCCAACTGGTGCTGTCCGCCGCCGAAATCGCCAAACTCAATTTGGCGATAGTGGAAGCTGTCAATAATGCGATTGAACACGCCTATCATGGCGAGTCGGGCCATTGGGTCCGACTGGAAATCGACTTGGCTCCGGATCGTCTTGATCTGCGGGTGCGCGACCGGGGTCAGCCCATGCCTCCGGACCGCTTGGACGCAGTGACCGCATTCGTTCCACCCGATCCCGACGATCTCAATACCTGGAGCCTGCGCGGACGGGGGTTGGCTATTATCAAAGCCTGCATGGACACGGTTGAGTACGAGGCGCGCGATGGGGTGAACACCCTGGCCATGAGCCGGGTGCTAACGACTGGCAAATCGGCCTGAACGCCGCGCGCGACCTGTCGGTCCGATCCACCTGAACGCCCGCGCACAGGGTTTTTATCTGATACTACGGGGATAATCTCTTATGGTCCTGACGCATCGCACTATCGAAGGCATTGACATCGTCGCTTTGGCGGGACGGCTGGTTATGGCCGACGCGCCGCAGATCCGACAAAGCTTGCTGACGACAGTCGAGCAAGGCAACGGCAAGTTGATTCTGGATCTGGCTCAGGTGAGCTTCATGGATTCCAGCGGCTTGTCGGTGTTGGTATCCGCGTTCAAGGCGGCGCGCGCCAAGGGTGGCGATGTGGCGCTGCTGCATCTGAATTCCACCGTTCGTTCCCTGATTGAATTGACTCGGTTGCAGCAAGTCTTCCCGATTTTCGACGATGAAGCGACCGCGCTGGCCCGGCTGCGCTAGACCATGTCGTCACGAGATTTTGAGGCAGAGGGCGAGACATTGGATGTGGACGGCGGCAAGGAAGGAAGCGGAGTTTTTGGCGTAGCGCGTGACGATGCCGCGCCATCGCTTGATGTGGTGGGTTCCTCTCAGCGTAACTCACCGCCCCGTGCCGCATCAGCCTATCTAAAACCCCTCTGGGTTTTCGCTTAGAGCCTGTTCATAATCTTTTGATGAGGATAGCGAGGAAAGCGAGAACGAC
>JAVMKI010000028.1:0-27330 GCA_031732755.1 Candidatus Contendibacter sp.
TCCAGCGTGGCCGCCTGGGCGATCAGCGCCATGTCGTGGGCTTCCTGCACCGAACTGGAGGCCAGCATGCAGAAGCCGGTCGGGCGCACCGCCATGACGTCCTGATGGTCGCCGAAAATGGACAAGCCTTGGGTCGCCAGGGAGCGAGCGGCGACGTGGAACACCGCCGAGGTCAATTCGCCGGCGATCTTGTACATGTTGGGGATCATCAACATGAGCCCCTGCGACGCGGTGAACGTCGTGGTCAACGCGCCGGTCTGCAACGCGCCGTGCGCCGCGCCCGCCGCGCCGCCCTCGTGCTGCATTTCCATGACCAGGGGCACGGTGCCCCAGATGTTCTTGATGCCTTCCGCCGCCCACTGGTCCGCCAGTTCGGCCATGGTGGAAGAAGGAGTGATGGGATAGATGGTACAGACTTCGTTGACCCGGTAAGCGACGTAAGCCGCCGCTTCGTTACCGTCAATGGTGGTGACTTGCCGTTCGGTCATTGTGCTTCTCTTCTCTGGGCCCGACGCAAACGACGGGCGGTGAATGCTGGATCGTTGACGCCCTCGCCCGCCAGCGGGCGAAAGGTCGGAGGTCGGGGACGGTTATTCTCCCGCCGCTGGTTCGGGGATCATCTCGATGGCGTGGCACGGGCACTGCTCGAAGCACACCGCGCAGCCGGTGCAGAGATCGTAGTTATAGCGGTAGCGCCGGCCCGGCCCCAGCTTGATGATGGCGTCCTCGGGGCAGGCGCCGTAGCAGCCGTCGCACTCGTAGCAGTTGCCGCAGGACAGGCAGCGCTTGGCCTCGTACAGCGCCTCCTTCTGGCTCAGCCCGGCGACCACCTCCTCGAAGCTGCTCTGACGCTTCCTCATGTCCAGATGACCCTGCGGACGCTGGGCGGCGTCGGTGTAGTACCAGACGTGCAGCTTGTCGAAAGTGGCCAGATCGTGCTTGGGCGGCTTGGCGTAGGCATCGCCGCGCAGCCAGGCATCAATGTGGCGGGCCGCTTTCTTGCCGTGGCCGACGCCGATGGTCACGGTGCGGTCGGACGGCACCATGTCGCCGCCGGCGAACAGGCCCGGACTGCCGGTCATCATCTGGTCGTTGACGATCACCACGCCATCGGCCTTGAATTGCACGCCAGGCACCTTTTGCATGAAGCTGGTGTCCACGTCCTGGCCCAGCGCCATGATCAACGCATCCGCTTCGAGGGTTTCGAACTGCCCGGTGGGCCGCGGCCGCCCCTTCTCGTCCACCTCCATCACCTCAACGGTGAACTGGGTTTCGTCGATGTTCTTGATGGTGCGCAGCCAGTGAATCTTGACGCCCTCTTCCAGCGCCTCGTCGGCCTCGAACTCGTTCGCCGGCATGTGGGCGCGGTCCCGGCGATAGATGATCAGCGGCTCGTAACCCAACCGCTTGGCGACGCGAGCCGCGTCCATGGCGGTGTTGCCGCCACCGTAGATGGCGACGCGCCGGCCCAGCTTCGGGGCGTTGCCGCTCTCCACGTCCTTGAGGAAGCTGATGGCGTCGAACATCTTGCCGGCGTCGCGAGCCGGAATGTCGGTGCGCTTGCTGATGTGCGCGCCGACGGCAACGAAGATGGCGTCGAAATCGCCCTGTCGTTTCTCGGCCAACAGATCATCGACCCGGTGGTTCAAGACGATCTTGACGCCCATGTTCTCGATACGCTTGATCTCGGCATCCAGCACGTCGCGCGGCAGACGGTAGGACGGGATGCCGAAGTGCATCATACCGCCGGCCATCGGCCCGGCCTCGTGAATTTCCACCTCGTGGCCCATCCGGGCCAGATGATAAGCGGCGGACAGACCGCTGGGGCCGGCGCCAACCACCAGCACGCGCTTGCCGGTCGGCTGGGCGGTGATTTCAAACTGCCAGTTTTCCTGGAGGGCCAGATCGCCCAGAAAGCGTTCGACGGCGTGGATGCTGACGGAGGAATCCAGCTTACCGCGATTGCAGGCCGACTCGCAGGGGTGGTAACACACCCGGCCGTGGACGGCTGGCATCGGGTTGTTTTCGGTCAGGCTTTGCCAGGCTTCCTTAAACCGGCCGGCCTGGGCATGCGCCAGCCAAGCCTGGATGTTTTCGCCCGCTGGACAGGCATTGTTGCAGGTCGGCAGCAGGTCCGCGTAAGTCGGCCGCTGGATACGCTGCGGGCCAACATTGCGCTTTTCGTGCGTCAGGTTCAGCGGGCGCGTCATGTTGATGGGTTTGTCAGTCATCGTGCTTCTCTTCGCAATCGTCTGGTGGTGAGGAGCGACCCTCCATCCCTGGGGACGGAAGCCTGGGCTAAACCCACGCCGCCGTCCACGGTCGTTGTTCTTGATGATGTCCAAGTATGGGCAAGGTCCGGGCGTTGTACAGGGCCAGCCGCTCGACTTCGTCAGTTTCAATCCGCGCCCGCCAGTCCAGACAGGCGAAACTCCGTATCAAAGATAGAAGGTTTTCGCTGGAAATGAATGGCGTCCTTCCACCGCGTGACTGGTCATCCGCTGCTGATCGACCGGGAGGAACGATAACCGCCGCGCTTCATCCCCTCATTGCGTTCCGGTATGATGACCGCCCGTTTCGCCGTACGAACACTCTAAATTATGCAGATCGGCTCCCATTCCCTTTTCCAGCCGACAACCCCAGTTGGCGGCGATGGCCGGCGGCGACCGGATGTTCCAACCGTCGGGCTAGCGCCCGGGCGAGCCACGATTGACCCGCGATTTCCTTGAGCATCTGACCGAGGAGTGCCTGGTCGCATGACCACTCCAAACCCCGAACCTCCGGTTGATCTGCTGCCCGCCACCCCGCTGCGCGATCACGTCGCCGAGACCCTGCGCATCTATTTTCACAACCTCGGCGGCCAGGCGCCCAGCAACCTGTACGATCTGGTGCTGCGCGAAGTGGAGCCGCCGCTGTTGGATATCGTGATGAAATTCACTCATGGCAACCAAACCCGGGCGGCCACCATTCTCGGCATCAACCGGGGCACGCTGCGCAAGAAGCTCCGGCAATACGATTTGCGCTGAACCGAACGCGGGGGCGTCAACGATCATGAGCTTGGCGATTTTCGATCTCGACAATACGCTGCTGGGCGGCGACAGCGATTATCTGTGGGGTCAGTTCCTGGTCGAACAGGGATTGGTGGACGGAGAATACTACGAACGCGAGAACCAGCGTTTCTACGACCAGTACCGGGCTGGCACGCTGAATATTCACGAATTCCTGGCGTTCATGCTGCGACCGCTGGCGGAAAACCCGCTGACCGAGCTGTTGGACTGGCGGGAACGGTTCATGAAAGAGAAAATCCAGGCGATTCTGCTGCCGAAGGCGGCGGATCTGCTGGACCGACATCGCGCGGCCGGCGATACCTTGCTGATCATTACCGCTACCAACCGCTTCATCACCGAACCCATCGCCAAGCGGCTGACCGTGCCAAACTTGCTGGCCACCGAGCCCGAGTGCATCGACGGGCGCTATACTGGCCGTCCGCGCGGGATTCCCTGCTTCCAGCACGGCAAGGTGGAACGGCTGGACGAGTGGCTGCACGCGACCGGTCACGACCTCACCGATAGCTGGTTCTACAGCGACTCCCACAACGACCTGCCATTGCTCGATCGGGTCACTTATCCAGTGGCGGTGGATCCTGACACCACCCTGGCGGAACGCGCCCGGCAACGCGGCTGGCCGATCATCAGCCTGCGTGGGGATTGAGGGCGTTGCCAAAGCCTAGCTCCATCCCCTTCTGAATTTCGATGTTCCCTTACCTTTACGCTGCGGAAATGCCCATGCTTTCGAACCTGCTTAACAACGTCAACGTCGCCGCCCTCGATGTGTTGCCCACGCCCGAGGAGATCAAACGGCAACTACCGATGACTGAAACCGCCGCGGCCACCGTGCTGACCGCCCGTCAGACGGTGCAGAATATCCTGGATCACCAGAATGGCCGGGTGTTCGTGGTGGTGGGTCCCTGTTCCATTCACGACGTTGTGGCGGCGCGTGATTACGCGCGGCGGCTGCGCGCGCTGGCCGATGAGGTCGGCGACACCTTGTTCCTGATCATGCGGGTGTATTTCGAGAAGCCCCGGACCACGGTCGGCTGGAAGGGGCTGATCAACGATCCGCGTCTGGACGACTCCTTCGACATCGCCGAGGGTTTGCGGATCGCTCGCGCGTTGCTGCTGGAAATCGCCGAACTGGGCCTGCCCACCGGCACCGAGGCGTTGGACCCGCTCTGTCCGCAATATCTGGACGATCTGTTAACCTGGACCGCCATTGGCGCTCGCACCACCGAATCGCAGACCCACCGGGAGATGGCCAGCGGCCTGTCCACTCCGGTCGGCTTCAAGAACGGCACCAACGGCAGCCTGGAAGTCGCGATCAACGCCCTGCAATCCGCGTCCCGGCCGCACAGCTTTCTCGGCATCAACGCAAATGGTCAGTCGGCGGTAGTCCGCACCACTGGCAACCGCTACGGTCATGTGGTGCTGCGCGGCGGTTCCGACGGTCCCAACTATGACCCCGCAACCATGGCCCTGTGCGAGAAGGAACTGGCCAAGCACAAACTGCCGTCCAATATCGTGGTGGATTGCAGCCACGCCAACGCCCGCAAGGACCCCGCCTTGCAACCGCTGGTCATGAACGATTGCGTCGATCAGATACTGGAGGGCAACCGTTCCATTGTGGGCTTCATGATCGAGAGCAACCTGGAATGGGGTAATCAAGCGATTCCCGCCGATCGCTCGCAACTGAAGTACGGCGTCTCGATCACCGACGCCTGCGTGGACTGGGCCACCACCGAACAAATGTTGCGCGAGGCGCGCGCCAAATTGAAAGCCGCGCTACCAGACCGGTTCGGGGAATAAGTCCCCTTCAAGGGAACGTCGAGATCAAGCGGACCCTGGTCGTTCCCGGTCTCCCACGATCCCCTGCTTGACGCTGGGAGACGCCACCATCAAAAACCCGTTCGGGAGAATCTCGTCACATGAAATTCTGTAGCCAGTGCGGTGCTCCCGTCACGCTGCGCGTTCCCGCTGGCGACCATCGACCCCGGCACGTCTGCGATGGTTGCGACACCATTCACTATCAGAACCCGAAAATTGTCGCCGGCTGCATTCCCGAATGGCAAGGTCGCATCCTGCTGTGCCGGCGGGCCATCGAACCGCGTCACGGCTTATGGACCCTGCCGGCGGGGTTCATGGAAAATGGAGAATCGGCGGTTGCGGCGGCGACGCGCGAGGCGCTGGAGGAAGCCAACGCCGTGGTCGAAAATCCAACCCTGTACGGCCTATACTCGCTGCTGCACGTCAGTCAGGTGTATCTGATGTTTCGCGGCCAACTCCGGGATGGCGCCGCCAGCCCAGGCGTGGAAAGCCTGGAGGTGGGCCTGTTCACCGAGGAGGAAATCCCCTGGGAGCAACTCGCGTTTACCGTGGTGCGGGAAACCTTGCGCCAATATTTCGCCGAGCGCCGCGCCGGCGTATTCAATCTTCATGTCGGTGATATCATCCGCGAGTCAGATCATCAGTTCCGTATCCACTATTACTCTTGAATCCGCCGGCATTATTCACGCTTGGGTAGTATCATTGAACAAGCGGAGTTGATCACCAACGTAATCCCAAGATTGCAAGAGAGGCGCCATGAAACCTTATCTCATCGTGGTGGAAGATCCGGGTTCCGACAAATTGCTCAACGTTGCGCTCGTCCTGGCCGAAACCGAACAGCAGGCGGAAGCCAAGGCCCAGGAACTGTTCCCCGGTTTGCCGGATCAGGATTTTTGTGTCTATGACGTCCACGAGGCGAACCGCGACTTTCCCGATGGCTGGATCTATCAGGATTGAACGACTGCTGCGTGATCCCCCTCGGAGATTCTGTTTTGCCGACCTAGGAGATGCTCCGCGTGGAGACCGATAGCACTCAACGAGAAGATGAAGCGACGCCAGTCAACTTCTCCTACGTCTTCAGGGAAGGAGCGTTGATGGCGCAAACCTGGAGCGTACAGGATCGCCTGTCTCACGAGCGGAGCGTGCGGGAGATTCTGGATCGGATGGTCGGACTGCGCCAAATCCTTGAACAGTTACGCTCCCAGACCGACATGCTCTGGGAGCGGTTCAGCACCCTGGCGCTGGAGCGCATTCTGACCGGGGAACTGCGCGAGTTCCTCGACGGCATCGACGTGGAATTGCAAGACCTGAATTTGCGCCTGGTGGAGATCGACTGCGAGATCGACCGCCTGCGGGTGAGCGTGCAGGAACAGCAACGGGTATTGGAAGAAAAAATGGCGGTGCTGGAACCGCTGGCGCATCGAACTTCCACCCAGAGCCACATCAGCATGATGCTCTCTCGGGTGGAAGGGTTGGAAGCCTCGCTACTGGGTAAAAAGGACAGCGCGCCATGTCGAGACGAGGAACCTGGTCATCATCCCACCGTGCCTGGCGATCTGTTGTATCTGCGCGTTCGCTTGCTGACCACCCGGATCGCCCTCGTCGCTTCCAATCGCAGCAAATATCTCAGCGAGTTGAGTACGGGGCTGCACACGTTGCTGCCCGATGTCGAGCGGATCAAGACCGATATGGCCGCGTTGTTGACCCGGGCGGAGTGCATCAAGGATTTGTCCCGCTACTGGCTGGCGTACCTCGACATCACCCAGGGAGCGCGCGAGGAGCGCGACGCGATGGAAGCGGACAAAAGCTGATTTTTCGATTGGTAGGGGCCGGTTCGCCAGCGACAACCGGCCAAAACTGCTCACAAGTGGGCTTTTACACCCACGACTCTCTTGGTTTTCCAGCGCGGTTCCAAAGCCATCCCCAGGGAGGGGACAGGTTTTTCCCCATCCCGTGTTCCCGGTCTCCCCTTTTGCGGCTACAGCGTCCGAACGCTTAGAACCCCCTGTATGTCGGCGATCTGCGCCACCACTTCGGCTGACACTGGGGCGGCGGTATCCAACAGGGTGCAGGCCACGTCGCCGCGCGATTTGTTGAGCATATCCTGGATGTTGATGCCAGCCCCGGAAATCGCCTTGGAAATGCGCTCGATCATGTGGGGCACATTCGCGTTGACGATGGCCAAGCGCGGCCTACCGCTGCGTGGCATGGCCACCTCCGGGAAGTTGACGGAATTGTGGACCGTGCCGCTTTCCAGATAATCCCGGACTTGATCGGCGACCATGATCGCGCAGTTATCCTCGGCCTCGGCGGTGGAAGCGCCCAGATGCGGCAGCATGATCACCCGGGGATGATCCTTCAGCCGATTGGTCGGGAAATCGCAAACGTAGGATTTCAACGCGCCAGCCTGCAAGGCATCGTGAATGGCTTCCTCGTCCACCACGCCCTCGCGCGAGAAGTTCAGCAGAATCAGCCCGGACTTGGCGTTTTTCAGCAACGGCGCGTTGATCAACTGACGGGTGGCGTCGTTCAGCGGCACGTGCAGGGTGATGAAATCGGCCTGCGCCGCCATCTCATTGACGCTCAGCGCCTGCTCGACCTGCGAGGACAGTTGCCAGGCATTGCTGACCGTGATGTGTGGATCGTAGCCGATGACCCGCATCCCCAGCGCGCGGGCGGCGTTGGCGACCTTGACGCCAATCGCGCCCAACCCGATCACGCCCAGGGTGCGATTGGGCAGTTCGATACCGACGAATTGCTTCTTGCCAGATTCGACCTGCTTGGACAGTTCGGCGTCGGTCCCTTGCAGCTTGCGGGCGTAGTCCCAGGCCGAACAGATGTTGCGCGCGGCCAACAGCATCCCCGCCAGAACCAGTTCCTTGACGGCGTTGGCGTTGGCGCCGGGCGCGTTGAACACACAAATGCCCTTGGCAGTCATCTGCGGCACGGGGATATTGTTGACGCCGGCGCCGGCGCGGCCCACCGCCTTGAGGCTGGTGGGAACCAGCCAGTCGTGCATACTGTAGGAACGCAGTAACACTGCGTCGGGGTTTTGGATTTCGGAAGCGATTTCGTAGCGGTCGCGGGGGAGCCGTTCCAGACCGGAAACGCTGATGTTGTTGAGGGTCAGGATTTTGTACATGGACGGGTAACCATTCACCTGAAAAAAGAACACCCCGGACGCGGGCGTCCGGGGCGGGTTCGCAAAGAAAATTGTCTAGCCGCGCCGTTTCTGGAAATCGGCCATGAAGTCCACCAGCGCCTTGACGCCTTCCAGCGGCACGGCGTTGTAGATGCTGGCGCGCATCCCGCCGACCGAGCGGTGACCGGCCAGGGTCAACAGGCCGGCGCTCTTGGCCTCGGCCAGGAACGGTTTGTCCAACGCCTCGTCGGGCAGGATAAACGGCACGTTCATCCAGGAGCGACAGGCCGGATCGACCGGGTTCCTGTAGAAACCAGATTCGTCAATGGTCTTGTAGAGCAGTTCGGCCTTGGCCTTGTTGCGTTCGCCCATCGCCGTCAAGCCACCCTGTGCCTTCAACCACTGGAACACCAGCCCGGCGATGTACCAGGCATAGGTTGGCGGGGTGTTGTACATCGACCCTTCCTTGGCCATGGCGGCGTAGTCGAGCATGGTCGGCGTGCCGGGCACGGTCTGGCCCATCAAATCCTCGCGGAGGATGACGATGGTCAGTCCGGCGGGACCGATGTTCTTCTGGGCGCCGGCGTAGATGAGGCCGAATTTGCGGACGTCCAGCGGACGCGACAGCAGGGTGGACGACAGATCCGCGACCAGGGGTACGCTCACCTCGGGAATCGCGTGCATCTCGACCCCGCCGATGGTTTCGTTCGGTGTGCAGTGCAGATAGGCGGCCTCGGGGTCGCACTTCCAGGTCTCGCGGGCGGGCACGGTGGTGAAGTTGGCCGCCTCGGAACTGGCGACGACGTTGACCTGGCAGAACTTCTTGGCCTCGGAGATGGCCTTCTTTGACCACTGTCCGGTGTTCAGATAATCCGCTCTGGTCTTGCCGCGCAGCAGGTTCATGGGCGCCATGGCGAACTGGCTGGACGCGCCACCTTGCAGGAACAGCACCCGGTAATTCGCCGGGATGTCGAGCAGTTCGCGCAGGTCAGCCTCGGCCTGTTCGGCGATGGACACGAATTCCTTGCCGCGATGACTCATTTCCATCACCGACATGCCGGAACCGCGCCAGTCGAGCATTTCGGCCTTGGCCTGTTCTAAAACCGCCTCGGGCAGCATGGCGGGACCCGCGCTAAAGTTGTATGGACGTGGCATTCGGGTAGTCCTCGGTTCAATCCACGCCCGCCGACAGGGACGGGCGAAAAATAAAAAGCACCACATTGCAAAATGTGGCGCATTCTAACAGCTTCCCGTGGTGACCGCGCGCTCTACCGAAACCAACACCCGCGCCCAATCCTGGCCACCATCGAATAGCCAGCGTAGACAAGACCGGGGGGAAACTCAAACCATGTTCAATTCCAACTTGGCGCGCATGGACATCCGTTCCGGGGTCCAGGGGGGCTCCCACACCAGATCGACGGCGACCGATTCCACCCCCGCGCTGTGGCGAACCGCGTTTTCCACCCATTCCGGCATCGAACCAGCGACCGGACAGCCGGGTGCCGTCAAGGTCATTTGAATTGCCGCGTGATTACCCAACGGGTCGACGGTTAGCCCGTAAATCAGCCCCAATTCGTAGATATCGACCGGGATTTCGGGATCATAAACAGTTTTCAACGCCGCGATGACCCTCGCCTCCATTTCGTCGGCATCGGGCAGTTGCATGGTGGTCGTAGTCATCTGATCAATGTCTCCCATGGCTGAAGCGATTCGCCCCTCACTCCCAATTCCGCGCTCGCGAGCGCGGCGCGGGAAGTTCTCATTCGGTGGCGACGGGTTCCGCGTGGCGTTCCAGCGCGGCGCGCACCGCGTGCCAGGCCAGGGTGGCGCATTTGACCCGGCTGGGATAGTCGCGCACGCCGGCCAACACGCCGAGCTTGCCCAACCCGCGCGGGCATTCGCAGTCGGTGGTAACCACGCTATGAAACGCCTCGAACAAGTGCTCGACCTCCGCCACCGGCTTACCCTTAAGAGCCTCGGTCATCAGCGAGGCCGAAGCGCTGGAAATGGCGCAACCGGCACCCTGAAAGGCAATATCCCGGATCACCCCGTCCTCGATGTCCAGAAATACGCTGATCCGGTCGCCACACAGCGGGTTGACCCCTTCGGCCTTGTGGGTCGGTTGCGAGAGGATGCGGAAATTGCGGGGCCGCTTGTTGTGGTCCAGGATCACCTCCTGGTAGAGATCGCGCAGGTCGTTCATTATTCAAATAACTCCTTGACTTTCCAAAGGGCTTTGATCATGGCGTCCACCTCGTCGCGGGTGTTGTAGACAGCGAACGACGCCCGCGCGGTGGCGGGAACGCCGTAGCGTTGCATGACCGGTTGGGCGCAGTGATGGCCAGCGCGAACGGCGACGCCCGCGCGGTCGAGGATAGTGCCGATATCGTGGGGATGGACGCCTTGCAGGGTAAACGCCGCCAGCGCCGCTTTGTCCCGCGCCGTGCCCATGATCTTTAGGCCGGGAATTTCCCGCAGTTGCGCGGTGGCATGGGCCAGCAGATCGTGCTCGTGGGCGGCGACCTGCTCCAAACCGATGGCCGTCAACCAATCCAGCGCCGCCCCCAACCCGATCACTTCGGCGATGCTCGGCGTGCCGGCCTCGAATTTGTTGGGTAGATCGGCGTATTCGGTTTTTTCGAAGGTGACCAAGCGGATCATGTCGCCGCCGCCCTGATACGGCGGCATGGCCTCCAGCAGTGCTTTCTTGCCATACAACACGCCGACTCCGCTCGGCCCGTAAACCTTGTGGCTGGAGAATGCGTAGAACTCGCAGTCCAGTTCCCGCACGTCCACGGCCAGATGGGGAACCGACTGCGCGCCATCCACCAGCACCGGGATACCGCGCGCATGGGCCAGTTCGGTCATGAGTCTGACCGGATTGACGGTGCCAAGCGCATTGGAGATGTGGACGAAGGCCGCGAGTTTGACCCGCCCGCTGTCCAGCAACCGCTCGTACTCTTCCAGGATCAATTCGCCGGCGTCGGTGAACGGCGCCACCTTCAGCGTCGCCCCCGTCCGTTCGCACAACAATTGCCAGGGCACGATGTTGGAATGATGCTCCATGCCGGTGATGACGATCTCATCGCCGGCCTTGACCGTACTGCCGCCAAAGCTGCTGGCCACCAGGTTGATGCTTTCGGTGGTGTTGCGGGTGAAGATGATCTCCTGGGTACTGGCGGCGTTCAGAAAAGCCCGCGTTTTCTCCCGCGTGCTTTCGTAGGCGGCAGTGGAACGTTCCGACAGCAGATGGACACCACGATGGATGTTGGCGTAATAGCCGCCGTAGCACGCGCTGATGGCGTCGATCACGGCCTTGGGCTTTTGCACCGAAGCGGCGTTGTCCAGATAAACCAGGGGCTTGCCGTGAACCTTCTGGCGCAGGATCGGAAACTGGGCGCGGATGTGGGCGAGATCCAACCCGGCGTCGGCAGGCAGGAGAGGCGCGAGAGGCGTGGCGCTCATGTCGTGATTACCCTCCGAGGATATCCAGTGCCAGACGATCAGCCAGCAGACGAGTCAGGCGCTCGCGCAATGGCGTCAGGCCGATCCGATTCAGGTTGTCGTTGGCAAAGGCGTGGACCAGCAAGGCACGGGCCTGAGCAGCGGGAATACCCCGGGCGCGCAGGTAAAACTCGGCGTCGGGATCGAGAAAGCCGGTGCTGGAGCCATGGCCGCATTTCACGTCATCGGCCAGAATTTCCAGACGCGGGTTGGAGTAAGCCAACGCCTGCTTGGAAAGGAGCAAATTGCGGCTGGTCTGGCGGGCGTCGGTCTTCTGGGCGCGCGGGCGAACGTGGATCATGCCATCGAACACCGAGCGCGCCTTGCCGTCCAGCACGCTCTTGAACCGTTGCTCGCTGGTCCCATGCGGTTGAGCGTGTTCGACGCGCACGTGATAGTCGCCGTACTGTTGGTCACGCCCCAGGATCAGGCCGTTGAGACTGCAACGCGCGCCTTCGCCATCGAGCAGAACCGCCAAATCGGTGCGCGCAAGGTGGCCACCGACCGATACCAGGTGCAGGTTGGCCTCGCTGTCGCGGTCCTGTCGAACCCGGATCGCGCCGAGATGGAAGGCTTGCGGTGCTTCCTCCTGAATCTGGTGATAGTGCAACACCGCGCCCGCGCCCAGCGCCAGTTCGGCGAGCGGCGCGTTCAAAGCGCGGCCCGCGCCGCGATATTCCACGACCACCGTGACTTGGGCGCCCTCCTCCAGCGCCAGCAACAGGCGCGGATGGATGCGCATGTCGTTGCCCGTGGTATAGAACACCAGATGCACTGGTTCTTCGATCACGGTCCCGCGCGGTAGATGCACGACCGCGCCATCTTCCCAGAACGCCGTATTGAGCGCGGCGAACGGATGCTGTTCCAATCCCGGCAGACGGTCCAGATACGGTTCGAGTCGTTCGGGATGAGTCGTCAACGCCTGGCTGAAACTGGCAATCAGCGCCTGGTTCGGCAACTCGCGCAATTGCGACAGGCCAGGCGTGAAACGCCCATTGATGAACACCAGTTGGTGCGCTGGCGAATCCAGCGTCGGCAATATCCCGGCGTCAAGCAACGCATCGACGGGCTGTTGGAGAGACAGTGCCTGCAACGCACTCAGATCGGTCAGCCGCCAGGCCTCCTGCTGGCGACTGGGCCAACCCAGCGTTTCAAAGCGGTTGAACGCCTCCTGGCGCAGGCGAAGAATCGCGTCCGGCTCGCGACGATTCGCCATGAACTCGGCAAAGGCCGGACGGTACGGATCAGAGAATAGCGGCGCGACGGCGGTCATGGGCTGGCCTCTCACGCGGCGGCCCGGCGCGCCCGGCCTGGCTCTTCGTTGTACAGCGCGTAACCCTGTTCTTCCAGTTCCAGCGCCAGATCCTTGCCGCCGGAACGGGCGATCTTGCCGTTGACCAGCACATGCACGTAATCCGGCACGATGTAATCCAGCAGACGCTGGTAGTGAGTGATGACCAGAAAGCCGCGTTCCGGGCCGCGCAGCGCGTTGACGCCATCGGCGACTACTTTCAGCGCGTCAATGTCCAGGCCGGAATCCGTCTCATCCATCACGGCGAAACGCGGTTGCAGCACCGCCATCTGGAACACTTCGTTGCGTTTCTTTTCGCCGCCGGAGAAACCTTCGTTGACCGAACGCTTGAGCATGGATTCGTCCATTTTCACCAACTCCATGCGTTCGTGAATCAAATCCCAGAAATCCATCGCATCCACCGGCGGCTCGCCGCGATATTTGCGCACGGCGTTGACAGCGGCTTTCAGGAAATACAGGTTGGCGACGCCGGGAATTTCCACGGGATACTGAAAAGCCAGGAACAAACCTTCGCAGGCACGGGTTTCCGGAGCCATTTCCAGCAGGTTCTTACCGTCGAAAACGATTTCGCCCTCGGTGACGGTATAACCCTCGCGCCCGGCGATGATGTTGGCCAGCGTGCTCTTGCCAGAACCGTTCGGCCCCATGATGGCGTGTGTTTCGCCGGGACCAATGCTCAGGTCAATGCCTTTCAGAATTTCCCGCCCTTCGACGGTGACGTGCAGATTGCGGATTTCCAGCATGGTGCGTGATTTCCCGTAGCCGATAGCCTGTTATGAACGAATCAAATTTTCATACTGGTCGTGAGGGCCGATCCAGAACCAGACCAAGCCTTCTTCTCGCTCCTTGGCAAGCGCCCGATAGCGCAAGCCCACCCGAGCCGACCAGAAAACGCCCACCTTCTTCAACCGTAACGACGGGTGGTAAGGGTTCGATTGCAGCAAGGCAAAACTCTTATCGGCAAGCTGTTGGATGAAATCTGGAAGCTGGCGGTAATGGAACCAGAATTCCGGCGTCGTGAAATGCTTCAAAGTGGCGTCGCGCGACCAGCGATGAAATCCTCATCAGCCCGCTGACCCGCAGCATCCAAACGCCCCGCTAAAATATCCGCTTCGATTTGACGATCCCATTGGTCGGCTATGAATTCCTCGAACCATTTTGAAAACTCCGCCAGTTCTTCGCGGGGCAGTTGAGCAACCGCTGATTCCAGTTCTGCAATATTCATGAGCGCACCTTCTCGATCTTAAAGGGCAAATTTCGTAAGCTGGGATGCTCGTGAACTTCTTGCTATTTCATGGCTCATCTTTATCTTTAAGATAAAAAATTATGAATATAAATAGGTTCTTCGAGGATTTGTGTGGAAACCAGGGATCAGCCTCCAAATTTTATCACCGATATTTGACATAACGTAATAAAATTATGGGCTTATAGTATTCCAAATCTGATGCTTTCAGTAAAGAATCATCCAACCTGCCTAACTTCCACATGAATCCTCGAAGAACCCCGAAGCAGGAATTTGTGTTGTCGTTGAGGACTCCATTTTTACTCCTTCTAACATTTGCCAAATAAGCCATGATAATTCACCAAATTAACCCACGCTGCCTTCCAGCTTCAGTTCGATCAGCTTTTGCGCCTCGACGGCGAATTCCATCGGCAATTCCTTGAACACCTCTTTGCAAAAACCGTTGACGATGAGACTCACTGCATCCTCGGCGCTAATGCCACGTTGCTTGCAGTAAAAAATCTGATCTTCGCTAATCTTGGAGGTGCTGGCTTCATGCGCGACTTGGGCGGTCGGATTCTGCACCTCAATGTAAGGGAAGGTGTGTGCGCCGCATTGATCGCCCATCAGCAGCGAATCGCATTGCGAGTAATTGCGGGCGTTTTCGGCGGTCGGCAGCACTTTCACCAATCCCCGATAGGCATTCTGGCCATGACCGGCGGAGATGCCTTTCGAGACGATGGTGCTGCGGGTGTTCTTGCCAATATGGATCATCTTGGTGCCGGTGTCGGCCTGCTGCCAATCGCGGGTCAGGGCGACTGAATAAAACTCGCCCACCGAGTTTTCGCCGCGCAGCACGCAACTGGGGTATTTCCAGGTAATCGCCGAACCGGTCTCGACCTGGGTCCAGGAAATCTTGGAATCGCGGCCCTTGCACAACCCGCGCTTGGTCACAAAGTTGTAAATGCCGCCCTTGCCCTCGGCGTCGCCCGGATACCAATTCTGTACTGTGGAGTATTTGATCGCGGCATTATCCAGCGCCACTAATTCCACCACCGCCGCGTGGAGCTGATTTTCGTCGCGTTGCGGCGCGGTGCAGCCCTCCAGGTACGACACATAAGCGCCCGCATCGGCGATGATGAGGGTACGTTCGAACTGCCCCGTATTGCTGGCGTTGATGCGGAAGTAGGTGGACAACTCCATCGGACAGCGCACGCCCGGCGGGATGTAGACGAAGGAACCGTCGGAGAACACCGCCGAGTTCAGCGTCGCGTAGTAGTTGTCGCGGTAGGGCACCACCGTGCCGAGATATTGCCGCACCAAATCGGGATGCTCGCGCACCGCCTCGGAGAAGGAACAGAAGATGATGCCCTTTTCCGCCAGCTTGCCCTTGTAGCTGGTCGCCACCGACACTGAGTCGAACACCGCGTCCACCGCCACGCCGGCCAAAATCGCCTGTTCCGCCAATGGGATGCCAAGCTTTTCGTAGGTGCGGCGCAGTTCCGGATCGATCTCGTCCAGGCTCTTGGGACCGTCGCCCTTCTGTCGGGGCGCGGCGTAGTAGGAGATGGCCTGATAATCAATCGGCGGATAACCAACGCGGGCCCAAGTCGGTTCGGTCTGCGTCAGCCAGTGGCGGAAGGCTTGCAGCCGCCACTCCAGTAGCCAGTCCGGCTCCTGTTTCTTGGCCGAGATCAGCCGGATGACGTCCTCGTTCAACCCCGGCGGCACGGTGTCCTGTTCGATGTCAGTGACGAAGCCGTACTTGTAGTCGCTGGCGGCGAGACGTTCCAGAGCTTGGGTACTGTCGGTCATGGTGAGTTCCTGGTACGAAATTCGGTCATTCAGACGGCTCGGCCGGTAATGCTGACGGCCTCCGCCCGATGTGGCGGATGGAAGCGCACTGGTCGCGGCGGGTCGGGACAGCTCATTTCCGCCAGGCTGATACTCTGTAGCGCGGTGTGGATCGCCTGATTGATGCGTGGCCAATGATTGCTGACCTCGCAATGTTCCTGTCGGGCGCAGCTATCTTGGGCATCCGCGCTGCATTCGGTAATGGCGAGTGGCCCCTCCAATGCGCTGATGATGTCGGCGGCGGAAATTTCCGTCGCCGCGCGCGCCAGACTGTAGCCGCCCTGCACACCGCGTTGCGAGCTGAGCAGACCAGCACGCGCCAGATTCTTGAGTATCTTGCTGACCATCGGTAACGGTAACCGACGTTGTTGCGCGAGGGTGGCGGCGCTGCGCGGCTGACCTCCAGCCTGAGCCAGGCCAGTCATCAGCAAAATGCCGTAATCAGCTTCCCGAGTGATGCGAATCATGGGTGCTCCGCACTGCCGTCTAATCGGTACTTGATTAGTACTATTTGCGGATAGAATAATTCCAAACGCGGCCTTTGCCAAGGGGTGGGAAAGATCATCAATACGGGGAGCGATCCGCTGCTCACGACGGCGGACCAAAGGTGGATTTCGTTTCGTCAATCCACCGATGCAACCGACGACAAAACGCTAGCCGTCAATCCAAACCGGTCGAAACGCTAGCCCGCATCGCCCAGCAGCCGGCGCAACCGCTCCCAGTCGAACGCCGGTCCCGGATCGGTTTTTCGACCCGGCGCGATGTCGGCGTGACCGACCAGTCGATCTGGCACCAAGGTGGGGTAAGTCGTCCGCAATGCGGCGATGACCGCGGCCAGTCGCGAATACTGGCGGTCGTCATAAGGGATGTGATCGGCGCCTTCCAGTTCGATGCCAATGCTGAAATCGTTGCAATGGGGGCGATCGGCAAAACTTGACACGCCGGCATGCCAGGCCCGGCGATGGAATGGGACATACTGTATCGGTTCGCCATCGCGGCGGATCAGTAGATGCGCGGATACTCGCAACCCGGCAATCGCTTGAAAAAAAGGATGCGCGGCCGGATCGAGCGTATTGGTAAACAGCGCGTCGATCCATGGGCCGCCAAACTCGCCGGGGGGCAGACTGATGCCATGAACGACGATCAAATCCACTGTCATCCCCGCGGGCCGCTCGTCGTGGTTGGGCGAAGGACGCCGCCGCGCCGACTCAAGCAGTCCGGTTGCTCGCTCGATCCGCATCGTCGCCTACAGCACCATACTTTCGAAATCGTAACTCATATCGGTGTGTGGCCGCTGCAGGAAGAATCCTTGCACGTAATCGATGCCACAGGACCACAATGCCGGGAGGGTCATGGCATCTTCGATGCCGGTGACGATGGTGGTAACGCCCGCGGTAGCCAACGCGCGGACCAAGTGATTAAGCTGTTGCTGGCGATCCTTGTCGTTGAGCAGGTTCTGAACAAAACGGCTGTCCAGCTTGACGTAATCCACCTTAAGCGACTGGACCAGCGCCTGCGCGCGCTCGTGGCCGCTGAAATGATCCATGGAAAGACCGCACCCCAGTTCCTTGAGTCCCTGCAAAAAGGGCGTCAGCGCCTGCCTGTTGAGTTCGGCGGCCATTTCCGTCATCTCGAACACCAGGCTAGCGGCCGGCACGCCGGTCTTGCTCAGCCCACCCTGCAACCAGTTCAGCAGTTCCTCGTCCTGCAGGATGGTGGGTGAGATGTTGATGAACAGAATGACGGACTGCCCGCGCGCCAGCCGTTCGCGCAACATACGGATCGAATGGGCGATGACCCAGCGATCGAGCACCATGCCGATCCGGTGCCGCTTGACCAGGGCGAATACGGTCTCCGGCAACAATTCCCAACCCTCGCGGTTGCGCATCCGCAGCAAAACTTCATAGCGTTCGGTGGTGTCGCCGCGCAGACTGACAATCGGCTGAAAGAGCAGGTTCATCCGCTGTTGTTGCACGGCTTCGCGGATCTGTTCCATCAGTTGTCGCTGCCGCAAGTGGTCCGCATCCTGATCGGCGCTTCGGCCGTGGTGCACATGAATCCGGGTATCCTTGCTGTCCCGCGCCATGCCGCTGGCCAGGTCGGCCTGCTGGATCAGCGTGGCGGCCTCGCGCAGGCCAGGGCTGGCGATGCTGATCCCGATACTGGTTCGCAACCGGGCGTCGCCGCTGGCCAACCGGTACGCATCGGCCTCCAAGCTTGTCTGCACCGCGCGCGCCGTGGCCAGCAACGCGTCTTGGGTGGTGAAACCCAACAGCACCGTGAAAATGGCATCGCCAAACCGGGCGGCGATCGGATCCGACCCCAGAGTGGTTTTCAGCCGCCGGGCGGCTTGCTCGATCAGCTCGTCGACCGCGGCCACATCCTGATTCTCCACGGTATGCAAGTTGTCCAGCGCGATCAGCATGATCGCCACCGACTGCGTATTGGCGGCGGCGGCGGTCAGCGCCCGCTCCAGGTGAGTGATAAAGTAGGGGCGGTTGTACAGACTGCTAACGGTGTCCCGATTGCTGAGCTGGCTGAGCTTGCGATACAGGTCTTGCCCCTGCCGCAACCGCTTGGCGATGGTGGCGAACAGCGATTCCGGATTCAGGGGTTTGTTCAGCAGCACCTCACCGCTCAGGTTGGTGGTGGTCAGCCGCGAGTTGGCGTCGGCCTGCGCCGACAGCAACACCATGGGCAACTCCCGAAACAATTCATGCTGGCGAACGGCCTGGGCCAGCGCCAGGCCGTCCGTATCCTTGAGGTCCAGGCTCATGACCAGCACGCCGGGTTGGAAATTGGCCAGCGCCTGCAAGATCAGCAAGGGTTGGGCCAATACCTGCGTCACCATGCCACGGCCTTCCAGCCAGCGGGCAATCTCGCGCGCCGAGGGCAGACCATCGTCCAGGATCAGGACACGGTGGTGGAGCAGCTTGGGGATGCCTTCGTCCAGGGCCTCCAGCAGCAGCGGCAAATCCACCGGCTTGAGGAAATAGCCCGTCCCGCCGGCTTCCACCGCATCGATTCGGGCGGTGATATCGCCACGATCGGCCAAAAAGAACAGGGGAACATCGGGGGGCAAAATCTGGCGCACGCTGGCGGTCTGGCGCAGCATGGTCGTCTGGCTGTCGGCGGCATAATCCAGATCGATGAGCAACGCCGCCAGCGGCTGGGACTGGGCCAGCAGCGCCTGTACTTCGGCCAGATGGACGGGACGCCGAACCGAATAGCCGCCCCGTTGTTCGAGCTTGCGCGCCAGGTCGTTGGCGGATTCCGGCGCCACCAACCAAAGCGGTGGCGTTTCGGACGCGGACGGCCCAACCCTGGGTTGCGACCGCTCACTTTTCTCCCAGCGAGAAAACAACGGGACGGTGCGCGGTTCGTCGAGGGACGGCTGACCCGTCGCGGTCTTGCGGAGGCTATCGTCGGAACTGGGCGTCGCGCGGCAGAGCGCGTCCGCCACGGCAATCAGCCGTTCCCGTTCCGCGCCCCGGGGTAATTCACCCTGTTCCAGGCACTCGCCGATCTGTTGCTCCAACCGCTCGGCCAGCACGCCAATCTTGTGGCAATCCGGGCGGGATTGAGTCAGTGTCAAGACATCCCGCGCCGCCCGTTGCAACAGGACGAAAAACTCCCGACTCCATTTGATGTAGACCAGTTTCTCGGCGAGATCCTCAACACGCTTGAGTTTGCCGACGAGTGATTCCGGAAGAGGGGATTTTGGTTCCATGGCGGATGGTCTTTCTCGGTTCCAACGACCGGATGGGAAACAGGAATCAGCGCCCTGCCTGGCGCCCGTGATGCGCAACGGAACAATTGTACTAGCAATCCTGGCGCGTCACCAAAAAGTGGAGAAAACGGTCGGCGTTAGAAACCATGCCGAAGATAATCTTCTAAAATCAAAAAATAATCGTTCATCCAGGAGCCTGCTTGCGGGCGATAATCCGCCAACATTGCCCGCAAGCACGCAGGCCCCCGCAATTAATCGATCCGTTGGCCTCGGCGCGGCCCGGAAGGGCCTTATTGCGCGTCGAGGTGGTAGGAAATAACCCGCTCGACCTCGTTCTTGGAGCCCATGATCACCGGGCAACGCTGATGGAGACCGGTGGGTTGCAGTTCCATGATCCGTTGCGTGCCCGTGGAGGACACGCCGCCGGCCTGCTCGACGATGAAACTCATCGGATTGGCTTCGTACATCAGGCGCAGCTTGCCTTCCTGGTTCTTGGAACGCAGCTTGCGGTCAGCCGGATACAGGAATACGCCGCCCCGACATAGCACTCGATGCACGTCAGCGATCATCGCTCCAGCCCAGCGCATGTTGAAGTCCTTGCGGCGCGGACCTTCCTTGCCCGCCAGGCATTCGTCCACGTAGCGCCGCACCGGCGGATCCCAGAACCGCATGTAGGCCGCATTGATCGAGAATTCCTGAGTGTCCTCGGGAATCTGCATGTCGGGGTGGGTCAGGATGTATTCGCCGATCCGTTGGTCCAGGGTAAAGCCGTTGGTCCCATGGCCAGTGGTCAGCACCATCATCGAAGATGGTCCATACAGGGCGTAACCGGCGCAGACCTGGCGCGTGCCCGGTTGCATGAAATCGTCCTCGGTCGGTTCGCCAGTCGCGCCTTCGGGACGGCGCAGGATCGAGAAGATGGTGCCGACCGCGCCGTTGACGTCGGTGTTGGAAGAACCATCCAGCGGGTCGAACACCAGCAGGTATTTACCGCGCGGATACTGGACCGGCAGGTGGTACACGTCGTTCATTTCCTCGGAAGCGAGGGCGGCGACGTGACCCGCCCATTCATTGCGCTTGATGAACAGGTTGTTGGAGATCACATCCAGTTTTTTCTGGGTTTCGCCCTGGATGTTCTCGGTGTCGGCGGTGCCGAGCACACCCACCAGGCTGCCATAGCGAACAGCGCTGGAGATCGCCTTGCAGGCGATGACGATATCGTTGACCAAGGCGGTGAAATCGCCTGACACCCCCTTAATTCGCCGCTGTTCCTCGATGATGTACTCAGTGATGGTGGTACCGATAGGCATGGTGGTTATCTCTGGGTTGCGCGAAATCGGCGCGGCGCGGCGGCGCGGCGGCGCGCCGGTCGAGCCACGAGGTCAAGTATACCATTGGACACAGGGATTTCCGGGTTATTGCCGCCTGGGCAACTCGAAGTCTGATGTCGCAACGCAACATTCTTTGCTATAATTTAACTATTCGCAATACCGGATTTGGAGAACGAAGATGAACGAGAAATTTGCATTGCTGGCAAAGTGGATCGCGCCATTGCAACGAACCAATCAGTTTTTTGCCGAACGGGTGGAGCAATGGGCCGCCATGCAGATGGATAGTTTGAAAGCGTATATGGACTTGGGCGTCGCGCAGTGCAAAGTAGCGCTCAAGATCACCGATCCGCACAGTCTGCACGAATTTACCGACAGCCAGTTCGCCGTACTGAGTTTCGTCGGTCACCGGGTGATGGACGATGGCCGGATGTTGGCCGAATGGAACGCCGATGGCTATCGCCAGGCCGACCGCCTGGCTCGGCAAAACCTGCTGGAACTGCTGTTCAAGTAGTCGCCGCCGGAGTCGAAGGTCACGCCGCCTGGGGTGTCGTTTTTTAGGGCGGGAACGACCGACCGTTCACCATCCCGCCAGAAAACCCAGTGGATCATGGGTCAGCGCGACGCTGACGATGTAGCCGAACGTCGCCAGGGCCGCCACCCAGGCGACGGCGCGGATGGATCGGGTCGGGCCGCGCTTGAGGGCGATGTGACCCAGAAGGATGTAGGCGATCAGCGCCAGCATTTTGGCGGTGAGCCAGCCGTTGACGAACGGGTATTGCTGGAGGATCAGGGTTAGGCCGATGGCGCTGGCCAACAGCACGGTATCGATGAGGTGCGGGACGATCCGCACCCATCGCCGCCGTAGTTGAGGCGAATCCGCCAGCATCCACAGCCCACGTAGCGCGAACAGGGTAAGGCTGAGAATCACAGCGGTCCGGTGCAGTTCCCTGAGGGCGAGGTAGGTGGTCATGTCAAAGTTCCTTGGCCATCACCAGTGCATCTTCTCGCCCGCTGGTCGAGGGATAGTAACCGAGCCGCAACCCGACTTCGCAAAACCCAGCCGAGACGTAGAGTTGCAGGGCGCGCGCGTTGGAGACGCGGACTTCGAGAAAGACCGTCTGAATCTGTTCCGCGCGCGCCCACGCCAGTAGATGGTCGAGCATCCGCCGCGCCAATCCCCGCCCTTGCAATTCCGGGCGCACGCAAAAATTGAGGATATGGGCTTCGCCGACCGCCGCCGACATCACGGCGTAGGCTTGGATGAAGCCGTGCGGCGTTTCCAACACCTGGCAGTGATAACCGGCCCGGAGGCAGTCGCGCAGGATGCCATCGGTCCAGGCGAACTCATAGGCTCGCCGTTCGATGGTGAGTACTTCCTTCAAGTCGGCATACAACATGGGTCGAAACCGGCCCATGCCGGATTCCCGCAGGGCGTTCATGGTTCAACGGCGTTTCGAACCGGTGGCGACGGTTCGGCGGCCAGCACACGCCGCGCCAGTCGCAAATCATCCCAGGCCTTGCGTTTCTCGCGCGGCGCGCGCAACAGATAGGCGGGGTGGTAGGTCACCACCAGCGGGATACGGGCCGGTCCAAAGCGATGCGCCCGGCCGCGCAGCTTGCCGATGGGCGTATCGGTGCCCAACAGGTTCTGGGCGGCGATGCGGCCCACGGCGAGGATCAGGCACGGTCGGATCAGTGCGATTTGCCGGTTCAGGAACGGCCGGCATTGCGCGGCTTCCTCCGGGGTCGGGTCGCGGTTTTCCGGCGGACGGCATTTCAGGATATTCGCCACATAGGCCCGCTCGCGGTTCTGGCCAACCGCTTGCAGCATCGGATCAAGCAGCTTGCCGGCCCGACCAACGAACGGTTCGCCGAGTCGGTCTTCATCGGCGCCGGGCGCTTCGCCGATCACCAACCATTCGGCCCGGCGGTCGCCGACTCCGAACACGGTCCGCGTGCGGGTGGCGCACAAGCCACAGGCGGTGCATTCGCGTACCGCCATCGCCAGTTCCTCCCAGTCCATCCGGGCAATGGTCGCCGCCCGGCGGTCGGGCGCGGCGGGCGAAAAGTCGGCGTCGGCGTTCTCGGTCAGCGGTTTCCAGTCATCATCCATGGGTGGAGCCCCGTCGTCGGTAGATAAAAATTCCGCTTCCTCGGTTTCCGCCGCAACTTTCCCCTCCCATTCCTCTCCCCCTGGCGGGAGCGGAGCAGCGGCGGGTGGCAACTCTCCCGCTGACGAGAGGGAAGCCAGCGGCGACCCTTCCGCCTGAGAGAGAGGAGAGGCCACAGGTTGCGGCGGTGCAGCCAGCGACCGGCGCGGCAGCCACAGCGGGATACCAAGGGCCTCCAGATACTGGCGCTTGTCCACCATTACAGTAGTTGCGGATGCGCGCGCTCGACCGGTTGCAACACCTTGTTGAGCGCGTTCACATAGGCCTTGGCCGAGGCGATAACGATGTCGGTGTCAGCGCCCTGGCCGTTGACGATCCGGCCGCCCTTGGCAACCCGCACCGTGACTTCACCCTGTGAATCGGTGCCGCTGGTGATGTTGTTGACCGAGTACAGCAACAGGTCCGTACCGGTTTGCAGGATGCTCTCAATGGCCTTGAACGAAGCATCCACCGGACCACCACCAACGGCGGTCGCGCTGTGCTCCACCCCATCCACCGCCAGGGTCACCCGAGCGTTCGGCGTCTCGCCGGTTTCCGAGCAGACTTGGAGGTAGCGCAGCTTCACCCGTTCGTTTTCCGCCGCCAAGTTGGCGTCGGTGACCAGGGCCTGCAAGTCTTCGTCGAAAATTTCGTGCTTCTTGTCCGCCAGTTCCTTGAAGCGGGCGAAGGCGGCGTTCAGGTCTTCCTCGGAAGCGAAGCTGACTCCCAGTTCTTCCAGGCGGGTGCGAAAGGCGTTGCGGCCGGAATGCTTGCCCAGCACCATGCGGTTGGCGTTCCAGCCCACATCCTCGGCGCGCATGATCTCGTAGGTTTCACGGTGCTTGAGCACGCCATCCTGGTGGATACCAGATTCATGGGCGAAGGCGTTGGCGCCGACGATGGCCTTGTTGGGCTGTACCGGAAAACCGGTGATGTTGGCGACCAGTCGCGAGGCCGGGACGATTTGGGTGGTGTCAATGCCGGTTTCAAGCTGGAACACATCGCGACGAGTACGCACCGTCATCACGATTTCCTCCAGCGAAGCGTTGCCCGCCCGCTCGCCGAGGCCGTTGATGGTGCATTCGACTTGTCGCGCGCCGGCCAGCACCGCCGCCAGCGAGTTGGCCACCGCCAGCCCCAGGTCGTTGTGGCAATGTACCGAGAAGATGGCCTGATCAGCGTTCGGCACCCGCTCCATCAGGCCGCGGATGGTGTGGGCGAACTGATCGGGCACGTTGTAGCCGACCGTGTCGGGCACGTTGATGGTGCGGGCGCCCGCCTTGATAACCGCCTCCGTGATCCGGCACAGGAAATCCAGTTCGGAACGGCCAGCGTCCTCGGCGGAGAACTCCACGTCGTCGGTCCAGTGTCGGGCGCGACGCACCGCCGCGACCGCCCGCTCCACCACCTGATCCGGCTCCAGCCGTAATTTCATTCGCATGTGAATCGGTGAGGTGGCGATGAAGGTATGAATGCGGCTCGCCGCCGCGTCCTTCAACGCCTCGCCGGCCCGGTCAATATCGGCATCGGCGGCGCGCGCCAGCCCGCAAACCACGCTGTCCTTGACGACGCGCGCCACCGCCCGCACCGCCTCGAAATCGCCTGGGCTGGCGATGGGAAAACCGGCTTCGATGACATCGACTCGCATCCGCTCCAATGCCTTGGCGATGCGAACTTTCTCGTCCTTGGTCATGGACGCGCCGGGGCTTTGTTCGCCGTCGCGCAAGGTGGTGTCGAAGATGATCAATTGATTCATGGCGGTTCGCTCCAGTATCCAAAGGGGGGCGGGCGAGACATCAACCTTGTTTGAGAATAGACCAAGGTTCGGCTCCACGGGGCCGAGTGGCGCGAAGCCTGGTGTGGACGCCGGCCTGTCCGGGATCGGCGCTCAATCCTCGTCGCGGTCGGCGAGCAGGTCATCCTCGTCGTTCAGTTCCTCTTCGTCGATCTCCTTATCTTCATCTTCGTCCGCGTTCCCATCTTCGTCTTCGTCATAACCCAAATCGTCCGACTCCAGTTCATCGAAGGGGCCAGACCAGTCTCCCGGGGCTTCGATGGACTCAATCGCCAACTCGTACCAGGCGTCCAGATCCAGCTCCTCCACTTCGCCGTCGAAGTACTGGATTTCGATGGTCTGGGCTTCTTCGTCCAACGCGACGACTTCAAAATCGTTGCCGGTTTCCTGATTGCGATACCAATTGCCGATAATGGGATCAACATCGCTCATGGCCAGTCTCCTGGAGTGGCGGTGGGGCGGATTGCCGGTCAGTATACCGGCTTGATTCTGATGATTCCTGGTGAATTTTGGACAATGACCCTCACCCAATTCAACCGTTGGATTGCGGAAATTCGCGATGATCGCACGCGCGGGGCCAGCGAACTGGCGCGCCGTAGTCTGGAACTACTGGCGGAGGCGGCGCGGTTGCTGCCGGCGGTGGATGCGATGGAACTGGAGGAACGCCTGTTGGCCCTCACCGCCGAATTGAGCGCGGCCCGACCCAGTATGACGCCGATCCGAAACCTGCTACGGCGCTGGCAAGACGGATTGCGGCTCCCCGCCGAGATGAATCTGATCACCGCCCGTGATCTGGCCATCGAACGGGCGGAAAGTCTGATCGCGGCATCGCGGCGAGCGGTGACCGAGTGTGCCGCCCAGGCCGCCGAATTGCTCGGTCCAGGACGGACGGTGCTGACCCACAGTTTCAGTTCAACGGTGGTGGAAACCTGCCGGCTGCTCAAGGAGACGGGATTACGGATGATCGTCACTGAATCGCGGCCACTGGAAGAGGGTCGCCGACTGGCGGAACGGCTTTCGGCCTGGAATGTGCCGACGAGCTATATCACCGACGCGCAGATGGGATTGTTCGTCGCTCAAGCCGACGCCGTGCTGGTCGGGGCGGACAGCGTGCTGGCCGATGGCGCGGTCGTCAACAAGGCGGGAACCTACCCGCTGGCCCTGGCGGCGCGCGACCAGGGCGTACCGTTCCATGTCTGTTGCGAGAGCTTCAAGTGGCGCGCGGCGGATGATCCACCGCCGGAATTGGAGGAAATGGCGCCGACGGAACTGAACGCGCCGGACTGGTCGGGAGTGACCGTGCGCAACGTGTACTTTGATCTGACTCCAGCGCGACTGGTGAGCGTCTGGATCGATGAAACCGGCGCGCGCGGAGCGAGCGGCTCATAAAAAAACCCGGCCGCCTCAAGCAGGGGCCGGGTTTAAGCTTACATCCCGTTGTTGTTATGGTCCAATCATTACTTGACCGCGCGGTTATCCACCAGATCGGTGACCACGTTCGGGTCAGCCAGGGTCGAAGTGTCGCCCAACGCATCGACCTCGTTCGCGGCGATCTTGCGCAGGATGCGCCGCATGATCTTGCCGGAGCGGGTCTTGGGCAGACCAGGCGCCCATTGCAGCGCATCCGGGCTGGCGATGGGGCCGATTTCCTTGCGGACGTGGGCGACCAGTTCCTTGCGCAATTCTTCGGTCGGTTCGACGCCGACCTTGAGAGTCACATAGGCGTAGATGCCCTGGCCCTTGATGTCGTGTGGGAAACCGACCACCGCCGCCTCGGCGACCGCCGGATGCAGCACCAGCGCCGATTCGACCTCGGCGGTGCCCATGCGATGGCCGGAGACATTGATGACGTCGTCCACGCGACCGGTGATCCAATAATAGCCGTCCTCGTCGCGGCGGGCGCCGTCACCAGTGAAGTACAGCCCCTTGTACATCGAGAAATAGGTCTCGATAAAGCGCTGATGATCGCCGTACACGGTGCGCATCATGCCTGGCCACGGCCGAGTGATGACCAGGTTGCCGTCGGTGGCGCCTTCCAGGAACTGACCCTCGGCGTCCACCAGCGCCGGGCACACGCCAAAGAACGGCCGGGTGGCGGAACCGGGCTTCAGGGCGGTGGCGCCGGGCAGTGGGGTGATCAGGATCCCGCCGGTTTCGGTCTGCCACCAGGTGTCCACAATCGGGCAACGGCTGTCGCCGACATTGTGGTAATACCACTCCCAGGCTTCGGGATTGATCGGCTCGCCCACCGAACCCAGCAGCCGCAGACTCTTGCGCGAGGTGGCCTTGACCGGCGCCTCGCCCTCGCGCATCAACGAACGGATCGCGGTCGGGGCGGTGTAGAAGATGTTGACCTGGTGCTTGTCCAC
This sequence comes from Candidatus Contendibacter sp., assembly GCA_031732755.1. GTDB lineage: Bacteria > Pseudomonadota > Gammaproteobacteria > Competibacterales > Competibacteraceae > Contendibacter. The sequence goes on from JAVMKI010000028.1 coordinate 27,290, forward strand.
CACCTGCCAGAAGCGGCCAGCGTCCGGGTAGGTCGGGATGC
>JAVMKI010000029.1:0-19154 GCA_031732755.1 Candidatus Contendibacter sp.
CCGCCACCATGGACTGGATGGTGCAGGAACAGGAACGCGGCATCACCATCACCTCTGCGGCGACCACCTGTTTCTGGGACGGGATGGCCGGCCAATTCGACGAACACCGCGTCAACATCATTGACACCCCTGGGCACGTGGATTTCACCATCGAGGTCGAGCGGTCACTGCGGGTGCTGGATGGCGCGTGCGCGGTATTCTGCGCGGTGGGTGGGGTGGAGCCACAATCCGAGACTGTCTGGCGTCAAGCCAACAAATACGGCGTGCCCCGGCTGGCGTTCGTCAATAAGATGGACCGCGCCGGCGCGGATTTCCTGCGGGTGGTCCAGCAGATCAAGGACCGGTTGGGTGCCAGTCCGGTACCGATCCAGCTTCCCATCGGAGCCGAGGATAAATTCAAGGGCATCGTCGATCTGGTCAAGATGCAGGCGATCTGCTGGGACGAAGACAGCCTTGGCATGAAATTCGAGTACGGCGCCATTCCCGCGAACTTGCAGGCTGACTGCGAGGCTTGGCGCGAGAAGATGGTCGAGGCCGCCGCCGAAGCATCCGACGAACTGATGGAGAAATATCTGGAAGGTCACGCCCTCGACGAAGACGAGATTCACGTGGGATTGCGCGCCCGGACCCTCAAGGGCGAAATCATCCCGGCGCTGTGTGGCTCCGCCTTCAAGAACAAGGGCGTGCAGGCGATGCTGGATGCCGCGATTCGTTACCTGCCGTCGCCGGTGGACAAGCCGCCGGTCAAGGGTGTGCTCGACGACGCGGCGGAAAGCGAAGGTGAGCGGCTGGCCAGCGACGATGCGTCATTTGCGGCCCTGGCGTTCAAGATCGCCACCGATCCTTTCGTTGGCACGCTGACCTTCATCCGTTGTTATTCCGGCGTGGTCAATTCCGGCGACGCGGTCTACAACCCGGTCAAGGGCCGGCGCGAACGCATCGGTCGTCTGGTGCAGATGCACGCCAACAGCCGCGAGGAAATCAAGGAAATCCGCGCCGGCGACATCGCCGCCTGCGTGGGTCTGAAGGACGTGACCACCGGCGACACCCTGTGCGATCCCAACCATGTGATCACCCTGGAGCGGATGGAATTCCCCGTGCCGGTGATCTCCATCGCGGTCGAACCCAAGACCAAGGCTGATCAGGAAAAAATGGGCGTTGCCCTGAGCAAGCTGGCGCACGAAGATCCCTCGTTCCGGGTGCATACCGATCCAGAGTCGGGGCAGACCATCATCTCCGGCATGGGCGAGCTGCACCTGGAAATCATCGTGGATCGCCTCAAGCGCGAGTTTAAGGTGGACGCCAACATCGGCAAGCCGCGCGTCGCCTACCGTGAAACCATCCGCAAGATGGTGGAACAGGAAGGCAAGTTCGTGCGTCAGTCCGGCGGTCGCGGTCAGTATGGCCACGTCTGGTTGCGGCTGGAACCGCAAGAGCCAGGCGCCGGGTACGAGTTCGTCAACGGCATCGTTGGCGGCGTGGTGCCGCGCGAATACGTGCCGGCGGTGGACAAGGGCGTGCAGGAGCAGATGGAAAAGGGCGTGCTGGCCGGCTATCCGGTGGTGGACGTGAAGGTCACCATCTTCGACGGCTCCTATCATGAGGTGGATTCCAGCGAAATGGCGTTCAAGATCGCCGGTTCGATGGGATTCAAGGACGGCGCGCTCAAGGCGGGCGCGGTGCTGCTGGAACCGATCATGAAGGTCGAGGTGGTCACCCCCGAGGACTACATGGGCGACGTGATGGGTGACCTCAACCGTCGTCGCGGCATCCTGCAGGGCATGGACGATTCGCCATCGGGCAAGGTGATCCGCGCCGAGGTGCCGCTGGCCGAGATGTTCGGTTACGCTACCGACCTGCGCTCGGCGACCCAGGGCCGCGCGACCTATTCCATGGAATTCGCCAAATACAACGAAGCCCCCGCCGCGATTGCCGAGGCGGTCATCAAAAAAGCATCCTGACGGTTGCCGAATAGTTTGAATCGGATGGAGTGAGTACGGTGTCCAAAGAAAAGTTCGAGCGCACGAAGCCACACGTCAACGTGGGGACGATAGGCCACGTGGACCACGGGAAGACCACGCTGACGGCGGCGATCACGAAGGTGATGGCGGCCAAGTTTGGTGGCGAGTTCAAGGCCTACGACCAGATTGACGCGGCGCCGGAAGAGAAAGCGCGCGGCATCACCATTGCCACGGCGCACGTGGAATACCAATCGCCCAAGCGGCACTACGCCCACGTGGACTGTCCGGGGCACGCCGACTACATCAAGAACATGATCACGGGCGCGGCGCAGATGGACGGCGCCGTGCTCGTGGTATCGGCGGCGGACGGCCCGATGCCGCAGACGCGGGAGCACATTCTGCTCGCGCGGCAGGTGGGCGTGCCATACATCGTCGTGTACCTGAACAAAGCCGACATGGTGGACGACCCCGAGTTGCTCGAACTGGTGGAAATGGAAGTCCGCGAACTGCTCAGCAGCTACGACTTTCCCGGTGACGACCTCCCGATCGTGGTGGGCAGCGCGCTCAAGGCCCTGGAAGGCGACGCGGGCGAACTGGGCGAACAATCGATTGTCAAGCTCGTGGACGCGATGGACGCCTACATCCCGCAACCGCAGCGAGAGATTGACAAACCGTTCCTGATGCCGATTGAAGACGTCTTCTCGATCTCCGGGCGGGGCACGGTGGTGACGGGACGCATTGAACGGGGCAGAGTCAAGGTGAGCGACGAAGTCGCCATCGTGGGCATTCGGCCGACGGTCAAGACGGTCTGCACCGGCGTGGAGATGTTTCGCAAGTTGCTGGACCAAGGCGAAGCGGGCGACAACGTGGGTGTGCTGCTACGCGGCACCAAGCGCGACGAAGTCGAACGCGGTCAAGTGCTGGCCAAGCCCAACACCATCACCCCGCACACCGAATTTGAAGCCGAAGTCTACGTATTGTCGAAGGAAGAAGGGGGTCGGCACACCCCGTTTTTCAAGGGCTACCGGCCGCAATTTTACTTTCGGACCACGGACGTGACGGGCTCGGTGGACCTGCCCGAAGGCGTTGAAATGGTGATGCCCGGGGACAACATCCGGATGCGGATCAGCCTGATCGCGCCGATTGCGATGGACGAGGGTTTGCGCTTCGCCATTCGCGAGGGTGGGCGCACCGTCGGCGCCGGCGTCGTCGCCAAAATCGTCGAGTGAGCGCCATGAGCACGACTGCCAGCCAGCGCATCCGCATCCGCCTGAAAGCGTTCGATCACCGGCTGATCGACCAGTCGGCGCGGGAAATCGTCGAAACCGCCCGGCGCACCGGCGCTCAGGTGCGCGGCCCAATTCCACTGCCGACCAAGATTGAGCGTTTTACCGTACTGGTTTCGCCGCACGTCAATAAGGATGCCCGTGACCAGTACGAATTGCGTACCCACAAGCGGCTCATGGACATCGTGGATCCCACCGACAAGACGGTGGATGCGCTGATGAAGCTGGACCTCGCCGCCGGCGTGGACGTGCAAATCAAGCTGAACTAGGCGTCTTGCAGTCGGGCCATGAGGGGCGGCCTTCCCTTCCTCTGGTCCGAAGTCGCCGATACCCGAGGTTATTCAAAAATGGCAATAGGACTCATCGGCCGTAAGGCCGGTATGACGCGCCTGTTCACGGAGGACGGCGTTTCGATTCCCGTCACCCTGATCGAGGTTGAACCGAACCGGGTCACCCAGGTCAAGACTGAAGCTACCGATGGTTACCGCGCTCTGCAGGTGACGGTCGGCGCTCGCCGGGCCAGTCGAGTGACCAAGCCCATGGCTGGTCATTTCGCCAAGGCTGGCGTCGAGCCAGGTCGTGGCCTGTGGGAATTCCGCCTGGCGAACGGCGAAGGCACCGATATCGACGTTGGCGCCGAACTGAAAGCCGATTTGTTCCAGGCCGGCCAGAAAGTGGACGTGACTGGCACCACCATCGGCAAGGGTTTCGCCGGCACCATCAAGCGCCACCATTTTCGTAGCCAGCGCGCCACCCACGGTAATTCGCTGTCCCATCGCGCCCCTGGCTCCATCGGTCAGAACCAGAGCCCAGGCCGGGTGTTCAAGGGCAAGAAGATGGCTGGTCATCTCGGCGCGGCGCGGCGTTGCATCCAGAACCTGGAAGTGGTCCGGGTGGATGTCGAGCGCAATTTGCTGGCGATCAAGGGAGCGGTGCCTGGCGCCAAAGGCGGCGATGTCATGATCAAGCCCGCCGTGAAGACGCGTCGGTAAGGAGGCGATATGGAACTTCAGATCAAGAATGCGAGCGGCTTGGCCTCCGGCCAGATCGCCGTCGCTGATGAAACGTTTACCCGCCCGTTCAACGAAGCGTTGGTGCATCAGGTGGTTGTGGCGTATCTGGCGGGGGGACGGGCCGGCACCCGCGCCCAGAAAAACCGTTCTGACGTACGCGGCGGCGGCGCCAAGCCTTGGCGGCAAAAGGGTACCGGTCGCGCCCGCGCGGGCTCCAGCCGTAGCCCGCTTTGGCGGGGCGGTGGCGTGACCTTCGCGGCGCGGCCACAGGATCACTCGCAAAAGGTCAACCGTAAGATGTACCGTGCCGCGATGCGCGCCATCTTCTCCGAATTGCTGCGCCAGGATCGCCTGCTGGTGGTGGAGGCGCTCGACATGCCGGAGATCAAGACCAAGCACATGGTCGCGCATCTGGCGGCACTGGGCTTGGCCGAGCGGCGGCGAGTGTTGCTGGTGGCTGAAGACGTGGATATGAATCTGTACTTGTCGGCGCGCAATCTGCCGGGCGTGGCGGTGAGTGACGTGCATGGTCTGGACCCGGTCAGTCTGATCGGATCGGACGCGGTGGTGATGACGGCGGACGCGGTGAAGAGCGTTGGGGAGTGGCTGGCATGAACGAGGAACGCTTGCTGAAAATTCTGCTGGCTCCACATGTGTCCGAGAAGAGCAACCGCCTGACGGATCGCTGTAACCAGGTGGTGTTCAAGGTGACGCGCGATGCGACCAAGCCGGAAATCAAGGATGCCGTGGAATTGTTGTTCAGGGTCAAGGTCACGGGCGTGACGGTTCTCAACGTCAAGGGCAAGCGCAAACGGTTCGGCGCGCTGGCTGGGCGGCGTTCGGACTGGAAAAAGGCTTACGTTTCCCTGGAAGCCGGTCACGAGATCGATTTCCTGGCGGCGCAGTAAGCGGGCGCATACGAGAGATAAGGTAAACCACCATGCCCATCGTCAAAACCAAACCCACTTCGCCTGGCAGGCGCTTCGTGGTCAAGGTCGTCAATCCCGAACTGCACAAGGGTCGGCCCCATGCCCCGTTGCTGGAAAAACAAACCCGGAACGGCGGCCGTAACAATATGGGTCGCATCACCACCCGACATCAGGGCGGCGGCCACAAGCAGCATTACCGGGTGATCGATTTCAAACGCGATAAGGACAACATTCCCGCCAAGGTGGAACGGCTGGAATACGACCCCAATCGTAGCGCCCATATCGCGTTGCTGCTGTACGCGGATGGCGAGCGCCGCTACATTATCGCTCCGCGCGACGTGAGCGTGGGCGTGGTTCTGGTATCCGGGCCGGCGGCGCCGATCAAGGCGGGGAACGCCTTGCCGTTGCGTAATATCCCGGTTGGTAGTCAGGTGCATTGCGTGGAGTTGCGGCCCGGCAAGGGGGCGCAACTGGCCCGCAGCGCTGGTGCCTCAATGCAGTTGATCGCTCGCGAAGGCAGCTATGCTACCCTGCGGATGCGCTCCGGTGAGATCCGCAAGGTGCACGCGGACTGCAAGGCCACCATCGGCGGGGTCGGCAACGAGGAACACAACCTACGGTCGCTCGGCAAGGCCGGCGCCAAGCGCTGGCGAGGGATTCGGCCCACCGTGCGCGGCGTCGCCATGAACCCGGTGGATCACCCGCACGGTGGCGGCGAGGGCCGCACCTCGGGCGGACGCCATCCCGTATCGCCGTGGGGCACGCCGACCAAGGGCTACAAGACCCGCTCGAACAAGCGCACCGACCGCCTGATCGTGCGTCGGCGTAAAGCGAAATAAGAGGAATCAGTCCAGTGCCACGTTCGATCAAAAAAGGGCCGTTTGTGGACCTCCACCTGGCCAAGAAGGTGGAGCAGGCGGTTGCCAGCAATGTCAGGCGGCCGATTAAGACCTGGTCGCGACGGTCGATGATTCTGCCCGAAATGATTGGGTTGACTATCGCCGTGCATAACGGTCGCCAACATGTGCCGATTCTGGTCACGGAGAACATGGTGGGCCACAAACTGGGCGAGTTCGCCGCCACCCGCACCTATCGCGGGCATGCGGCGGACAAGAAGTCCAAATAACGGGAGGCGAACCATGCAAGCCGTCGCGATCATGAAACAAGCGCATATTTCGCCGCAAAAGGCCCGGCTGGTCGCCGATCAGGTCCGCAGCCTGCCAGTGGATCATGCCCTGAATCTGCTGAAGTTCAGCGATAAGAAGGCGGCTCCGCTCATCCGGAAAGTGCTGGAGTCGGCCATCGCCAACGCCGAGCATAACCAGGGCGCCGACGTCGACGAGTTGAAGGTGGCGGCGATCCATGTGGACTGCGGTCCAGTGATGAAGCGGATGCACGCGCGCGCCAAGGGCCGCGGCAACCGCATCGTCAAACGCACCAGTCATATTACCGTTACCGTGGCCGAGCGATAGGAGCGCCAACGACATGGGTCAAAAAGTCAGTCCCACGGGAATCCGCCTGGGCATCGCCACCGACTGGGCGTCCAAATGGTATGCCAACAGCAAGAATTTCCCTGATCTGCTGGAAACCGACCTGAAAGTCCGTCAGTTCCTGAAAAAGAAACTGGCCAACGCCTCGGTCAGCCGGATTCAGATCGAACGCCCCGCCCGCTTGGCGCGCATCACCGTGCATACCGCTCGGCCTGGTGTCGTGATCGGCAAGAAGGGCGAGGATATCGAGGCCTTGCGCAAGGCCGTCGCCAAGATGATGCGGTTGGATGTCAAGGATCTGCAGATCAACATCGAGGAGATCCGCAAGCCGGAGTTGGACGCGCAACTGGTGGCCGAAGGGGTGGCCCAGCAGTTGGAGCGGCGCATCATGTTCCGGCGGGCGATGAAGCGCTCGGTGACCAACGCCATGCGCCTGGGCGCGCTCGGCATCAAGATCCAGGTTTCCGGCCGGTTGAACGGCGCCGAGATTGCCCGTAGCGAATGGACCCGCGAAGGGCGGGTGCCGTTGCACACCCTGCGCGCCAATATTGATTACGGTCTGGCCGAAGCCCAGACCACCTATGGCGTGATCGGCATCAAGGTCTGGATCTTCAAGGGTGAAGTATTCGGGTTCGACCGGCCGGGCGAGGCCAAGCCCGAAAAGGCCGCTGCCTGAGCGCCTGGAACTGGTGCGGAGCTCCGCGGGGCGGAGTTCCCTGTTGATAGACGAGACGGAACATGTTACAGCCGAAAAGAACGAAATTCCGCAAGCAGCGCAAGGGGCGCAATACCGGCGTCGCCACCAGTGGCACCCAGGTAAGTTTCGGCGAATACGGGCTGAAATGCGCCACGCGTGGGAGGCTGACCGCCCGCCAGATCGAGGCCGCGCGCCGCGCCATCAATCGCTACATCAAACGCGGCGGCAAGGTGTGGATCCGCATCTTTCCCGACAAGCCCATCACCAAGAAACCGCTGGAAGTGCGCATGGGCAGCGGCAAGGGTGGCGTCGAGTATTGGGTGGCGCCGGTCAAGCCGGGTCGCGTGTTGTATGAGGTGGAAGGAGTGACCGAGGATATCGCCCGGCAGGCATTCCGTCTGGCGGCGGCCAAGCTCCCGGTGCGAACGGTCTTTGTGTCCCGGACGGTGATGTGATGAAGGCGAACGAACTGCGACAGAAAAGTGTGGACGAGTTGAAGCAGGAACTGCTGGCGCTGTTGCGCGAGCAGTTCAACCTGCGCATGCAGAAGGCCACCAACCAAACCACCAAGTCTCATTTGTTCCGGCAGGCGCGGCGTAACATCGCGCGGGTCAAGATGGTGTTAGGCGAGAAGGCGAAACAGGCATGACGACGGACACTCCCGTGGAGCGCACCCTGAGTGGGCGCGTGACCAGCGACAAAATGGACAAGACCATCACCGTGGCGATCGAGCGGCTGGTCAAGCATCCCGTTTACGGCAAGTACGTTCGCCGGACCACCAAGTTGCACGCCCACGACGAGCACAACGAGTGCCACACCGGCGATTTGGTGACCATCAAGCAATGCCGACCGCTGTCCAAGACCAAGGCCTGGACGCTGGTCGCGGTGGTCGATCGCGCGCAGTGACCGTCCCAGCGAACCGGGTTCTGTCTGGGCAGCCGGTGTTTTTCATCCTCCGTGAACGGAATGTAGAACCATGATTCAGATGCAAACAATGTTGGATGTCGCCGATAACAGCGGCGCTCGCCGGCTGATGTGCATCAAGGTGCTGGGCGGCTCTCATCGCCGCTACGCGCAAATTGGCGACATCATCAAGGTCAGCATCAAAGATGCGATCCCGCGTGGCAAGGTCAACAAGGGTGAGGTTTACAACGCGGTGGTGGTGCGCACCCGCAAGGGCGTGCGCCGACCGGATGGCTCGCTGATCCGCTTCGACGGCAATGCGGCGGTGCTGCTCAACAACAAGCTGGAGCCCATCGGCACCCGTATTTTCGGGCCGGTCACCCGCGAGTTGCGCAGCGAGCGGTTCATGAAAATCATTTCCCTAGCCCCGGAAGTGCTGTGAGGCGGGAGGAAGGCGACAATGCGCAGAATTCGAAAGGACGATGAGGTCGTCGTCATCGCTGGCAAGGACAAGGGCCGGCGTGGCAAGGTCATGCGGGTGGTGGAAAACGGCGAGCGGGTGGTCGTAGCCGGCGTCAACGTGGTCAAGCGCCACACCAAGCCCAATCCGGCGCGCGGTGTGGCGGGCGGCATCGTCGAGCGCGAAGCAGCGATTCATATCTCCAACGTGATGTTGTTCAACCCGCTCACCAAGAAGGGCGACCGGGTGGGTTTCCGGGTGCTGGAGGACGGCCGCAAGGTGCGCTACTTCAAGTCCAACAGCGAAGTCGTGGATGTTTGAGGAGACAGCCGTGGCTCGACTACAGCAATATTATCGTGAGACCGTGGCGCCCAAATTGCGCGAGCAGTTCAGCTATCGCAACGTCATGGAGGTGCCGCGCATCACCAAGGTCACCCTGAACATGGGGGTTGGTGAGGCGGTGGCCGATAAGAAGATCATGGAGCACGCCGTCGGCAACATGGCTCAAATCGCTGGCCAGAAACCCATCGTGACGCTGTCGCGCAAGTCCATTGCCGGTTTCAAGATCCGCGAGGGTTGGCCGATTGGCTGTAAGGTGACCCTGCGGCGCGAGCGGATGTACGAGTTTTTGGACCGATTGATCAACATCGCCATCCCGCGTATTCGCGACTTCCGCGGCTTCAGCGCCCGCGCCTTTGACGGTCGCGGTAACTACAGCCTCGGCGTGCGCGAACAGATCATTTTTCCGGAGATCGACTACGACAAGATCGACGCCATTCGCGGCCTCGACATCACCATTACCACCACCGCGCGTACCGACGCGGAGGGGCGCGCGCTGCTGGCGGCGTTCAACTTCCCGTTCCGGAACTGAGGATCAGGCCGTGGCCAAACTGAGCATGAAAAACCGCGAAATCAAGCGGGCGCGCATCGTCGAGCAGTATGCCGCTCGGCGGGCTGAATTGAAGGAGACCATCCGTAATCCGGCCAACGGCGACGAGCAGCGGCGCGAGGCGCAGAAGCGCTTGCAGGCGTTGCCGCGCGACGCCAACCCGATCCGGCTGCGCAATCGCTGTCGGCTGACTGGCCGGCCGCACGGTTTTTATCGCAAGTTCGGCCTGGGTCGGAACAAGCTGCGCGAAGCGACCATGCGCGGCGACGTGCCTGGCCTGCGCAAGGCCAGTTGGTAATCGGTAATTTTTCCCTTCCTTGGCAAGAAGGGATGAAGTGGCGTGAAGCTCCGGGGTAGTTTGAAGCGGCAATCGCGCCTGTTGTTGGACCAGATCGCCATAAGAACGCCTTAAGTTCAGGGTTTGCCCCGCTGTCGGCGGTGGCCCCGACACTGACCACGTGGAGATATTTCAAACAATGAGTATGACGGACCCCATCGCGGATATGTTGACGCGCATCCGCAATGCCCAGACCGCCGCCAAGACCCAGGTGAGCATGCCGTCTTCCAAGGTGAAGAAGGCTATTGCCCAGGTGTTGCGCGACGAGGGCTACATCGGCGATTTCGCGGTGACGCAAACTACCCCAAGCAAGGCCGAGTTGACCATCGCGCTCAAGTATTTCGAGGGCCAACCGGTGATCGATCGGATCGAGCGAGTCAGCCGCCCCGGTCGACGGGTGTTTTGCGGCAAGGATGAACTGCCCAAGGTCATGGGCGGGCTGGGTGTGGCCATCGTGTCCACGCCTCGGGGCCTGATGAGCGACCGCGCCGCCCGCGCCGCTGGTCATGGCGGCGAAGTGCTGTGCATCGTGGCGTAAAGGAGCGATCCCATGGCAAGCGTCGTCAAGGAACAGAAGATTCGCACTTCGCGCGTTGGTAAAAAGCCAATTTCCATTCCGGCGGGCGTGAGCGTAACCATCGAAGGCCAGGATGTCGCCCTTAAGGGGGCCAAGGGCGCGGCGGAACTGCGCGTGCATCCGTGGGTCGTGGTCCAGCGGGAGGGTGATGAGATCAAGGTCGCTCCGCGTCTGGTCACGAACGACGGCAAGCATCGGGCCATGACTGGCACCATGCGCGCGCTGCTCAATAACATGGTGATCGGCGTCACCCAAGGTTTCGAGCGCAAGCTGCAACTGGTCGGCGTCGGCTACAAAGCCCAGGCGCAAGGCCAGCTGTTGAACCTGACGCTGGGGTTCTCCCATCCCGTCGAATTCAAGATTCCGAGTGGGATCACCATCGAAACGCCCACCCAGACCGAAATCAGAATCCGGGGTGTGGATAAACAGCAAGTTGGCGAAGTCGCCGCCCAGATTCGCGCCTACCGGCCGCCGGAACCCTACAAGGGTAAGGGCGTGCGTTATTCGGATGAGACCATCATCCTGAAAGAAGCCAAGAAGAAGTAAGGAGCCGCCATGGACAAGAAAGCAGCCGACAAGAAGGCCGCGCGTCTGCGGCGCGGATTGCGGGCTCGACACAAGATTCGCGAACTGGGCGTCTATCGGTTGTGCGTGCATCGCACCCCGACCCATATTTACGCCCAACTCATCAGTCCGGCTCCGACCGGCGACCGGACCTTGGCCGCCGCTTCCACCCTGGAGCCAGCGCTGCGCCAGAGTCTTAAGAGCACGGGCAACGTCGAGGCGGCCAAGGCGGTGGGCAAGGCCATCGCCGAGAAGGCCAAGGCGGTGGGCGTGACCCGGGTGGCATTTGACCGCTCCGGCTTCAAATATCACGGCCGGATCAAGGCGCTGGCCGACGCTGCCCGCGAGAACGGTTTGGAGTTTTAAGGAGCAGACATGGCGACGAACGTGGAAGGTTCCCAGAATACCGATGGCTTGCAGGAAAAACTGATCGCGGTCAACCGCGTGGCCAAGGTGGTCAAGGGTGGCCGGCAATTCGGTTTCACCGCCCTGACCGTGGTGGGCGATGGTAACGGTCGGGTTGGCTTGGGTTATGGCAAGGCCCGCGAGGTGCCGATGGCCATCCAGAAAGCGATGGACAAGGCTCGTAAGAACATGCGCGGCGTGCCGCTGAACGGCGTCACTTTGCAGTACCCGGTTACGTCCCAGCATGGCGCGGCGCGAGTGTTCATGCAGCCGGCCTCCGAAGGCACTGGCATCATCGCCGGCGGCGCCATGCGCGCCGTGTTCGAGGTGGTGGGCGTCAAGGACGTACTGGCCAAGTGCATCGGCTCGCGCAATCCGATCAATGTGGTGCGGGCGACCATCCGTGGTCTGAGCACCATGAAGTCACCCGATTATCAGGCTGCCAAGCGTGGCAAGACCGTGGACGAGATTCGGAGCTGAAGCCCATGGCCGACAAGCTAAAAGTGACTTTGGTCAAGAGCGTGCATGGCCGACTGGCCGCGCACCAGGCCTGCGTGCGTGGGTTGGGACTGCGGCGGATGCATAGCAGCACCGTGGTGCTCGACACTCCGGAAAATCGCGGCATGATTCGCAAGGTGTCGTATTTGTTGAAAGTTGAGGAGGTCTGAGCCATGCGTCTTAATACCCTCAAGCCAGCGCCGGGTAGTCGGCCAGAGAAGCAACGGGTCGGGCGCGGCATCGGTTCCGGCCTCGGCAAGACCAGCGGCCGTGGCCACAAGGGCCAACACGCTCGGGCGGGTGGTTACCACAAGGTTGGGTTTGAAGGCGGGCAGATGCCCCTGCAGCGGCGCCTGCCCAAGCGGGGCTTTCGCTCGATGGCCGCCAAGGACACTGCCGAAGTGCGGCTACACGATCTGGCCAGGATCTCCGCCGAGGTCATCGATCTGACGGCGCTCAAGGCGGCCAACGTCGTGCCGATCTTCGCCAAAAAGGCCAAGGTGATTCTCTCCGGCAAACTGGAGAAGGCCGTGACCCTGCGTGGCTTGGCGCTGACCCAGGGTGCCCGGACCGCGGTGCTGGCGGCTGGCGGGACCATTCAAGAGTAACCACGATGGCCTCCGCCCTGCCGGATCTCGGCAAAATGACCGAACTGCGTCAGCGCCTCCTGTTTCTGCTGGGGGCGCTAGTGGTGTTCCGCGTTGGGACGCACATCCCGGTGCCGGGCATCGATCCGCACGCGATGGCGCAGTTGTTCGACCAGCAGCGCGGCACCATCCTCGACATGTTCAACATGTTTTCGGGCGGTGCGCTACGGCGGCTGAGCCTGTTTGCGCTCGGTGTCATGCCTTACATTTCCGCTTCGATCATCCTGCAACTGATGTCCATGGTGGTGCCGTCGCTGGAGCAGTTGCGCAAGGAGGGTGGGGCGGCGGGCCGCCACACGTTGACTCGCTACACCCGTTATTTGACGGTGGTGCTGGCGGCGTTTCAGGCCATTGGCGTGAGCATCGCGCTGCAAAACCAGATGGCGGGCGGCAGTTCGGTGGTGATCTCACCCGGCGTCGGCTTCATCATGATCTCGACCATCAGCCTGGTGACCGGCACGATGTTCCTGGTCTGGTTGGGCGAGCAGGTGACCGAGCGCGGCATCGGCAACGGCATTTCCATGTTGATCTTCGCCGGCATCGTCGCGGGCCTGCCCCATGCGGTGGGCGGCACTTTGGAACTGGCCCGGACGGGTGAGCTGCATGTCATGCTGGTGCTGTTCCTGTTGGCATTGAGCATTCTGGTTACCGGTTTCGTGGTGTTCGTCGAACGCGGTCAGCGGCGCATTACGGTCAACTACGCCAAGCGCCAGCAGGGTCGCAAGGTGTACGCAGCCCAGACCACCCACTTGCCGCTGAAGCTGAACATGTCGGGCGTCATTCCGCCGATTTTTGCATCCAGCCTGATCTTGTTTCCGGCCACGCTGGGTAGTTGGTTCGGTAATGCGCCACACCTGGGCTGGTTGCGCGACATCAGCTCGACGCTGTCGCCGGGGCAGCCGTTGTATGTGTTATGCTACGCGGGGCTGATCATCTTCTTCTGCTTCTTTTACACCGCCCTGGTGTTCAATTCCAAGGAAACGGCTGATAACCTGAAGAAATCCGGTGCGTTCATTCCAGGAATTCGGCCAGGAATGCAAACCGCGAACTACATCGACAAGGTGCTGACCCGGTTGACCCTGGTGGGCGCCGCTTACATCACCGCCGTTTGCCTGCTGCCCGAATTTCTGATCCTGTATTGGCGGGTGCCGTTCTATTTTGGCGGCACCTCACTGTTGATCATCGTCGTGGTGGTGATGGATTTCATGGCTCAGGTCCAGGCGCATCTGATGTCGCATCAGTACGAGAGCCTGCTGAAGAAGAGCAGCTTCAGGGGTCAGGGTCTGTCGCGCTGAGTGGATAACCGTTAATTGAGCGCTGCCCCAGGCGGCGTCCTGAATCTGGAGAGCAATGATGAAAGTGCGTGCCTCGGTAAAGAAAATTTGCCGCAACTGCAAGATCATTCGCCGCGACCGCGTGGTTCGGGTGATCTGCACGGACGCCCGCCACAAGCAGCGGCAGGGCTGAAAAACAACGGTCATTATTGATTTACAGCGTCGAGTGAATTAAATTCTCGCTTCTTTGCGCGGCGAGCGCCCGGCGCGATGGGAGGAGTTTCAAGGCATGGCCCGTATTGCAGGCATCAACATTCCAGTCAACAAGCATGCGGTCATCGCGCTGCAAGCCATTTATGGAATCGGCCCGACCCGCGCCCAGCGGATTTGCGTGGCGGCCAACGTCGCCCCAAATCTCAAGGTCCGTGATCTGAGTGAACCACAAGTAGACGCGCTGCGCGCCGAAGTGGCCAGGTACACCGTGGAAGGCGACCTGCGCCGCGAAGTGTCCATGAGCATCAAACGGCTGATGGATTTGGGCTGCTATCGCGGCCTGCGGCATCGGCGCGGTTTGCCGGTACGTGGCCAGCGCACCCGCACCAACGCCCGGACGCGCAAGGGTCCGCGCCGCGCAATCCGCAAGTAGGCGGTTGGAAAATTTCGGAATTCCCTTGGCATAGGTCGGAGCATGGCAAAACCGGTTACCAAGACACGCAAGCGTGTCAAGAAAAACGTCGTGGATGGCATCGCCCATATCCACGCCTCGTTCAACAATACCATCATCACCATCACGGACCGTCAGGGCAATACATTGGGATGGGCCACGTCGGGCGGTTCGGGTTTTCGTGGTTCCCGTAAGAGCACGCCGTTCGCGGCGCAGGTCGCCGCCGAGCGGGTGGGTGGGGTGGTCAAGGAATTTGGGGTCAAGAATCTGGAAGTCAATGTCAACGGTCCGGGACCGGGACGGGAATCCGCCGTGCGCGCTCTGAATGCCGCCGGATTCAAGATCGTTAGTATTATGGATGTGACGCCGATTCCACATAACGGCTGCCGTCCCCCGAAGCGCCGTCGCGTCTAGTTCAGGAGTCCTATCGTGGCGAGATATCTCGGTCCCAAATGCAAGCTCAGTCGCCGGGAGGGTGTCGATCTATCCCTGAAATCGGCGGCGCGGGCGCTGGAATCCAAGTGCAATCTGGAGCGGCCGCCGGGCCAGCATGGCGCGCGGCGTCCTCGGCTGTCGGATTACGGTTTGCAGTTGCGTGAAAAGCAGAAGCTGCGGCGCATCTACGGCGTGCTGGAGCGGCAGTTCGTCAACTATTACAAGGAGGCCGCCCGCCGCAAGGGTTCCACCGGCGAGAACCTGCTCAAGTTGTTGGAATGTCGATTGGACAACGTGGTGTACCGGATGGGGTTCGGCAGTACCCGCGCCGAGGCCAGGCAACTGGTTTCGCACCGGGCGATCACCGTCAACGGCCAGCGGGTCAACATTCCCTCCTATCAGGTCAATCCGGAGGATGTGGTGGCGATTCACGAAAAGAGTCGCACCCAGATTCGCATCCAGTATGCGCTGCAATTGGCCCAGGGTCATGGCGGTTTTGTGGACTGGGTGAGTGTGGACGCGGGCAAGATGAGTGGCGTCTTCAAGCGGATTCCCGATCGCGCCGATTTGCCGGCGGACATCAATGAATCCCTGGTCGTGGAACTGTACTCCAAGTGAGCGATGCCGAGGGTAAACGGATGGTGGGCGCATTTGATCTGCTGAAACCGACTCGCGTTGAGGTGGAGAAGCTCGATCCGCGGCGGGCGCGGGTGACCGTGGAGCCGTTGGAGCGGGGTTTTGGCTACACCCTCGGCAACGCCCTGCGGCGGATTTTGCTGTCTTCCATTCCCGGCGCCGCGATCATTGAGTGTGAAATCGAAGGCGTGTTGCACGAGTACTCGACCGTCGAGGGCGTTCAGGAAGATGTCATTGATATCCTGCTGAATCTGAAGGGAGTGGCGGTCACCCTGCAGGAAGGGACTTCCGATGCGATGCTGGTTTTGACCAAGAAAGGGCCGGGACCGGTGTTGGCGGGCGACATCGAACGGACCCATGCCGTCGAGATCGTCAATCCGCAGCATGTGATCGCGCATCTGACCAAGAGCGGCGAATTGCGTATGAAGCTCAAGGTCGAGCGCGGACGTGGTTACTGGCCAGCCACCATGCGGGAAGGGGCCGACAGCGAAAACCGGCCAATTGGACGCCTGCGCCTGGATGCATCCTTCAGCCCGATTGAGCGGATCAGTTACCGGGTGGAAAATGCCCGCGTCGAGCAGCGAACCGATCTGGACAGACTGGTGCTGATGTTGGAAACCAACGGAACCCTCGACCCCGAGGATGCCATTCGCACGGCGGCGCGGATTTTGTTGGATCAGTTATCGGTGTTCGTGGATCTGCGCGGCAAGAGGGACGAACCCCCGCCGCCGCCGCTGGTGGATGTCGATCCGAGCCTGATGCAGCCAGTGGACGATCTGGAGCTGACCGTGCGTTCGGCCAACTGCCTGAAGGCGGAGAATATTTATTACATCGGTGATCTGGTGCAGCGGACTGAGGCGGAACTGCTCAAGACCCCGAACCTCGGCAAGAAGTCCCTGACCGAGATCAAGGATGTGTTGGCTAAGAGAAAGCTGCAGTTGGGTATGAAAATCGAGAACTGGCCACCGCCGGGCTTGAGTCTGGAGCAATCCGAAGATCGGGCCGCCGCGCGGCGCGCGAGCCTGGCCTTGGAGACGGCGGAGGCGGAGAAGCTATCCTCCCGCGCGGGACAGCGAACTGCGGTCGGCGGCGACGGTGCCGATGACGAGTAGAAGGCGTGGCTTGGCCCAACTCTCTCTTTCTCCCACTTTTTTATTCGCATTTCGCGTTTCGAGCTTCAAGGAATCCTAGTCATGCGCCATCGCAACGCCGGTCGCAAACTCAATCGCACCAGCAGCCATCGCAAGGCCATGTTTAGCAACATGGCCGCTTCACTGTTCACTCACGAACTGATCCGAACTACGCTGCCCAAGGCCAAGGAACTGCGTCGAGTCGCTGAACCGCTGATCACTCTGTCCAAGGAAGACAGCGTGGCTCGGCGTCGGCTGGCGTTCGCCCGCTTGCGCGACCGGGATGTGGTGACCAAGCTATTTAATGAACTGGGGCCTCGTTATCAGGCCCGGCCTGGCGGTTATTTGCGCATTCTAAAGTGCGGATTTCGCAGTGGCGACAATGCCCCCATGGCCTATGTTGAACTGGTGGATCGGCCTGAAGCGGCGGCTAGTTAACTGGCACTTTACGATCCCAAAAAACCGGGCAATGCCCGGTTTTTTAATGTTTTGGCCGGCATCGACAGCCGTACCAAAGTTTACTCTCCGAATTTACACCACCTTGGCAGGTTCGGTACAAAGTATTGATTGGGGATGTCGGCCAGCGAGTTCGAGAACTGGTTCGACAGACCTGCGAAGCCTTTGAGATTCGGATTATCAAAGGGGTAGTGAGCAAGGATTATGTGCATATTCTGGTTTATGATGTGTCATATCAAGGGGCGATCAGCGAGCAAGTTGTTTGAGGAATTTCCGGAATTGAGAAGCGTTACTAGGGATGGCATTTTTGGGCACGGGGCTATTTTTGTGTGACGGTGGGGGATATGACGGAAGACATGATTAAGGAGTACTTGGATCATCACTTTGAACCAGATCCAGCCTGCGACTTTCGGGTTGAACCTTAGGCGCGTCGTTCAGTCGACGCGCACATGGACCTTCAGTCCGTTACTTCAACTCACCGGCTTTCAGGCGGTGGTTGTTGATCTCAGGATAATGAAATTCTTCAACGACTTTTCAGGAGGAAGCATGAAAAAGCTATTTTCGTGTGTAATTTTCCTTTTTGGGTTCTACACATCCTCTTACGGACAGGCACCGGTACCAAACAGCGTTGTAGAAGAAAACATTCATACATTTCTTTCGACCCCAGCAGCCAGCGCAATAACTATAATTCCAGTTATAATTTTAAGATATCTGCCGACCCTTGATGGCTTGAATCTTGATGTGTCAAAAGCTACCGACTATTGGAGTTTGGGAGAGATTACTCTTGCACAACTTAAGAAAAATATAGATACCTATAACGTCCGTGGAAAATTCATGCTGGAAGAGGGATCAAGATTTCGTGGCTATAAAGATGCTAGTGCAAAACCTTATCTTGGCTATAAGGTTATTAAATCTTGGACTGTTTACAGTCAAATACCGATTAGTAGTATATTCAAGGGTGGAGAAGTTCCATTTCCTGACTTCTTTAAGATTGCAGAAGAGTTTGACTTTAAAAAATATGTTGAAGACTTTGGAGTAAAAGAAATTTGGGTTTGGTATGGCCAGCCAGCTATGCCTGGTTGGCCATCCTATGATCCACAGATTCATAAAGCTGAAAATTTTGTTGGATTTATCGAATCTAATATGTCTAGTTCTATTACAGGGGATATTTCCAATAGCTATAGGCAAAATGACCTGCCTTTGTATTCGAATAGCTACGTTGTATATTGTTATAACTTCCGAAGAACACAAGCTGAAATGATTCATAATCATGGACATCAGCTCGAATCGATTTATAAATACGTGGCGCTTCGGCAAGATGGAAATGATGATTTATTTGTTAAGGATTTTTCGGGTTGGGGGGCAAACTATTCGTCACCGCCTATCGGGAGAGCAGGTGATACTCATCATCCACCAAACACGATAATTGACTACGATTACAATAACTTGACCTTAGTGGATAGTGACATCGAAGATTGGCGGCCTGATGCTCTTGGCGTAAGTAAACTAGTTAATATGAACACATGGGGTAATATCAATTATACTTGGCCAGCAACTGAAATACCATTTCAACAGAAAGTCGAATCACAATGGTATATTTACTGGATGCAGAATATGCCCGGCTATCAGAATATGATCCCTTACCAAACAAGTACTATGACAAACTGGTGGGAGTTTACGGCTGATTGGGATGGGGCTATAAAAGAAGGGAAGGGGCTTCATCTCAACCATGGCAGTAACAAACCTAGTTCCCTATTGGCAGGTTTGACCACCAACGGCCAAGTTTACTACACCTACAGCTTCATAAATTGGACGCATGTTCCTGGGCAGTTAAACCAGCTTCAAGTTGGCGATTTCAATGGTGATGGCCGTGATGATTTAGCTGGCTTGGCGAGCAACGGTT
>JAVMKI010000029.1:19254-89717 GCA_031732755.1 Candidatus Contendibacter sp.
GTGGGTTAGCCCAACTGCGGGTCGGCGATTTCAATGGTGATGGCCGTGATGATTTAGCTGGCTTGGCGAGCAACGGTTCCATCTGGTACACAACGAACTTCAGTACTTGGACCCAAGTTCCGGGTGGGTTAGCCCAACTGCGGGTCGGCGATTTCAATGGTGATGGCCGTGATGATTTGGCTGGCTTGGCGAGCAACGGTTCCATCTGGTACAACGCTAACTTTAATACCTGGATCCAAATCTCCGGTCAGTTGATCCGGTTGGCAGTGGGCGACTTCAACGGTGATGGCCGTGATGATTTGGCCGGCTTGGCAGGTAATGGCTCCATCTGGTACAGCACCAGCCTGAGTACTTGGACTAATATCCCTGGTCAGATGAACCGACTTGCAGGGGACGATTGAAGCCAATTATTTAGTGTTAAAGATGACCGTAAGGAGCTTACCGGTGGCGAGATGTTGCAAAGGCGGATTATTCATCAGTTTTTGTGTCTACGCGGTGTGTAGGCGAACTCTGTTGAGGTTGCTTCAGCTCAGCGCACGGGTCGTGAGTTGCAGTAAATCCCACAGGTCGAAAACGCGCGCGGCATAGGCGTCGTGCAGCCGGTAGTCGCCACCCTGGCCGGTCAATTCCTGTTCGAGCGCGTCCAGTAGTTTCATCAGTTTGCGTTGATGCAGGCCCAGCGCCTGCTGGAGAGGGTCGGTGATCACGCCGGTGCCGGCGCTCAACACGCCCAGCGCTAGCATGAGCCCACCCGTGGTAGCTATCAGCAGCCCGGCGGAGGCTGTGGCCGGGAAGAAACCGTAATACAGTGAGCCCAGCGTTGGCCCCAGTATGAAGTTGGCGATGGCCAGATGGTTGGCGATGGTGGTAGCGGTAACGCTGCCGATCGCCATCGCGCCAGGGGTGAACTGTTTGAAGGCGGCAACGCCGGCGGCCAGACTGAGTAGAGAGCCGGATAAATCGGTGGCGGCTGTACGGTTGCTGGTGTAGGTGAGCAGATAGTCCTCAAGCCGCCGCCGAAAATTCCGATGGTGGGCGAGTTCATCCAGCCGAAGCAGTTCGGGAATCAGCAATTGGCTGATGGTCTGGTGCGCCAGGATCGTTTCCAGTAGCGCATCCCGCGTACAGCGCCGTTTTCCCTGTTCGAAGGGCAGTTCCAGCAGTTCGCTGTAGATCAGCCACTCGATTTCGCGTTCGACATCGGTTTTGAAACCGGGAGGCAGGCGGTCGAGGTGTCGGGCGAGCGCTTCCAGGCGAAACACGCGGCCCAACTTCGCGCCCCCGCGCGCCACCAGGTGAGGGATAGCCCAGAGTACGTTGGCGGGGGTACGCGCCAAATCCAACCCGAGGGCGTGGCGGTTGATTCGCAGCGCACCCCGGAACGAGTAGTGCCGATGCGCAAAGGCGTCCACTCGCGCCCGACGTTCGGCCAGATACTGTTGAGTGGCTTCAGTGACGGCGACGTGAATCCGAGCCATCAGGTCCGCGTCGGCCATGCACGGACTCCGTGTCTCCATTCCTCGAATTTGCTAAGCCTGGGATCAGGCCCGCTTAGACAGAGCGCTGTACAACTGCCGACTCAAGCCTTGAATGACCAGCAGATAGTAGCGAGCCTCAATCAGGTCCGGGTAGGGACCAAAGCATTCATTGAATACCTTGAACCACCAACCGCCGTGTTCGAACCAGATAAACGGATGTTGAAACTTATGCGTGCCACGCATGGTTTTAACCTCTCACCTGTAATTGACCGCCATCGCAGGCCAAGTGCGCCTGCTCAATGTCTTGAGCTATTGTTGGTTTTACGTGGGCGTCGCTTTTGGGGATTCAGACCGCCACGCTAAGTATATTAGTTGATGAGCAGCAATTTCATAGGTCGAAATAGGCCATCAACCATGGTCAAGTATAGATGATTTTTGCTGCGATGCGGAATGATCTGGCGGGGGATGGCGAGAGAGGCGGAGTTAATCGAGTGGTTGTCATGCGACAGGCCCAGTCCGGTTTCCCCCACGAGGAGAAAGCCAGCGGAACCAGCGAATACCCTAGAAAACAGTGATGAGCTTGTGAAGAATAACTTGTTGCCTTTGAAGCGATTTTTCGGCATCGGTTTCATACAAAGCTCATCCTCCCAGGGCGTGGCCCTGACAGAGCACGGTTATGTTAGCACCCCGCCCCCGCTGCCGAGGATTGCTGGCGATGATCAAACAACGCGGGTGAAAGGGTTATAATGATCAACCTCTACTGTTCAGCCCCAGGAAACCGGAACCGCCATGAGTCAATCCCTCGCCGAGCTTCGCCAGGAATACGTCCGGGGTGCCTTGAGCAAGGCCGATATCGACCCCGATCCCCTCAAACAGTTTCAACGCTGGTTGGGAGACGCCATCGCCGCGCGCCTGCCTGAGCCCAATGCGATGACGCTTGCCACGGCTGATCGGACCGGTCGCCCCTACGCGCGCGCGGTGCTGCTTAAGGAATGCGATGCCGACGGCTTCGTGTTTTACACCAACTACCGCAGCGACAAGGGTCAGCAACTGGCTGCCAGTCCACATGCCGCCCTGTTGTTTCTATGGCTGGAGCTGGAGCGGCAGGTCCGGGTGGAAGGAACCGTCAGCAAGATTCCACCCGCCGAATCCGAGGCCTATTTTCGAACCCGTCCGCGTGAAAGCCGACTGGGTTCGCTGGCGTCGCGGCAGAGTCAGGTGGTGGTCAGCCGACAAATTCTGGACGAGCGTTTCCAGACATTGGATGCGCAATATCCAGATGACAATATTCCGATACCGCACCATTGGGGCGGTTACCGGATTCGACCGGAGATACTGGAGTTCTGGCAGGGCCGGCATGGCCGAATGCATGACCGCTTGCGTTATCGGCGGAGCGTCGAGGGCGGTTGGCTGTTGGAACGGCTGGAACCTTGAGTTCCGTCTTCATCCATGTCGCATTTCCGTCCGATGCCGCCGCTGCCTAGCTAGTTGCCAGTCTGGCCATGGATGCCCGGCACTACCGCGTGGGCGACTTCACTAACGTCGGCGGAATGGTGGCTGAGTCGGACCACGACCGGCGAGCCATGTGTTCATCTCTATATTTTTCTGGAGCCGGACTGTTCCCACGTCAGCGCGACCCTTCATCGAAGCATTGCCGGGTGATTGCCCCTGGCTCCTGTTTTATCCCTAGGGATTGAGCCATGTTGAGCCACGCGCTGAGTTCACTGCTGGTCGCCGTCGCCGCGCTGGTGCCGACCGGGTTGGCGGCGTGGTAGAGGCGCTCCGCCGAGGCGACAAGCCCCAGTGACATGGCGGTGGGTGGCCGGTGCGTGGTTGGAAGTTTCTATCGGGACGTAATGCTTTGCTGAATAGGTCGAGCAAAGTTGCGGAATTAGTCGCGTCCGGTATAATGCGCCCGTTGTTGATCACGCTTGGCTACACCGAGCGGTCCTCGTGGGTTGGAGGAGGATTTCCGGGATTTGCAAGGTTTGACGATGAATAATAAAAAAGGCCGGACATCAGCGATCCGGCCAAAAACCACCAAAGGAGGGTTGCGTGACGAAAAAAGGGAGAGAAACCCCACCACGCGCACCCGATATTAGAGTTCTGGATTAGAGCAAACACCCTAATCCCTCCCGACATGGCGACCGATCCCAAAAGGATCGGTTTTTTTTAGGGCGAACATCACCTCCCATTGGCGTCTAGGGGCAAGAGAATTCTACCGCTGGGGGAATCCGCCGATGCTGATGCGCCAAATTCGAGGCGCGCCCTGGTACCAGGCTGGTATTGCCGAAGCTGGTGCTATTTCCAGTCGAGCGTTCGTGCAAGGGCCGATCAGGCTGCCGTCGCCAACCGTTCGATCAGGTAACGTTCGCAGCCTTTCAACGTGGACAGCTTTGGATAGTCGAAGTCGAAAATGGTCACGTTCGTTTCCTTTTCCAGACTCATCATGAGCCGTAAAAAGTCAATGGAGTCCAGTTCGATCTGGTCATGAAAACTGACGTCGGGGTTGATCGCCTGGGTATTGGCGTTCGGCGCGATATCGCCGAGGACGCGCAGGATCATGGCGCGAATTTGCTCTTGGCTCATGGCGTTCATGGAACTTTCCTTCTCTCGGTTCAGTAAGCTCAAACCCTGTTATTGGATTTGGTCGGCATGTTGCGCCGCAACATCAGTGTGCCGCCACACTCCGCAAAAAGCAAGCGATTTTCGTGCCGACCCAGTAAAAGAGGATTTGAGTCTCATCCTAGCCGCGAGAATTAGAACAAACCTACTAATTTTCAGGAGCTTTGCTCCGCGCTGTTTTCCAGGGTCGACAAATCGCCCGCTGGCAGCCCCAGTTCCCTGGCCCGTAGCAGGCGGCGCATGATCTTGCCGCTGCGGGTCTTGGGCAAATCCGCCACGAACTCTAGTTCGCGCGGCGCCACCGCTGGCCCCAGTCGGGTGCGGGCGAAGCCGATCAGTTCCTTGCGCAACGTGTCGCTGGGCGCGTAGTCGGGTTTGAGCGCCACGAACGCCTTGATGATCTGGCCGGCGAACGCATCCGGCTTGCCGATCATGCCAGCCTCGGCCACCGCTGGGTGTTCCAGCAGCACGCTTTCAATCTCGAAGGGCCCGATCAAATGGCCAGCGGTCTTGATGACGTCATCGGCGCGACCCAGAAACCAGTAATAACCGTCCGCGTCGCGAGTGGCCAGATCACCGCTCAGATACCAGCCATCGGCGAAGCAACACCGGTAGCGCTCTTCGTCGTCCAGATAGCCGCGAAACAGCGATGGCCAACCAACCCGCAACGCTAGTTCGCCCTCCGCGCCCGGTTCAAGAAGGTCCACGCCACCCTCTGGCCGTCGCCGGACGATGGCCGCTTCGATGCCTGGCAACGGGCGCCCCATTGAGCCGGGACGAATGTCTTGGGCGCGGGTGTTGGCGATCATGATGGCGCCGGTTTCGGTCTGCCACCAGGTATCGTGAAAGGGCTGACCCAACGTTTCCAGACCCCAGACCACGCCTTCGGGATGCAGTGGCTCACCGACGCTGGCGGCGAAGCGCAGTGCGCTCAGGTCGTAGTCTTGAACCGGTTGGGCCCCGGCTTTCACCAACATGCGAATCGCGGTCGGAGCGGTGTACCAGACATTGACCCGCTCCCGTTCGAGAATGGTGTACCAGCGACGGACGTCAAATTCGGCTTCGTCCACCACCAGGGTTACGCCGTTGGTCAATGGGGCGATAATGCCGTAGGACACGCCAGTGACCCAGCCCGGATCGGCGGTGCACCAATAAACATCGCCGGGGCGCAGGTCAAGCACTTGCCGACCCGTCAGGCGATGGGCGACCACCGCCTCATGAACGTGAATCGCGCCCTTGGGTGAACCGGTGGTGCCACTGGTGAAATGCAGCAGCGCCCAATCTTCCGGGTCGGTGAAGGGAATGGTGAACTGGTCGGATTCGGCGTTCAGCAGGGCGTGGAATGAGCGGGTATCTGGTTCCGCGCCGCTATCGGTCAGCAGCACATACGCCAGATCCGGCAATGCGCCGCGTTGCTCCCGCACCTTGCGTTCGTACAGAAGCGTGGTGGTGACCAGCACCCGCGCCCGGCTTTTGGCCAGCCGCACCCGCACGGGCTCCGGGCCGAAAGCGGAAAACAGCGGACAGAACACCGCGCCGACTTTCAGCGCGCCCAGGGCGGTGATGTATAGTTCGGGCAGCCGTCCGGCCAATACGCAGATCCGGTCGCCTCGTTCGATGCCTAGTCGGTTCAGCCCGTTGGCGAACCGGTTGCTCAACCGAGCCAACTCGGCGTAACTGAACTCGCGTCGCTCGCCATTTTTGCCCAGCCAGCGCAGGGCGATGGTTTCGCCCCGACCCGCCCGAACCTGCCGGTCCACGGCTTCGTGAGCGATGTTCAAGCCGCCACCGGGCAAACCTTCCAGTTCGGCGCGGGCCGTTTCCCAGGAAAAGGGGGCGGCGGCGGTCGGATTCGGCGCCTGTCCGCTTGATTCCGGAGTTTTGCGTATCGTCGTCCAGTTCATGCCGGTCCTCGCGTTTGGATCATCATCGTCGGTAAACGTTATTGTTAAGGAAAAGCTGAATCACCGCCAAGCCTGGCACCGCTACTCAAGTCAAGCCGCCGTGGTCGAATCGCGCTACCATAGAACCCTTCCGACTCGATCCGACGGTTTTCCTCGCGCGGGAGGCGCCTCATGACCATTCGCAATCTCGAATATCTGTTCAAGCCCCGTTCCATCGCGGTCATTGGTCGCGGCAAAGCCGCCGACGGTCCCGACGCCACTGTGGAGTTCAATCTCATCGAAGGCGGTTTCAAGGGGCCGGTGATGCCGGTCAATCCGGATCATCGGTCCATTTCGGGCGTACTGGCCTATAAGGACATCGCCAGTTTGCCGGTCGCGCCGGACCTGGCGATTTTGACCACGCCGCTGGCCGAGGCGCCAAAACTGATCGACGAGTTGGGCACGCGTGGGACCCGCGCGGCATTGCTGCTCAGCCGGGAAATTTTGCAAGACCACAGCGGCGCCAAACCGGCGCTGTTGAGCCAGGAAATGCTGCGCAAACACCCGGACGAAGGGGAATCCCTGAAGCGGAAGATCCTGGAAACCGCCAAGCCCTATCTGTTGCGCGTCATGGGACCGGATCATCTTGGTTATGCCGTGCCATCGACCAATGTCAACGCCAGTTTGAACGCGACCCGGCCGTTGCCCGGCCACATCGCGTTGTTGTGCCAGTCCGCCGCGATCACCCGTAGCGTGATTGACTGGGCCACCGGCCGCAATATCGGTTTCTCGCATGTGATCTCGGTGGGCATGCGTTGGGATGTGGATTTGGGTGACCTGATTGATTATCTGCTGCGGGACAGCAATACCCGCGCCATCCTGATGTACATGGAGAATGCCCGCAACCGTCGCAAGTTCGTGTCCGCCGCCCGCGCCGCCGCCCGGGTCAAACCGGTGATCGTGCTCAAGCCACGCGATTTTCGGGTCGGCCCAATCGAGGACGCGGTGT
Organism: Candidatus Contendibacter sp.; assembly: GCA_031732755.1. Taxonomy (GTDB): domain Bacteria; phylum Pseudomonadota; class Gammaproteobacteria; order Competibacterales; family Competibacteraceae; genus Contendibacter. The sequence goes on from JAVMKI010000029.1 coordinate 26,250, forward strand.
ACGATGCGGTGTTTCAGCGCGCCGGCATCCTGCGGGTGAACAACATCGAACAACTGTTCGGCGCCGCCGAGACTTTGGCCACCGCCAAACCGGTCTACAGCGACCGATTGACCATTCTCAGCAATAGCTACAGTCTGGCGTTGCTGACTAGCGATACCCTATCGCGGCATGGCGGCCATCTGGCCGAGATCAGCGCGGCGACCCGCGAGCAACTGGCGCGCGCCTGTCGGCCTGGCTATCCGATGGAGAATCCAGTGGACCTGGGCGATACGGCTGGTCCCGATGAGTACGGCAAGGCGCTGGACCTGTTGCTGCAAGAGCCGGGTGCCGACGGCGTGTTGGTGGTCCATGCGCCAGCCTCGGTGAACCGGTCGGAAGAGTGCGCTCGGGCAGTGGTCGAGCGAGCCAAGAGCCGGCGGATGATCATGACCTGCTGGGTCGGCGAAGCGTCGGTGGAGCAGGCACGCAATCGGTTCAAGGAGGCGCACATCCCCGCTTACCAGGCGCCTGGCGAGGCGGTCGAGGCCTTCATGCGGCTGGCGCAGCACCGGCGCAATCAGGAATTGCTGATCGAGACCCCGCCCTCGATCCCGGAGGAATTCACTCCCGATCTGGAGACGGCTCGCCGCATTATCGAGATCGCCCTGACCGCAGGTCGTCGCCGGCTGAATGCCTACGAAACCAGCCAGGTGCTAAACGCCTATCAGATTCGAACCGCCCCGCTGCATTTTGCTTCGACGCCGGAGGCAGCTTCCGAGATCGCCCTGGAATTGCGCGATCCGGTGGCGCTCAAGATTCTCTCGCCCGATATCGTCAGTAAGTCCGCGGTCGGTGGTGTGGCGTTCAGCTTGAAGAGTCCGTCGGAGGTGCGGGCGGCCGCTACCAGCATGTTGGAGCGGGTACGTGAATTCGCGCCCGAGGCGGTGATCGACGGTTTCGCCGTGCAGCCGATGCAGTCCCGGCACGGCGCCTACGAATTGATGATGGGGGTGCGCACCGGCCAGCGGTTTGGACCGGTGATCTTCTTTGGCCAAGGAGGCACCGAGGCCGAGGTGATCGACGATGTCGCCTATGCGCTGCCGCCGCTGAACATGCAACTGGCCCGCGATCTGATGTCGCGCACCCGGTTGTACCGCCAGCTTCGCATCAATCGCGGTCGGCCGGTGGACTTGAATGACATCGCCTTGACCCTGATCAAAGTTTCGCAGATGGTGATCGATCTGGCTGAAATCATCGAGATGGACATCAACCCGATCTGGGTTTATTCCAACCATCTGGTGGCGCTGGACGCCAATATCCTAATCGAGTCCAGCACCATGCCGGCGGTGCAGCGGTTGGCGATTTCACCCTATCCCAAGGAATTGGAGAAACGGTACGATCTGCCGGATGGCCGCGCCTTCCTGATGCGGGCGATTCTGCCCGAGGATGAGCCGGAATTGCAGGATCTGGTCAAGCGCATCCCGCTGGAGGATGTGCGCATGCGGTTTTTCCAGCCGCTGCGCGAACTGCCGCACGAAATGGCCGCCCGGTTGACCCAGCTCGATTACGAGCGGGAAATGGCGTTCATCTTCACCGAACCGGACTGTCTGCCCGGTAAAGGTAAAATCTGGGGGGTGGTGCGTTGCAACGCCGATCCGGACATGGAGCGGGCCGAGTATTCGATCCTGGTGGACCGGAGCATGACCGGGCTGGGGCTGGGACCGATGTTGATGCGCCACATCATCGAGTACGCCAAGAGCCGGGGCATCAAGGAACTGTACGGCGAGGTGCTGCGGGAAAACGAACAGATGCTGCGACTTAACCGCCTTCTTCACTTCAAGGTCAGCGCGACGCTCGACGACCCCGGTGTGTTGCATGTAAGCCTGCCGTTGGCTTGAAGGATCGAACGGTGTAGAGGCGCGCGGGTGATGATTGATCCCCGAAGCGAAGTGACGGGCGTTCTGCTCGCTGGAGGCCGCGCCGAGCGAATGGGCGGACGCGACAAGGGTCTGCTGCCGCTGGCCGGCGAACCGTTGATCGCCCATGGCGTTCGACGGTTGCAACCGCAGGTTGCGGAACTGCTGATCAGCGCCAACCGCCATCAGGAACATTACCAGCAGTTTGGTTGTCGGGTGGTCGGCGATGGCGCGGACGAACGGTTTCGGGGACCACTAGCGGGAGTGCTGGCGGCGTTGCGCGTGGCGACAACCCCTTGGGTGCTGACCGCGCCGTGCGATTCACCGCTGCTGCCGTCCGACTATGCGGCGCGGATGCTGGCGGCGCTGGAGCGGGGGAGGGCGACGATCAGCGCGGTTTACGGCGCAGGGTGCTGGCAGCCGGTGTTCGCTCTGGTCTCGGTTGGTTTACGCGATGATCTGACGGCCTGGCTGGCGGCCGGAGAAGGTGGTGTGGGCCGCTGGTTGCGACGGCATCGGCCGATTCGGGTGGAATTTCCCGACTGGCCGGCGTTGTTCCGCAACGTCAATACTCCCGAGGAACTAGCCAGGCTGGAGATGGAATGGACGAGCATGGCAGGCGCGACGTGACCTGCGCGATGAACGGAGGTTGTGACCATGGCTGCGGATGCTGATGTCCGAGCGGCGGCCCGCCGCCACACCGCGCGGTTGTTGAAGATGCTGCGCGGCTACGAGCCAAAATCCGAAGTGGAATCGATGGCCGAGTCGCCAGCGGCGCCATCGAGGCCGACGGTGGTCGCCGAGGCGCCGCCCGCTTATGCTCGCCTGTTGGACATCGCGCCGCCCCCGCCGCCTGCGGGCCCGGTTGCGCCATCGCCTGCGGGTTCGGATGCCCCGCCGGGCGCAATGCGGACCGTGGGCGAGAGATTGCGTTGCATCCAGGGGAATTGGGGGCAGATCGTGGCGCGGGCGGACCACTTTTCCCGGTTGAGCGAGGCTTTTCGCGCCTATTTACCCCCACCGTTGAACGATCATGCGGTATTACTCCGACTCGATGCGGAAAGCTGGGAAGTGCGGACGGATTCGGCTGTCTGGGCCACCCGGCTGCGTTATGCCTTGCCCACCATCCGTCAGGCGCTGGGCCAACAGCTTCGCATCGCGTTGCCCAAGCCACGCATTCGGGTGATGCCGATAGCCGTTCCGCCCCCGGCCCAGCACCGGCGCCTGACGCTAACCCGACGCAACGCCGAGGTGCTGGAAGCCGCCGCCCGCGCGCTGCCGGACTCACGGTTGAGCGCGGCCCTGCGGCGGTTGGCAGCGCATGGCCGGTCGGGACCAGAATCCAAGACCTGACGGATTCCGTTTGAGACCCCGTTTTCCTCTCACCCCTGGTGCGCCATGGCCTTTTACAGCGATCAGAGCAACCGCCTCGAAGTTCTGGCCGACCGGCTGGCCGAGTTGCTGCGCCAACCCTTGCGGTCGCCGCTGGCGCGCGAAGTGGTGGTCACGCCGGGGACCGGTCTGGCGCGCTGGCTGGGGTTGCGGTTGGCCGAGCGGTTGGGAGTGTGCGCCAACTTGGGTTTCCAGTTGCCGGCCACTTTCCTGTGGACCATGGCGCGCGCGGTGCTGCGCCAGTTGCCGCCAACCTCCGACTTCGACCGTCCCGTGCTGCACTGGCGGCTGATGGCGTTGTTGCGGGACGTGGAAGATACGCCCTGCTTCGCGCCAGTGCGGGCCTATCTGGGTGATGGCCGCGACGAGTTCCGCCGCTATGAGCTGGCTGGCCGCATCGCTGACTGCTTCGACCAGTATCTGGTCTACCGGCCCGATTGGATCAATCGCTGGGAAGCGGGCCAGGAAGAGCACTGGCAGGCGGAATTGTGGCGGCGGTTGGCGCGCGGCGGCGAGACGCATCGAGTGCGGGCGCAGGCGCGGTTCCACGCGTGTCTGGCCAGCGGCGATTTTGACCGTCGCCAGTTGCCGGAGCGAGTCAGCATGATCGGCATGTCCGCGTTGCCGCCGCTGGATGTGGAGTTGCTCGCGGCGCTAGCGCGGCATATGGACGTTCATCTGTTCCTGCTGAATCCCTGCCAGGAATATTGGGGCGACATCCAGGCCGAACGCGATCTGGCCCGGCTGGGCGAGGAGATTGATCCCGACGAAGTGTATCTGACCGTCGGCCATCCGCTGCTGGCCTCCCTAGGCAAGCAGGGACGCGATTTCATCGATCTGTTGCAAGCGTATCCGCGCGTCGAATGGGACGGCTTCGTCGAACCGGAAGGCGCCAACCTGTTACATGGTCTGCAAGCCGATATCCTGCATTTGCGGGAACGGGGTAGCGATGACTGTCCGCCGTTGCCGCTGCGGCCCGATGATCGTTCGCTCCAGATTCACGCTTGTCACGGGCCGATGCGCGAGGTCGAAGTGGTGCACGATCAACTGCTGGCGCTGTTTGCGGCGAACCCGACATTACGGCCGGCCGACGTAATCGTGATGACGCCCGATATCGCCCGTTATGGGCCGCTGATCGAGGCGGTATTCGCCAGCGCGCCGCATGAGCGACGAATTCCGTTCAGCATCGCCGACCGGGGCGCACCCGCCGAGGAGCCGCTGATCGAGGGCTGGTTCGCGTTGTTGGATTTGAGCGGCGGGCGATTCGACGCCAGCCAAGTCCTGAGCCTGCTGGAACTGCCGGCGGTGCGGCGGCGGTTTGGGCTGGATGAGGCCGATTTGACCCGAATCCGTCGCTGGACACGGGACGTGGGCATCCGCTGGGGGTTCGACGCCGAGGCCAAGGCGCTTTGGGAGTTGCCGACCACGGCTGAACATACCTGGCGGATGGGGCTGGACCGGTTGTTGCTTGGCTACGCGTTGCCGGGACGCGGGCGAGACTTGTACGCCGGCATTTTGCCGTACGATGAAGTGGAAGGCGGGGAGGCGCGGGCGCTGGGTCAGTGGCAAACCTTTGTCGAAGCGCTGTTCGGGTTGGACGCCCAACTGCGGGAAAGCCGGTCGCTGACGACTTGGGTGGAGAGTTTGCACGGGGTGTTGGACCGGTTTTTCGATCCTCGGGACCGCGAAGAGAGTGAGATTCAACGGATTCGCGCCGCGCTGGAAACGCTGCGCGCCAATTTTGAACAGGCGGGTTTTGCCGAGCCGGTCGGGTTGGCGGTGATAAAGTCAGCCCTGCGCCACGCTTTGAACGCCGCCGAGAGTCCGGCGGGGCGATTTCTCAGCGGCGGCGTGACCTGCTGCGCCCTGACGCCGATGCGCAGCATTCCCTTCCCGGTGATCGTCCTGCTGGGGATGAGCGACGATGCTTATCCGCGTCCGCGCCATCCGGTGGATTTCGACCGGATGGCGACCCGCTTCCGGCGCGGCGACCGCGCCCGCCGCCACGATGATCGCTATTTGTTTTTGGAAACGTTGCTGTCGGCGCGCCGCTGTCTCCTGATCAGCTATGTCGGCCAGAGCATCCGCGATAACACGCCGTTGCCACCCTCGGTGCTGGTCAGCGAGTTGCTAGATGTGGTGGATCGGAGTTTTTATCGTCCGGACGGCGGCCGACCTCGCGAGCAACTGGTGACGCGCCATCCGCTGCAAGCCTTCAGTCGCCGGTATTTCAGCGGTAACGACCGCCTGTTCAGCTACGCACGGGAACTGACCGAGGCCAGCCGTCAGGCCGGGTGGGGTGGGCGCGATCCGATGCCGCTGTTGATCGCGGAACTGCCGGAGCCGGATCAGGCCTTGCGGCGGGTGACGCTGGACAGTCTGATCGGGTTTTTTCGCCATCCCGCCCGCTGGTTATTGCGGGAGCGGTTGGGGGTCCGACCCGACGAAAGCGAGGAAGAGTTGGCGACTCGCGAACCGTTCGTGTTGGACGGTTTGGAAAATCATCAACTGCTCGGTCAAATGTTGGAACTGCACCGGGAGGGGCGGTCCGCAGCGATGATTCAAGCGGTAATGCGAGGCAATGGGGCGCTGCCGCACGGTCAAGTCGGTGACTGCGTATTCGCCCAGGCCCAGGACCGGGTGACGCGCTTCGCCGGACGCCTGGGGCGAGTGTTGCCGCGCCAGGACCCGGAACCGCTGGATTTGCAACTGAATCTGGGCGAATTTGAAGTGAGCGGGCGCCTGACCGGGATCACGCCGGGCGGGCGGGTAGGGTATCGATTGGCGTCCATCAAGGCCAATGACTATCTGAATCTATGGTTGCACCACTTGGTGCTGAATGTCGCGGCGCCTGAAGGTATGACGTTGCGTAGTTACTGGGTGGCGGAAGACCAGGAAATCGTGCTGGAATCGGTGGAGGATGCCGCCGCGCGGCTGCGGGCGTTGCTGGAATGGTATTGGCGGGGGACACGACGACTGCTGCATTTCTTCCCCAAAAGCGCGCTGGCCTATGTCGAAACCCTCTACAAGGACGGGAATTCAGGTACGGATCAGGCACTGCGGGCGGCGTGGCGCCAATGGGAGGGAGATGATTTTCAGAAAATTGCGCCGGAATGCGAGAACGCCTATTACCGGTTGGCGTTCCGGGATACGGATCCCCTGGATGCGGAATTCGAGGCGGTGGCACTGGCGGTGTTTGGGCCGTTGTTCACGCGGATTCGGCAACCCGCGCGGGAGGAGTAGAACGGCACGAAGCTTGTCAAGCCAACCCTGGATAGAGCAGGCGCAAATTCCGATTGTGAAGGGGTTATCACCACGGCGCTTCGCCCAACTGCCGGAAAAATCGTGCTTGGTTTCCACAAACCGCCACTAAGGCGTTTCCATCACGATGACTCCCAATCCAGAACGTTTGGTCAAGCAATCCATACGCCCACCAGCGCACCATCGATCTGAATCGATTGATGACTCCCTCCGCTAACGGGCCACAACCCGTGTGCAATCTTGTCGAACCAGCGTCACGCTCTGGGAAGAATAGTCCATCACCAGCGACCGGGTTGCGGTATCGCGCCAGCGGTCGGCCTGCTCGAAGCTCAATCGCACTTCGTCGCGCAGCGCTTCGGCTTGCCAGTCTTGAATCCGTACCTGGTTCTGCGGGCGCATCCGGAATTTTTCCCGCATCGCCTCCGCCTGCGAGTCCGAGCGCACGTAGCCCAACTCGCGCAGCTTGGCGAGGTTCTCCGTTTCCAAGGCTTGCCGGTAGGCTTCCAGCCATTGTCGCACCTCGGTTTCGGAGGGTGGGGCCGGGACGACGCCGACTTCCCAGCTTGCGCCTGTGGCCTCGTTCCCGTTCACCGCGACGCGAACGGTATGCTGGCCCGCCGACTGCCCCGAGAAGAGTAGGCGCTGTCCTTGCTCCGTCTGGGGTTGTCCGTCAATCCACCAGATGTAGCGGTGGGGTGGGTTGTCGTTGACGGTAAAGGTCTGCGTTTCACAGACCTTGAGGAGGATTCGCCCTGCCGGCGGAATGGCTGATAAAGACGGCGCGGGTGGGGTGGGTTTTGGCGCCGCAATGCGGGGAGTCGGCGGCTGAATGACGGCGACCGGGATCGGTTGGACGAGTGGGGCGGTTGGCGGGGACTCGGCAGGTTTGACGGTGGCCAGCGTGGGCGTGGCTTGTTTTTCCTCTTCTTGGTGGGGGACGGAGGGCGGCGGAGTCGCTGGAGTGACTGGGTTTTCCTTGGCCGGTGGTGCGGGATGATCCACGGGCTTGGCGGGTTCCGGTTTGGCGGGCTCTGGCTTTGCCGGTTCTGGGTTGGCGGGTTCGGGTTTTACGGGTTGCGGTTTTACCGGCTCGGGCTTGACCGGCTCCAGCTTGGCAACAAGTTTGGCCGGTTCCGGTTTGGCCGGTTCCGGCTTGGGCGCGGCGAGGAGGTGTTCGACCCGTGACGTGAAGGCGCCGCGCCAATCCCAGTTCCAATGCCAATCCTGATTCCAGCGCCATCCGATCACCGCCGCCAGGGCCGCTAGGGAAACGCCACCGGTCAAGGTCGCCCATGTCCACGGGCTGATTCGTCCACCGACCGGCACCTTGGCCAGCGCCTCCAGCAATTCCGTGACCGTGTTATAGCGCCGGTCCCGGTCTTTCATGATGGCTTTCGCCACCAACCGCTGGAAGACGCGCGGCACCGGACGTTCGAACGCGGGAAGGTACACGCCCGGCTCGAAAAGCTGCTTGCCGATGATTTCCTCTCGCGTCAACCCCAGGAAGAACTTACGACCCGTGGCCATTTCGTACAGCACCAGGCCGAGTGAGAAAATATCGGCGCGCCCATCTATCTTCATGGTGCTGCGCAGTTGTTCAGGGGCGCTGTAGGCGAGCGTGCCGAGAAAGACGCCGGTGTGGGTGTATTGAGTGTGCTGCGGGTCCAACAGCTTGGCGATGCCGAAGTCCATCACGACCACCCGGTTCGTGCCGTCTTCGAGCATGATGTTGTGGGGTTTGATGTCGCGGTGGACGACCGGCGGCTGTTGGGTGTGTGCGTAGGCCAGGGCTTCGCCGACTTGGGCGCCGATGGTCAGCGCCTTGGACAGGGGTAGAGCGCCTTCCTGTTTCAGAATGTCGTACAGGTTCCGCCCACGAATGTATTCCATCACGAAGTAGTGGCGGCCTGCGTCCTGGCCGATGTCGAACACCTGAATGATATGCGGGTGGCGGAGCCGCGCCATGACCCGCGCTTCGTTGTAGAATCGCGCCACGGCTTCGACCGTTTCGTCGGTCAGATCGGCGCGCAGCACCTTGAGCGCGAAGATCGAGCCGAGTTCGAGATGGCGAACCTGGTAAACGACCCCCATGCCGCCCTTGCCCAGTTCGCCGATGACTTCATATTTGCCGGCGATGATCATCGCACTGATCCTGCTCCCCCGACGGAGCCGTGTGAAAAATCGAACGCTATTTTAGCAATGGACCCAAGCCTATCAGTTTAATATGAAAGGAGAAACGAAAATGCTAAGCCTCAGTCGCATTACCTTCAATCCCGAAGTCATGGGAGGTAAACCTTGCATTCGAGGGATACGAATTACCGTAGGAACGATTGTCGGTCTGATGGCCTCTGGAATGACCATGGAAGAGATTTTGGCTGATTACCCGTATCTGGAACGCGAAGACATTATGGAAGCGTTGGCTTACGCCGCCTGGCGAGTGGAAGAGCGGGAGATGGACCTTGCGTGAGGACTTCAAGATATTGATCGATATGGGACTGTCCCCACGTTGGGCGCCACTGTTCAAGGAACAGGGTTGGAAGAGTTTTCATTGGTCTCAAGTAGGTAATCCACGAGCAACCGACCGGGAAATCATGGAGTGGGCTCAAGTGCATGGATATATCGTGTTTACGCATGATTTGGATTTTGGGGCCTTATTAGCCATCACATCGGCAAATGGACCCAGCGTTATCCAGGTCAGGACGCAAAACGTTTCATTGGAATCAATCAGCCAACTGATTATTAAATCGATCATTCAATTCCAGAGCGAATTGCGGGAGGGAGCCTTAATCTCGATTGATCGGGAGAAAGCTAGGGCACGTATTTTGCCTATCGGTTCACGTTCATGAAAAGGCTTTCCCCTTGGCTGCTTTCTTCGCTGTCCTAATCCAGCCTGAGCGGGTTCCTCCCTGAACCCATCGCCAGTGACGGCTACTACTCAAGGACAACCTCTTGACCACCCTCGACCTGAATTTCCAGTGGTGCTCCACTAAATTCAAGCTTGTAGGTGCCAGCAGGTAATATCAATTCGTGTGCTGTGCCACCAAAATAATCCACTTCTTTTCCATTCTGATCATAGACGGGAACTCTGCCAGTATATTTGGGAATTTTGATGGTTCCTAATTGTGATGATATTTCAGTAGTTTTTCCGCCATCGACCTGAATTTCCAGTGGTACTCCACTAAATTCAAGCTTGTAGGTGCCAGCGGGTAATATCAATTCGTGTGCTGTGCCACCAAAATAATCCACTTCTTTTCTATTCTGATCATAGACGGGAACTCTGCCAGTATATTTGGGAATCTTGATGGTTCCTAGTGCTGGCATCTTGACAACTTTCTTCTCCGGCGCGGGCGACGGAGGCGTTTGCGCGACGACGGGCGGCGGCGGGGGTAACTCGACCTTCTTCACCACTTCCTGCTTGACTTCGGTCAAGGCGTCTTTCAACTGCTCGGCGTTGTTGGCGGTGAAGTAGCGGCCGTTGCCGGCCTTGGCGATGCACATCAGTTGTTGCTGCTCCTTTTCCGCCACGTCGAAGCCGACGACGTGGACCTTGAGCTTGACGCCCTGCTGCACCAGGCTCCCCACCGCCGCGCACGGGTCGCCCTTGCAGGTCTCCTCGCCGTCGCTGACCAGCACCACCGTGGTTTCTTGCTCGGCGGTCTTGAGCTGCTCGGCGGCCACTTGCAGGGCTTGGGTGATCGGGGTCATGCCCTTGGGGTCGATGGCTTGAATCCGCTGGATCAGGGCGGCCTTGTCGGTCTGGCCGACCGGGGCCATCACTTCGATGTCGTTGCAGTCGCCCTTGGTGTGGTGGCCGTAGACTTCCAGGCCCACCTGGATCGTCGCCGGCAAGTCGCGCAGCAGGTTGCTCATCACCTCCTTGGCGATGACGATCTTTTCCCGGTTGTCGATCTTGGCTTTCATGCTGCCGGAGGCGTCCAGGATGAACAGCACGCCGGGCGCGTTCGCCGCGCCGCTCGCCGCCGCTGACGCGGGTAGGGCCGTCGCGTTACTCGGATTAGCCGGGTCGATCTGCTGGGGTTTGCGCGCCGTCTCCGGCGGCGGCGACGAGGTGTAGTGCACCTGCCCCTTCTCGTCCGTCCATTTGTACAGATCGGCGGCGCTCGCCGTGGCGATCAGCGCCAAAGCGGCCAGGCCGGCCAGTAAACGGTACTGCTTCATGGTTTTCCTCCTCGAAAGGACCGATGTTTGAGGGGCGATTGAAGACTGAATCATGTGTGGATCATTTGTGATTCAGTATAGTTCCTGGAACCCTGTTTTCCATGTTAGATTGCTGGAACCAGGTCAACGATGATGAATGCACTTCACAGGTGATCGCCGTAGTCGCCGCAGGGCAACCACGTAGCTGTACACCGTATTTCCATCGGCAGGCGCTGAAAAAGCTATACCGTGTGTCCGATGCGCACCACAGTTCGATGGGTGGCACAGCCGGACGGCATGGGCGATGCGCAGGGTCCGGTGCAGCAGTTGTCGACCAGTACCGCTGCGCCGCGCGCTCCAAGCCGTCCCGCCAGATGGATTTTGACCCAGCTGGGGACGAGAGCCTTGGCGAAGAGGAACAACCGATGTTCACGAGTAGTAATGGATCCGAGCCGACCGGTCGGGATCGGCGTTGAGGAAGTGCGCCAGCCGCAGTTGCCACATCAGCTGAATCGTGCGTGGGATACCGTCACACTCTCAGCACCAGCTAGACGTCGTCAGCCGCTGGTGCAAGCAGGCTGGGCGGCTTTGACGTTTCAGCAAGCGGCTGAAGGCGATGTCCTCCATCAGTACGATGAGTGGAGAGCCGCCGACGCGCTCGAACGCCTCTCGGCGCACGAAGATACCCTGATCGCCGGTGGCGATGCCGGTCAGCCGGGAACGGACGTTCATCAGGGTTTCCACCACCCGCAGCAATGGAACCGGACAGGCGCACGTCGAAACGGCTCCAATATCGCTCCGGCCGGGCTAGGGCCGCGTGAATGAGATTGACTTCACCCGGCGGCGGCGGACTGTCGGCGTGCAGGAACCAGAGGATATTGCCGCTGGCCCGCCTCGTGCCGACGTTCATCAGTTGGGGATAACCCGATCCGCTAGCGATCTGGTCAGCGCCACGGTTTGGTCGTCGTTGCCGCCGTCCACCACGATCAATTCGCAATCCTGTTTGCGTAGCGGTTGCAGGAGGGTTAGCAGGTGGTGATTTGCGCTGCCTTGTTCAGAACGGGCAGGATGACAGAATACGGGACATGATCTTTCGGGCGCGAGGGTCTAGCCAATGGCTGTTGAAGACTGTAGTATTCACTCCTTCATTTCGTCATGGGGCAGTAGCTCAGCTGGGAGAGCGCCGCGTTCGCAATGCGGAGGTCGAGGGTTCGATCCCCTTCTGCTCCACCAAATCCTAGATTTACCCGGTTTCATCCCGCCTTCTAACCCCGCTAGGCAGCAAGGCCTGGCGGGGTTTTGTTGTTTCAGGCTAACTCACTCCATACCGTCGAAATGATGGTACTTTTGATGACGGTATCTGAATTTCCCCCGCTTCTGATACCGTCAAATATTAAGATTTGACCTGAATCTGACCATTTTGATGGATTAAATCCCATAAGTGCTCTTACAGATCGGGACAAATCAATATCTGGTATAACAGACTTTTAGAGGAGTGGGTGTTAACCCAAGCCGCGTTCCACGCTCGCTTGAGGTTCATAGTGCAGTTGTACGGCCTCCGCGCCCACCAGTTCGCGCAACTGTTTTAATAGCGCCTCGCTGGGCTTGACCCGCCAGTGGGAACCAAACGTCAGTTCCACGCGCGCTGTGGGGCTGGTGTACTCCACCCACACCATGCATCGGCCATCGGCGCGATGCGCGGCCAGCACGTCGGCCAATTGGCGCAATATCTCCCCCTCGCACTGGCGCGCGTTCAGCCGCAACACCAATCGTCGACCGTATTCAGCGCGCGCTTCATCCAGACTGAACACCCGCTCAACGGTCAACCGTGTGGTCTGGTTGAATTCGTCCCAGCCCAGCGCGCCTTGCACGAGCACAATGGCGTCCTCGACAATCAGTGACCGATGTCGCTCGTAGACCTCTGGGAAAATGCGCACCTCGATCCGTCCGCTGTCGTCGTCCAGGGTCACGAAAGCCATCCGCCCCCCCCGATTGGCGTTGCGGGTGCGCGCGCTCACCACCAGACCGGCGATCAACACCGAGCGGTCGTTGTTCCGGCGCGAGGTTCCGCTGTTCCCGGCCAGGTCATGCAGCCGGGTGGTATGGAGAGCAGCCAGTTCCACCGCCACCTGGCGGATGGGATGACCCGTCAGATAAACGCCTAGCGTTTCCTTCTCACCGCGTAACCGCTCCTCCACGCTCCACTCCGGCTTCTTGGCGATGTGCAGCGGTCGGGTGGGCGTTTTCTCGGCGGTGGCCAGACCAAACAGGTCGTTCTGGCCAGCGGCGTCGTTGCGGGAATGCTGCTCGGCCAGTTGCAACGCTTCCGGCAACTGCGCCATCAACGTTGCCCGGTTGGCGCCGAGCTCGTCGAACGCTCCGGAACGGATCAACGATTCCAACACCCGGCGGTTGAGCTTACGCAAGTCCACCCGCTGACACAGGTCGAACAGGTCGCGGTAGGCGCCACCCCGTTCCCGCTCTTGCGTCAGCGCCTCGATGGCGGTCTCTCCGGCGCCCTTGATCGCGCCCAGACCATAACGAATCTCGCCGGTCTCGCCGACCGTGAAACGGTATTCCGAAACGTTGATCGCCGGCGTCGCCAAGTTGAGGCTCATGCGGCGGCATTCCTCGATGAACACCACCACCTTGTCGGTCTTGTCCATGTCGGAGGACAGCACCGCCGCCATGAACGCCGCCGGATAGTGCGCTTTCAACCAGGCGGTTTGGTAGGACAACAAAGCATAAGCGGCGCTGTGGCTGCGATTGAACCCATAACCCGCGAATTTATCTATTAAGTCAAAGATATAAGAAGCCGTTTCCGGCTCGACCTGGCGTTCCACCGCGCCGCTCACAAACCCGTCCCTTTGTTTGGCCATCTCTTCCGGCTTTTTCTTACCCATGGCCCGGCGCAGCAAATCCGCCCCGCCGAGGGTATAACCCGACAGGACTTGGGCAATCTGCATCACCTGTTCCTGATAAAGGATGACGCCGTAAGTCGGTTTCAGAATCGGAGCCAGTGCTGGATGGGGATATTCAATACGGGCGCGGCCATGCTTGCGGTCGATGAAATCATCCACCATCCCCGATTGCAGCGGGCCGGGTCGAAACAGCGCCACCAGCGCCACCATATCTTCAAAGCAGTCCGGTTGCAGACGGCGGATCAAATCCTTCATGCCGCTGGATTCCAACTGAAATACGGCGGTGGTCTGGTGGCGCTTCAGCAGCTCGAAAGTAACCGCGTCGTCCAACGGAACGGTGGTGATATCCAACGGCGGTTCGCCATGCGCCGCGCGTTGCCGATTCACGGTTTGCAAAGCCCAATCAATAATCGTTAGGGTTCGTAGTCCCAGGAAATCGAACTTGACCAGTCCGGCGGCTTCCACATCGTCCTTGTCGAACTGAGTCACCAGACTCGAATCGCCCGCTTCGCAGTACAGCGGCGAGAAATCGGTCAGACTGGTCGGCGCGATCACCACGCCACCGGCGTGTTTGCCGACGTTGCGCGCCAAGCCCTCCAGCTTGCGGGCCAGGTCGATCAGCGCTCGGATTTCTTCGTCGTTCTCGTACAGTCGGCGCAGTTCGGCTTCCTGCTCGATGGCTTTGTCGAGGGTGATGCCCAACTCGAAGGGAATCAGTTTGGCGATGCGATCCACAAACCCGTAGGGATGGCCCAGCACCCGCCCCACATCGCGCACCACCGCCTTGGCCGCCATGCTACCGTGCGTCGCGATCTGCGAGACCCGGTCCCGGCCATAGCGCTGGGTGACGTATTCGATGACCCGGTCCCGCCCTTCCATGCAGAAATCGATGTCGAAATCCGGCATCGAGACCCGTTCAGGATTCAAGAACCGCTCGAACAGCAAGTCATAAGCCAGCGGGTCCAGATCGGTGATGCCGAGAGCATAGGCGACCAGCGAACCCGCGCCGGAGCCGCGCCCCGGCCCGACGGGCACGCCGTGCGCCCGCGCCCACTGGATGAAGTCGGCGACAATCAGGAAATAACCGGGAAAGCCCATCTGGATGATGACCTTCAACTCCAGTTCCAACCGCGCGTCGTAGGGCTGGCGACGTTCGGCAAAATCCGGGGCGGCGGGGTCCAGCAGTCGCGGCAACCGCTGTTCCAGTCCCGTTCGGGCCTGGGCGGTAAAGTAGTCGGCGGCGCTCATTCCCACGGGCACCGGGAAATCCGGTAACACGTTTCGGCCTAATTCCAGCCGCAGGTTGCAGCGGCGGGCGATCTCAACGCTGTTTTCCAGCGCTTCGGGCAAATCAGCGAACAGTTCGGCCATTTCCGCCGGAGTCCGCAGATACTGCTGGTCACTATGACGGCGCGGTCGGCGCGGGTCGTCCAGCGTCGCGCCGTCGTAAATGCACACCCGCGCCTCGTGCGCCTCAAAATCCTCGCGCTGGAGAAAGCATACCTCGTTGGTGGCCACCACTGGTGTTCCGGTCGCCGCCGCCAGGTCCAGGGCCGCCTCCAAATATTCCTCCTCCCGAGGCCGGCCGGTACGCTGCACTTCCAGGTAAAACCGATCCGGGAACAATTGACGCCAGTCCGCCAGCCAAGCCTGGGCCTGATCCGAACGGTCGTTCAACAACGCCCGCCCCAGTTCGCCCTCGCGGCCCCCGGACAGGGCGATCAGCCCTTCGGTGTGGCCGTGTAGCCAGGCATGGTCGAGCATCGGCACGCTCCGTAGCTGGCCTTCCTGATAGCTACGACTGACCAATCGGGTCAGATGGCGGTAGCCGCTCAAGTTCTGACATAGCAACACCAGCCGGGTCGGCTCGCCCTCTCGCTGTACCCAGGCTTCCACCCCGACGATGGGTTTGACGCCGGCCCCCAGCGCGGCTTTGTAGAACTTGATCAGGGCGAACAGGTTGCTCATATCGGTCACCGCCACCGCCGGCATCCCGGCGGCGGCGACCCGCTTGACCAGACTTTTGATGCGGATCAGCCCGTCCACCAGCGAATATTCGGTATGCAGGCGCAGATGAACGAAATTCGCGGACATGATTCATTCCCGAAGAGTAGTTTGCAGCACGGCGGCGACCGGTGCGAAGGAGCGGCGATGTTCCGGGCAGGGACCGAAGCGACGCAAGGCATCCCGATGCGCGGCGGTTGGGTAGCCCTTGTGTTGGGCGAAGCCGTAGTGGGGATAGCGCTCGTGCAGTTCGCGCATTTCCGCGTCCCGCGCCACCTTGGCCAGAATCGAAGCGGCGCTGATGGCCGACACCGTGGCGTCGCCCTTCACGATGGCCTGGCAGGGACAGGCCAGCGGCGGGCAGCGATTGCCGTCCACCAGCGCTCGTTCCGGGACGATGCTTAAGGCAGCGATGGCCCGTTGCATCGCCCGCAGCGATGCTTGCAGGATATTGATGCGGTCGATTTCGGCGACTTCGGCCCGGCCCAGCGCCCAGGCCAGGGCTTTGGCGCGAATTTCGCCCGCTAGTCGCTCGCGGCGAAGCGGGCTGAGCGTTTTGGAATCGGCCAGGCCGACAATCGGGTGGGTGGGATCGAGGATGACCGCGGCGGCGATGACGGGACCGGCCAAGGGTCCGCGTCCAACTTCGTCCACGCCGGCGATCAGGACGACATCGGGCATGTTGATCAGCACACGAGGCAGGGAAGACACTGGAAGGAAAAATTTAATGCTGTTGGCGTTCGATCATCCGCGCATTACCGCGTCGGGATCGGCAGTCGCCGCCCGCCAGATCGGGATCAGGGTGGCGACGATGTAGGGCAATACGGTTACCGCCAGCAGCACCAGTATCTGTTGCAAATCCACCGCCGTTGTCAACTGAAAGTCAGGATATAGTACCGCCCAGCCCTTGAGGATTGGTGCGAATAGCCGGGCGCCGGCGTGGAACACCTGCCAGTAGGCGAGGATGTAGCCAGCGAGAAAAGCGGTCGACGACAGCAGAATGCCTTCCCAAAGCTTCATCCGCAGAATGTCGCCGGTTTCCCAGCCGATGGCCTTGAGGATACCGATCTCGCGTTTTTCCTCGGCGCTGAGGCCGGCGGCTTTGTCCCAGGTCAGGATCGCGAACGCCAGCGTCAGGGTTCCCAGCACGACGAACAACAGCCCCTCGCGCCAATTGAACGCCGCATCGTAGGTGCGCAGGATCTCCGCGCGCAGAATCGGCCGGCTATCCGGCAGGGCGAGGGCGATTTTTTCCGCCACGGTCCGCGCTTCGCGGGGATTACGCACCGTCAGCACCACATCGGTGTAGACGCCCGGCGGAATGTCGAACAGCGCGCGGTAGCCATCTTCGGACAGCAGCAGCAAATCGGCGCTCAACAGTTCCGAGGTGGAATCGAGCAACCCGACGATCTTGAGCGGCAGGGGTTGACCGTTGGCGGCGCGCAGGCCGAGAAAATCGCCGACGCCGATTTGCCGCGCCCGCGCCAGCGCGGCGCCGATAACGATCTCGTCCGCCGCCAGTCGCCGCTCCGGAGCAACCATCAGGGTATAGTTAGCTTTGATGACCGGATCGTAGTAATAGCCCCACAACCGGCCTTGGACCGCGCTGACGCCCCGAATTTGCCGCAGGCGGTCAAGCCAGGCCGTCGGCACCAGGTCGTGCCGCCCAGCCGCCATGCGCTGTACGATCACTTCCGGCGCGTCTTGCAGCAGTATCGCTGCTTCCCGCCGCAAGCCCTGACTGAGCAGCAGCACCGTACTGAACAGAAACACCAGCAGGGTATAGATCAGCAACAGGCCGAAGTTGCGGGTCTTGCGGCGCAGCAGGGCCGCCAGGGTATAGTCGATCAGGCATTTCTGGCGTTCGAGGAAGGCGCGCATGGTGGGTAGAACAGGGAACGTGGACGACGAAACGGTATCACAGTGGCGGTCTCTGGAACCGACGGGCAACGAACATTCCTTCCCTGGACAGGTTGGTGAAGCCGGCGACCGCGCTGGGCTTTGCCCGACCGTTCAAGTTGGCCTGAATAGCCGCGCCGTTATGCCGCTCCTCAGTCCTTCAGTGTCCCCAGAAACTTGATGATCCGGGCGCGTTCCCCAGCGTCCATCACATGGATCGTTTTGGTGGTGCCCGGCAGGAATTGGCTGGGATTGGCGAGATACGCGTCCAACTCCTTCACGGTCCAGGTTCCACCCGCCGTGGCGAGCGCCTGGGAATACCCATAGCCTTTCGCCCCCGCCTTGGGCGCGCCGACGATGCCCCACAACGTGGGCGCGACTCGCCAGGGCGCGCCTTTTTCCAGGCTGTGACAGACGACGCACTGTCCGGCCGGCCCGTCCCAGCCCGCCGGCTTCGCGGCGTAGCGGAGATTTTCCTCGGCCAAGGCAGGCGCGATCAGGCCGGCAAAAAGTCCTGAAGCTGGACCGTTGCTCCCCAACATCCCCACCGTCATCAACGAGGCCATGGTGATGGCCGCACTGGACCAGGTCCACGATTCGCACATGTCGCAATCCTCAACGTTAATTTCGCTTGACGAAATTTGAACTATATTTTCAAAGCAATTATAGCGACAGGTTGCAGGCATCCTCGCGGGTTCACCGGGAATTGGTTCTTTCCGGAGCGGGTAGAGGCCAGTTTCGGGCGCGCGAGTATCCACTGGCTTCCATCCATATCAGTCTGGCTCTAGCAAAGGGGGCGCATTGATGGATTTCGTCAACGACTACGATCTCGAAGCCGATACGGTTCAAAACTTGGATGGTTATCAAGGGGCGCTTGGCGGACTGACGCGCCGCCAGTTTCTCAAATACTGCACCGGGGTTGCGGCGACCCTGGGCCTGTCCTCCTGGATGGGCGTTCGCATCGCCGAGGCCGCCACCGCCGCAACCAGACCACCGGTCGTCTGGCTGTCGGCGCAGGAGTGCACCGGCTGCACCGAGTCGTTGCTGCGCGCCTACCACCCGACGCTCGAAACCCTGATCCTCGACATGATCTCCCTCGACTATCACGAGGCCCTTTGTGTTGGAGCGGGTCATCAGGCCGAGGCGTATAAGGCCAAGTCCATGAAGGAGAATTGGGGCAAGTTCGTGCTGGTGGTGGACGGCTCGATCCCGACCAGGGATGGGGGCATTTACTGCATGGTCGCCGGCAAGCCGATTTTGGAGGCGGTCAAGGAAGCGGCGGACGGCGCGGCGGCGATCATCGCCATCGGCTCTTGCGCGTCCTGGGGCGGCGTCCCGTCGAGTGATCCCAACCCGACCTTGGCGAAACCGGTGCATGAAGTGCTCCCAGGTAAGACGGTCATCAACATCCCCGGTTGTCCGCCCAATCCCTACAACTTTCTCTCCACCGTTCTTCATCTGCTGACCTTTGGCGGACCGCCGGCGCTGGATGTGAAGAATCGGCCCAAGTTCGCCTACGGCCGGTTGATTCACGAAAACTGCGAACGGCGTCCGCATTTCGACGCTGGCCGCTTTGCCTTGGAATTTGGCGATTATGGCCACCGCCTGGGTTTCTGCTTGTACAAACTGGGCTGCAAGGGGCCGGAAACCTACGCCAACTGTCCCGCCATCGGTTTTGGCGATGTCGGCGAGGGGAATTGGCCAGTGGGCATCGGCCATCCCTGCTTTGGCTGTGTCGAGCAGGGCGTCGGCTTTACCAAGCCGCTTCACGCGCTGTCCACGGTCAAGACCTATGCGCCGCCGACCGCTTTTCCGGTGGTGAACGCCCCCAAGGGTGAGGGCGTCAGCCCGACCGCCGCCGCGATTGTCGCTGGGGTCGCCGGGCTGGGGGTGGGCGCGGGTGCGATGGCCTGGCGCGGCATGGGCGATGGCGAGACGGAATCGGATCGCGATGGCGGCCAGGGAGGGGGATCGTCATGACCATGAATCGTCGCCAGTTTTTACGAGGCGCCGCGGGCGCGGTCGCTGCCGCCGCCGCGCCGGTCGCCGAGGCCACCGCGCCTTTCGCGCCGCGCGAACCGAAGTCATTGCCTCCGAAAGCCATCGGGATGCTGTACGACTCGACCTTGTGCATCGGCTGCAAGGCCTGTGTCGCCGCCTGCAAGGAGGCCAACGGCAAACCGGTCGAGCAACCGCAACGCTTGACGCAATGGAACGAAGGCACCTGGGATACGGCGGAGGACATTTCCGGCAAGACCCTGAACGTGATCCGGGTCTACCAGAATGGCGCGATGGCCGAGAAAGATCGGGAGATCGACGGCTACGCCTTCGTCAAGCGCCATTGTCTGCATTGTGTCGATCCGTCCTGTATCTCGGTCTGCCCAGTGAGCGCGATGCAAAAGAACCCGCTGACGGGCGTTGTCACCCACAATCCCGATGCCTGCATTGGTTGTCGCTATTGCGTATACGGCTGTCCGTTCAACGTGCCGCAATACCAGTTCGACGAACCGCTGGGCCGAATCGCCAAATGCCAGTTGTGCAATCACCTGCTCAAGGAAAATCCACTTTTTTCCAGTCATGGGGATTCGCCAAAAGCTCTTTCGGGTACCTCGGCGACCGCTTTGTGGAAGTACAGCCGGATTCCGGCCTGCTGCGATGTCTGTCCGACCGGCGCGTCGCTGTTCGGCTGGGTCGACGAGTTGCAGGCGGAAGCGGAACGGCGGCTGGCGCGCAAACCTGGCGAGCCGTACGAATTCCCGCGTGGCCTGCTGGGCGGCGACCGCCCGACCCACGTGGCGCCGGTCGGCCACTATCAACCGCATGTCTACGGTGAAAAGGAAGCGGGCGGTACGCAGGTGCGCTACTTGACCGGCGTGCCCCACGAGAAGCTGGGTTTGCCCAAGTTGCCCGATCATTCGTTCGCCGCGGTTTCCGAAGGAATGCAGCATACCTTGTACAAGGGCCTGGTCGCGCCGCTGGCCTTGCTTGGCGGGCTGGTGGTCTTGGCCCGACGCGGCGTGAAGGGTGACGAAACCCGGAACGATGATGGGGGGCAGTCGTCATGACGGCCATCACGCACCGACCGCTGGGTCGCCAGGTCGTTACCAAGCCGTTCCTGATTCTCGGCGTCTTCGTCCTCATCGCCGCGTATTTCATCCTGCGCCGTTTTCTGTTTGGCATGGGCGATGTGTCGAACATGAGCAACGGCTATCCCATCGGCATTTGGGTGGCGCTGGATGTGGTGATCGGCACCGCTTTCGGTTGTGGTGGGTTCGCCATGGCGTTGCTGGTCTACATCTTCAATCGGAAGGTTTACCACCCGTTGATGCGGCCCGCCCTGCTCGGCGGAGTGTTCGGCTACACCCTGGCTGGCTTGGCGGTGATGATCGATCTGGGCCGCTACTGGAACGCCTTTAACCTGTTGCTGCCCTGGTACGCTCAGCCCAATTCGGTAATTTTCGAAGTGGCGCTGTGCGTCATGGCCTACATCACTGTGTTGTGGTTGGAATTCTGGCCGACGTTTCTGGAACGAATGCCGGCGGCGTTCAAGCAGCGGTACGGGCTCGACAAATTGCAGGCCTTCCTGAAACGGTACATGTACGTGCTGATCGCGCTGGGGGTACTGTTGCCGACCATGCATCAATCCTCGCTGGGGTCGGTGTTGTTGATTCTCGGTTCCAAGCTTTCGCCGTTGTGGTACACGATCTGGTTGCCGCTGCTCTATCTGATGTCGGCGTTGACCATGGGCTACGGTGTGGTGATGCTGGAGGCCACGCTGGTGCAACGCGCGTTCAAGACACCGTTGGAGGTGGCGTTGTTCGCGCGTCTGACGCGGGTCATGACCGGTTTGCTGGTGGGTTATCTGGTGCTGCGCTGGGGCGATCTGCTCTATCGCGGTCATCTTGGCCGCGCCTTCGCCGGGGACTGGGACGGCAATCTGTTCCTGGTCGAGACCGTGCTTTTCCTGGTGCCCGTTTTCGTGCTCCTCTCGCGCCGCCGCGCCAGCCAGCGCTGGCAGTTCCTGGCGGCAATCAGCCTGCTCGCCGGTGGTTCGCTGTATCGGCTCGATTCCTATCTGATGGCGGTGCAGCCCGGCAACGGCTGGACCTACTTCCCCTCGGCCCCGGAGCTGATGATCACCATCGGGGTCGTTTGCCTGGAAATCATGCTGTATCTACTGTTCATCAAGACCTTGCCGGTATTGCCCGGCAGCGCCGCTGAATCCCAAAGGAGACCGTCATGACCCGAATTAGCATTGACCCCATCACCCGTATCGAGGGTCATCTGCGAATTGACTGCGAGGTGGAAAACGGCAAGGTAAGCCGAGCATGGTCATCGGGACAGATGTGGCGTGGCATCGAAATCATTCTGCAAGGTCGCGATCCGCGCGACGCCTGGGTGTTCGCCCAGCGCATCTGCGGCGTGTGCACCACGGTCCACGCCATCGTCTCGGTGCGCGCGGTCGAAAATGCCCTGGATCTGGAAGTCCCGCTCAACGCCCAGTACATCCGCAATCTGATCATCACGGCGCACGGCATTCACGACCACATCGTGCATTTCTACCAACTGGCGGCGCTGGACTGGGTGGATATCGTCTCGGCATTGTCCGCCGATCCCGCCGCCGCGGCAAAGCTGGGCGCTAGCTTGTCCGACTACCGGCGCAATGGCGTCCAGGAGATCCGTCAGATTCAAGACAAGCTCAAGGCGTTCGTCGGCACGGGACAACTGGGCGTGTTCGCCAGCGGCTACTGGGGTCACCCGGCGATGAAATTGCCGCCGGAAGTCAACCTGTTGGCGGCGACCCATTATTTCCACGCGCTGGAATACCAGCGCATCGCCAATCGGATCGTCGCCATTCTGGGCGGCAAGACGCCGCACATTCAGAATCTGGCCGTCGGTGGGGTGGCCAACCCGATCAATCCGGACAGTCAGTCCACCCTGACCCTGGAACGGCTGTTTGCGATCAAGGCGGAGATCGACAAGCTCGGCGAGTTTGTCAACCAGGCGATGATCCCCGACGTGGCGGCGGTGGGTGCGCTCTACGCCGACTGGACCCAATACGGGGCGGGCGTCACCGATTATCTGTCGGTGCCTGACCTACCACTGGATACCAAGGGAACCCGGTTCGAACTACCCGGTGGTTACATCGCCAAGGGGGATTTGGCGACGTTCAAGCCGATTACCAGTTATCAGGATGGTTATTTCCGCGATGGGGTGAAGGAAAGCGTCAAGCACGCCTGGTATCAATACAAGAGCGGCGATCAGGCCCGTCATCCCTATGAAGGGCAGACGCATCCCCAGCCCACCGATTTTCACGACAACGGCAAATATTCCTGGATCAAGGCGCCCGGTTTCCATGGCCAGCGGGCGCAGGTGGGGCCACTGGCGAACGTGCTGGCGATGGTTGCCGCCGGCCACGAACCGACCCAACGCCATCTCAACCGGGTGCTGACGATGGCCAGTTCCGTTGCCGGCAGCAAAATTCCCGTGGAGGCGTTGCATTCCACCATCGGCCGCATCGCCGCGCGGGCGGTACGGTGCGCGGTGCTGCTGGAAGCGCTACAAAATCAATGGCAACTGTTGATCAATAACATTGCCAAAGGCGATTTCGATACTTTTAACCGCCCGGTATTCCCCAAGGGCGAGGTTCGTGGTTTCGGCTATCACGAAGCGCCGCGTGGGGTATTGTCGCACTGGACCGTGATCGAGGACGGCAAGATCAAGAACTATCAAGCGGTGGTGCCAAGTACGTGGAATGCCGGGCCGCGCGATGACGCCGACGCGCCAGGGCCTTATGAAGCCGCGTTGTTGGATAACCCGGTTGCCAATCCCGAACAGCCGTTGGAAGTACTGCGCACGATCCATTCCTTCGATCCCTGCATCGCCTGCGCGGTGCATCTGATGGACACCGAGCGCCAGACCAGCGTTCGAGTGCAGGCGATTTGAATGAGAACGCTGGTATTGGGCCTCGGCAATATCCTACTCCGCGATGAAGGCGTCGGAGTGCGGGTAGTCGAGGCCTTGGTCGAACGGTACGTGTTGCCGACGGAGGTTGAGGTCGTGGACGGCGGTACTGCCGGCATGGACCTGCTGAATACGCTCGCGGATTGCGATCATCTGTTGATTTGTGACGCGGTGCGAATCAGCGAGCGGCCAGGTTCGGTGGTGAAACTCGCCGACGCGCAAGTGCCGGCGCTGTTTCAGACGCGGTGCTCGCCGCACCAACTGGGTTTGAGCGACCTGCTGGCGGTGCTGACGCTCACCGGCGAAGCCCCCGCCACGCTGACCCTGATTGGTATCGTACCCGCCGACTTGGGGTTGGGCCTCGAACTGTCGCCCGAAGTGGCGGCGGCGGTCGAACCGGCGGTCGAGCATTTAGTGGCGGAATTACGCGGGTTCGGTTATTCGCTTCGACCGAAACATTCGCGACCATCCGAGTCGTGCGCGCGCACTGTTTGGGGTTCGACTTCGCTACCGTGACTTTAAATCAGGACGTTCGCGGACGGGCTGTTCTTGCAATTTAAGGTTGCTAGGTTGCAAGCCCTTGCGTTTCCCGTTCCCGTCCACGGTGAACATAATCTGGATACCAGCTCGTGAAAGCCGCCGTTCCAATGAGCAAGGTGTAGCTGATGACCTCGTATCCCAAATCAGACAGGATAAAATGCTCCAGCTTTCCCCAAGCCAGGATGGCGTTGATCGTGAAGACCAGGCCCCAAGCGGCGGCTATGACGGTGTTGGTTCTGATAAACAGCGGATTATTCCAGAGCGATGGATCGGTGTGTTCTCTGGCGTAATCCAGGGTAAAAGGTTTTCTGAGAACGATGGTCAACCAAGTGCCCATGGCTAGTGCTCCGTTGGCTATTATCCCCATGTGCTGCGCGGTCCACATGTTGTTAAATCCCACCACGGCCAGCGTAGCGCCACTGAAGAAGATCAAGCCCACCCACAGGATGATGCCCCGGTGCAATCGGGTAATACCCATAACCATGCTTAAAATCAGTGCAACCACCAATCCAAGCTTGAGGCGAAACAGGCTGCCATGGGCAATGACAAGGAAGGAAAGCCATGGCAAGAAAGCCAACAGTAGTTTGAGAAACGACATATTTTTAATCCTCGGAAGTCATCGATTGAAGACATAGAAGACCAAATTTCATATTTTTGATCATCTCCACCGGCGCGGCCACGGCCTGGGCCGCCTTGCTGACGGTCCCGTGGGGGATCCCCTAGCGGTGAGCGTGGGTTTGGCCCACCAAGTCCTCAGTGGCGAGGGACAGTTCGGCGCTGTCGATGAAGTCAGCATGGTCGCGTATTTTTCGAGCATCAATGCTCCACCTCGGGAACGGACGACGGGTATCGGATATGATTAACTGTATCCAGATTGTACCGAACTTTATATTGATCGTGTTTCCGCTTTGTCTTTGTTTGTCTTTGCATGGTGGTCTGGCGAGAATTTTGTCAATGAACGTGCAGTGCGGTGACCGGTCCTGGAATCTAGTGGGATGGCTAGTATCTGACTAATTCGCTTGCATTTTAATCATGGTTTTTCGGTGCTATGTTCATAATGTGGTATCGAAAGCCGAACCTGTCGTGAGACAGGGGCGGATAGTCGCGGGTCTTGAATGCAGACAACCAAACCGCCGAGAGTGATCCGCGCGAAGATCACGGGAGGCAGCACGGCTTTTCGGATGGGCCTCGCCCGATTCTAGCCAGAGAAAGACGGCTTCCTCCCACCCTGGAAACATCAACGGGTGACTGTCCACCGAAACGGAGGAAGTTCCAATGCGCATGAAAATCATCATCCTGCCTTCGCTCCTAGGCTTGTTGCTGATGCCAGCAATGGGAGCAGCCCTGGAACCTATTGAGCAACTCGGTAAAGAAATCTTCTTCGACAAGAATTTGTCTCTGAAGGGCAACCAATCCTGCGCGTCTTGTCATGCGCCAGAGTCTGGCTGGACCGGACCTGATGCGAATATCAATGCCCAAGGCGCGGTCTACGAAGGATCTGAAGCCGGCAAATTCGGCAACCGCAAGCCACCGAGCGCCGCCTATGGTGGCGACAGCCCAACTTTGTCCCAGGATGCCAAGTCCCACGCTTGGGTGGGTGGCATGTTCTGGGACGGTCGGGCCACTGGCTGGGACCTTGGTGATCCCTTGGCCGAACAAGCCAAGGGCCCCTTCCTGAACCTGAGGGAGCAGGCCATTCCCACTGCGGAGACGCTGGTGGCCAAGATTCAAGCTTCCACCTACGCAAAGCTCTTTGCGGCGCAGTGCACGAGCATCGACATTACGGAACTCTACGATTGCGTCGGTCGCGCCATTGCAGCGTACGAGCGTTCGTCGGAGGTCAGTTCGTTCACCTCCAAGTACGATTACTGGCTAAAAGGGAAGGTCAAGCTGACCGCCGAGGAACACCTCGGCCGGGCGCTGTTCCAGGGTAAGGCCAAGTGCGCGGCTTGTCACACCATCAAGGGCAAACAACCGGTGTTTACCGACTTTACCTACGATAACCTGGGCTTCCCGAAGAACCCCGACAATCCAGTGTATGTTGAAAAACCAAACTTTATTGATAATGGTTTGGGCGGTTACCTTGGCGATTCGGCGGAAAATGGCAAACATAAAGTCCCGACGCTGCGTAATGTGGACCTACGGCCTGATAAAGGTTTCGTAAAAGCATATGGCCACAACGGCTATTTCAAGAGTCTCGAAGAGATCGTCCATTTCTACAATACACGCGATGTCCCCAGCGCGGGTTGGCCAGAACCAGAAGTTAGGGACAGCGTCAACACCAGTGAACTTGGTAACTTGGGTCTTACGGCAAAGGAAGAAGCCGCTATTGTGGCGTTTATGAAAACGTTGTCGGATGGCTATATACCCCAATAATCACTGAGCCATATTTACTGTAACCCCATAACCTCGCCGTCCTCCGGTCCAGACCCTTATTGAGCAAGGTTCGGGTGGCGGTGGGTTCCATGCTTTCTCGCGAGGACTGACTTTCAATTTGTCCGCGCGCGCCCTGGCAAAAGTCGCCGAACGAAGTAAGCTCTAATAAGTGACTCAACGGTACGGTGACTAACAGCCGTGAAATACATTGATGCATTCCGCGATGGCGTGGCGGCGCGCGGGTTGGCGCGGCGGATCACGGAAGAAGTTCGATCCGGCCAGCGTTATCATCTGATGGAATTCTGCGGCGGCCATACTCACGCCATCTATCGCCATGGCATACCGAATCTGCTGCCGGACAGCGTGCGCATGATCCACGGTCCCGGCTGCCCGGTCTGCGTGTTGCCTATCAGCCGCCTGGATATGGCCCTGGACCTTGCCGCTCGGTCTGGAGTCATCCTGTGCAGTTATGGCGACATGTTGCGGGTGCCGGGTTCGGGCGGATACAGCCTGCTCAAGGCCAAGGCGGCGGGCGCTGATATCCGCATGATCTACTCCGCCGCCGACGCCCTGACGTTGGCGCAACGGCATCCTGACCACGAAGTCGTATTCTTCGCCATCGGTTTCGAGACGACGACGCCGCCCACGGCTTTGGTCATCCAGCAGGCGGCAACGCTCGATCTGCCGAATTTCACCGTGTTCTGCAACCACGTATTGACGCCCCCGGCCATCGCCCACCTGCTGGCCGCGCCCGAGGCGCGCGAACTGGAAGCCGTGCCGATTGACGGTTTTCTGGGACCAGCCCACGTCAGCGTGGTGATCGGCAGCCGGCCCTATGAGCGTTTTGCCCACGATAATCGGCGACCGGTAGTGATCGCCGGATTCGAACCGCTGGACGTGATGCAATCCATCCTGATGCTGGTTCGTCAACTCAACGAAGGGCGCGCCGAGGTGGAGAACCAGTACACCCGCGTCGTGACCCGCGAGGGCAATCGCAAGGCCCAGCAACTCATGGCCGACGTGTTCGAACCGCGCCCGGTGTTCGAGTGGCGCGGGCTAGGACCCATCCCCCGCAGCGCGTTGCGCATCCGGGAAAGCTACGCCCGGTTCGATGCCGAGCGCCGGTTTCCGATGACGGAGCGTGCCGCGGCCGAGTCACGCGCTTGCCTGTGCGGCGCCATTTTGCGCGGAATCAAAAAGCCGACCGATTGCAGGCTGTTCGATACCGCCTGCACTCCGGAAACTCCACTAGGTGCGTGCATGGTATCGTCGGAAGGCGCGTGCGCAGCCTATTACCGCTACGGGCGCTATCAGGAGACCACGTGAACGCACCGCGTCGCCATCCGCTCGCGGGCCGATTGAATTTCGAACACGGCCAAGTTGAATTGAGCCACGGCAGTGGCGGGCGGGCCATGGCGCAATTGATCGAGACGCTGTTCACGGCGGTGTTTCACAATCCCTGGCTCGACCAGCGCAACGACCAGGCCTGTCTGGACCTGCCGCCCGGCCGTATCGCCATGACGACCGACAGCTACGTGGTGTCGCCGCTGTTTTTCCCCGGCGGCGACATCGGTTCGCTGGCGGTGCACGGCACAGTGAACGACCTGGCGATGGCTGGTGCCCGGCCACTGCATCTTTCCGCTGGCTTTATTCTGGAAGCCGGTTTTCCGCTGGCTGACCTCAAGCGCATCGTGGAATCCATGGCGCAAGCGGCGCGAGCGGCGGGCGTGAGCATCGTTACTGGCGACACCAAGGTGGTGGAGCGCGGCAAGGGTGATGGCGTGTTCATTAACACCACCGGCATCGGCGTGATTCCTGAAGGCATTCAGCTTTCCGGTGATCAAGCGCGTCCTGGCGATTGCATCCTGCTTAGCGGAACCCTCGGCGACCATGGGATGGCGGTGATGTCGCAACGCGTCGGCCTGGAATTCGAAACGACGCTTAAATCCGATAGCGCCGCCCTGCATGAACTGGTGGCGGCGATGATCGCGGTGGCGCCAGGACTGCGTTGCCTGCGCGATCCCACTCGTGGTGGTTTGGCGGCCACGTTGAACGAACTTGCCATGCAGTCCGGCGTAGGAATGCACATCCGGGAAGCAGCCATTCCGGTCCGACCAGAAGTGGCGGCGGCCTGCGAACTGTTGGGCCTGGACCCACTCTACGTCGCCAACGAAGGCAAGCTGGTGGCGATTTATCCGCCCGAGGATGCCGAACGGGCGTTGGCCGCGATGCGCGTTCATCCCTTGGGCGCGGCGGCGGCGATCATCGGGACAGTGCGGAAGGACTCACATCGCTTCGTCACCATGGAAACTGTATTCGGTGGTAACCGTCTGGTGGATTGGCTGAGCGGCGAGCAGTTGCCGCGTATTTGTTGATCGGGCGGAAGATGCTGGAAAATTGAGTATTTAAATATTTTAAAATCAATTAGTTGTAATTATGTCGGGCGCTTCCAAAGAGATTTTTTGCATTGCAGCATAATTCGCGTTATAATCCCTACCGTCATATCTAACTTTTGGAGGACGCAGGGGTTCCCTACCGGTTGGTTGGGGTTCAGTCGCGTAAAGCTCTTATGCAGGAACTTTTCAAGATTGCTGTGTGCGTGATTCTGGTGCTGGCGTTGGCGCCGTTGGCAGGTTTCTGGATTGTCGCCCTGGTGGGTGCGGGGTTGATCCTTCTTCCAATCGGTGCTGCTCTTGCGACAACCTGTCCCGAGACGTGGAAACACTTCGAGGATAGTCTGTTTTCGCGAACCTCTTCCCTGTCCGCGTCTTGAATGATTACAAAAAAATTGTGATATTGAGCGAGTTGAAAGCCCGGCGTCGCCGGGCTTTTTCGTTGGGGGATATATGAAGCTTGGTCCTTCGGTGTTTTGATGGAATGGCCTTATGGAACCGGTTGCTAACCTGATGGCGGCTTTCCTCATCGGCCTGAGTGGCGGCGCACACTGTTTCGGAATGTGCGGCGGCATCGTCGGGGCGCTGACGCTGGGATTGCCGATGACGCCTGGTCAACCGTTCCTGGGCCGCTGGCCGTTTCTGCTGGCTTACAACCTGGGCCGGCTCTCCAGCTACGCAGTGGCAGGAATGCTGGTCGGTGGAGTAGGAGCCTGGGCAACGCATCTAGTGGCCGTGCATCAGGCTCAGTTGGCGCTGCAGTTCCTCGCCGGGCTGTTCATGATCCTGTTGGGACTGTATTTGGCCGGTTGGTGGATGGGGCTGGCGCGGGTGGAACAAGCCGGGGGCCGGCTGTGGCGTCGGATCGAACCGCTGGGCCGGCGACTGTTGCCGGTGCGCACGCCCGCCCAGGCGTTAGGGATCGGGCTGGTATGGGGCTGGCTGCCGTGCGGGCTGGTTTACAGCGTGCTGGTGTGGGCGATGGGCGCGGGCGGGGCACTGAATGGCGGCCTGCTGATGCTGTGCTTTGGTCTGGGCACGCTGCCGGTGTTGCTGGCGATGGGGGCGTTCGCGGCGACGCTGGCGGGTTTCATGCGCCAGCCATGGGTGCGCCAAGTCGTGGGCGCGCTGGTCATTGGGTTTGGGGTGTACCAGATTAGCTTGGCGGTACGGATGATGGTTTAGGGCTAGGGCGTGTGATGCGGCGGGGGCAGCAATGCCCCGGTGGGAAAATGCTCCAGCGCCGCCGGATGATCCTGAAATGGCGCGTGCCGGTCGGCTTGGCTGGGGTGGCGGGTGTAGCGCGCCTCGGTGAACAGGCTAAGGTCGCTCAGGCCTAGTTCCCGGACCAACGCCCAGTTGGTGGCGTGATCGACCGCGCGCGCGCGCCATGCCGCATCGGCCAGCGTCAGCCCGAACAGCAGCAGCAGAACCGCGAGCGCGCGCAGGGCGACGTTCGATTTGCGAGGGTTGGCCGGAGGATGGAGGCGCATGCTCTTGCCTTGCGAGAAGGGCGGCGAATGCTTAAGCGCGGTGTAGCAGGTACAGCAGCACCAGATTGGCGAACAGCGAAAGCAGCGCCGCGCCGCGCCAAAAGCCGACCGGATTGCGCTCCAGCAACGGCCGGTTGTGACGTTCGATGAATTCCAGGTTGGGATGCGACAAGTCGTAGGGCAATTCCGTCTCGACCATATAGCGACGCTTCGGATCGAGGCGCACGGCTTTTTCCAGCGCGCCATCCACCCATATCGGCAAGTCCGGCCGCTCACCGCGGGCGGGAACATAGCGTAGCCGGGCCATCGCTTTCGCGTTGATTTCCCGTCCTAGCCGTTCACCATAGGGCAGACGACCGGTCAGCAGCTCGTAGGCGATGACGCCGAAAGCGAACAGATCGGCGCTGGTGGTTGCCGGCTCGCCGCGCAAGACTTCCGGGGCGGTGTAATTCTTCGTGCCGAGCAGGTCGGTTTGTTCGACCGGCGAGGCGATTTCGGCAATGCCGGCGATCTTGGTCGAGCCGAAATCGATGATGCGCACGATGCCGTCGCGGTCGATCAGGATATTTTCCGGTTTCAGGTCACGGTGCAGCATGTCCAGCCGATGGAAGGCGCGAATGCCACAGGCGATCTGCGCCAGAATCTCGCGCGCCTCGGTCAACGGTGGTCGGGGATGATCGCTCATCCATTGCCGCAAAGTCTGGCCCTCGACATAGTCGAGGATGTGATAGAGAAAGCGCCGCCGTCGCGCCGGCTCGATCACTTTCACAACGTGAGGGTCGTCGATGCGTCGACCTACCCATTCCTCGTGCCGGAAGCGTTCCAGATAACCCGGATCGTCCTCGAAGTTGACCGAGGGTGTTTTCAGCGCCACCTGTTTCCCGGAGGCTATATCGACCGCTAAATAAAGCTGGCTGGTTGGGCTGACGTGGATCTCGCGCAGGATACGGTAACCGTCCATGACCATTCCCCGCTCCAGCTCGGGCGGAAACGGTAACTCGGTCAGCGCGCGAAACACCGATTCCACGTCCGGCAACGGCAAGGCATCCACCCGCGCGATTTGACAGGTCAGATTATCCGGGCTGCCAGCGGCGCGGGCGGCGGCGGTCAGGGCGCGGCAAGCGGCATCGAAATTGTCGCCGCTCGCACCGATCAGGCGCTTGATTTCCAATGGCGGCACGTATTCGTGGACGCCGTCGGTGGTGAACAGAAAAAGATCGCCCGTTTCGACCGCCAGGCTACGGTAGTCGATGTCCAGATGTGGGTCGATACCCAAGGCCCGATTCAGATAAACCCGTTCCTTACCCACCCAACTGTGATGGTCTTGGGTCAAGGGCTCCAGCGTGGTGTCGCGCAATCGCCAGATGCGGGTATCGCCGATGTGGAAAATATGCGCGGTCGTCGATTTCAACACCAGGGCGCTGAAGGTGGTGACCATGCCGCGTGATGGATCGTGCATCGACGCGCCTTGTCCGCACAGCCAACGGTTGAGGGCGCTCAAGACGCGTTCGGCGGAATGCCGAACGGTCCAGGAGTCCGGAGTGGCGAAGTAATCGTTGAGAAAATTTCTGACGGCGTACTCGGCGGCGAGCCGAGCCGACTCGCTGGAGCTCATCCCATCGGCGATGGCGAACGCCGCGCCCTTCAAGGTCAGCGCATCACCTTCCGGGATCAGCGCGCCGTGGAAATCCTCGTTGGCGGGTTTGACGCCCCGGTCGGAGAACTGACCAAGGCGGACGCGCAGCGTACGGGTCATGGTGAAAGAGGATCGGTTCGCATCACATTAATCATACGCCCTCTCCTGAGCGGAAAGGGCGTTTTAGGCAGTCCCTCAGGTCACGTCGATCATCTGCACGGTGCCGTCCGGCATGATTTCGGCGATCTGGCCTGCGGGTTCGTCGAGCAGTTGAACGATGACCAGCGCCACAACAGCCGTCACGGCGATGACCAGGAAGAACGTCGCCGGGGTCACGAAGGACAACACGGTCAGGAAAACCACGCTGCCCACGTTGCCGTAGGCGCCGCTCATGCCCGCGATCTGGCCGGTCAGTCGACGCTTGATCAGCGGCACGATACCGTACACCGCGCCGCAACCGGCCTGCACGAAGAAGGAGCAGATCACGGTTGCCGTCACCGCCGCCCACAGCGGCCATTGCCCCATGAAACTCATGGCGAAGTAACCAGCGGCGATGCCGATCATTACCAAGCTCATGGTGCGCTTGCGGCCGATGCGGTCGGAAATCAGACCGCCGGCTGGGCGGGCGAACAGATTCATGATGGCGAAACTGGAGCCCACCAGACCCGCCTGCACCAGGGTCAGACTGTACAAGTCTTTGAAGTACAGGGGCAACATGGAAACCACCGCGATTTCGGAACCGAACGAAACCGCGTAGGAAAAGGACAGGATCGCCACCTGTTTGAACTTGTAACGGTGAATGTCCGGCACGACGTGACCAGCGAGGATTTCCCGGTTCACACTCAGGCATTGCCAGATGTTCCAGGCTAGCAAGGCGGCCAAGGCGATGTAGATCATCGTGGCTGTGTCGTCACCGATCATTTTCAACCCGGCTGGAGAGAGCTTCCAAGTCAGGATCGCCAGCGCCGCCATCATTGGGATTTGCATGAAGATATAGAGCGCCAGATCGCTGCGACTGGTGACTTCCATCGCGCCGAGCTTTTTCGGCCTGAAGTACGTCGAACCCTTCGGGGTGTTGCTGGCCAGCGCATAGAAGACCCCGGAATAGGCCAGCGCGATCACGCCGGTCGTGGCCACCGCCCAACGCCAGGCATCCGGGCCACCGAAGGCCAGTGCGACCAGGGGCAGGGAAAGCGCCGCCGCCGCCGAACCGAAATTACCCCAACCGCCATAGATGCCTTCGGCCAGTCCCACTTGCTTGGCCGGGAACCATTCCGAGATCAGGCGAATCCCGATCACGAAGCTCGCGCCCACGCAACCGAGCAGTAGCCGGGCCATCGCCAGCATCTCGTAAGTCGTGGCGAACGCAAAGAAAAAGCAGAGTGCTCCGCAAACCGCCAGCAGCGCGGCATACATGATCCGGGGGCCGAATTTGTCCACCAGCATTCCCACCAAGATACGCACCGGAATGGTCAGCGCCACGTTCAGGGTCAGCAGCGCTTTCACCTGGGCGTCGGTCAGATGAAAGGTTTCGCGGATGGAGGCCAACAATGGTGCGTGATTGAACCACACGACGAAGCTGATGAAAAACGCGATCCAACTGAGATGCAAAATGCGGATATTACCGCTGAATGACAATAGGTTGATTTTTGGGACGCTCACGATATGCGCACTCCTGACTTTTGTGGTTTGGAGGGGATGCGAAGCGCCATTAAGCAATATATGGACCATAAAATATAATTATTTGTTTTATTACTATTTAAATTCCTAATACCTTAGGTAATACCTTAGGGTTGTACGGATAATCGCAATGTGACGCACCACAATGAGACCTGATGATAGGTACGATGCCTGCTGGCGGTGCAATGCTAGCGGTCAAGCTTGACCCAAGCGAAAAGAATGACTAAAAAAATATTTTTTATCAGCATGTTAGTGTGGTAATTCACTAATGGCATGACTGGTGCATAAGCGCAGCTTTGTTAATGGTTTTCGCAAGGCGCCAAGCAAATTCAGCATCGCGAACCATTTCGCAAAGCGAGGCATATCCATGAAAGAAAAATTAGTACTAGTCGGCAACGGCATGGCGGGAATGCGTACCCTGGAAGAGTTGCTGACCATCGCGCCGGATAAATTCGACATCACCGTGTTCGGTACCGAGCCACACGGAAATTACAACCGGATCATGCTGTCCCCCGTGCTCGCTGGTGAGAAGACCATCGATCAGATCATGATCAACGATCTGAATTGGTACGCCGAGCGTGGCATCACCCTGCACGCTGGCCGGGAGGTGACGCAAATCCATCGGGCGCGGCGACAGGTCCACGCCGCCGACGGTACGATGGCGTCCTACGATCGCCTCTTGTTGGCGACGGGTTCTAACCCGTTCATCTTGCCGATTCCGGGCAACGATCTGCCGGGTGTCATCGGGTTCCGCGACATCAAGGACGTGGAAACCATGCTGACGGCGGCGCAAACCGGCAAGCACGCGGTGGTGATCGGTGGTGGCCTGCTCGGGCTGGAAGCGGCCAACGGCCTGATGAAGCAAGGCATGCAAGTGACCGTGGTGCATGTGCTCGACACGCTGATGGAACGCCAACTCGACCCGGTTGCGGCGGACATGCTACGCGCGAGCCTGGAAGAACGCGGCCTGCGTTTTCTGATGGGCGCCAACACCGCCGCCGTGCTCGGCGAAGAACGGGTTCGCGGCGTGCGTTTCAAGGATGGCCTGGAAATTCCGGCCGATTTGGTGGTGATGGCGGTTGGTATCCGGCCCAACATCGAACTGGCCAAGCAAGCGGGTATCTATTGCGAGCGTGGCATCGTCGTCAACGACACCATGCAGACTTACGATCCGAGGGTGTACGCCGTCGGCGAGTGCGTGCAGCATCGTGGCCAGTGCTACGGTTTGGTTGCGCCACTGTGGGAGCAAGCCAAGGTTTGCGCCAACCATCTGGCGCGCTACGGCATCGGTCGCTACCAAGGGTCGGTGACCAGCACCAAGCTGAAAGTGACCGGCATCGATTTGTTTTCCGCTGGCAATTTCAACGGTGGGTCGGGTTGCGAGGAAATCGTGTTGCGCGATCCGGCGCGCGGCGTCTACAAGAAGCTGGTGGTCAAGGAAAACCGGGTGCAGGGCGCGGTGCTGTACGGCGATACCGTCGATGGGACGTGGTACTTCCAGTTGTTGCGCGAGGGTACCGACATCGGCGCCTTCCGCGAAACCGTGCTGTTCGGTCATGCCCACATGGCGGATTCGGGCCGTGATGGTTTCAGCGTGATGACGATGGCCGACGACGCCGAAATCTGCGGCTGCAACGGCGTGTGCAAGGGCGCGATCATCAAGGCAATTTCCGAAAAGAAGCTGTTTACCGTGGACGAGGTGCGCGCCCATACCAAAGCGTCGGCGTCCTGCGGTTCCTGCACCGGGTTGGTCGAACAAATTCTCGCCGCCACCGTCGGCACCTTCGACAAGACGCCGAAGGAAAAAGCCCTGTGCAAATGCACCGAACACAGCCACGATCAGGTGCGCAAGATGATCCGCGAGCAGCATTTGACCAGTTTGCGAGCGGTGTTCGATTTCATGGAATGGAAAACGCCTGACGGTTGTCACTCCTGCCGTCCCGCCGTCAATTACTACTTGCTTTCGACCTGGCCGGGCGAAGCGCAAGACGATCAGCAATCACGGTTCATCAACGAGCGCGTCCACGCCAATATTCAGAAGGATGGTACTTATTCGGTGGTCCCGCGCATGTGGGGCGGCCTGACCAATCCGAAGGAATTGCGCGCCATCGCCGATGTCGCCGACAAATTCCAGATTCCGACGGTGAAAGTGACCGGTGGCCAGCGCATCGACCTGCTCGGCGTCAAGAAGGAAGATTTGCCGAAGGTCTGGGCCGATCTCAACGCTGCCGGCATGGTGTCCGGCCACGCCTACGGCAAGAGCCTGCGTACCGTGAAAACCTGCGTCGGTTCCGACTGGTGTCGTTTCGGCACGCAGGATTCCACCGGCCTCGGCGTCAAGCTGGAAAAAATGACCTGGGGGTCGTGGACGCCGCACAAGTTCAAGATGGCGGTCTCCGGCTGCCCGCGCAACTGCGCCGAGGCCACGATCAAGGATTTCGGTGTGGTCTGCGTCGATTCTGGCTACGAGCTCCACGTCGGCGGCAACGGCGGCATCAAGATTCGCGGTACCGATCTGCTGTGCAAATGCGCGACGGAGGAAGAGGTCAAGGAGTATTGCGGCGCATTCATGCAACTCTACCGCGAGGAAGGGCGCTATCTGGAACGCACCGCGCCGTGGATCGAACGCGTCGGCCTGGGCTACGTGAAAGCACGCATCGTCGAAGACGAAGAGAACCGAAAGGCGCTCTACGCCCGTTTTCTCGATTCGCAAAAGTTGGCGCAGGTCGATCCTTGGGCCGAGCGTGCCAGCGGTCAAGTGGACGCGCACGAGTTTCAACCCTTGCGGCAAGTCGGTTGAGGAGCGGAGGCAATCATGTACGACTGGCACGAAATCGGCGCACTCGATGACATTCCCCGCTTGGGTTCGCGGGTCGTGAATACGCCACACGGCGACGTGGCAATCTTTCGCACCGCCGATGATCAGGTTTTTGCTCTGCGCGACCGCTGTCCGCACAAGGGTGGTCCGCTATCGCAAGGCATCGTCCACGGTCACCGGATCACCTGTCCACTGCACAATTGGGTGTTGGAATTGGAAAGCGGTCAGGCGGTCGCGCCGGACGTGGGTTGCGCTACCCGCTATCCGACGCGGTTGGAAGGCGGGCGGCTTTGGCTCGGGTTGAACAACGTGGTCAGCTTGCCGACCACGTCGCGGGAAGCCGCTTGAGCGGGAGGGTAGGGCGATGAACGGCGTCGGCGAAGCGGTTCGCACCACTTGTCCCTACTGCGGAGTCGGCTGCGGGATCAAAGTCGCGGTCGATCCCGACGGTGGCGTTCGTGTGGTGGGCGACGAGACGCATCCGGCCAATTATGGGCGGCTCTGCTCGAAAGGCGCGGCGCTGGGCGAAACGCTGAGCCTGGATGATCGCCTGCTATATCCCGAGATCGCCGGGCGGCGCGCGTCGTGGGACGAGGCGCTGGACGCGGTCGCCGCCGGTTTTCGCCAAGCGCTGGCGGAGCACGGTCCCGACGCCGTCGCTTTTTACGTCTCTGGGCAGTTGTTGACCGAGGATTACTACGTCGCCAACAAGTTGATGAAAGGTTGCCTCGGCGGCGCCAACATCGACACCAATTCGCGGCTGTGCATGTCGTCCTCGGTGGCCGGCCACAAGCGGGCGTTCGGCACGGATACCGTGCCCGGTTGTTACGAGGACCTGGAAGAAGCCGACGTGATTGTGCTGGTCGGCTCCAATCTGGCCTGGTGCCATCCGGTGTTGTATCAGCGCATCCTCGCCGCGCGGGAGCGCCGCGCCGGCAAGCCCAAGCTGGTGGTGATCGACCCGCGCCGCACCACCACCTGCGATGTCGCCGAAACGCATTTGCCGCTCAAACCCGGTTCCGATACGGTGTTATTCAACGGCTTGCTGGTCCATCTTTATCAGCAAAACCGCTTGGACCCCGAGTTTCTGGAAAATCATGTTGCGGGGTTCTGGTCGGCCTATCAGACGGCGAAGGAAGTCGCGCCCAACGTACCGACCGTTGCCGCTAAGACCGGGTTATCCGAGAGCGCCGTCGCCGAGTTCTATGGGCTGTGGGGCCACACCCGCAAAGTGGTGACGGTTTATTCGCAGGGCGTCAACCAGTCCGCCCACGGTAGCGACAAGGTCAATGCGATCATCAACTGCCATCTGGCGACCGGGCGCGTCGGCCAGCCGGGCATGGGACCGTTTTCGGTCACCGGCCAGCCGAACGCGATGGGCGGGCGCGAGGTTGGCGGCTTGGCGAACCAGTTGGCGGCGCATATGGATTTTGCGCCGGAGGATGTCGAGCGGGTGCGGCGGTTTTGGCAAGCGCCCGCCATCGCCACGCGGCCCGGTCTGAAGGCGGTCGAGCTTTTTCAGGCCATCGCGGACGGCAAGATCAAGGCGTTGTGGATCATGGGCACGAATCCGGTGGTGAGTCTGCCCGACGCCGACGCCGCGCGAGCGGCGTTGCAACGCTGTCCGCTGGTGGTCGTGTCCGATGCCGTGGCCGATACCGACACCGTGCGGTTGGCGCACGTCAAGCTGCCGGCGCTGACTTGGGGCGAGAAGGACGGCACGGTGACCAATTCCGAACGGCGGATTTCTCGTCAGCGAACCTTTCTACCACCACCGGGCGAAGCCAAACCGGACTGGTGGGCTATGACGCAAGTGGCTCGCCGCTTGGGATTCGCCGACCAGTTTCCTTTCGAATCGCCAGCGGCCATTTTTCGCGAACACGCAGCCTTGTCGGGGTTCGAGAACGAAGGTCGCCGCGACTTCGATATTTCGGCGTTCGCCGAGCTGGTCGATGTCGACTATGAGACTTTGCAGCCCGTGCAATGGCCGTTGTCGCGCGGCGCGACCGTGGGCGAAACACGTTTGTTCGGCGCGGGTGGTTTTTTCACCGCCAACGGCAAAGCTCGCTGTATCGCGGTCGGCGAACGCGCGCCAGCTTACGCGGTGGACGATAGTTTTCCTTTGGTGCTCAACAGCGGTCGGATTCGCGATCAGTGGCATACCATGACTCGCACCGGTAAGACCGCCCGGTTGACCGGCCATATCCCCGAGCCTTACGTCGAGATTCATCCGGTGGATGCCCTAAGTTGCGGGGTGAGTGAGAACGTGCTGGCGCGGGTGCATAGTCGCTGGGGCGAGATGATCGTCCGGGTCCGCACCAATCCGGAGCAACAACCGGGCAACGTGTTCGTGCCGATGCACTGGGGTTCGCCGTTGGCGCCGCGCGGGCGGGTCAACGCGGCGGTCAATCCGGTGGTCGATCCGTTGTCCGGTCAGCCGGAATCCAAGCATACCCCAGTGCGGGTACAAGCATACCGTCCTCGCTGGCATGGGTTCCTGCTGTCTCGCGTGGCCATCGAGCCGCCAGCGGTCGAGTATCGCGTCAGCGTGCGCGAGCAGGCGTGTTGGCGCTATGAGTTGGCGGGGGAGACGGTAGCCGACGACTGGCCGACTTGGGCGCGGAGCATTCTCGGCGATGATTCGGCTTGGGAATGGCTGGAGTTCGCCGATGTTGGCACGGGCCGTTATCGGGGCGCGGTGCTGGTCGATGGTCGTCTGCAAGCGTGTCTGTTCGTCGCCCCGACTCACGAGTTGCCACTGCGCAACTGGCTGGCCGGACTTTTTGCCGCCCAGGAGCTCGGTTCCGCCGAGCGCGCCAGTTTGCTCGCCGGGCGTCCCGGCGGTGGACAGCGCGATTGCGGGCGGATCGTCTGTGCTTGCTTCGGAGTGGGGCTGAACACCTTGACCACCGCCATTCGCGAGCGGGGATTGACGACGCCGGAAGCGATCGGTGCGACGCTGAAGGCCGGGACCAACTGTGGTTCTTGCGTGCCGGAGCTACGACAACTGATCGCGCAAGGCTAAAATCGTCGCTCCCAAATTCTCGATCAAGGAGCGAGAGCCGCGATGTCCCGCGTCCAGACTGGCCTCGAAACGCTCATCAACGATTTTCCCGAAAAAATTCGCGGCGCTCGGATCGG
Organism: Candidatus Contendibacter sp.; assembly: GCA_031732755.1. GTDB lineage: Bacteria > Pseudomonadota > Gammaproteobacteria > Competibacterales > Competibacteraceae > Contendibacter. Next base: position 65,821 of record JAVMKI010000029.1, read on the forward strand.
GGTGGTTTGCCATCCCGCCAGCGTCGATGCCGAGTTGCGTCACGCGCTGGATCTGCTGCAAGCCGCCGGCGCCCGAATCGCCGCCATTTTTGGACCGGAGCACGGCGCCCGGGGCGAGGCGCAGGACATGGAAGATGTCGAGGATGTGCCGCTCGATCCCCAGCTCGGGGTGCCGGTGCATAGTCTGTACGGCGCCACCTTCGCCAGCTTGACTCCGCGCCAGGAGCAGCTTGAGGGTCTGGATGCACTGGTGATCGACCTGCAAGACGTGGGGGCGCGTTATTACACCTTCGTCTGGACGATGGCGTTATGCATGGAAGCAGCCGGCAAAGCCGGGGTACGGGTGCTGGTGTGCGACCGTCCGAACCCCATCGATGGGCTGACCACCGAAGGCAATTTGATCAAACCGGGTTTTGAATCCTTCGTCGGCCTGCATCCGTTGCCCAACCGGCACGGGCTGACGCCCGGCGAGATCGCCCGCTACGTTCAGATTCAACGAGGTATCCGGTGCGAGCTAGACGTGTTGCCCATGCGTGGTTGGCGGCGCGAGATGTACTTTGAAGGCACCGGTTTGCCTTGGGTCTATCCTTCGCCCAACATGCCGACGGTCGATACCGCGCTGGTCTATCCCGGCATGTGTCTGGTGGAAGCAACCGAACTTTCGGAAGGGCGCGGTACCTGCCGGCCGTTCGAGGTCGCCGGTGCGCCGGACATCGATCCCGAGGCTCTCGCCGCCGATCTGTCCCGAAAAAATCTGACCGGTTGTCTGTTTCGTCCGCTCTACTTCCGGCCCAAGTTTCAAAAACACGCCGGCGGTACGTGCGGGGGCGTGCAAATCCACATCACCGACCGTCGGCAGTTCTGTTCCTATGCGGTCGGCGTCGCTTTTCTGCAAAGCGTCAAGCGGGTTGCGCCAGAGATTTTTGCCTGGCGAGCGAAGCCCTACGAATTTGTGGCTGATGTTCCCGCCATCGATTTATTGGCAGGGGATGATCGACTGCGCCTGGCTCTGGAAGCGGACGCCGATCTGACCGAGCTGACCAACCAGTGGGTACAAGAGCGGATAGCGTTCGAGGAAATGCGTCGAGAGGTATTTCTCTACGGATCGGTGTCCGCCAGTTCCGGTTTGGTGTGATAGCCGTGTGGGGCGCGGCTAAATCAGGCATGGCATGAGGTTTATACGGTGCACGGCCTGTCAGAAGTGCGCCTGCAACCCCAGCCCCCACTCGTACACTCCTTCCCAGTAGCGCCAATCCATTCTAAGCAGCAGGTCGCGCGTGAGCGTCAGGCTTTGGCTCAACGCGGCCCGCACCGTCGTGTCGGTATCGCTAGACCAATCCTGCAAGCCATTGACGCTGGCCAGAATCTTCCAGCGCGCCATGGGTTGCGCCAGCGCGCCAACGGTCATGCTCAAACCAATACGCTGGTCGCCGGCAAAAACGCTACCGTAATCGAACTCCAGGCCTGGCAATCCGAACCACACGGTCCGCCACGGCCACGCGGTTTCGACGGCCAACCCCAAGCCACCGCTGAGGTTGAACGTGGTACAGTCGGGGCAAGCTGCCTCTGGATACGGTTCCCAGCCGGCGTGAATCCGCCAGGCTGGACGCAACGACAGCGCGGCGCTTGGCGGCAATGAGGTGATATCGAGCAGGGTCAGCCGGTCGAGTTTCAAACCGCCGCCTGCTGCATAGGCGCGTACCGCGATGCTCAACAGCTCGATCTGGGCATCAGGAGTATAGCCAGCGTCGGGTTCCAGCAGATCGTGATAGCTGGCCCGCGCGTTCCATTCCACAAAAGTTGTTCCAGCGCGTTGTCCGAATTCGATGCCAAGCCGGCGCGACGCATGGCCGGTTTCCGGGCGAGTGGCGTAAGGCTCGGTGGAAACCGGAGTCGCGGCGACTTTCAGTCGGTTACGAACCGTCAGCAAGCGATGCGCGGTTTCGTCCGGCGGTACGGTCGTAGTGGAATCCTTGGCTGTGCTGGCGTAACGATACTGGCGGTCATCCAGGGCGAGTTCCAGCAACAACGCCCGCCGTTCTAGCGGCAAGCGAGTAAACATGGGCAGAGCGGCAACCGTTGGGTCGTCACGCAGTCGCCGGGCCAACCGTCGTTCGTTGGAGGTCAGAGCGGCGTGGCGGCGGCGGATGGTTGTGCCGCGCGCCGGCCGAGCCGTCACTTCTCCAATCAGCCCCGGCTGTTGCGCCAGCAGACGGATTGTGTCAGGCGGTAGGGTCCAAAGTGGGAAGTCGTCGCTCAAATGCAAGGTCGGATCGGCGGTTTCCAGCAGTGTCAACAATTGCCAGGCGCAATTTTCCCGGAAAAAGAAATAATCGAATTGGATGCCACGCAATTCCCAGGCGTGTTCCAACAGCCGTTGCAGTTGCGGTGGACTCAATTGGAGGGAGTATTCCCAGATGTCGCGGCTTTCCAGGTCGCTGTAGGTGCGCACCAGTTGGTAGTAGGGTTGAATCTCGAAACGACCCTGGAAACCGCCGGTAATGCCATCCACCGCGTATAGCAGGCCGTGACTGCCAGAATCGTCGGCGGCGTAATTGATGGCGTAGGCCAACAACCGAGTTTGTTCCGTTTGGCCATGCCGGTCCAGGCGGAGCAAGGTGTGGCCAAACAGTGAAGCGGGGTTGTTGAGATAGGCCGAAGTAAACACCAACGTCGCCGCTTCCGCATTCAGTTCGCGAAACCAGTGCTGGAAACGGTCACAGCGTTGCGGCGGCAGGCGGTGGTCGTCGAAATCCAGTTCGCGTCTCAGCCAGCGGTAGCGGGCGATGAACGCGCACTGGGCCGGTTGCGGATCGCCGCCCACGTACTCGGCGCGGAAGAAGGCGCGCAAAGTAGCGGCCAGTTCCGCCCGTGGATCGGTCTTACCGGTTGATGCCAGGAAGAAGCGGGAATCGTCGGCGTCGCTGACGAGACGTTCGGCGGCGGCGTCGGGACGGTAATGCAACAACACCCGCCATTCGCGCCGGTCCGCCAGATGCATGGCCTCGGCGCGTTGCAGCAGTTCAGCAAGATAGTCCGGTTTGGCGTGAGCATCCGCCGCCCACAGCAGGATTCCAAGCAGCAGGCAACCGGTAAACCGTGAAAGCGGGGCGATGAGCGCTTCAGTTCAAGACTAGCCGTTGACCAAAACGCGAATCAGCCTGCATTTCCCGGCGCAGTACTGTCAACATTTCGACGGCGGTGATATGGTCGTTCGGAAACAACACCGCGAATTTGTCCTGGGTAAAAGCGAAGAATTCCGGCTGATAGCTGGGTTCGACGCCCAGCAGCGTCGCCAGTGAGCCGAGATATTCACCCTGACCGGTGGCCATGTCGCGCTTCAGATGCGACAGGTTGACCTGGGCAAATTCGGTGATCTGCTGTTGACGATCCAGGAAACCACTCTTGTCCGAACCGCCACTGCTGGCGCTGGAGCCGGAGCTGGGATCGGTGACGACGGTACAGGCGCCAATGATCAATCCCAACAGGGCGATTAAGGTGAGGTTCAGCAACGCTTTCATTAGCATATCCTCCAAGATTGAACATCCACCAAAATAATGATGCTTCCCGACACTGTCAAATGGCTGTCAGCCCTCTTTCGCAGCCGGCTTCCGGTCGTTCGACGTGGAACGCGTCGCGCCTTTCCCAGTCTTACATTAGCAATTTCCCGCCGGTCGAAAACTCCATGTTCCAACGCCCGCTGTCTCTGACCCTGGTTCTGATCCTTGCCCTGACCCCCGTCGCGCCGTCCACCGCCCAGTCCATCCGCCTGCCTGATATTGGCGATCCTTCCCAAGCGGAATTTGGTTCCGACGAGGAGCGGGAGATGGGCCTGGACACCATGCGGCAACTGCGCGAGCACGGTGCGGTGATGGATGACGTTCAGTTGAACGAGTACTTGAACTCCATCGGCCAGAGCATCGCCACCTATGCAGACCAGAACGGCACGCCGTTCACGTTTTTCATGGTCCGCGACTCCAGCATCAATGCCTTTGCCTTGCCGCACAACTTTATCGGGGTCAACGCTGGTTTGTTGCTGTTCACCCAGCGGGAGGACGAACTGGCCGGCGTGATCGCCCACGAAATCGCCCATGTCTCGCAACATCACATCATCCGCGCCATCGCCGATATGAAGCGGATGACGCTCCCGCTGGCGGCGGCGATGGTCGCCGGGGCGGCGCTGGCGGCGGCCAGCAAACAGGCGGGGCAGGCGGCGATGGTCGGAACCATGGCCGCCAGCGCTCAGCATCAGATCAGCTTCACCCGCGCCAACGAACAGGAGGCCGACCGAATCGGCATGCAACTGCTGGCCAAGGCCGGTTTCGATCCCAAAGGGATGAGCGACTTTTTCGCCAGGCTGGAACGCATGATGGGTGGCGAGGCGCGCAACCAGGTTCCGGAGATGCTGTTGACTCACCCACGACCGGAAAACCGTGCCGCCGATATTCAGGATCGGGTTGAAATTCCGCCCGTGCGGCGGGCCGCGCCGCGCGACCGCAAGGCCTACGATTTGGCCAAGGCGCGCGCGCGGGTGCTGGCGACCGATGATAACAACTCGTTGATCCGGGATCTCGAAACCACGCTCGCCAAAGGGGGATACGCCAGCGAAACCGCCGAGCGTTACGCTTATGCGCTGGCGTTGCGCCAGGCCGGTCGTTACGACGACGCCCAGCAACAAATCAACCGTCTGCTCCGAAGCGATTCGGACCGGCTGGCCTTTCGAATCGAAGCCGCCGAGTTGGCGCTGGCCCGAGGGGATCGGGCGCAAGGTTGGCGGTTGTTCGAGGAAACGCGGCAACTCTATCCTGACGACTTCACTCTGGCGATGTACTATGGCCGCGCGTTGGCCACGCAGGGCGATCCGAAGCTGGCCATGCGCCTGCTGCAACCGCATTTGCGCCGCCGATCCAACGATCCCGCGCTGTACGCGAGCTACGCCCAGGCGGCCCAGCGTTCCGGCGATCTGGCGGCGACGCACGCCACCATGGCCGAGTATCACTATCTCAATGGCGAACTCCTGCCCGCCATCGAGCAACTCGAACAGGGACTCCGAAATCCCGATCTCTCGCCCAACCAGGAGGCGCAGTTGCGCGCCCGGCTCAAGCAGATCAGGGCCGAGGCCATCGCCCGAGGCTTGCCGGTTCCCAAACGCGATGCGCCGTGAAGCGTCGATGGGGTTGCATCGTCCCGACGCTGATGATTTAACCGGCTATACTGAGATTTCCAAGCCAATTTCCCTTCTCTGACCATGGCCGAACAAACCGCCCCCTCCGATCCCAGCGGCTTCGATATTGAATGGCTGCTTGAGCAGGCACGCACTTATCTGGCGTTTGGTGAGCAGTTGCAGCCGTTGAACGAGCGCTTTTACGAGACCCTGGATCACCGGGATGGCGACTGGGGCGAAGCGTTGCGTCAGCATTTCGACCAACTCAAGGCGGCACTAGCCGAGGCCGCGGACGATCCGGGCGGTCATCCCGACTTGGCCCGCCTGTGGACCGTCATTCTCGACACCTGGCGGCAGACCGCCGCGTCGCTGGGCGCTCCCGCGACTCTCGCCCCACTGGCGGGCGCCAAAACCGAGCACTGGCGGACGTATCAAAAGGTCCAGGGTCAATATCTCGACCTTCTGCGCCAGGCGGCCAAGGAGGCGCTGGACCTGATGGAGCAGCGCTTGGGCGAACGGGCGATCGCCGGCACGGCCGTGGAGAGCCTGCGCGAGTTGTATAACCTGTGGGTGGAATGCAACGAGGAGACTTATGGCCGGATGTTGCGCAGCCCCGACTACGGCGTGCTGAACGGTCGCCTGCTCAACGCCTTGCTAAGCTGCCACGCTCAAGGAGATACCCCCACATGATCGGTCCAACGCCCGCCCAGATTGCGGAGGAACTGCGCCACTTTCAGGCCCGTCTGGCTGAAGGCGCTCATACCCTGCGCAGTCTCAGTCCTATCGAAACGGGTGTGCTGCCCCGTGATCCGGTTTATCAGGAAGACAAGTTGGTCCTGTATCGTTATCGGCCTCGGGTGACGGAACCGCACCCCATTCCGTTGCTGATCGTTTACGCGCTGGTCAACCGGCCCTACATGATGGATTTGCAGGAAGACCGTTCGCTGATTCGGGGCCTGCTGGACGCCGGGCTCGATGTCTACCTGATCGACTGGGGCTATCCCGACGCCGGCGACCGCCACTTGCGCCTGGCGGATTATGTCCTGCGCTATATCGCGCACTGCGTGGACCATCTCCGCGAGCGGCATGACCAGGATTCGATCAATCTGCTGGGCGTCTGCCAGGGTGGCGCGCTGAGCTTGTGTTTCACGGCGCTGCATCCCGCGAAGGTCCGCAATCTGGTCACCATGGTGACGCCGGTGGATTTCCACACCCCCGACAACGTCCTGACTCATCTGATCCGGCATGTGGACGTGGATTTACTGGTGGATACCTTGGGCAACCTGCCGGGGCAACTGCTGAACTTTACCTTTCTATCGCTGAGCCCGTTCCGGCTGGCTGGGCAGAAGTACGTGGATCTGGTGGATATCCTCGACGATGCCCAAGCGCTGCGAAATTTCTTGCGAATGGAAAAATGGATTTTTGACAGCCCCGATCAGGCCGGCGAGGCGTTTCGCCAGTTCGCCAAGGATTTTTTTCAGCAAAACAAGCTGATCAAGGGCGAGGTGGTCATTGGAGAACAGCGGGTGGATTTACGCAATGTCGTTATGCCGGTGCTGAACGTCTACGCTACCCAGGATCATCTGGTGCCGCCCGCCGCGTCCAAGGCACTGGCGGAATATTGCGGTAGCCGGGACTACTCGGAGCTATCCTTCGAGGGTGGGCACATCGGCATCTACGTCAGCGGGCGAGCCCAGCGCGAGGTGCCACCGGCACTCGCAGCGTGGTTGCTGGAACGTTGATTCCCAGACCCAGGAAAGACCTGAAACGCATGGAAGAAACTCAGGCTTCCCGCTCTTTTCCGCCTTTCGGTTCCTTTTCGGCTTTATCCGGTACGGTCACGGGTGGAGGGTCGCTCGGCGCGGCGGCGGATGGCGGCGACGGGGGCGTTTCGCCGCCACTCAATGGAAAATAGGGCTTCTGTAGCCGCTCGTTGACGCTCTTCCACAGCGACAGGTTGTGTTCGACCAATTCGGTCATCATCGCCAGTGGATTCTTGCCGATGAAGGTGCGCATCTGTTCCCGGAACAGGTGCTGCTGGTCCACGAACGCTTGCAGGCTTTTTTCCAGATAGTTGCCCATCATGCCTTGCAGGGTATCGCCGTAGAATCGGATGATGTGCGCCAGCACATCGGTGGTGAAGATCGGGCTGCCTTGCTCTTCCTGCTCGCTGATGATTTGCAACAGGATTCCGCGCGTGATGTCGGTGTTGGTCCGAGCGTCGATGACATGGAATTCGGCGCGCTCCAATACCAATTGCTTAACATCCTCAAGGGTGATGTAACTACTGACGGCCGTATCGTACAGCCGACGATTCGGGTATTTCTTGATGACGCGCGGTTCGCTCATGGCAGACTAGGTAAAAAAGCGACGCGGCGCCGCCCCAAGGGACAAACGCCGCGCGGCTGTTGTGAACATTATAAAGACGGGAGTCGGGTTCGGTTAGCCACGCTCGACAGCGAGCGCGACACCCTGGCCACCACCGATGCACAGAGTTGCCAAACCTTTCCTGGCATCGCGGCGGACCATTTCGTGTAGCAAGGTCACCAGGATGCGGCAGCCGGAGGCGCCGATTGGATGACCCAGCGCGATGGCGCCACCGTTGACATTGACCTTGTCGACATCCCAGCCCATCTCTCGGTTGACCGAGATCGCCTGGGCGGCGAAAGCTTCGTTGGCCTCGACCAGATCAAGCTGATCCACGGTCCAGCCCGCCTTCTTCAAACAGATGCGGGATGCGGGAATGGGACCGGTGCCCATGATCTTCGGGTCCACCCCGGCCTTGGCGTAGGCAGCGATACGAGCCAGCGGCTGGAGGCCCAGATCGCGGGCGACGCTAGCGGCCATCACCAGCACGGCGGCGGCGCCATCGTTGATGCCGGAGGCGTTGCCAGCAGTCACCGTGCCGTCTTTCTTGAACGCCGGCTTCAACTTGCCCAAGGCGGCGGCGGTGGTGCCAGCCCGGGGGAATTCATCGGTGTCGAACAGCAGTGGGTCACCCTTGCGTTGCGGAATTCCGAAGGGAACAATCTCATCCTTAAATTTACCCGCCTGAATCGCGGCGATAGCCTTGATCTGTGAGTCGGCGGCGAAGGCGTCCTGTTCCTCGCGGGAAATGGCCCACTGCGTGGCGATATTCTCGGCGGTGATGCCCATGTGATAATGGTTGACGGCGCATTGCAGCCCCTCGCTGAGCATCGAATCCGCCAGCCGGGCGTCACCCATGGTGGTGCCGCGCCGTGAACCGAGCAGCAGGTGCGGAGACAGGCTCATGTTCTCTTGGCCACCGGCGATGACGATGCGGTTGTCGCCGTCGCGGATGGACTGAAAGGCCAGATGAACCGCTTTCAGACCACTGCCGCACACCTTATTGATATTCAGACAGGGAACTTCGATGGGCAGACCCGCGTTCAGGGCGGCGGTTCGGGCGGGGTTCTGGCCAGTGCCGGCGGTAAGAACCTGCCCCAGGATCACCTCATCGACCTGCTCGGGCTTGACGCCGGATTTCCGCAGCAAGTCCTCAATGACCTTGGCACCTAAAACGTTAGCTGGAATCGTCGCCAGGGAGCCCATGAAATTGCCGATCGCGGTCCTGGCGGCGGCGACGATGACCACATCTTCCATCGAGTTGACCTCTCGAATAGCCTGGTTGGTTATGGCGAAGGCCGGATAGCCTTGCGTGTCTTGGCGTGATGCGTCTCGACCCTCCCCACGCAGCCTGCGTATTCAGGGATGTTAAGCGGCTGCGTGAGCTAGCGCGGAGTGAAACCGCGCGAAATTTTTAATTTTTAGTGGATTTGAGCATGGCATATTGACCGCTACCCCAATTGTTGTCAACCAGCTTACCGCCTCTTACAGGGCCATCGCGCTATGCGGGGGGTTGACAGGAGGAGGATTGTCGGGTGGCGGGGCGGGATTGATCGGATGGAGAAACCTGATGCCACACCGACCAGCCCGATCTGCCGTCGGGAAACGCGGAACCAGCTCCACAAACTGCATGATATCCTGATGATTGTCCCGTGCGCCGTGCTGAGTGGGGTGGAGACTGGGTCGGGCTGGAAGCATTTACCGGGGAGAAATGAAGCCCAGTTGCGGGGTTTTTTGAAGTTGTCCCGCAGGATTCCATCACGCGATACTCTAAACGATGTGCTGGGGCAAATCGATCCAGTGGCGATCCGGACGGCGTCCATCGCCCACTAACCCAAAGGCAGTATCATGACTACTGTATCCCCATCCCCCGATCTTGTTAAAACCTGGTTAGCGGCGCTGATCCGCGGCGCGGAACCTGACCCGATGCCGGAGGAGGCCACGCTGCTTAGTACCGCCCGGGCCGAGGGAGTTTTAGCTTTGTGTCATGAGCGGTTGCGCCAATCTCCCACTTGGGAACAGTATCCAGTGACGCTGCGCGCGGCGCTGACCCAGCACGTCCGCCAGGAGGTTGCCGTGGAGATGCTGCGCGCGGTGGAGTTGCGAGAAGTGCTGGCGGCGCTAGCGCGGCAGAGTCTGTCGGTACTGCTGCTCAAGGGCGCGGCGCTGGCCTATACTCTGTATTCCGAACCCCATCTGCGGAGTCGCTGCGACACCGATTTGCTGCTCGCGTCGCGGGAGGATGCCGAACGGGCTTGGGGGGTGCTACAGACTCTTGGCTACCAGCGACCGAACGCCATTTCCGGCGATCTGATCAGCCATGAATTTGGCTGTTATAAAGCTGGACTAGGCGAGTTACCCCATGCCTTGGATGTCCACTGGCGGTTGAGCAATAACATGCTGTTCTCTGAGCGATTCACCTTTGCGGAGTTGGCGTCGGCCGCCGTGCCCATTCCGGCGCTGGGACCGCATGCCTACAGCCTGGGGTTAGTCCATGTGCTGCTGATGGCTTGCATACACCGGGTTTCTCACTTACCGGATGGCAGCGGGAACCGGCTAATCTGGCTGTACGACATCCACCAGGTGGCGCAGTGCTTCACCGAGGAGCACTGGCAGCAGTTCACGGTGCTGGCGGAAGAACGGGGTGTATGTGGCCCGTGCCTTGATGGTCTGAATACCAGTCAGGTGTGGTTCGCGACGGTGCTGCCAGAGACGGTTGTGTGCCGGCTGCGGGTGGGCGCTAGCCGAGAACGATTCGATCCCCATCAGGCTCGTTCGCGGTGGCGCTTTGCATGGTTGATTTTCCGCGCCTTGCCTTCCAACGCCGCGCGTCTGCGCTGGCTTGGCCAGAACCTGTTCCCGAAGATCAATTATATGCGCCGTAAATACGGCTTTGATCATCCGGGGTGGTTGCCATGGTTTTATGGGTTAAGACTCTTTCGGGGAATTGCCAAGAGCTTCCGATAGGGTTGCTGACGGACCTGCGGTCGTGGCATTTCTGCCGCGGCGGGTGTTCAGGTAAATGCGCACCCCAACGATAGGCTGGCTTTCAGCAAGCAGACCTGGGGATTACGCAAAAAACGAGCCCGACATTGTTGCTGGCCGGTGGTGAACACTTGCGCGATGGTTAACGGTCCACGATCTCTTGTGGACCTCGGAAAGGATCAGCCGTACCCCAAGTCGGATTACGCAGTGGGCAACGAGCAAAGAGAAAGGGGCTAGGCTTTCGCCTAACCCCTTGTTTATTCTGGTGGCCAGGGTCGGAATCGAACCAACGACACGCGGATTTTCAGTCCGCTGCTCTACCAACTGAGCTACCTGGCCAAACTCTGCGAAGCGCAAAACAAGCGCGCATTTAAGCAGTTTTCGCGCTCGCCGTCAAGCCAGCTCATGTTTTGGGCGGCGAGTAACCCTCTGGCAGCGCCGAACCCGAGCCGAAGAAAAACTGGATCATCTGCTCTTCCAAGAACTGGCGGGCCTTCGGCTCGAACGGTGTCAGCCGATATTCATTGATCAACATGGTTTGCTGGCGCAACCATTGCTGCCAGGCTGGTTTGGAGACGTTCTCGAAAATTCGCCTGCCCAGTTCTCCCGGATAGGGTGGGCGATCCAATCCCTCGGTTTCGACGCCAAGTTTGACACACTTCACTATTCGAGCCATTCGTTGATCCCGTTCGTTTTACCGTTCGTTAGCCAAGACGGCCAGCAGTCGTCGCACCGGTGTGGCCACCCCGCGATGATCCGGACAGCGGGTGTTATACCAGGTAAACCGCTCTCCTTCCATCACTGCTCCCGCCGCTACCATTACCGTTGCGGGCGTGGGCGTGATGTCCAAATGAAAATGGCTGAAACTGTGCCGCAACACACGCCATGAGACTCCGACCGTCACCTGCAATCCCAACCGTTCCCGGCACCAGTCAGTAACGTTCGCATCCAAAGGGCATTCGGGCAAACTCCACAATCCACCCCAAACGCCAGTCGGCGCTCGGCGCTCCAGTAGCACCTCGCCCTCCGCCCCGCGCAACAGCAGCATCCGCATGGCCCGCACCGGCAATTTCCGTATCGGTTTCGGTGCCGGATAATTCAACTCCCGCCCCTGGGCATGAGCCGCGCAATCCATCGCCAGCGGACATTGATGGCAGTGCGGCCGGCGCGGCGTACAAACCATCGCGCCAAGATCCATCATCGCTTGGGTGTAATCCGCCACCCGTTCGGCTGGCGTGAAACGTTCCGCCAGTGCCCACAGGGTCGCCAGCACAAGGGCCTGTCCCGGCCAGCCGTCGACCGCGACGAACCGCGCCAACAACCGTTTGACATTGCCATCCAGAATCGGTTGCCGCTGGCCGACCGCCAGCGCCAGGATTGCTCCCGCTGTCGAACGACCAATGCCCGGCAATGCCTGGAGTTGGGCGCTATCCAGTGGTAGATCCCCACCATGCCGGTCGCGCGCAATCCGCGCTGTCTGGTGTAGATGGCGCGCGCGCGCGTAGTATCCCAACCCGGCCCACAAGCCCAACACTTCGTCCAGATCGGCGTCGGCCAAGCTCGCCAAGTTGGGAAACCGGGCCATGAACCGCGCATAATAGGGAACTACCGCCGCTACCTGGGTCTGTTGCAGCATGATCTCCGATACCCAAACCCGATAGGCCGTGGCGTCTTGTTTCCATGGAAGGTGCTTACGACCGTGCGCGTCGAACCAATCCAGTATGCGGCGACCGAATTCATCCGGAGTCATCGAGATTCCGCTTTATGAGGATTTTGTCATGGCGCGTATTCTAATCGCTGGTTGCGGCGATGTCGGCGCGGTCTTGGGCCAAGGTCTGTGCGCGGCGGGGCATGAGGTCTGGGGGTTGAAGCGCCATCCCGCCGACCTGCCGCCTGGCATCCGGCCGCTGGCGGCTGATCTGACCGACCCGGCGACCCTGAATGCGTTGCCGCTCGCGCTCGATGGTGTGGTCTACAGCGCCGCCGCCGCCAGTTTCAGCGAGACCGCTTATCAGGCTGTTTATGTCGCCGGAGTTCGGAATCTGGTCGACGCGCTGCGTGGAGCGGGGCAGCGCCCGCGCCGGTTGCTGTTTACTTCCAGCACGTCGGTATATGCCCAGCATCGAGGCGAGTGGGTGGACGAGGAGTCGCCCGCCGAGGCGGACAGCTTCAGCGGGCGGTGCATCCGCGCGGGGGAACAATGGATGTGGAACAGCCCTTGGCCAGCGGTGGTGATTCGCTTTGGCGGCATCTATGGTCCTGGTCGCACCCGATTGATTGACAGCGTCCGCGCCGGAACCGCCACCCGTCCCGCCGGGCCGCCGCTTTACACCAACCGCATTCACCGCGATGACTGCGCCCGGGTGCTGGAACATCTGTTGTTCCTGCCGACGCCAGCGCCGCTATATCTTGCCGTGGACGATGACCCGGCGCCATTGGGCGAGGTGTTGAGTTGGCTGGCAACCCAGATCGATGTGCCGGAACCGCCGCTGGCCGTGAGCCAGCCCTTGAAGCCTGGCGGCAAGGTTGGCGATCCCGCCGCGCGCCTGCGCGCCAGCAAGCGTTGCCACAACACCCGGTTGCGCGCCAGCGGTTTCCAGTTCCGTTATCCCAGTTATCGGGATGGCTACGCTGCGCTGCTGGGATTGAATAGCGGAGCATAATCCGCCCCTAGCGGATCGGACGACGCCTCAGCCATCTTACTGCATCTGGCGCAAATCGCTTGGAAGGTCGATGCCTGGTGCTTTTTGCCCTCGGCCCTTTTAGAACGCTGAGCCAGCAAAATCGTAGCTCATCTCGCGATAGGGATGTTGTAGGAAGAACCCCTGAATCAAATCCACGCCCAGCGACCACAGGATCGGCATGGCCTTTACGTCTTCTACTCCGCCGACGATGGTGGCCGCGCCCAAAATCTCCAGATTTTGCACCAATTCCTTGATTTGCATTTGTTTCTTGGAGTCTCGGGCGATGCCATTGACGAAGTACATATCCAGCTTGACATAATCGGCGCCGAGATTTTTCAGCAGAGAAAGCGAATCCGTGCCCCGGCCAAAACGGTCCAGGCAGAAGCCGCAGCCCAACATCTTGATGCTGCCCAGGAAACCGAACATGTCGCGCAGGTTGCGCTCGGCGGTGGCTTCCGCCACCTCGAACACAAGGTATTGCGCTTCCACCCCGGTTTGCTCCAATCGTTCGCGCAGCCAGCCGTTCAGTGTTCGATCCTGCAAGGTCGCCGGCAGAACCTTGATGAACACCGTGGTTTTTCGCTGGCGCTGGCGCAGCATATCGAGCACGTGCTCAATCACCCAACGGTCCAGCGCTTGCCCCAGTTCGTGATTGTAGACCACGCCGAACACGCTGCCGGGCACCAGTTCCTGACCGTCGTTGCCACGCAACCGCAATAGCACCTCATAGCGCTCGCTGGTGTCGCCCCGCATGCTGGCGATTGGCTGGAACACCAGCCAAAGCCGTTCATGCTCGACGATTTCGCGCACTTGTTCCAGCATCCGTGCTCGCGACGAGGCTTCCTGATTACGCTTGTTTCCCGCCGAACTCTGCTGTTGCAGAACGATCCGCTCTTTCTTGGCTTCCCGCGCCAGGGCACAGGCCGAATCGGCTCGCTGGAGCAGCGTGAGATGATCTTCCTGGCCACGATCGGTTGCCAACGCCAGACCGACGCTGGTTCGCAGCAACAGGGCCTGCTCGCCGATTTTGTAGAATCCGGTTTCCAGAGCGTCGCGGATGCGCCGGGCGAGCGCCAGTAACGGTTCATCGGTTAAATTGGAGACCATGACCGTGAAAATGGCGTCGCTGAACCGCGCCGCGGGCTGATCGGGGCTTAACACCTGCCGTAGTCGGTTGGCTGCTTGGCCCACCACCTCATCAGCGGTCGCCACCCCGGCGGAATCGCGGATGGGGCGCAGGTTGTCCAACACGATGAACATCACCGCCAGCGACTGGGTGTCCAGGCCCAGGGTTTCCATCGCCCGTTCCAGCAGCAGCAGGTAACGCTGGCGGTTGGCCAGGCCGCTCACCGGATCGTTGTCGGTCAGCAAATTGAGTTTGACCCGCAGGGCGCGCGCCCGACGCAACCGCTGCTTGACCTCCCAGCACAGGTAACCGGTCGGCACCGGCTTGGTCAGCAAGCTGGCGCCGGATGCATCGAGGTTCAGCATATGGTTCAGCGCATCGTCCGGGAAACACAGCAGGATCACCGGCAGGGTGCCGCAATCGCGATGCTGAACGATCGCCTGGACCAGCTCCGGTCCGCTCACTTCCTTGATGTCCAGATCGATCAACAGCAAATCCGGTCGGAAGCGGTATATATCCTGCAAGACTTGCAGTGGCTGGATCACCACCCGCGGCGTAATACCCTGTTCCTCCAAAGCGCCCGCTATTTCCCACGCCTCGGCTGGCTGGTCGTTGACGATCAATACGCGGAAATAGCCCTGCGAGGTTTGGGGTAGCAATAGCTCCCGCAATACCTCGAGCACTTCGTCCGTGTCGAACGGCTTGCTGAAGTAGGCCATGCTGCCCGCGCGCACTGCTTCCAACCGTGCGTTGATATCGTTGCGCTCGGCCAGGAACAGCACAGGCACCCTTAAACCGGTTTCGGCGCGCAATCGGGCGATCAAGGTTATCGCGGACTCCGGGCCACTGGGAAAATCCACGTCGACAATAATGGCGCCAGGCACCCGCTCGCGCAGGCGTTGTTCCGCTTCGATCAGATTCGTGAAGTACCGAATCCGATAGCTGGCGCCCTCCAGTTTCGCCACCAACGGCGAATTTTCGTCCGGGGTGATCAAGATGATTTCCGGCAGAGGTGACAACAAGGGACGAGTTCGGGGCTCGTCGTCCACCCCATGGCCGCCGCCCGCCGTCAGCGTATTGCGAACCGCTTCGATCAACGCCGTCAGCCGTTGCCGGTCCGGTTCGCTGGGTACGCCACCGCTGACCGCGCAATTCTTAACATGCTGCTCCAACTGCGCGACCAGGTTGCGTAGGCGCTCATCGCCGCGGTCCTGGGCGTTCCGCGCCATATCCTGCGCCAAGCGCGCCAACATGGTGAACGACTTGGGATTCCACTTGACGTAGTACAGTTTTTGCCACAAATCTTCGATCAGCTTCAGATGATTGACCAATCTGAGGCGCTGGCTATGGTTGCCTTCAGCCTGACTCATGGCTCATCTCCTTGCGGTTTTCTGCGGTGATGGGCGGTGGCGTCATCATCCAGGCGCTGATTTAACGCTCTACCTGGCTGACATCCCGCACGGCGCCACGGGCGGCGCTGGTGGTCATGGCGGCGTAGGCGCGCAATGCGGCGGAAATCGGGCGCTGCCGTTGCCGCGGGGTAAACATTGAGTTGCCTCGGCCCTGTTCGGCAAGTCGCCGCCGCGCCAGTTCATCCTCCGAGACCGTCAGATGAATGCGGCGGTTGGGAATGTCGATCTCGATCACATCGCCTTCTTCGACCAGAGCGATGACGCCGCCCTCCGCCGCTTCCGGCGAGGCATGGCCGATGGACAGGCCGGAAGTGCCGCCGGAGAAGCGGCCGTCGGTGATGAGGGCGCAGGCTTTGCCCAAGCCCTTGGATTTGAGATAGCTGGTGGGGTAGAGCATTTCCTGCATTCCGGGGCCGCCTTTGGGACCTTCGTACCGGATCAGGACGATGTCGCCTTCCTGGATGCGTCCATTCAAAATCGCATCGACCGCTTCCTCCTGGCTTTCCATCACTCGCGCCGGGCCCTTGAAGGTCAGAATGCTGGCGTCCACGCCAGCGGTTTTGACGATGCAGCCGTCCTGAGCCAGATTGCCGTACAGCACCGCCAAGCCGCCGTCCTGCGAGTAGGCGTGCGCAAGGTCGCGGATACAGCCGCTATCCCGATCCAAATCCAGACTCGGCCAGCGGGTGGATTGACTGAACGCTTCCTGCGTGGGAATGCCAGCGGGTCCGGCGGAGTAGCGAACGCGAGCGGCGTCCCAGGAACTGGGGCGAGCGATATCCCAGTGCTCCAGCGCTTCGCCCAGGGTCTCGCTGTGGACGGTGCGCGCGTCGCGATGCAGCAGTCCGGCGTGATCCAGTTCGCCGAGAATGGCGATCACGCCGCCTGCCCGATGCACGTCTTCCATGTGGTATTTCTGCGTGGCGGGCGCGACTTTGCACAGGTTCGGCACTCGCCGCGACAAATGGTCGATGTCGCGCATGGTGAAGTCCACTCCCGCTTCCTGCGCAGCGGCCAGCAGGTGCAGCACGGTGTTGGTGGAGCCGCCCATCGCGATGTCGAGGCTCATGGCGTTTTCGAACGCCTCGAAGGTGGCGATGTTGCGCGGCAGCGCCGAAACGTCGTTTTGCTCGTAATAACGCCGAGCCAGGTCGACGATGCGGCGTCCGGCTTCCAGGAACAGTTCCTTGCGGTCGGCGTGGGTGGCCAGCAGCGAGCCGTTGCCGGGCAAGCTTAAGCCCAGCGCCTCAGTCAGACAGTTCATGGAATTGGCGGTGAACATGCCCGCGCAGGAACCGCAGGTGGGACAGGCGGAACGTTCGACCTGAGCGACGTCCGCGTCGCTGACGCGGGCGTCGGCGGCGGTCACCATCGCATCGATGAGGTCCAATTTCACGTCTTGGCCCGCCAGCCGAGTCTTGCCGGCTTCCATCGGGCCGCCGGACACGAAGATGGCCGGGATGTTGAGCCGCAGCGCCGCCATCAACATGCCAGGGGTGATCTTGTCGCAATTGGAGATGCACACCAGCGCGTCGGCGCAATGGGCGTTGACCATGTATTCGACCGAATCGGCGATCAGTTCACGCGAAGGCAGCGAGTACAGCATCCCACCATGGCCCATGGCGATGCCGTCGTCGATGGCGATGGTGTTGAATTCCTTGGCGATGCCGCCGGCGCGTTCGATCTCGCGCGCCACCAGTTGGCCCAGGTCCTTGAGATGGACATGGCCGGGCACGAACTGGGTGAAGGAATTGGCGACGGCGATGATCGGTTTACCAAAGTCACTGTCCTTGACGCCGGTGGCTCGCCAAAGGGCGCGGGCACCCGCCATGTTACGTCCGTGGGTGGTCGTGCGAGAACGATAATCGGGCATGAAAAGCCTCCGCGAGGCTGGCAAGAGGTTTGGACCTTGGGAGAGACCGCTGAATGTGTCAGAAATTCTACACCAATCTCCAAGGTTCTGGGTGGTGATCCATTGAGTGTGGAGCGGCGGGTTTCATCCGTGCAATGCCTTAATGTCAAGTCATCCGAAGGATTTTGGTCGTTTCCGCGCGCCGTGCCGCCACTGCCGACGCTGTTTACCGTGCCAAGATTGGGCGGTTCTCGGCGCGACGACGAGTCCCGATGGATGGCTTCCCGGCGATTGATCCGAAAAGCTAAATATTACAATCCCTTCCACGGGAAGTCTGGTAATCAGTGTAGTAAAAAAACTCCATCCGATCCCTTGTGTTCTTCAATTTGGAGGCCCCCGTGGAAAAAGTTTGGCTGAAGCGTTACCCGCCCGATGTGCCGGCGGACATCAATCCCGACGAATACGCGTCGCTGGTCGAAGTGTTTGAACAAAGCTGCGGCCGGTTCGGTCCACGCCTGGCCTTCGCCAATATGGGCTATGGCATGACCTACGCCGAACTGGATCAGAAGAGCCGGGCGTTCGCCGCCTATCTGCAACAGACGTTGGGGCTGACCAAGGGAGAGCGGGTGGCGATCATGCTACCCAACCTGCTGCAATATCCGGTGGCGCTATTCGGCGTGCTGCGCGCCGGACTGATCGTGGTCAACGTCAATCCGCTCTACACCCCGCGCGAGCTGGAGCATCAACTGAAGGATTCCGGCGCCAGGGCCATCCTCATCCTGGCCAACTTCGCCCACGTGCTGGCCGAGGTGATCGACAACACCGAGGTCAAACAGGCCATCGTCACCGAGGTCGGCGACCTGCTGCCGTTTTGGAAGGCCAAGGTGGTCAACCTGGTGGTCAGGCATCTCAAGAAGATGGTGCCCAACTACCATCTGCCTGGCGCCATTGGTTTCAACGACGCGCTGGCGGCGGGCGGTCGCCAGGGCCTGCAACCGGTTGCGCTGACCGGCGAAGACCTCGCCTTGCTGCAATATACCGGTGGCACCACCGGGCTGTCCAAGGGCGCGATGCTGACTCATCGCAACATGCTGGCCAACATGCGGCAAATTTCCGCCTGGGTTGGTTCGGCGGTCCGCGACGGCGAAGAAATCGTCATCACAGCTTTACCATTGTATCACATCTTCTGTCTGACGGTGAACTGCATGTGCTTTATCCGCCATGGCGGCCTGAACGTGCTGATCACCAATCCTCGTGATATCCCGCTATTCGTGGAGGAGTTGCGCCCGTGGAAATTCACGGCGATCACCGGCGTCAACACCCTGTTCAACGCGCTGGTCAACAATGACAAATTCGCCAAGCTCAATTTTTCCTCGCTGCGGTTGACAGTCGGCGGCGGCGCGGCGGTGCAGAAGGCGGTGGCCGAACGCTGGCAGGCGCTGACTGGCGTGCCGATCCTGGAAGGTTATGGGTTGACCGAGGCTTCGCCGGTGGTCTGCACCAACCCGGTGGACATTACCGGCTTCACCGGCAGTATTGGGTTACCGCTGCCATCCACCGATGTGCAACTGCGCGATGAGGAGGGTAACGAAGTGCCGCCAGGCGAACGGGGCGAGTTATGCGTGCGTGGCCCGCAGGTCATGAGCGGCTACTGGCGGCGACCCGAGGAAACCGCCCGCGCCCTCCATCGGGGCTGGCTGTTGACCGGCGATGTGGCCACGATGGACGAACGGGGCTTCTTCCGTATCGTGGATCGCAAGAAAGACATGATCCTGGTGTCCGGCTTCAACGTCTTTCCCAACGAGATCGAAGACGTGGTGATCGGTTGCGAGGGGGTCATGGAAGTGGCCTGCATCGGTATATCGGACGACAAAAGCGGCGAGGCGGTCAAGGTATTCGTGGTGTCCAAACCGGGGGTGGAACTGACGACCGAGGCGATTCTGGCCCATTGCCGCACCCAACTCACCGGTTACAAGATGCCCAAGTATGTCGAGTTCCGCGACAGCCTGCCCAAATCGAACGTCGGCAAGATTCTGCGCCGCGAACTGCGCTGATCCGATCCCTCGCCCGCCCGCCCGCGGGCGAGGGGAGCAAACGGTGACCCTGATCCGCCGTCGGAGTCTCATCATGACCGAACTTCTCAAAGCCCAGGCCGCAACGCGCTTGCTGGAGCAATTGCGGCACAGCCAAACATCGCATACCGATGGCGCGGTCGGGATCGCCCGGGAACTGAGTTTGCTGCGGCGCTGGCAATCGGCGCGGCTGGCCCGAACCCACACTGACCTGCTACGCAATCCACTTTACCGGCCAGCGGCGGAGTTCTTTCTGAATGAGTTGTATGGCGACCAGGATCTCGGTCAACTGGAACGCGACCTAGCCCGCATGGTGCCGATGATGGTCCGTGTCCTGCCAGCGGCCGTATTACACACCACTGGGCTGGCATTGGAGCTCAACGCCCTGTCGCGCCAATTCGATGCCCAGATGACCCAAATATTGATCGCGGAGTTCGACCCGCGCGAACTGGGCGAGACCACCTATGTCGCCGCTTACCGGCGCTGCGCCAATTACGACCAGCGTTACCATCAGATCGATTTGACCGAACGGCTCGGCCGGGATTTACAAGCCATCGTGCCCAAGCGCCTGATCTACGCCGCGCTGAAGCTGGCCCGAACGCCAGCGCGGCTGGCGGGTCTGGGGGAACTGCATCGATTTCTGGAGGCCGGCTTTCACGCCTTTCATCACATGGGGGCAGACGCGGGAGCCTTTGTGACCACTATCGTTGGTCGCGAGCGCGCTATTCTGGAGCGTATCCGTGCCGGTCATCCGAGGCCGTTGGCGCCGGACGGCGCGACTGGCGGCTAGGCGAAGCGAGATTCTTGGAACATGTCGTCCAAATAGCGGTGAATTTCCTGCTCTAGCCGGTGTTTCAACGGTACGAGCAAAAAACCCAGCCGTGCGTTGATGCGAACCTGGCCTGGTTCCAGATCGATATGGCCGCTGACTCCAGAACGCTCGAAGTGCAGCGCATCACCTTGCCAGTGATAGCGGATGTCATAGTGATCGGCCAATCGGGCGACGAGAGTTTCCGCTGCTTGGCGGGCTTGGTCGAGAGTCAGCGGATGATCGCGATGAACGACGATATGGGACATGGACTTGGCGCCTCGGCATTTTGTCTTTATCTTTACTTTTTTACTTTGCGACCGCCGGTCGCTGGAACCTTGGAAAGTTCGTCTTTGGCAACGATCAGTTTAGCCGCTGCCATCGTCCGTCTTCATTGACGACACGCCCAAGGATTCCTATTCTCGCTAACCCGACGGGGAATCGCCCTTCGCTGAGGGAGTTGCGACAGATCATCCAACGTATGGATACGGCACATGCAAAACCCCGCCGAGCGGGGTTCTGGTTTGATCTGGCCCGACGGACGAGCTGCAATATTCAGTCGTCGCCAGAGAAAATGCCCAGAATTTGCAGCAGATTCACAAACAGGTTGAAGAGCGTGATGTACAGCGTGACGGTCGCCATGATGTAGTTGGTTTCGCCGCCATGGATAATGTCGCTGGTTTGCCACAGGATCATGCCGGACATCAGCAGGATCACCATCGCCGACACCGCCAGCGACAGCATTGGGATGTTGAACAGCATCGCGCCCAGGCCTGCCAGAAACGCGACCAGCATACCCACCATCAGGAAGGAACCCATGAAGCTGAAATCCTTGCGGCTGATCAGCGCGTAACCCGACAACGCCAGGAAGATCGCGCCGGTACCGGCCAATGCGGTCATCACCACTTGCGAACCGTTTGGCAAGCTGAGATAGAGGTTGAGGATTGGCCCCAGGGTATAACCCAGGAAGCCGGTCAGGGCGAACACCGCCGCCAGGCCCCAGGCACTGTTGCGCAACCGGGTGACGACGAACAGCAAGCCGAAATAACCCCCCAGCGTGATCAGCCAGTGTAGCGGCGGCGCGTTGGTGACCATGGCGAAGCCAGCGGTCAGGGCACTGAACAGCAGCGTCAGCGACAGCAGCAAATAGGTATTGCGCAGAACCTTATTGGCGGCTGGCGTGCTTTCCGCCGTCAGGGTGACCGGTGCTTTGACCAGCAGCTCGTTTTTTTGCAGCATCGTTGAACAAACCTCTTTGGTGATTGGAAACTGTTTTTATTGACCGTGTGAACGTGGCCCTGGTTCAATCGGCGGTCATCGTTCCCACAGTCATAATATGGACTTTAAATATACCTGGATTCTCGCGCCGCGTCTGTTCCGAATCTTAGTAGTCGCCCGCTGGGTTTGAGATCCAAAGTATGGTTAACCATGGCGGTTAGCATATCAGTGGATATCGTTGGGTCGATGGTTGGTCTCTCCTGAAAGGTCGTTCTTTCTATTCTATAGTTAAAATTTGTGTTCGTTCTGTTACTTCATCTTTGTCGATCAGTTCGGAGGAGTCCCATGTTACGTCGTCTATTATCCCTCCCAGTTTTGTCTATGATATTGATTTTTACCTATATTTTTGATGAACCCGTTGAGGCTGCCACTTTCACCGTCACCAATCTCGATGACAGTGGCCCCGGTTCGCTACGCCAGGCGATCCTCGACGCCAACGCTGCGGCGGGCGATAACACAGTCAACTTCCAAAATGGCCTGAGCGGAACGATCACGCTAAGCAGTGGGGAACTGTCCGTTACGGGCGATATCGTGATTAATGGTCCGGGGGCAGACGTGCTGGCGATCAGCGGCAAACGCACATCACGGGTTTTCTTGGTCGACCAAGGCGCTGTGGCCACCATCCAGGCGCTCACTGTGAAGGAGGGTCATCCAGCTACCGGTGACGGCGGTGGAATCCTCGTCTACGGTGGTACGTTGACCGTCAACCGCTGCGTCATATCGAATAACTCGGCTACCTACAGCGGTGGCATCGGCAACCAGGGAGGCACGCTGACGCTCACCAACAGCACCGTGTTTGGCAACTACGCCGAGTTCGACGCCGGCGGTGTTGGCAGCGGCGCTGGCGGCATGTTGACGATCGTCAATAGTACGTTGTACGGCAACTACGCCGGCACGAACGGCGGCGGTATTTACAACTTCCCTTCCAACTCCCTAAGCGTTTACAACAGCACCCTGACGGGCAACTTTGCTTTCAATTGTGGCGGCGGCATTGGCAGCGAGAATACCATGACAATCGCTAACAGTTTGGTCAGTGGCAATACTATCCGCTATCCAGCGACTCCGGGAGGTGAGGTTTGTAGTTTGGGGAGCTCAATCTCCTTTGCTTCTCAGGGTCACAATTTGTTCGGCGAGAATGGTCTGTCGGGAGTGTCAAATGCGGTATTGCATCCTAGCGACCGGATTCCCTCTGGCCCGGTCAGTACTGTTCTTAACCCAGTCACCAACAATGGCGGTCCGACGCCAACCCTGCTGCCGGCCCCCAACGGCCCGGCGATCAACGCCGGCGATAACACCCTGATCCCGGTGGGTGTGACCACCGACCAGCGCGGGACCGGCTTCCCGCGCATCGTTAACGAGACTGTGGACATCGGCGCGGCGGAGGTGCAGCCCTCGGACAGCCTGGTGGCCGGCCTGACTAGCGCCGGCCAAATTTACTATACGGTGGTGACGCCTGCGGTCGCGGGCGACGGGTTACTTGTGGGCGAGGCGCCGAATGCCACCCACGCCAGCAGCACCTGGACCCAGGTGCCTGGCCAACTAGCCCGTTTGTACGTGGGCGACTTCAACGGCGACGGCGAGGGCGACCTGGTCGGCATCGCCAGCAACGGCACCATCTGGGAAACCACCGAGCGCGGTGCCTGGACCCAAATCCCCGGTGGGCTGGGTCAAATCGGCGTTGGCGATTTCACGGGCACGGGGCAAGACGGCCTGGCCGGGCTGGCCAGCAACGGCACGATCTGGTACACGACCACGATGACCGGGTGGACGCAGGTTCCCGGTCAGTTGAGTCAGTTGGTCACCGGCGATTTCAACGGCGACGGTCGGGCCGACCTAGCTGGGATCGCCAGCAACGGCTCGATTTGGTACAGCACCGACCTGGCGACCTGGAACCAAGTTCCTGGCGCCCTGGCCCAACTGCGCGCGGGCGACCTCAACGGCGACGGCAAGGCCGATCTGGCCGGGATTGCCAGCAACGGCTCGGTCTGGTACAGCACCACCCTGAACGGTTGGACCCAGGTTCCTGGCGGCTTGGCCCAACTGCAAGTGGGCGATTTCAATGGCGACGGCAAGGCCGATCTGGCCGGGATCGCTAGCAACGGCTCGGTCTGGTACAGCACCACCCTGAACGGTTGGACCCAGGTTCCTG
>JAVMKI010000029.1:89817-145942 GCA_031732755.1 Candidatus Contendibacter sp.
GTGCGCTGAGTCAGTTGACGGTCAGCGACATCAACGGCGACGGTCACGTTGACCTGACCGGCTTGGCGAGCAACGGCACCATCTGGTACAGCACGGACCTGACTGGTTGGAACAACCTGCCCGGCCAACTCGCTCAGTTGGCCGGGCATTGACCCCGCTCTACCCGGGTTGGCGCCACCTCCGGTGCCGATCCGATTAGCGGGTGGGGTTGGTGTCCAGCAGTTGTTTCTTCGCACCGCCTTGCACCCTTTCTTTCCCACCCGCAATAACCCGCTCGACCCCGCTATTCCAGGAACGCAGTAGCGCGGTCG
Source organism: Candidatus Contendibacter sp. (assembly GCA_031732755.1). Taxonomy (GTDB): domain Bacteria; phylum Pseudomonadota; class Gammaproteobacteria; order Competibacterales; family Competibacteraceae; genus Contendibacter. Next base: position 90,129 of record JAVMKI010000029.1, read on the forward strand.
CGAATCGCGGGTGGCGCGGTATCATCGCGCTACGATGCGCCCCTCGATCCGCCGGATCACTGGCGATTTGGTCTTGAATTCCCCGACCAACAAATCCAGTTCCAGAACGCCGGTGTCGCGGCAATAGCCATTGGGTTGGGCGCAGGCGTCCTTGAGCATGGTGTAGGCATCGCCGCCACCGACCATGAAACTGTTGACAGCGATCCGATAGGTGGCTGCCAGATCCACCGGAACGCCGTTGATCGTCAGCGCCGTGACCCGGCCCCCCGAGCGCAACGCCGTCGGACATGACGCCGCCGTGCAGTACGCCAGCTTCAGGCCGGCCACCTGCGGGAAAGCGCCTCCTCCCGGCTGGGACAAGCCATGGTCCAGCGCGGCAACCAGCGTTTCCCCCTTAAGATCCAACACTACCAGCGTATTGCCGAACGGCAGCACCGCTAGGGCATTTTCGAAGGTCACGTCACCTGCGTTGAGGCTGGCGCGGATGCCGCCGCTATTGACGAGGGTTGCCACCGCGCGGTCCGACCGGGTCGCCGCCGCCAGCAGCACATCGGCGATCAAGTTGCCCAACGGCATCTCCCGAGTGCGGAGACCAGGCTCCCGGTTCCCGTCGAAAAACATCCCGGCCTGTCCGATCACCGTGTTGGCGAATTGATCCATCGGTTTGCGATAGGCCGCAACCTGTGCTTTGACCGCTGGATCTTCCGGCGCGACCTGTTGGCCACAGTCCACCGCACCGCGCGCGAATGCGCAGCCACGCACGAAAATCGGCTTGGCCTCCCAACGTTCGATAACTCCGCGCTCATCGAACGACACTTTCAGTTGACCTAGCCAACGACCCCATTCGTAGTTGCTCACTACCAGCACCGGCTTGCCATCGGCGGCGGTCGCCACGGTCGGATACGGTCCCTTCACCAAGGCGCCTTGTCCGGGCGCGACCGCTTCCACCGCTACCGGGTCGCCGAGCAGGGCGTGATCGTGGCCGGCGACGATGACATCCACGCCTTTTAAGCGCGGCGCCTGCATCAGATCCACCGGATAACCGGAGTGCGATAATAGAATGATCTTGTTGATCCCCGCCGCGGTCAGGTGATCCGCTTCTTGCTGAATGCTCGTGGCGTAGTCAAGAAAACGAACGTTGGGACCGGGGCTGGAAATCGCCGGGACATCCTGGGTCACGACGCCCAGAATCCCGAACCGTTCGCCACCGCGCTCCAACACCACGCTGCGCGCGAATAATCCCCGCAGCGCGGGCTCTGCGGTGACGTCCACGTTGGTGGCGACGATGGGCGGGCGCGGCTTCTCGGTGGGGTAGGAAACCCCGGCGATGACCACCGGATCGCCGCGCAGCGCCCGGCCAAGCTCCGCCGGACCCAGGTCAAACTCGTGGTTGCCCAGGGTAAGAGCGTCATAGCCCAGGGCGTTCAGCGCCATGATTTCCGCCGAGCCTTTCCAGGCGTTGTAGAAGAGGGTGCCCTGAAAATTGTCGCCGGCGTCCAGCAGCAACACGTTCGGCTCGCTGGCCCGGATGCCATCGATCAACGTCTTGCGGCGAGCAACGCCACCTTGTTGCGGCCCCTGGTTTCCTGCGGTCAGCTCCTGGTCGCGCGGAAACGGCTCCAGATGGCTGTGGACATCGTTGGTGTGCAACAGCGTCAGCGTAATAGGCCGCGAGGACGGCGGATCGCTGGAACCGGCGCAGCCACTCAAACCCAAGAGACTCAACGTCGCCAGCACGGCTCCAACCATTGGGTTTCGATCCATGTTCGTGTTCCTGTAGGTCATGCGGATATGATCTGCCCAAGCCGGATGATCGCGGTTAAGATAACATGATGCCGGTTTTCCGGCTTTTCAGGGGACTGCCCATGACGTTCGTCGTTACTGAAAATTGCATCAAGTGCAAATACACCGACTGCGTGGAAGTATGCCCGGTGGATTGTTTCCACGAGGGACCGAATTTCCTGGTCATCGATCCCGACGAATGCATTGACTGCACGCTGTGCGAGCCGGAATGTCCGGCCCACGCGATTTTCGCCGAGGATGACGTGCCGGTTGACCAACAACAGTTCCTGGCGCTCAACGCCGAATTGGCTACACAGTGGCCGGTGATCACCGCTAAGAAGGACCCGCCGCCCGATGCGACCGACTGGGACGGTAAGCCCAACAAGCGGCAATATCTCCAGCGCTGACCCCGAGCGTTTTGGCCCCGCCCGTTGAAAGTGCGGCCCGCGCCTCCATTTCCGAATTATCGCCGAACATCGTCGCCGCCCGGCGCGGCCCTTGTGGATCTTTGAATAATGAGCGAATCGCCCTACGTTTTTGATGTCAATCAACAAAATTTCGCCTCGGTGGTGGTGGAAAACTCCCAGCGCGTGCCAGTGCTGGTGGATTTCTGGGCCGACTGGTGCCAACCCTGCCGGACGCTCACCCCGTTGTTGACCAAGCTGGCCCAGGAGTATCGGGGCGGTTTCATTCTCGCCAAGGTCAACGCCGACGCCGAGCAGGGGTTGGCCGGCCATTTCCGGGTGCGCAGTCTGCCGACGGTGATGGTGGTCTGGCAGGGTCAGATCATGGACCAACTGGTTGGGGTTCAGCCGGAATCGGCCTACCGCGCGATCATTGATCAATTGCGCGCCAGCCCCACCGATCAACTTTTGGAGCAGGTGAATATACTTTGGCAGCAGGGTCGCCAGAAGCAGGTGATCGAGTTGTTGCGCGAGGCGTTGAGGCAGGAGCCGGATCGTATTGAGCTGAAGGTGGCGTTGGCCGACAAACTCATGCAACTGGATCGCGGCGAGGAGGCGCGGACGCTGTTGCAAAGCCTGCCGGCGGAGGAACGCGACCGCCAACCCGCCAGTGGCCTGCTGGCGCGACTGCAATTCGTCGATCTGGTCCAGGGCGCGCCAGACTTGGCCACGCTGGAGGCCAAAGTGCGCGCGCAGCCGAACGATTGCGCCGCCCGCCAACACCTGGCGGCCCGTTATGTATTGGCCGGTGACTATGAAGCGGCGCTGGAGCAGTTCATGGATATTCTGCGGCGCGATCCCAAGTTCGGGGATGGAGCCGGACGCCAGGGTCTGATCATGATGTTCGAGATGCTCGGCAACGAGCATCCGCTCGTCGTGACCTACCGGCGGCGAATGTTCTCGCTACTGCATTGAACGCCGCTCGACCTTGGCGATGCGAACCCCCCGGCCATGACGACCGAGCGGCGGACGCTCGATACGCTGCGCGCCCAGGCCCGTCAGGCCCGCGTGGTCGGGAATTATGCCCAGGCGGCTCGGCTGGAACGTCAAGTGGTGGAGCAAGCCGGGGCGCTAGGCTGGATCGGTGAACGCACGCGGGCGCTGTTGTGGGAGGGTTACAGCCTGCGCCAAGCCGGCGAGGACGATCTGGCGCTGGCGGTGCTGCTACAAGCCGCCAGCGAACGGGCCACGACCGCCGATCCCGCCGATGTCTTCAGCGCCCTGATGGCCATCGTGCATATCAGTCTTGATCGCAAGTCCGCCGGTTTTTGCCGCGCGGTGCTTGATCAGGGGCGACGGTTGTTGGTGGACCTTCGGCAACCCTGGACCGCGTCGCTGGATTATCTGGCCGGCGAGCTGGCGTTTCGCCGAGGCGATTTCACCGCCGCCTGGAACTGGCATTCCCGCGCTTGGGCCGATTGGCGCGATGCGCATCCCCGCCTGACGGCGGTCACTCATCTTTGGGCATTGTGCCGCACCGCCTTCCGTCATCGCGCGGTGGACGAACTGACGCGACTGACGCGGACCATCGCCGATCTGGACCCCACCTCCCTGCTGGAACGACAACTGATTCAGCGAGCGCGACTGCTGAACTGGCGGATGCGGCGGACGCTCTCTCCCACGAGAACCGCCCCGGTCGATGGGGCTTTGGCGTTACTGACGACCCCTGTCGAAGGCCATCGTGATTTCGGCATGCGCCAGGATGCATTACGGGTGTTGGTGCTGGCGGGATGCTGGGAGGAGATAGACGCCACGTTGTCGCGTCGACCGCTGGACCCCGAACGCTTCGAGGACGCGCTGTTATTAGGGGATTTGGCGCTGGGTCGAGCGCGAACGGCGCTGGGATGGCCGGCGGTGGACGATGACTACGGCGAGTCGACTAATAGCGATCCCATGCCGTCTTGCCCACTGGCGACCGAGACCCTGCGCCAAGCGGAGAGTTACTATCGCGCCGCGTTGCCGCTGGCCGCCATCGAAGATGAACGGCTGGAAACCAACTGGCATGGCGCGACCATTCAGGAGCGATTATGGCGGACATGAAACACCGGACCAAAGACACCGCCGGTCTGTACCACACCGGCCGCGAGGATGCCGAATGCCAGTTGCGGTTCGACCGAGGTACCCTGCTGCTGGAGGGCGTGGCCGAGTTGCCCGCCGGACTGGATGCCTGGTTTTGTTACGATCCCCGCGTGGACGCCTACCGCGCGCCGGCTCACCGCTACGGCGAGATCATCGGGCCGTTGAAGGGCGAACTAGCCCGCAACAAAGCACCGCGCTACCAGCGCCGGGAATTGGCGTGCGCCCTGAAAATGGTGCCTTACCCGCATCAACAGGAAGCGCTCGCGGCCTGGCAGGCAGCGAAGGGGCGCGGCGTGGTGGTGCTGCCAACCGGAGCCGGCAAAACCCTGGTCGGGCTGCTGGCGCTGTGTTGGGCGCGGCGCGACGGTTTGATCATGGTTCCCACCCTGGATCTGATGCAACAATGGTATGCGCTGCTGCGGGCGGCGTTTCCCGATCAGGAAATCGGCCTGATTGGCGGTGGTTACCACGAACCGCAACCGCTGACGATCGCGACCTACGACTCCGCCGCCCGGCATATCGAGCGGCTGGGCGACCGCTTCGGCCTGCTGATCTTCGACGAGGTGCACCACCTGCCTTCGGAATTCTACCGGGTGATCGCCGAGTTTTCGCTCGCGCCCTACCGATTGGGGTTGACCGCCACGCCCGAGCGCAGCGATGGCAAGGATGCGGACCTGCTTGAGCTCGTGGGTCCCATTGTCTACCGCAAGCGCCCCGAACAACTGGCGGGCGATGTGTTGGCGGATTTTCAGGTGCGGCCGGTGCATGTGGACCTGTCCCCCGCCGAGCGCGGCGCTTATCAACAGGCGTTGGACGAGCGTAATGCCTTTTTGCAAGCGAACCACCTGGGATTGAACACGCTGGAAGGCTGGAACCGGTTTGTGATGCTGTCGGCGCGCAGCGTCGAGGGGCGGCGCGCCATGCGCGCCCACCGCGACGCTCGCCGCATTGCCCACGCCACCCCGGCCAAGCTGCGCGCGCTGGGCATGATCATGGCCAACCATCCGGGCGCGAAGACGGTGATCTTCACCGAAGATAACGCCACCGCCTACGAAATCTCGCAGCGGTTTCTGATTCCCTGTCTGACGCATCAAACCGCGATCAAGGAACGACAGGACACTCTCGACCGCTTTAAAGCCGGGGTTTACACCGCCATCGTGACCAGCAACGTGCTCAACGAAGGGGTGGATGTGCCGGATGCTTCGGTCGGGGTGATCCTGTCGGGCAGCGCCTCGGCGCGGGAATTTGTGCAGCGGCTGGGGCGCATCCTGCGGCGCGGCGATGGCAAGCAGGCGGTGTTGTATGAAGTCATCGCCCGGGAAACCCGCGAGGAGCGAGTGGCCGACCGGCGCCGCACGCCACCCGATGCGAGCCGCAAGGCGGAGCGGATCGAAGCCACGTTGGCGTTGTTCGACCCGGAACGGCCCGCCGGTCTTAAACCGGGCCGCTGATGCTTCCTTCCGATCTTCTTTTCTCCCACAAGCGCGGCTCCCAAGTCTATCCTCGCTTTCTGCGCCGGGAACAGCAGGTCTGGGCCGAACAGGTGCTGAACCTGATCCGCGCGCATCAGCATCGCTGCCGGGGCGAGTTGCAAGCGGCTCTGCGGGCGCTGGAAGGCGATTCGCCCGATTACCGCGTCGTGCGCGGCTTTGCCCATCTGGCCTTGAACGCCGCCGAATTCACCTTGGCCATCGGCGAACCGGAGCCGGAAACGCTGCGGCGCGAAGTCTTCACCCTCGCCACCGAGCGCGGCGCTTATGGCGAAACCCAGGCGCGGGAAGTGCTGGAATCCGTGGCGCCGCGCTATCGACTCGAAGCGGAAACCCTACGCGAGGCGCTGTACGCCGATCTACCGGAAAATCATCTGCTCACCGCGTTACCGGATTTTACCGTGGATCAGTTGGTGGATCGCTACAACCTGGCCCAGGCCCAAGGCATCTTGTACTCGGCGCTGTGCCTGCGCCTCACCGCTCATCGCAACGTTCCCGGCGAGTACCGTCGCCTGTTTCAGCATCTCAAGTTCCACGGGCTGATGTACGCGGTCGAGGGTAACCTTGATGACGGCTATCAAATCTACGTGGACGGACCCGCCAGCTTGTTCAAGCAGACCCGCAAGTACGGTCTGCAAATGGCGTTGTTCCTGCCGGCGCTGCTGCGGGTGAGTCGCTGGGAAATGGAAGCGGTATTACAGCGGGACGGGCAGGAGTTGAGCTACCGGCTCGACGCCCAATCGCCGCTCAAACCATTGACCGCCGCGCCGCCGGTCTACGACAGCCTGCTGGAGGAAAGCTTCGCCCGCCGCTGGGAAAGGCTGGGGACGCCGTGGGCGCTGGAGCGGGAAGTGGAGATCGTGGATTTGAAGGGGACGGTGTTCGTGCCCGACTTCGCCCTGCGTCATCCCGACGGTCGGGTGGCGCATGTCGAGATCATGGGGTTCTGGCACCCCGACTATCTGCGCCGCAAGCTGGACAAGTTGCGCCGCGCCGCCATGCCTGATCTCATCGTCGCCGTGTCGGAACGCCTGAATGTCGGCGCGGATGATTTTCGGGATATCCCTGGACCGGTGCTGTTCTTCAAGGGCAAGCTTGAACCGCGCGCGGTGCTGGACCGGCTGGAGCATTTACCCGTGATGGTTCAAGCAGGGCTTGCCGGTGGATAGGGACAGCGATGCGCGAGCGAGGTCCGATCCATCTGGGCCGTGGTGTCTGGCCGCGCGGAAGATGCGGCGTGAGACACCACGGTCGGAGCAGCGGCGCGCCTTCCGCCGGGTAAGGCAGTCATCGCCGTGAGCGATGACCGATCCTGGGTTTCTAACGCGCCGGTCGGGTTTAACCCCTGGAGTCTAGCCGCAGACCGCCGCTGATGAAGAACACTTCACCGGCGAGGGCTTCGTTACGATAGAGATCGGCGACCAGTTGCGCGACCTCTTCGGGCTCGATCAAACGGCCAATGGGAATGCCCTTCAGGATACCATCCAGCGCCTTCTGATCCATGCCCTTCACCATCGGTGTTCCGACGTAACCCGGCGCCACGGCGACGCAGCGAATCTGGCCGGAAAGACCGCGCCGGAAAAATTCGGCGGTGATCACCTTGGGCATGACCGACATGGCGGCCTTGGTTGAGGAGTAGTTGATCTGGCCCGCCGTGCCCAGGGAGCCGGTGGAAGAGACCAGACAGATCAGCCCCTTGCACTTGTTGTCCACCATGCGCGCGGCGCATTCGCGGACGGTCAGGAACACACCGGTCAGATTGATATCGATGACCTTGGTGAAGTCGCCCAGGGGCATCTTCCGGGTGATTTTACCGGTCGTCTTGTCCGGGGCAATCATCAGGCCGTCCTTGATGATGCCGGCGAAGGGGGCCACCAGGTTGATGGCTCCGAATTTTTCGATGGCGGTGTCAGCCAGCCTGCCGCAGTCTTCTTCGCTGGTCACGTTGCAGACCACCGTCGCCACTTCACCCCCGAGGGCGGTGAGCGAAGCGGCGGCTTTTTCCAGGAGCTCCGCCTGCACGTCGCCGATGACCACTTTGCCGCCGTTCTTGACCCAGTATTCCGCGATGGCGTATCCGATGCCGCCGGCGCCACCAGTGACGACCGCTACCGAACCTTTAACTTCCAACATATTATTACCTCCTCGTGATTTTTTTTGATGACACAGGGTTCGCCCCATTGTGGGCGGCTGTTCTTATCGGCGCCAGGCATTCACCGCTCGACGATCATCCGCCGTATTCGCTGAAGCCGTCTCCTCGGTCAAAGTCCCGCCCGCGATGCCTGGACCGGCGTGAGTATAACCCAAGAACTCTCGGCGCGTCCTGTCTCCGCTTGACCATGGCCGGTCTGGCGGAGATGTTTCCGCCGTCTGGTTTTTGCAAGGCGCGACTACAATCAATGATAGGCTCAAAACTCGCGTGGGGATTTCAACATGCGCATTCTGGCGAAGTTGATTTTAGCGGGGATGCTGGCGGGGTTCGGTGGGAACGCGATGGCGGTCGCGCCCGGTCTGGCGCTGGCGTTGGAGGTGCGCGGCGCGATTGATCCAGCCAGCCGCGATTTCGTCCTGCGCGGACTGGAGCAAGCGCGGGCGCGCGGCGCCGCTGTCGCGATCCTCAAACTGGACACACCCGGCGGGCTGGACAGCTCGATGCGCGATCTCATCCAGGCGATCCTGGCCTCGCCCATCCCGGTGATCGGCTACGTCGCCCCGGACGGTGCCCGCGCCGCCAGTGCCGGTGTTTACCTGCTCTACGCTTGCCACCTCGCCGCCATGGCCCCGGCCACCAATCTTGGCGCCGCCACCCCGGTTCAGCTCGGTGGGTTGCCGCTGTCAACCCCACCGCCGCGCGAGCCAGCGCGGGAACCGACCGCGCCCAAACCCGGCGACTCTGCCACCGCCCCGTCGGTTGCCGCGCCCGCGCCCGTTGACGTCATGGAGCGCAAATTGATCAACGATGCCCGCGCTTATATCCGTTCGTTGGCCCAATTGCGTGGGCGCAACGCCGAGTGGGCGGAGCAGGCGGTGACCGAGGCCGCCAGTCTCAGCGCCCGCGACGCCTTGCAAAAAGGGGTGATCGACCTGGTCGCCGTCGATGTTCCCGATCTGCTGCGCCAAGCCGACGGTCGGCAGATCGGCATGGCCAGCGGCAAACAGACGCTGGCTACCCAGGGCTTGACCGTCGAAATACTCGAACCCGATTGGCGTACCCAATTACTGGAGATGATCGCTCATCCCATGACCGCCTACGTTCTACTGCTGATCGGAGTATGCGGTCTGGTGTTCGAACTGCTTCATCCAGGTTTGGCCGCGCCGGGAGTATTGGGCGGAATCTGCTTGCTGCTGGCGTTGTTCGCCTTTCAGGTCATGCCGGTTAACGCGGCCGGGCTGGCGTTGTTGCTGCTGGGGCTGATGTTCATGATCGCCGAGGCGTTCGTGCCCAGCTTCGGCGTGCTGGGCTTGGGCGGAATCGCCGCTTTTGTCGCCGGCTCGCTGTTGTTGTGGGATGAGACTGGTCCCGGTTACCGAATCCCGCTCGCCCTGATTCTCGGGTTCGCCCTGGCCAGCGCTGGATTGCTGATCGGTCTGGTAACGCTGCTGATCCGTCAGCGCGCCCGGCCGGTAGTCAGCGGCCCGGAGGAACTGATTGGAGCGATGGGCGCGGTCCTGGCCGACGATCCTGGGCGGGTCTGGATTCATAGCGAATCCTGGCTTGCCCGCGCGCCTCGGCCATTGCGTCCGGGGGAGTCGGTTCGCGTGATCGGGCGGGAGGGGTTGACACTGTCGGTACAACCCATTGATTTTCATCAGGAGGAATCGCCATGATTTTCAATCCTATCTTCATCGCGCTATTGATCGTGCTGGCGCTGGTGTTCGCGTCCATCAAGGTACTTTACGAATATGAGCGCGGCGTGGTGTTTTTTCTGGGTCGCTTCCAAGCCGTCCTGGGACCAGGACTGATCATCGTGGTCCCGGTGATCCAGCAGATGAAACGGGTGGATTTGCGCACCGTGGTCATGGATGTGCCCAGCCAGGATGTGATCTCCCGTGACAACGTCTCGGTCAAGGTCAATGCGGTGATCTACTTTCGGGTAATCGATCCGGAGCGGGCCATCATTCAGGTCGAGGATTACTACACCGCCACCAGTCAGTTGGCGCAAACCACCCTGCGGTCGGTGCTGGGCCAACATGAGTTGGACGAAATGCTAGCGGGGCGGGACGAGCTGAACCGGGACATTCAGAACATCCTGGACACCGAGACCGATGTGTGGGGCATCAAGGTCTCCAATGTGGAAATCAAGCGGGTGGACCTCGACGAAAGCATGATCCGTGCCATCGCTCGCCAGGCCGAAGCCGAACGGGAACGGCGGGCCAAGGTCATCAATGCCGAAGGCGAGTTTCAGGCCGCCGAGCGGATTCGCCAGGCCGCCGAGATCATCGCCTCCCAGCCACAAGCCCTGCAATTGCGTTATTTACAGACGCTCAACGATATTGGCATCCAGAACAACACCACGGTGGTGTTTCCGGTGCCGCTGGATTTGCTCAAGCCGTTGCTGACCATGGCGGAGCGGGGAGAACGGGGGTGGCGCGGTTAGGTGGACATGGCGAAAACGCCAGTTCCATCCAGATTATCCCAACTCGTTGGCGCTAAACTCCAAATCGTTCTGGTTACTTCGGGCCTTCTCCATGTGCTTTCCGAACCTGTCGCGTCTCGCGCCCTTGTGGGTGCTGGTGCTGGTGCTGGTGCTGGCGGCTGCTCCGGCCCGCGCTGGCAACGACTATCCTCTAGTCCTGGTGCATGGTTTCATGGGTTGGGGTCGGGATGAACTACTCGGCTTCAAGTACTGGGGCGGCTTCGGGGATTTGCAGGAGACGCTCAACCAGGCGGGCCACCGCACCTATACCGGCGTGGTCGGCCCGTTCGCCAGCAATTGGGATCGTGCTTGTGAACTGTACGCCGATCTCAAGGGTGGCACGGTAGATTACGGCCAGGCCCATGCCGCCGCTCATGGTCACGCCCGCTACGGTCGCACCTTTCCCGGTCTGTATCCCGAGTGGGGCACGGCGGATGACCATGGGCGGGTTCGTAAAATTCACCTGATCGGCCACAGTCAGGGTGGCCAGACCATCCGGGTGTTGACCGCGCTGCTGGAACACGGCGCGCCGGCGGAAATCATCGCCACGCCCACCGCCGACCGGTCGCCGCTGTTCGCGGGCGGCCATGATTGGGTCGACAGCGTCACCACCCTCGCCACGCCGCACGACGGCACCAGCATCGCGGTCGGCATTGACCACCTGCTGCCCTTTGTCCGTACGTCGCTGCTCGGTCTCGCCGCGCTGGCTGGCGTTCGCCCCGACGAATTACCTTACGATTTCAAGCTGGAGCAGTGGGGCCTGCGGCGCGCGCCGGACGAAACGCTCGCGAACTATTTCCAGCGGGTCGAGCGCAGTCCGATCTGGCAATCGCACGACATCAGCGCCTGGGATCTGAATCCCGACGGCGCGCGAGAACTGAATCGGCGATTCCTGGCTCAGCCCGAGGTGTATTATTTTTCGTGGGGCGCGGCGGCGACCACCCCGGTATGGCCCTTCGATCATCAGATTCCGCTGCCGACCATGCTGCCGCAGCTCTGGGCCAGCGCCATGTTCATTGGCGCCTACAGCCGCAACGAACCGGGTCATGTGGTGATCGACGCCAGTTGGTGGGAGAATGACGGATTGGTCAACACCCGTTCCATGGCTGGACCGACCCTGGATTCACCCGACCGGATCGTGTCCGGTAACGGCCCGCCGCAACGTGGGGTGTGGAACCATCGGGGCACGCTGGCCGGCTGGGATCACATGGACCTGGTGGGCACCATCACGCTGCATGAGGTCGACGGCTGGTATCTGCGGCTGGCGCGGTCGCTGGCGGATTTGCCACCGTAAGATGAGACGCTGGATGGTGTTTTGAACCAACTAAAGGAATTACTTGAGCCGTTCGGTATCACCCAGCTTCTCACTGACGACTGGGGGGCCATATCTAGGTTCAAAACACTACCAGGGCGTAGTCGAGCGCGTGGGAGAACCAAGTGAGCGGGTGCCAGTTGCTGGCGTGAAAGGCGGTCGCCATCCAGGAAAGATCGCTCGGGCCGAGCGCCCTAATGCGAGGGTTCTCCGAAACGTAGACATTGTCGTCCCAAGCCAGTAGGAAACCATGTTCCAAAGCCCCTTGGTAGGTCAGGCCAACGGCGGCGGTGATCAGGATCAGAGTGCCGGCCAGCAGGGCGACATGGCTTTTTCTTTCCGACCCAAGCCGGGATGCTGATTTCACGAGGTTCACCGTGCGTCAATCCAATCTCAGTTTCTTCAACCGGTAGCGCAGCGCCCGGAAGGTGATGCCCAGTTTCTCGGCGGCGGCAGTCTTGTTGTAGCGCGTTTCCTCCAGCGCCCGCAGGATCGCGGCCCGCTCGATCTGTTCCAGATAGTCCTCCAGATTGCGAACCGACGGTTGCAGGATGGGCAGGGTTTTCGGCTCGAACCCGTGGTGGATCGGCGTGGCGGGAGTCTCGTCCACGGTCGCGAACGTCGTGGGTTGCGGCTGTGGCGCCGCCGGTTCCGCGCTTGCGGGCAACGACAAGTCCATCGCCTGGATGATCCCGTCCTCGCACAAGGTAAGTGCCCGTTCCAGAATGTTTTCAAGCTCCCGGATGTTCCCTGGGAAGGAATAAACCTGCAGCGCCGCCAATGTCGAGGGGGCCAGCTTGGGCGGTGGCAATCCGGCCTGACGGCTGAGCCGGTCGAGAATCGCGTTGGCCAACTCTGGAATGTCCTCGGAATGCTCGCGCAAACTAGGCAGCCGCAACTCGATCACGTTCAGCCGATAGAACAGGTCTTGGCGGAAGGCGCCGTTCTGGACCAGCGTCGCCAGGTCCTTGTGGCTGGCGCTGAGCACGCGCACGTCGGTGGCGATTTCCGCCTGCGCGCCCACCGGTCGCACCGCGCGTTCTTGAAGCGCCCGCAACAATTTTACCTGCATCGGCATCGGCAAGTCCGCCACCTCGTCCAGAAACAAGGTGCCACCCCGTGCCGCCTGGAACAGTCCGCCCTTGTCCTGGGTGGCGCCGGTGAAACTACCCTTTTTGTAGCCGAAAAACTCGCTTTCCATCAGATGTTCGGGAATCGCCCCGCAGTTGACCGGGACGAACGGCTGATCGGCTCGCGGCCCGGACAGATGAATCAGTCGCGCCGCTAGCTCCTTGCCGGTGCCCGATTCGCCACTGATCAGGATAGGTGCCTGGCTGCGCGCCAGCTTGGCGATCAGCGCGCGCACCTCAGCCATGGTCGCTGATTGACCGACCAGGGTGGGGCGATGGATGCCGGCGGCGCCGTTCCGATTCAACCGCAATGCGGTCGTGACCATGTTGCGCAGCGCCGCTAGTTCGAACGGCTTGGACACGAAATCGAACGCGCCCAGCTTCAGCGCCTCCACCGCGATTTCCACGTTGCCGTGCGCGGTGATGACCGCGACGGGCAGGTTGGGATACTGCTTTTGGATGTGCGCGACCAATTCCAATCCACTGCCGTCCGGCAGGCGCAGGTCGGTGATGCACAGGCTGAAGGCTTGGCGTTTGAGCAGGGCGCGCGCCGCGCCGAGGGTATCCGCCGGCAGACAATGCACACCCAGCGGTAACAGGGTGATTCCGATCAGTTCGCGGATGTCGGCTTCGTCATCGACGATCAAGGCATGACAGGACTCCATTAATCCGTCTCCGGGGCTGGATTGAAGGGCGCGAAGATGATACGGAAACAACTGCCCCCGTCGGGGATCGGTAGGTATTGCAACTGGGCCCGGTTGGCTTCGCACAATTCCCGTGCCAGATAGAGGCCCAGGCCGGTGCCCTTGGTTCGGGTAGTGAAGAACGGTTCGAACAATTTGCCGACATTCTCCTCCGCGACACCGGGGCCGGCGTCGCGCACCTCCAAAAAGGGTCGCCCACCGCGGTAGTCCAGGCCCGCGCGCAGTTCGACGCGCGGGGATTCGCTGGGTCGGACCCCGTGCTGGCAAGCGTTGGCGCACAGATTCCACGCCACTTGGCGCAACTGGTGTGGGTCGAAGTTGACCATCAGGGAATCCGGTTGCACGCTGTGGCGCCATTCGGGCGACGGCCCGTCCAGTTCGTGGATGAACTCCTGGGTGAAGTTTTCCAGCCAGGGCTTTAGCGGCAGCCGTTCCGGTTTGACCCGGTCGCGCCGGGCCAGATCCAGGACATCGGAGATGATCCGGTTGGCGCGATTGACGTGATCGTGAACGATTTGCGCCAGCCGTCGGTCGTTGGCGCTGGCGCTGGCGGATTCTTGCAGCAACTGCGCGGCGTGGCTGATCGCCGCCAGCGGATTGCGGATCTCGTGCGCGATGCCAGCGGTCAACCGACCCAGCGCGGCCAGTTTGATCTGTTGCAGTTGCTCGGCGGCCTGTTCGGAATCGTCTAGCAAGATCAATATGTTGTTTGCCTGGAGTCCGCTCAGGCGAGTCAGGTGCGGAATCAGTTCTGGCCGGTGCTCCGCCGGGCGGAACGCCCGCGCCGCCAGCCCCGCGTTGTCCAGCCATTCCCAAAATCGCTGCGCTAGCAGCGGCGACAACGCTTCAATCGTGATATTGGTGGTCTCCGCATCCGTCCAGCCGAGCATGTTCCGAGCCGTGTCGTTCAGCAACAACACCCGCCCAGCGCTGTCCACGACTATCACGCCATTTTGCAGATGGCGGATAATCCCCTGGTTCAATTCAGCGATCTCCAGCAGTTCGAAGGTGCGGCGCCGGGCTAGCGCCTCGCTTCGCCGCGCCCGTTCGGCCAGCGCGTAGGTCAGGCCAGTGGCGATGAACAACGCCGCGCCCAACACGCCCAGGCGAATCCAGTCATCCGAGGCATTGCTCAAACGCTCCCATAAACCGGTCCAGTCGCTCGGCCCGCGCCCCATTCGCGTCAACGTCTCGGCGATTTGCCACTGCGTCGTCAGCCAGGAACCGGTCAGCAGGAAGAAGCCCAGCGCGGCGGCCAGCAAGGCCGAAGGCAACGGCAACAGGATGCCGCTGGCCGCGACGGCGGTGATCAAGAGGCTGTTCAGGCTGCTGCCCAAGCCGCCCGACGTATGGATCATGACGGTCAGCGCCACCAGGTCTATCAGCATTTGCAGGTGGGCCTGCACCGATAATCGCGGTCGCCGCCAGTACCCACCAGCGGCGGCGAGCAGCGTCAGCGCCATGTAGATCAACGCCACTTTCAGGAACAGGCTGGGATTTTGTTTGCCGAACAGCCGGTTTTGCTCGTCCAGCCCAAATGCGGTCAGCAGCAGCGCCGCCAGCGTCAGTCGGTAGGCGTGGGACGCGCGGAGCACCCGCCACAGGCGGTTGTCTGGGAAAGGGTCGGGGGTGACGGCAAGCGGATCGACAACAACCATGGTGGCGCTTTTACCTTGGGAGAAGCGGTGTCGAAGGTAACAGGTTGAGTATGAAAAGAGAGGCGGGGAATGCAAGCGCGCCTGGCCCGAGGGACGAGCCGCGTTGACGCATTTTCCCACGCCACGCTTGAATTTTAACCGTGGCGGCGTGCCGCGCGCGACGGTGCGTGAAGATTAAGGTTTTTCGGGATAGAATAGCCGCTCCAACAGAAAGGGGGATGTAAACCGCATGAACCTGCACGAATACCAAGCAAAAGAACTCCTTCAGCAATTCGGCGTGGCGGTCCCCGCCGGCATCAAGGCTACCTCCCAGCAGGAGGCGATCGAAGCGGCCAAAGAGATCCGGCATGATGGGCCGTGGGTGGTCAAGGCCCAGGTCCATGCCGGCGGTCGCGGCAAGGCGGGCGGCGTCAAGTTCGTCCGCACCATTCAGGATGTGGAGGCGCAGGCTGGCCGGTTGCTCGGCTCGACCCTGCACACCCACCAGACCGGCCCCGAAGGGGTGAAGGTCCACGCCCTGTTGATCCAGGATGGCGTGGACATCGCCAAGGAATACTACCTGAGTTGTCTGGTGGATCGCAGCAAGAAGCGCATCATTCTAATCGGTTCGTCCGAGGGCGGCATGGATATCGAGGAAGTCGCCGCCAAGACCCCCGAGAAGATTCTGACGCTGACCGTCGATCCGGTCGCTGGCGTCCAGCCCTATCAGGCCCGTGACATGGGCTTCCGGATGGGGATGGGCAAGAAGGAAGTCGATCAGTTGGTCAAGGTGTTGAACGGGGTCTATAACCTGTTCGTCCAGAAGGATTGCAGCATGGTCGAGATCAACCCATTGATCGTGACCACCGACGGCCAAATGATGGCGCTGGACGCCAAGGTCAGCCTGGACGACAACGCCCTGTACCGGCACAAGGATACCGCCGAGCTGCGCGATCCGACCCAGGAGGACGAGCGCGAGCACATCGCCCACGAGATCGGCCTCAACTACGTGGCGCTGGATGGCAACATCGGCTGCATGGTCAACGGCGCGGGCTTGGCCATGGCGACCATGGACGTATGCCAACTGCATGGTGGCGAGCCGGCCAACTTCCTGGACGTGGGCGGCGGCGCGACCGCTGACCGGGTGGCGCGGGCGTTCAAGCTGATCCTGTCCTCCTCCAAGGTCAAGGCCATTCTGGTCAACATCTTCGGCGGTATCGTCCGCTGTGACACCATCGCCGAAGGCATTATCTCCGCGGTCAAGGAAGTGGGGCTGACCCTGCCGGTCGTGGTGCGGTTGCAAGGCACCAACGTGGAAGCCGGGCGTGAGATGCTGGCCAAGTCCGGCATGAACATCATGGCGGCCGACGATCTGACCGCCGCCGCCAAGCTAGCGGTGGCGGCGGCCGCCAAGTAAGCGCCGGAACCTCGGCCCTCCACTGAATTAAGGAACAGAGCGCACCATGAGTATTCTGATCGACAAAAACACCAAGGTTATTTGCCAGGGTTTCACCGGCTCGCAGGGCACCTTCCACTCCGAACAGGCGATTGCCTATGGCACCAACCTGGTGGGCGGTATCAGCCCTGGCAAGGGCGGTAGCACCCATCTGGGCAAGCCGGTGTTCAACACTGTCAGTGAGGCGGTCGCCGCCACCGGCGCCAACGCCACCATGATCTATGTCCCCGCCGCGTTCGCTGGTGACGCCATCCTGGAAGCCGCCGACGCTGGTATCAAGGTCATCGCCTGCATCACCGAGGGCATTCCAGTCATGGATATGCTCAAGGTCAAGGCGGTGCTGACCAACAACTATCCGGACGTTTATCTCATCGGCCCCAACTGCCCAGGTGTGATCACCCCCGGCGCTTGCAAGATGGGTATCATGCCCGGCCACATACACCTGCCCGGCAAGATCGGCATCGTGTCCCGCTCCGGCACCCTAACCTACGAGGCGGTCTATCAGACCACCCAGGCTGGCTTGGGCCAGAGCACCTGCGTCGGCATCGGCGGCGATCCGATTCACGGCATGAGCTTCGTGGACGTGCTGACCCTGTTCAAGGATGACCCGCAGACCGAGGGCATCGTGATGGTCGGTGAAATCGGCGGCAGTGCCGAGGAAGAGGGCGCGGCCTACATCAAGGCCAACATCAAGAAGCCAGTGGTAGCTTACATCGCTGGCGTCACCGCGCCTCCCGGCAAGCGCATGGGCCATGCCGGCGCTATCATCATGGGCGGCAAGGGTACCGCGAAGGATAAATTCGCGGCACTCGAAGCCGCTGGCGCCAAGATCGTCCGTTCTCCGGCGGATATCGGCGCGGCGATGAAGACGTTCTTCAGCTAAGTCGCTATCTCCGCTGTAAGGGGGCGCAATAGGTTTTTGCTATTGCGCCCCGCGTGGTTTTTAGATGACGGATCAGGCTGTCAGCTCATTTTCCAGCGTGGGGTTGGTGGGTCGATGAAGGCTAGGGATCGACTGAGCGCTATTGGTGATCAAGAAAGGCAAAGCAGTGGATAACGTCAGATTTGAAGACCAGCAAAATCCTCCTCGGGATCAACGGATAGACGCCGCAAAAGTTTATCTCATCTTCACGGCTTCCGGCGCGGCGGCCTTGATTTATCAAGTGATTTGGGGGCGTTGGTTAAACCTGTTGTTTGGAAATACGACAGTATCGGTAGCCATTGTCTTGAGCAGTTTCATGCTGGGTTTGGCCTTGGGCAGCCATCTTGTGGGAAGGCAGCTTCGGCGAATTGCTAATCCCATGCTGGTCTATGTTTTGTTTGAACTTGGTATTGGCATATTTGCAATACTATTCCCATGGCTGGCGCAGGGAGTAGATATTCTGTTTGTTGCCCTGGTAAATGATAAAACTGCGTTCTTAACTAGCGCCATCACTAGAATGGTGATCTCGTTTCTATTGCTGATGGTTCCAACCATTTTAATGGGGGCAACGCTGCCGCTATTGACTGATTTTTTTCGGCGCCACCCGAAAAACACCCATACCTGGAGGGTGGGTTTGCTCTATGCGGCAAATACGTTAGGAGCCGCCTTTGGGGCGTTTTTTGCTAGTTTTATGTTGATCGAATCAATTGGGGTGCGCTCGACCACACTGATAGCAGCCCTGCTAAATTTCCTAGTGGCCCTGATTGGCTTTCAGTATTCAAAAGGCTTTGTTGGACAATGGACTCCTCCAGTGGAGACTCCTGTTGCCGCTAACCAAAAAATTCTGACTAAAGCTGGCCAATTAGCATTGGCGGTATTGGCTGGCAGTGGAGCGGTTGCTTTGATATCCGAGGTTCTCTGGACTAGGACACTGGAGATTCTGGTTGGCGCGTCAACCTATGCATTCGCCACCATTTTGATCGTTTATCTCCTTGGAATCGCCATTGGTAGTTGGATAATGTCGTTACTGGTTAATTTATTAAAGCAGGAAACGCTGCCTTATTGGCTGGTTGGATTACAGGCAGCAATGGGAGTCTGGACGATTATGGCTATTTCCTTGTTTCAGGGACTTACTCATCATCTTCTACAGCATAGTGGCGGCATGGTACATATTACCGTCATTGTTTGGAGCTACATACAATCCGGTAGCATACTATTCCCGTTGGCGCTTCTATCCGGCGCAGTGTTTCCAGTCGCAACCAGAATTATTGATCAAAATACCGAAGATGCTCTGGGCGAACATATTGCTCGCGCATATGCCTGGAATACGGTTGGCGCGGTAATAGGTTCATTAATAGGTGGTTTTTTAATCGCTCCTTGGTTCGATTATTTTGGCGCGTTATATTTTTTAGCAATTCTGTATATTGGTGTCGCTCTGTTATCCATAGTGTTTATCTTTAATGACCCATTTGCGGGTCCCAGAACCTTTTTTCAAAAAGCTATTTGTTTTTGTGCATTGGCGGCAATCGGTGGGTTCTGTCTATATCAGATACTCTATAGCAATATTTATATTGATCATTTGACAAGATTCTTTAAGGAAACCAAACAGGATAGATCTATCGTCTATCATAAACCAGGTTTTCAAGGGGTTGTCACCGTATTGAAAGGAAAAAATAAACTGCATGATGCCTTGTTAATCAATGGTAGAGGCATGACCGTAAAGGTCGGCGATACCAAAATGATGGCTCATTTGCCCCTTCTGATCCATGATAATCCAAATGACACGCTGGTAATCTGTTTTGGCATGGGGACAACCTACCGGTCAGCGATCAGTTATGGTAAAAAAGTCACTGCGGTAGAGTTAGTGAAGGAGGTGTATGAGGCATTTGATTATTTTTATGGTGACGCGCAGCGTGTAAGAGATTATTCAAAAGGGCGGCTTGTTGTGGATGATGGTCGTAACTTTCTGAAAGTAAGTCAGGACCATTTTGATGTGATCACTGTTGATCCACCACCTCCCATTGATTCGGCAGGAGTCAATAATCTGTATTCGGCGGAGTTTATCAACCTAGCAAAATCCCGCCTGAAAGAGGGGGGTATCATGGCACACTGGTTACCGCTTCCAAATACCGGTGCTGGTGTGGAGGATTGGAAAACATTTTCCATGTTGCTGAAAACATTTGCTAAAGCGTTTCCCTATACCTTGGCGATTCAGGGCTTGGAAGGGTATGGATTGCATGTTCTTGGCTCCGAAAAACCGATTAGTTATTCACTCGAAAAAATTCAACGGAAATTGTCAGCGCCAGCGGTCAAGGATGATATGAATGAGTGGAGGGATATTCCATTGGAATATTTTTCCCAACTATCGCCCGTTGATATGAGTAAGCTGGATTCCTTTTTTATTCTAACGGATGACCGGCCCTACCTGGAATTCTATTTGTGGAAAACATGGCTTGGCAATGGTATGAAAAGATATCACTCAATCAACTGGTATTAGATTCTGGTTTCATGTTGTTAGGACATATTTACTGACTGACTCAAGTTCTTAATCAAGGTTATTCGGTGGGGTGGATCGATGCAGTGCAATCCACTTTGTCTGTCATTTCATTGTCGATGGAACACTAGTCGTGGAGGTTAGCTTTCTCCATCCTATAGGCTAGTGCTTCAACTTGACCTAAAATTGACTTCAGGGTAGGTATGGTAGAGTGAGCCAGCGAAACGGAACCTAACTTCAACTTCCCTAATCTTCCACATCTGGTAGATTTCGCTTCGCAAATCCACCTCGCTGCTTTTCCTACTCTGTAGGCGAGACGGTCTCCAAGGTCCTCAAAACACTATTTTAATGATCGCTGATATCTCGATCCAGCGTCTGTTGGATGGCTGGTTCAAGTTCCCTGTGCTTTATACACCTGGAGATAACAAAGCTCTAGCGTGTATTTGGTTAGTGGTTCTGTTACCAGTATTATGCTTGCTGCCCTTTCTGGATAAAGCCTTTAACATGGATGATCCAATGTTTATCTGGAGTGCGCAGCAGATACTCAAAGATCCATTTAATTTTTACGATTTTCAAGTTAACTGGTATGGTTTCCACTTTGATCAGGCCGACTTGATCAATCAGAATCCACCTGGGGTAGCGTATTATCTGGCGGCAGCAGGAGCCTTGTTGGGTTGGCGCGAATCATCCCTGCATGCTGCGATGCTATTACCAGCAGCAGTGGTAGGGTGGGGATGCTACCGATTGGCCCAGCGCTTATGTGGCCTTCCATTGACAGCTACCCTGATCAGTATTCTAACGCCAGTATTTCTAGTTTCAGCGAACACGCTGATGTCGGATATTTTGATGTTGGCTTTTTATATTTGGGCCGTGGTGTGGTGGATCAGGGGCTTGGAATCTGACCGGTGGTGGTGTTTGGCGTTAGCGGGATTTCTGGTGGTTCTGGCTGCGCTGACTAAATACTTCGGACTCAGTCTGTTCATCCTGCTGGGCACGTATGCATGGTTTTATAAGCGCCGTGTGGGAATATGGCTATTTTATTTGGTCGTGGCATTTATCCCGATCATGGCTTTTGAGTTTTATGTCCATCATTTGTATGGACATGGGTTGATCAACAGCGCTTTCTATTATCCAGCCAACTATAGAGTTTTTGGGTTCTCTCAGTTGTCCGTCGGTATGATGTTTTTAGGTGGTTGCTTTATCTCGCTTATTTTTTACACCCAGTACCTATGGTCGTTCCAGGCAACACGGGCCGCTGGATTGGCCCTGCTAGTGATTATGCTCCTGCCCTTTCTGGCCAGCGGTGACGACAAATGGGAAAAAGGATGGTTTTTTCTCCATTGGGCGATGTTTCTGGCTGCGGGTTTGCAAATTCTAATTCTCACCATGCTGGATATTTACCAGCGACGCGATGTAGCGGCGTGGTTGCTAGCGTTCTGGGTGGTGGGCGTTTTGGTTTTCGCTGTATTCATCAACTGGACCGTTAGCGGTCGCAGTCTGTTACCCATGCTGCCAGCGGTTGGAATTTTGGTGGCGCGGCGCCTGGAAAGCCGGGGAATTGTACCTGCCGCTAACTGGCGTTGGATTGCCCCGCCGGTTTTAGCAGGAGTCTTGGCCGTGACCGTGTTGGCGCAGGATACCGCTTGGGCTAATAGCATTCGAATCATCAGCCAGCAACTGATGAGAGAGTATGGTCATCAACCGAATGGCGGTACGGTCTGGTTTCAGGGAGCTTGGGGGTTTCAATATTACATGCAGCAGAACGGCGCGCAAAAGGTACAATATGATAATTTTACAGTACATGCTGGGGATTTCATAATCATCCCCGTGAGTGGAAATAATTTTTCCATTCCTAATCAAGCAGAAGTACAGAAGATCGCCGAAAAGCGCATCTCAGTGAGTCGATACGCCACGACCATGAGTTTAAAAAGAAATGCCGCTTTTTATTCGAGCGTGTTTGGTAGTTTTCCCTATTTTTTCGGCGCCACGGAAGATACTTACTTGATTTATCGCGCAGGCCAGTGAAAGTCAATTCATAAGGCGCCTTGCCATTGTAATTCAATCTGTCCCGTATTCTCAGGTGATCCCAATGCGCACTGATGCTTGCTCTCTCCGGGTCGTTATGGCCCAACTCGACTTCCTGGTCGGCGACATCGCTAGCAACACCGAGAAAATCATCGCCACCGCGCTTGACGCCCGTGATCGGTGGCGGGCTGATCTGATCGTATTTCCGGAATTGACTGTGACAGGCTATCCGCCAGAGGATTTGTTGCTGCGTCCGAGCTTCGTAAGTCAAGTGGAGTCGGCAATGCAACAGTTGCGTACCCGGATTCAGGGAATTACCGCCATCGTTGGTTATCCCGCCGCAACCTCCGCAGGATTGCGCAATGCGGCAGCGGTGATCGGCGACGGCGCTGTCCACGCGGTTTATTATAAGCAGTGGCTGCCTAATTACAGTGTGTTTGACGAGAAACGCTATTTCGTGGCGGGAGCGGAACCGGGCATAGCGGTGATCCGGGGCGTTCGGATCGGTATCACCATCTGCGAGGATATCTGGCAAGTTGGACCAGCGCGGCAGGCCGCTGACGCCGGCGCACAACTATTGATCAATCTTAACGCTTCACCCTTTCACGCCGGCAAAGGCCAATTGCGGCTGGAAATTCTGCGCCAGCGAGTGATGGAGTGCGGCCTGCCTATTGTATACGTCAATCTGGTCGGTGGGCAGGACGAGTTGGTATTTGATGGCGGTTCGATAGTGATGAATCGTCACGGCGATTTGACCCAGCGCGCGCCGTTTTGCACCGAGGGTCTATATCCGGTGGATTTTACCCTCGGCGCCACAGTGGAGCCGGTGCCCGGCGCCATTGCGGCGGAGCCGGGCGAGGAGGAGGCTATCTACCAGGCCATCGTGCTGGGAGTGCGCGACTATGTGACCAAGAATGGTTTTCCCGGCGTGGTTCTGGGGTTGTCAGGTGGCATAGACTCGGCGTTGACCTTGGCTATCGCGGTGGATGCGTTGGGACCGGAACGGGTGGAAGCGGTACTGATGCCTTCACGCTACACCGCTGACATGAGTAATACGGACGCTGAACAGGAAGCCCGAACGTTGGGAGTGAAGTACCATCTGATGCCGATTGAGCCTGCGTTCCAGACGTTTCTCGGCATCTTGCAACCGGTGTTGGCTGGGCTGTCGCCAGATAGTACCGAGGAGAACATTCAGGCCCGCTGCCGGGGCGTGCTGCTGATGGCGATTTCCAACAAAACCGGTAAATTGGTGTTGACCACCGGTAACAAGAGTGAAACCGCAGTTGGCTATTCCACCCTGTACGGCGATATGGCTGGCGGTTTTGCCCCGATTAAGGATGTGCTCAAGACGATGGTTTACCGGCTGGCCGTTGATCGTAACCGCCGGTCGCCGGTGATTCCGCAACGGGTATTCGACCGACCGCCGTCGGCGGAGTTGCGTCCAGATCAAACGGATCAGGACAGCCTGCCGCCCTACGATGTGCTGGATGCCATCCTGCGTGAATATGTGGAAGAGGATCATTCGGTCGAAGAATTGGTCGCTGTTGGCTTCGACCAGGCGACAGTGGAGCGGGTGGCGCGACTGGTGATTGTCAATGAGTATAAGCGTCGCCAAGCCGCGCTGGGGGTGCGAATTACTCCCCGCGCCTTTGGGCGGGATCGGCGCTATCCAATTACCTCGGGATTTCGCCGTTGATAGTTTTTCACATTCATCCCCTGTGGCGGGGAATGGAGCTTTGTGAAACGGTGAATGCCGATCAACTTCATCGAATTTTCAGAGCGGGATTATGCCGCGAGTACATTGCTTGAAACGATGTCCTCCATTAATGCTAGTCCTGATTGGTTTGGGCATAATAGAATTACTTTTACTGTCAGGCCAATCTGGGGAAATTCCCATCTTGATTGGTAGCAGCAATGCGCAATGGATAAAAGAGGACACTGGAGTCTATTTGCATGCTTGGACCAAGGAACTCCATTCCATTTCCTTTAAACGGAAAATTGAGATAGAAAACCGGCAATCATCCATTGTCATAAATATAAAAGCATACCAGACAGCGCGTATCTACTTGAATGGGGATCTGGTTTCCGAAATAGCTGGCGTCAATACGCTTATCGCGAGTAGCGAGTTAGATCTTACCCCCTATCTGAAGGAAAGGGAGTCTAATGATTTGCTTGTGGTTGTCAGCAATAACACCGGGCCACCGGCGCTCTTCATTGATTCTGTGACGCCAGTTTTTCGAACTGACGAAAACTGGCAGGTTTCATCGGATGGCGAGCTATGGCGTTCGGCTAGAAATGCTGCATCGGTTGAACATAGTAAGATATCGGAGCAGTTGATCCCGCCTTGGATGGCGTTTGTTGAACAGTGGAAATTCTATACTATTCTTTTCATTCTCGGGTCGTCATTCGCCATGGGCTGGCGATATTTTCTGCGTGGAAAATCAATAACTATTCAAAAAATTCAAGTTGGTATCGTTGGGTTTCGCTGGATACTAATCACCGGCACCGCTATTTTGTTTCTACAAAATTTTATTTTAACTCACTATCTTCATTTCCCCATAATGGGAATGGACCTTCCCGAACATTTCAGATATATCCAGTATATAGTAGAGCGGCATCAATTACCGTTGGCAACCGATGGACTTCAGATGTTTCAACCACCGCTGGCCTATATATTGAATGCACAAATATTAAAATTGATAGGCGTTAACGGGATTATAATGAACGATCTCGGTGTGAATTCAAAAGCGTTGTATTTGGTTGATGCTATAACAATGCTGGTAAGTTTAGGATCAATCTATTTTTCTTGTCGTATGGTGGAATTAGCTTTCACACATCATGCTTTCCTGAAAATCGGTGCGATGACCATCGCGGCCACTTTACCAGCATCCATCTATATGGCGCACAATTTCGGTAACGAACCCTATTTTGCATTTCTAGGAACACTGCTGCTTTATTTATGGGTCCATGTTTTTACTGCTACTGGTAAGATTCCTGAAAGAAAAGAAATTTTACTATTCGGTATCGTTTGTGGTTTAGCGTTGCTGGCCAAGACATCCGCAGCAATCATGGTCTTAGTACTGATGATCGTGATATGGTACCAGCAGCGACGAAATAATGTATCCATCACTATTGTGATCAAGCAATCAGGCTGGATTCTTGGATGTATAGTGCTAGTCTGTGGTTGGTGGTATCTTCGCAACCTTGTTCTTTTAGGGAAACCCTTTATTGGCGGGTGGGAGGCAGGCAGAGGTTTTGATTGGTGGCAATATCCGGGCTATCGGGTTCCTGAACATTTATTTCGGTTTGGAGAAGCGTTGGTCTACCCTTACTGCGCGGGCATATCAGGCTTTTGGGATGGTCTTTACTCCAGTTTATGGGGAGATGGATTTATGAGCAGTATTACCGATCCTGCCCAGTTTCCCAAATGGAATATTCCCGCGATGCAGGCTTTGTATATTCAGGCGCTGCTTGTTTCCATCGCAATCATTGTAGGAGTGGGACGCGCCCTGATAGCCTCGCCCGAAGCTGCCATCAAAATCCCAATAATAATGGGATGCGCTGGATTAATAATTGCGTTTGTTGGGGCGGTGTTTCATTTATATGCAACCATTCCAATTTTTACTGCGGTCAAGGGTTCTTATCTAATGGCGCTAGCTCCCTGCTTGGGGATTCTGGCAGCTTGGGGAATCGAGCCTTGGACTAGGAATACGGCAGCCAAGGTAATAGTTTCCGGGTTCCTCGCCGTGTGGGTAGGTAGTGTCTGGTCAAGTTTTCTGATTGCGCTACGATGATGATTTGGCAATTTCCGCTTGATGGGTGGGATTTGGGAGACTCCATATTTCTAGGGTAAATGATGGGCTAACGCGCCAGCGCCGGGGTCAGGTGTGGCTGCATCTCCTGTAATAGCACCTTGAAAATCTTAGGGTTGCCGGCGACGGTGTTGCCCGATTGCAGAAAATCGTTGCCGCCAGCAAAGTCGCTGATCAGCCCACCCGCTTCCAGCACCAACAACGCTCCACCGGCGATATCCCAAGGCTTGAGTCCGATCTCCCAGTAGCCGTCCAACCGTCCAGCCGCTACGTAGGCGAGATCCAGCGAGGCCGCGCCGGCCCGGCGGATTTCCAGGCATCGACCCATCAGCGCGTTGAAGATATTCAGATACGCCGGCTGATGCTGGGGATGGCGGAATGGGAAACCGGTGCCGAGCAGGGCGGTTTCCAGCGGCGTCACGTTGCTGACCCGGATGCGCCGGTCGTTCACCTGTGCGCTTTCGCCACGTGAGGCGATGAACATCTCCTGCCGGACTGGGTCGTATACCAAGGAGGCTTCCAGCCGGTTTTTGTGACGAAAGGCGATGGAAACGGCGAAATGCGGAATGCCATGCAGGAAGTTGGTGGTGCCATCCAACGGGTCGATGATCCACTGGTACTCGTCTTGACCGGGATTCTCGCCGCTTTCCTCGGCGAGAATCCCATGGCTGGGATAAGTCTTGCGCAAGGTCTGAATGATCTCACGCTCGGCTTGGATGTCCGCTTCGCTGACAAAGTCGCTGCGTTGTTTGGTGGTGACGGTCAGCCGTTCGAGATGGTCGAAATGGCGGAGCAGGATACGGCCGGCGTTCAGAGCGGCGCGCTTGGCGATGGTCAGGACAGGATTCATGGTGGGTCGAATTTTTTATGGGTTCGGCGCGCGCCAAACCCATGGCAATGAAATCATCGGTGGGGGTTGATGCCGTTTCTAGTCGCGCCCAGCGGCCTGACGCAAGGCGTCATAGCGCTGGCGCTGGGTCTGGTTGCCGAAGTACGGCCCCATGATGCCCTCGACCGAGCGTGGCGTGATGCCGAGCGCCTTCAGACCGTTGCTATCGCAGACGCTGTCCACTTGTAGAGATAGATAGTTGTCCATGGTGAAAATCTTCACCGGTAGCATCCCGAAAATTTTGGCTTGCAACCGCGCTAGCGCATCCGGCAGGCCGACCACCCGTCGCTTCAAGCCCAGCATCTGGGCGATGTCTTCCACCAGTTCCTTCAGGGTGTAGACCCGCGGCCCACACAACTCGTAGCTTTGACCGACGGTCGTCTCATCCGCCAACGCCTTCTCGAAGGCAGCCACTACATCACCGACATAGACCGGCGCGAAACGGGAATTCGGACAGGCTAGCGGCAACACCGAGCTGAATTTGAGCAGGTTGGCAAACTGGTTAAAGAAGCTGTCATTTGGCGCGAAGATAATGGAAGGCCTGAAACAGGTGACGGCCAGTCCCCGCGCCCGCAGGACTTTCTGTTCACCGGCACCCTTGGTGAGCAGATACTGACTTGGCCCCTTGGTGGGGTCGGCGCGCAGGGCGCTCATGTGCAGCAGGCGCTTGACCCCAGCCGCGCGGCAGGCGTCCGCCACCTTGTCGGGCAGTTCCGCATGGACAGCGGCGAAGGTCTGACCGGAAACCTCGTGTAGGATGCCCACCAGGTTGATGACGGCGTCGCAATGGGCGAATTGTGCCTGCAACACCGTAGGGTCATGAATGTCGGCCCCGACCAGTTGCGCGCCAGGCAACAACTCGATATCCCGGTGCCGTTGCGGATGCCGAGTCAAGACCTTGATCTGGTAGCCCCGATTGGCCAGCCGCGTCGCCAGGTGCCGCCCAACGAAACCGGTACCGCCCAATATGCAGATGGATTTGATGTTCATGCCTGTGCCTGCTCCTCGCTGTTCTTATGCCGGCCGCGGCGAACCAACGCCACGAATTATCGTTATCGGGACGGGGACATGCCCAGCGCTCCCCCTTACAATAACCGCCTCGCGCGGCGGTTGCTTCACGATGAAATTTACCACAGATTCACCCGCGCGCTTCTCTCCGGCCAATAACCTAAACGAAAGGATCATTTCGCATTGGAATCCCTGTTCCCGACCCTGTTGTGGTATCTGGTGCTCGGCGCGTTCGCCGGCGTCATGGCCGGTCTGCTCGGCGTGGGCGGCGGCCTGATCGTCGTGCCGGTACTGGCCTGGATTTTTCACGACCAGCAGATCAACGACGCCATCATCATGCACTTGGCCATCGGCACCTCGCTGGCGACGATTGTCGTCACCTCGATCTCCTCGGTACGCGCTCACCACCAACGGGGCGCGGTGCTGTGGTCGGTGGTCTGGCGGCTGACGCCGGGCATCGTGATCGGCGCCTGGGTGGGGGCGATAGTGGCCGATGCGCTGCCCAGCGTGGTATTAAGCAAGGTCTTCGCCCTGTTCGTGCTGGCCGTGGCGGCGCAGATGGCGTTCGGCGCCAAGCCAGCCCCGCATCGTGGCCTGCCAGGCGCGATCGGCATGGCGGCGACCGGGGGGGTGATCGGCACGGTGTCGGCCATCGTCGGCATCGGCGGCGGGTCGTTGACCGTGCCGTTCCTGACTTGGTGCAACACGACAATGCGGCAGGCGGTGGCGACTTCCGCCGCTTGCGGCTTACCCATCGCCTTGGCTGGGGCCATCGGCTTTATCGTCACTGGCCTGGGCGCCGCTGACCGGCCAGCCTGGAGTCTGGGCTATGTCTACAGCCCAGCGCTGGTCGGCATCGCCGTCGCCAGCATGTTATCGGCGCCGTTGGGCGCGAAACTGGCGCACACGTTGCCGACCGAAATTCTGAAAAAGATCTTCGCCGTGTTCTTGACACTGGTCGGAACCAAGATGCTGCTGGGATGAACGTCGTGAATGAAAGCAGGAAGATCGTTGGGGAGAACACGCGGTGATCGGCACGTTGGTGAATACCGGCGCGGTGGTGGTGGGTAGTGCCATCGGGCTGATGGCGGGAACGCGGCTGCCGGGACACATCAAAACCATCTTGATGCAGGCGCTGGGGTTGGCGGTGGTCACCATCGGCCTGCGCATGGCGCTGAAAGCCGATCATGCTTTGCTAGCGATTGCTTGCCTGCTGCTGGGCGGCGTCACCGGCGAACTGCTGCGTATCGAGCAATGGCTGGATGGACTGGCTGAAACCCTGCGGCGGAGATTACGCTCCAGCTCCGAGCGTTTCGTCGAGGGGTTCGTGACCGCCACCTTGTTGTATCTGACTGGAGCGATGACGATTGTCGGCTCGATTCAGGACGGCACCGTGGGCGACCCCAGTGTGCTGCTGATCAAATCCCTGCTGGACGGCGTGGCCTCGGTCGCGCTGGCTTCGTCGTTGGGCGTCGGTGTGATGTTTTCGGCCCTGCCGGTACTGGTGGTGCAGGGTGGCATCACCCTGTTGGCGGGACATCTGGCGTTCCTGTCGCAGCCGGGGGTGCTGGATGCCGTCAACGCCGCCGGGGGGTTGCTGATTTTGGGCATCGGAATCAATTTGCTGGAAATCAGTCGGATTCATGTAGGCAATCTATTGCCGGCGCTGCTTTATGCCATCGTCGGCGCGCTGTGGTTTCCCTGAGCTTGAGGACTGCCATGCATCCTATTCTGAAACGAGTGGCGCTGGTCGCGGCGGGCTTTGTTCTGGCGGGTCCAGTCGCCGTCTTCGCCCAGCAGAAACCCGCAGAACCGCCGCCGATGCCGGTCAAGGCCGCGCCGGTGACCCGCACGACGCTCAATGTCGAAGTGACGGCGGTTGGCACGCTGCGGGCCGAGGAAACGGTCATGATCCGCCCGGAAATCGCGGGTCGAGTGGCGACCATCCATTTCAAGGAAGGCCAGGCGGTGAGCGCCGGCGAGGCGCTGGTGACCCTGGATCAGGACGAGTACAAGGCGCAACTGGCCGGCAGTGCCGCCCAGGTCGGGTTGGAGGAAAGCAGCTACCAGCGCTTGCAGGATTTGCAACGCAAGAATCTGACCAGCCAACAGATTTTGGACGAGACCAAGGCCAGGCTGGACGCCGCCCGCGCCCAGCAGGAGTTGAACCGGGTTCGGTTGGAACGAACCGTGATCCGCGCACCGTTCGCCGGGACGGTGGGGTTGCGGTTGGTCAGCCCCGGCGCTTATGTCAAGCCGGGTGACGATCTCGCCAATCTGGAGAGCCTTGGGGCGATGAAGCTGGATTTTCGGGTGCCGGAGACCTATTTGGCGCGACTGAGCGTCGGTCAGACCTTGACGGCGCGCGTGGACGCCTATCCCGAACAGAGTTTCGAAGGGAGTATTTACGCCATCGATCCAGCACTGGACCCGGAAACCCGCACCGTGCTCTTGCGGGCGCGGGTGCCCAATAAAGGTAACAAGTTACGACCGGGCCTGTTCGCGCGCGTCAGCCTGATCCTGGAGCGGCGGGAGAATGCCCTGGTCGCTCCCGAACAGGCCATCGTGCCGGTGGGGCAAAAGGCCCAGGTTTACCGGGTGGTGGACGGCAAGGCGGTGATGACACCGGTCAAGCTCGGATTGCGCCGGCCAGGCCAGGTGGAGATTCTTGAAGGCCTGAATGCTGGTGACCTGGTGGTCACCGATGGACAACTGAAAATTCGCGACGGGGCGGCGGTGACGGTACAGCTTCCGTCGGGGACTTAGCTGGTGGGCGCGAACAGGGGATAAGTTTGAAACAGGGAGGTGGCGCCATTGGCTGGAGCGATAGACGCTGACGTTCTCGGTTCCAGACGGTCGCCCTTGAAATCGGGATAAAGTGTGGCTAGACGCGGGATATTTCCCTTGGCTTCGATAAAATAGCGTTCGTCGATTTCGATGCCGACAGCCTCATAACCCACGGCTTGCGCCGCCGCCACGGTCGAGCCGGAGCCGAGGAAAGGGTCAATGATAACGCCGCGCCCCAGTGGCAACAGTGCCCGCGCTAGGATTCGCAAAAAATGTTGGGGTTTGAGACACGGATGGTCGCTGATCGTGGTTTCGACCTCTGGGGTGCGTCCGCTGGCGATGGTTTCCGGCAGGGGTTTATCAACCGCAAGCCGCCGCAAGCCGCCCGTTCCCCAGCGCCGCAGGTTTTCCGCGACCGTGCGTGCGCCCAACGGTTTGCGAAACAGCATCCACGGCTCGCAAGCGCTGCGCGGCGTTACCGAAACTTCGGCGAATTCCTGCTCCGCGCCCTTGGGGCGATCTCCGCCGCGAAAGCTGGTGTAAAGTCGCATAATCGCGCCGCGCACCTCAAATCCGGCTTCAGCCATGCCGCTTTGCACCAGGTATTGCAGCATGGGATGGCCCGCCACCACGACATGCGCGCCTGGAACAAGGACAGGCATGAGCGCCTCCCCCCAGTTGCACATGTATTTACGCAAGTTGGATTTTTCTCGCTCGGACAGAACGGTGAAACGCGGCAGGGGGTCGCGTCGGCAGCCACCGATGGTGGGCGGAATGCGCCAGACGCCGCCCTGGTTGCCACCGCGCAACTTGTTTAGTTCGTGCCGCGAAAACTCGATTAGCCCGTAAGGCGGGTCGGTAAGGACGCCATGAATGGAGTTTCCGGGCTGGTCACGCAGCCAGTCGAAGCAATCCGCATGGAAAATTTGGTAGCTCATAAATTTCAACCATAGTTGAAAGACGACCTTTCCGCCATTCTATACACTCCATGCCGATGAAAAAAGCTCAGGAACTGATTGGCACCTGTTTACGCTCCATCCGGGAGCAACGGGGTTTGACGCTTGAATCCTTGGCGGGACAGGCTGGCGTCACTTATCAGTATCTATCCTCACTGGAGCGCGGCAAGGAAAATTTCAGCATTCAAGTGCTGGAACGGTTGGCTGCGGCGCTCCAGTCCTCGTTGAAAGCCATCATCATTGAAGCCTTTGAAGATGCGGGATATCCTCAAGCACCAAAAGTAAATCCCGCTTACTTTCGACCGAATGTTCCGCTTCCGGAAGGTTTAACGCTGCCCCAGCTTGAGGCGGCACTGAATCAAACCCAATCCATTTTTAACATGATCAATAGGAGTATGCTGCTTGAAGTAGGGCGGCCACTTCGGGATTTTATCCAAGGCAATAATTTTAGCGGACTGGTTTCCAATATTTTTTCGGATGCAATGGACGCGAGTAGCCCTTACAAACACAACCACGATCAACGCTATCCAGATCTTATCAATAAGGCAGTTAATGAGGGATATGGCATGGGACTTGAAGTCAAAGCAACAATCAACATAGGTAAAGGTGGTGAGAGCCACAACGGCCATGGTGGCTGGCATACGATTGTCTGTTATGAAATCATCAATATAGATATTCAATTTATCCATGTCATGTTTGCGGTTCTAAACGGTCATATGGAACAAGACCCCGATTGGCAATATCTCGGCAGCCGTGAAAATTCCGAGACAGGGTCTCGTCGCACGGAAACCTACACAACGGTTCTCAAGGGAACCACCAAGTTTCGCGATGGGACTGTGTTCCTCGATCCGAACAAAGTGAACTTCAGGCGATGGCGGCAAGAACGCTCCGGGCCGATTCCGCCGTGGTCGATTTTCGCTAATTAGCCTAACAGGCTTCTGCTTAACAAACCGATTTCCCGGTAACTCCCCATGTTCCTTCCCGAAGTCTCCATCAAGCGCCCCGTCCTAGCGACGGTGATGAGCCTCGCCATCATCTTGATCGGCGTCATTACCTTCTTGCGGCTACCGGTGCGCGAATATCCCAACATCGACGCGCCCATTGTGTCGGTGCGCACCGTCTATCCCGGTGCCAGCGCCGAGATCATGGAAAGCCAGGTGACCCAACCATTGGAGGATTCGCTGGCTGGCATCGAGGGGGTGCGGACCATCAAATCGGTCAGCCGCGAGGAAGTCAGCCAGATCACGGTCGAGTTCCTGCTGGAGCGCAACGTGGATTCCGCCGCCAACGACGTGCGCGACCGGGTGGCGCGGGTGCGCGGCCAGTTGCCGGACGAGACCAAGGATCCGGTGGTGGCCAAGATCGAGGCCGATGCCCAGGCCGTTCTGTGGCTGGCTTTTTCCAGCACCCGGCACAGCGCCTTGGAGATCACCGACTATGCCGACCGCGTCATCGTGGATCGCCTGCAAACGCTACCGGGCGTGGCCAGCGTCATCATCGCTGGCGAGCGGCGCTACGCCATGCGCCTGTGGCTGGATCGCGACCGCATGGCTGCTTACGGCCTGACGCCACAGGATGTGGAAGACGCGCTCAAAAAGCAGAATATCGAACTGCCGTCCGGTCGCATCGAATCGCGCCAACGCGAGTTCACGGTGTTGACCGAATCCGATTTGCGCGCGCCGGAACAGTTCAACGATCTGATTATCAGGGAAACCAAAGGCTATCCGATCCGGCTGCGCGATATCGGCCATGCCGAAGTCGGCGCGGCGGACGAACGCAATGCGGTACGAGTCAATGGCAATCCGTCGGTGGGCCTGGGCGTCGTCAAGCAATCCACCGCCAACACGCTGAGCGTGGCCCAGTCGGTCAAGGCCTTGCTACCGGGGCTGGAAGCCAGTTTGCCGGAGGGCATGAAGATCATGGTAGCCTATGACGGCTCGATCTTCATCGAGAAATCCATCGAAGCGGTTTATCACACCATGGGTGAGGCGCTGGCGCTGGTGGTCGCGGTGATCTTCCTGTTCCTGCGCAACTGGCGGGCGACGATCATCCCGTTCGTGACTATTCCGGTGTCGTTGATCGGGGCGTTCATCTTTCTATATGCCTTGGGTTTCACCATCAATACCCTGACCCTGTTGGGATTGGTGCTGGCCATCGGTCTGGTGGTGGATGATGCCATCGTGGTGCTGGAAAACATCCACCGCCATATCGAGGAGGGCATGGCGCCGTTCAAGGCGGCGTTGCAAGGCTCCAAGGAAATCGCCTTCGCGGTGGTGGCGATGACCTTGACCTTGGCAGCGGTGTTTACCCCGCTGGCATTCATGACCGGCAACACCGGCCGACTGTTTACCGAATTTGCCTTCACCGTGGCGGCGGCGGTATTGGTGTCGGGTTTCGTGGCTCTGACCCTGACCCCAATGATGTGCTCAAA
Source organism: Candidatus Contendibacter sp. (assembly GCA_031732755.1). Classification (GTDB taxonomy): domain Bacteria; phylum Pseudomonadota; class Gammaproteobacteria; order Competibacterales; family Competibacteraceae; genus Contendibacter. The sequence continues at coordinate 124,144 of JAVMKI010000029.1, forward strand.
GCTACTGCGCCACGAAGCTCGCCACAACTGGATGTTCCGATTGACCGAGCGGTTTTTCGAGGCGATGAACGGCGGCTATCGCGCGGCGCTGGTGTGGGCGCTCAACTGGCGCTGGTTGGTAATACTGCTGTTTTTCGCGACCGGCGCCGGCGCGGTCTGGCTGTTCCTGCACCTGAAGTCGGAACTTTCGCCGTTGGAAGATCGGGGGACCATCATCGGCGTCATCGTCGCGCCGGAGGGAGCAACCTTAGCCTATACCGACGGCTACGCCCGGCAACTGGAGCAATTTTACAAGGACATTCCCGAAGTGATTTCCTATTTTTCCTTCGTGGCGCCGGGGTTGGAAAAACCCAATCCCGTCAACAGCGCGCTCTCGTTCGTGCGATTGAAACCGTGGGAACAGCGCCAGCGCAAACAGCAAGACATCGCCAAGGAACTGGCGCCGAAAATGTTCGGCGGCTTGCCCGGCGTGCTGGCTTTTCCGATCAATCCACCCTCGCTGGGGCAAAGCTTCCGCAATCCGGCCGTGCAGTTTGTGATTCAGGCCAACAGCTACGCGGAGTTGCAAAACATGGTGGATCAGGTACTGGCCAAGGTCCGGCAATACCCAGGCATGGCGAACCCGGACACCGATCTGCGCCTGAACAAGCCGCAGTTATCCGTCGTGCTCAAGCGCGACAAGATTGCCGCCGTCGGCGCTGATGTGGAGGAAATCGGCCGCACGCTGGAAACCCTACTCGGTGGACGGCAGGTGACCCGCTTCAAGCGGGAAGGTCAGCAGTACGATGTGATCGTGCAGCTTGCGGATCGGGACCGCGAACAACCGACCGATCTGACCGCCATTTTCGTGCGCGGCCGCAACGGACAACTGGTGCAGCTCTCGAATTTGGTCGAAGTCGCCGAAACCGTCGCGCCCAAGGAGTTGAACCACTTTGATCGGCAACGGGCGGCGGTCATTTCGGCCAACATCGCACCGGGTTACACCTTGGGCGAGGCGCTGGACTTCATGGATAAAACCACCCGCGAAGTACTGGGCGAGAACGCTCAGACGGCGTTGGACGGTCAGTCGCGCGAGTTTCGCGAATCCGGCGCGACGCTGTACGTCACCTTCGTGCTGGCGCTCATTTTCATTTACCTGGTGCTGTCCGCTCAGTTCGAAAGCTTCGTCTCGCCGTTCGTGATCATGTTGACCGTGCCGTTGGCGGTGACCGGAGCGTTGCTAGCTTTGTTTCTGACTGGCGGCACGTTGAACGTGTACAGCCAGATTGGGTTGGTGATGCTGGTTGGCCTCATTACCAAGAACGGCATCCTGATCGTGGAGTTCGCCAATCAATTACGGTTGACCGGGCTGGATCGGCGCGAGGCGGTGCTGGAGGCGGCGACGCTGCGCCTGCGGCCGATCCTGATGACCACGCTGGCGACGATTCTCGGCGCGATTCCGCTGGCGCTGGCGGTCGGCGCGGGGGCGGAAAGCCGCCAGCAAATCGGCTGGGTCATCGTCGGCGGCCTGCTGCTGGGGACCTTGTTGACGCTGTCGGTGGTGCCGGTGGCCTACACGCTGTTGGCGCGCGAGGTCCATCAGACCGCCGAGGAAGCGGCGGAATTGGCGGAGCGGGAAGCGGCGACGGCCCACCCGTGAAATGAAACCAGTGGGAATGCCCTGAGAGGCTGTGGAACGCCGTTGGTTATCGCGAGCGGTTTTCCAAGGAACCCAATCCGAATGGGCGAATCATCGGGCGGTTGACAGAATGAGCGGTTTGGGAGGGGCGTCATTTTCCGGGGCAGGATCGAAAATGGGCGGTAGAATGAGCGTATGGAACCAACGGAAAATGACGCGCGAAGGTGGAAAAGATGCTGGCGAAACTCAGGCGATTCGGCCCACTCGTCAACCTGATCCCAAACACTGCCATCCAGTTTTTGGATTTCGGATTGAATCTCAATGAGGTACGGGTCTCACGGGCGTTTCTGGCGGAGCTCGGTACCGACGGCCGCGCCCTTCTGACCGCGTTGTATCCCGACGACGCCAGCGGCCAATTCGTGACCCAGGATGGGCGGGCGGTTAAGCCGGAACTGGTCTATTCGCTGAACGCCGCCAAGGCCGCTGGCATTCTCGACGGCGCCTGGATTCCAGTTCCATTTCTGCGCATTCGGGAACCACGCCCGGACGGCTATCACCTGTTCGACCAGGGGCCGACCAACTGGGCGCGGGCGCGGCTGGTAGAATTGCCGACGCCCGACGCCGAGGGCCATACCCACCGCGTCACCCTGGCCTTCGACACCCAACTGCTGCCGACCCGCGAGGGCCGGCCCTACCTTGCGCCCAGTCCACTCGATATGCAGTCCGGCGAGGAATTCGCCCTGACCGATGCCGAGACCGACACCGACTGGTTCCTGAAACAGGAATGGGTATGGGAATGGTTGTACCAGCGCTTTCATGCCTTCGAACTGCGTCGCCGCGCCCCGCGCCGGGTGGACGAAACCGAACTTCGCAAGAGTCCAGATGTGGTCGCGGCGTATCTGACGATACTGACGTTGCTGATCCGGGCAATTCAGCCACCGCGCCTGCGTTTCACCTTCGTGGATGAAGGACCGACCGCTCGGCTCAATCAGCCGGTGGATGTAGACCTGGTGCTGGACATCGGTAATTCCCGTACCTGCGGGATCTTGATGGAGACCAGCGGCGACGCTCCGGTGGACATGAACGACAGTTACCGGCTGGAACTGCGCGATCTCAGCCGACCCGAACAGGTGTACGACGAACCTTTTCCCAGCCGGATCGAGTTTGTGCGAGGCGCGTTCGGCGACGAGAAATTGTCGCGCCGCAGCGGGCGGGCCAGCGCCTTTCTGTGGCCGACGGTGACTCGGGTCGGCTTCGAAGCCCAAGCGCTGTCCTGGTTCAGTCACGGCGCCGAGGGCAATACTGGGTTATCCGGCCCCAAGCGCTATCTGTGGGATACCGATCCACGCCATCATCCCTGGCGTTTTAACCCCGGTTCCGCCAGCGCTGGCGATAGCGGCCCGGTGACGACCGGTCCATTCGTCGGTCACCTACGCGAGGACGGCGAGGAGCTGGCCGCCGGCGAGCCACCCGCCGTGACCGCCTTGTTCGCCCGTGGCTCGCTGATGAGCTTCTTCGTTGCCGAGGTGTTGCTGCAAGCCTTCGTTCAGGCCAACTCACCAGCCCGCCGCTACGAGCGGGTCTATTCCGAGGCCCCGCGCCGACTGCGACGGGTCATCCTGACCCTGCCGACCGCCATGCCGCTGGCCGAGCGCAAGCTGTTCGCCCGCCGGGTCGGGACCGCCATTCGCCTGACCTGGCGGGCGCTGGGGCTGGACGAGAGCCTGGCCCCGGAACCGTTCCTGCAATGGGACGAGGCCACCGGCACCCAGATCGTGTTCCTGTACAACGAGATCAAACACAACTTTCAGGGCGACGCCGCGCTGTTATTCCAGGTGTTTGGCCGGGTGCGCGCAGGTTACGGCGAATCCCCCTGTCTACGGCTGGCCAGCATCGATATCGGCGGCGGCACCACGGATTTGATCGTGACCACGTATCAGTTGGAAGGCGGTACGGCGGTCAAGCCAACCCAGGAATTCCGCGAGGGCTTCAACATTGCCGGCGACGATGTACTGTGCGGGCTGATCGAGCGCAACGTACTGCCGGCGCTGCTGGACGCTATCCGCCAGAGCGGCGCGGCCCATCCGGAGGAACTATTGGCCCGGTTGCTGGGCGCCAATCGCGGCGATCAGGCCGAGCGCGACCGGGTGCTGCGTCGGCAATTCGCCAACCAAGTGACGCTGCCATTGGCGTTGGAATTGCTGCACCGCTACGAGAATACCGATCTCAGCGCCGGCAACGAAGCCGTGACCCTGAAGCTCGTCGATGTTTATCCACCTGGCGCGGGACCGCACGAGCAGGTTGTGGCGTTTCTGGAAGAAGCGGTGCGCATCGACGGCGGCCAAGGGTTCAGGCTAGCCGACGTGGCGTTCGCTACCACCATGCTGGCGCTCGACACCACGGTGCGCCGTATTCTCGGTCAAGTGCTCAGCGATCTGTGTGAAGTGGTGTACCTGTACGACTGCGATTATCTGCTGATTTCCGGGCGGCCCTGCCGGTTGCCGGCGGTACGGGCGGCGATTCTGGCCAAGCTGCCCGCGCCACCGGATCGGATTGTGAGCCTGCACACCTACCGGGTGGGTGATTGGTATCCGTTCCGCGCGGTCAGCGGTCGGCTGACCGATCCCAAGACCACGGCGGCGGTCGGGGCGATGGTGTGCGCGCTGTCGGAAGGACAGTTGTACAAGTTCAACCTGCGCAGCCGCGAACTGGGGATGAAATCCACCGCTCGCTTCGTTGGGGTGCTGGAGCAAACTGGCCGGCTGAAAAAGGAAAACGTGCTGTTCGCCAATCTGGAACTGGAGGACCGCAAGACCCGGTTGCCGGAAGCGACCTTCGATTTTTACGCGCCGGTATTTTTGGGATTCCGGCAACTGGGCGTGGAACGCTGGCCGGCGACGCCGTTGTATCGGATCATTTTCGCTCATCCGCAGGATGCGCGGGCCAAAGCGCTGCCGCTCAAGGTCACGCTGGAGCGCTCCACCGATGAAAATGTCGACCTGGATTTCAAGGTCAGCGATGTGGCCGACGCCAACGGCAACCAGCAGCCCGCCGGGGTGGTGCTGCTCAAATTGCAAACCCTCAAGGATGAATACGGCTACTGGCTGGACACCGGTATTTTTTCCATCTCCGCCCATTCCGGTGCCTGAAGCGCGATGCCCAACGACACTATGGACCCCATTTCTCCCGCTTCTCCCTTGCATCCCAGCCTGCGCCGACTGGCCGCTACTCATCGGCGGCGGTTGCGCTGGTTGAGCTTGCTGCTGTTCCTGGTCATAGCGGGCACGCTGCTCTTCGAGATCGTGATCGCCTTCACCAGTCAGGGCGGTACGAACCTGTTGCTGCTGGGATTGGTCGGCCTGTTGATGCTGCCCATCGTGGCGCTGGTGGGTGGGCTGCTGTGGTATCTGGATCACGGGCTGTCGCGCACCCTGAATATCGCCAACCAGTTGCTGCGGGACCGCGCGCCGCAAACCTTCCGGTTGACGCCCATCGAGCGGGCTAGCCGCGATGGCGTGCTGGTCATGCTGCATCCGCTGGCGGGCCACTCGTCGGTGGAGCCGGTTCATGCGCTGATCAATCCGTCGTTTCGCTGGAGCCCGCCGCCGCGCGGCGAAATCGAGGTTCAGGTCCATTGTCGGGAACTGAAGCCGGGCAACGAACTGGTCGCGCTGCAACCCGACGGCGTTCCCCTGCTGGGTAAGGTGGTGGATCGGACGGCGTATGACCGCCAGCGGCGAGTGCTGCGCCTCGCGGCGTTGATCTTGCTTGGCGCGGCATTGATCGGGATTTGGGTCTTTGGAAGGGTAGAGCATTAGGCGCGTGCAATTTGACGCCATTGCCCCATGGTCACGATTCGAAGTGAGTGACCGCTCTGTTCGCTGGGCGGTCGAATAAGTTCGTGGCGGGTGATTGGCGTCGCCGTAACGCCGCACGATGACCTTCCAGATCATCGGCTCGCCCGTTCCAAGATGATGGTTGTCCAGCCGGTCGAGTCCGCCGGGCGAACCCATTGGCCAACCATCGTATAGACCCCATCCGAAGCCTTTCCCACAGGCCGCGCAGGCCTGGAGGCTTCGGGTCTCGTTGTGAACTGCCTCCCAGTGACCGTGACTGGCCGTGTCGCGGGACCCACTGGCCGAGCAAACCAGCATCGTCAATGTCTTCATCACCCCGGTAGAACTCACCCAAATCACTCGACGCAAGGGCAGAATCCGATAATTCAAGCCCAGTGCCCGTATTCCTGGCAAGTTGCAAATAGACCTGTGACATATTGTCGCATTCCAAATAGCGATACCCCTCGCTAATATCAGCCGCTTTTCATGCGGTAATAACTCAAGAACAGTACAGACCCGATCTGTAAAGATTGATTTTAGTGAAGGGGGCATGTCAAGTGAGCAAAAAATTCGTAATGCATCTGCTTGCCGCGGGAGTGATGGCGGCTTTAGCAGAAATGGCCTGGGGGTGGGATGACAGCCCGTTACTGGAGGAGATAGTCGTCACCGCACCACGCTTGACGGATCGAACATTGAACACGACGACGCTCAATGCCAACGACCTCGCTTCGAAGTGGTATGTCACCAGCGACACGGCGAGCCTGTTGCGTGACGTGCCCGGCGTATCCCTGCAAGGCGCTGGCGGCATTTCCAGTTTACCGGTGATTCACGGTTTGGCGGATGACCGGGTACGCACCCAAGTGGATGGCATGGATTTGATGACGGCTTGTCCGAATCACATGAATCCGGCCCTTTCCTATATCTCACCGACCCAGGTGGGAAAAATAACGGTGTATGCCGGTATCACTCCCGTCAGCGTCGGCGGTGACAGCCTCGGTGGGACGATCCAGGTCGAATCCATTGCGCCAGTATTTGCCAGTCCGGGGCAGGGTAATATCGTGAATGGCCAGCTTGGCGCTTTTTACCGCAGTAATGGCGAAGTCTTGGGAGCCAATGCCTCGGCAACCTTGGCCAGCGAGAACCTGAATCTGACCTATACCGGATATACCGTCGATGCCAACAATTACAGCGCTGGTGACAGGTTCAAGCCGTCGGGTCCAGCGGCGCTGGGGCGGGGTTGGCTGGATGGCGATGTCGTGGGTTCTTCCGCTTATGAGGCGACCAACCAATCGCTCGGTATTGCCTATCGCGATGACAACCACCTCTTTACCGCCAAGGTGGATGTTCAGGAAACAATAACACCGTCGTCAATCTTGGCTATTCCGGGCAATACCAATGGGGGCTTTGGAATGCGCGTCTCTACTATCAGAAAGTTGATCACGAAATGCAATTCGGCGATGACAAGCAGTATTACTATGGCGATCCGCCCACGATCCCCGGTATGCCAATGAACACCAAAGCCAATACTACTGGGGCTTTGCTCAACGCGGCTATCGATCTATCGGAGCGCGACATTCTCATGATCGGAGGCGAATATCAGGGATATCGTCTAGACGATTGGTGGTCGCCATCGGGCGGCAATATGAGTCCCAATACCTTTGAAAATATCAACGATGGCAGCCGTGATCGTTATGCCATCTTCGGAGAATGGCAAACCGATATCAATTCGCAATGGACGAGCCTGTTAGGTGTGCGTCACGAAACCGTGATTACAGATACCGGCGACGTTCATGGCTATGCCGAAACCAATGGCATGGGCATGATGGTCAATAATCAACTGATCGATAGCACCACATTCAACAGTCAGGATCATCGCAAGACATTCCAGAACTGGGACTTGGCTGCGCTGCTGCGTTATGTCCCTGATTCGACCCAGAACTATGAAATTGGGCTGGCGCAGAAAACTCGAGCGCCCAATCTGTATGAGCTTTATACCTGGTCGACCTGGAGCATGGCGGCGGTCATGAACAACATGGTTGGTGATGGCAATGGCTATATCGGGAATCTCAACCTTGATCCCGAGATTGCCCATATCTTGAGCGCTACGCTCGATTGGCATACCCCGGATCGTTCCTGGCAGTTGAAAGCGACTCCATACTATAGCCACGTGAGCGATTATATCGATGCGATGCGTTGTACTTCTGGCGCAGCCTGCACTGCCGCCAATGCCACTACAACCAATCAATTTGTCGTGCTTCAATACGTTAATCAGCCAGCGCGAATTTATGGTATCGATGTATCGGGACGCATGCCTCTGGGCAAGAACGGGTTGGGTGGTTTTGGCTTGATCGGCGTGTTGAGCTATGTGAATGGCACGAACCTTGATACCGATGATGGCCTTTACAATATCATGCCATTGAGCGCTACCTTGACGTTAACTCACCAGTTGGACGACTGGAATGGCAATATGCAGTTGGTAATGGCGCGGGAAAAAGATGACGTTTCCGAAGTCCGCAATGAGATCAAGACCCCAGGCTATGGTTTGTTGAATCTGAACGGTAGCTATTCATGGCAGAAGGTACGCCTCGATTTCGGTATTGAGAACGTGTTCGATAAACTTTATTACTTGCCGAACGGTGGCGCTTATACCGGTCAAGGAAAAACCATGGCGATCAATGGTATTCCGTGGGGTATTGCCGTTCCTGGCATGGGGCGGTCGTTTTATACCGCAGTCAGCTATAACTTTTGAGTTTATGAGTTGATGCCTACCGCATAGACTGAAGAGTGGGATTGGAATGGAAACTGTGAGCTTCTATTTCCGTCAGGCGGACGCAATCGGTCTAACGACTGCCATGATTCTGCTGATCATGTCGATCATGACTTGGTCGGTGATTTTGTTGAAATGCGGCGATCACCGTCGACAACGACGGGCCGAACGGCGCTTTCTGGACCGATTCTGGCCGCAGCCCGACCAGGACCGGGTGCTTGCCGCCCAGCCTGGTCATGCTCTGGTTCGGTTGGCGCAAGCCGGGGTGGACGTCGCCCGCCGCTGTGCCCGGTCGTCCCGCGTTGACGAACTGGATGCTTGGGTGACACGCGCCTTGCGGCAGGCGCTTGATGCGGAGAGCGCCGCGCTGGAATTTGGGATGACCGCGTTAGCGACGGTGGGCAGCACCGCGCCGTTCGTCGGCCTGTTCGGCACGGTCTGGAGCGTGCGCCATGCGTTGTTGGCGCTCGGCAACAGCGGTCAGGCGACGCTCGATCAGGTGGCGGGACCGGTGGGGGAGGCGCTGGTCATGACCGGCGCGGGGCTGGCGGTCGCGATTCCGGCGGTGATCGCTTACAACCTATTCACTCGCGCCAACCGCTTGCGGCTCGTGGCGCTAGATGGTTTCGCCTACGATCTGCATGCATTCCTGCTGGCAGGAATGCCGCCGCCGCACCGCGCCAATCCCACGCCGGCGGATCAGGCCATGGGCGTGGTTCAGCCCGCCCATGCGGAGCGCGGCTGATGGCGTTCGGCAGCTTTCAGCGCAGTCGCCATACCCAACCCATGGTCGAGATCAACACCACGCCGCTGGTCGATGTGATGTTGGTGTTGCTGGTGATCTTCATGATCACCCTGCCGCTCATCACCCAGCGTCTGGCCGTCGACTTGCCCAAGGCGGATGTCGATGGCCCAGCGGTGACGGAAGGTCCAGCGCCGGTGGAATTGAGCATCGATGTGGTCGGGCAACTGTCCTGGGATGGCGTCGCCGTGAACGCAGCCGATTTCGAACTGCACCTGCAGGCTGCCGCGCAACAGGAGCCCAGGCCAGAATTGCATCTGTACGCCGACGGGAATACGCCCTACCAGCGACTGGCCGAGGTGATGGCCGCCGCGCAACGCCATGGCCTTACCCGGATCGGGTTCGTCACCGAGCCCAGGATTCCTGGAGAGCGCTAGCGATCATGCAGCTTGGCTTTGGACAACGGCTGGCGATGGCGGGGTTATCCGCGCTGGCGCATCTCGGGGTGGCCGGGTTGGTGTTACCTTTTGTCATGGCGCTGCCTTCCACACCGCTAAAACCATTGCCCGTGACTGTGATGCTGTTACCGGCGCGCGAGACCCGATCGGCTGGAGCGAGCGGAGCGATGGCTGCCGCGCCGGGAGCACCTGCCACCACGGCGGCGACCCTTGCGCCGCTCACTGCTGCGCCGACCGTGACGGAGGCGGTGACGCCCGGGTTTGCGCCAGCGGTGTTATCGCCCAAACCCCTTGTTGCGCCCGCTAAACTGGAAGCGAAACTGGAACTCAAGCCGAAGCCAGCGCCGCGACCAAAGCCTAGGCCTGAACCCAGGCCCAAGGCGGCGTTTCGGCCCGTGCCCCAACCCAAGCCCACATTGGCGCTTAAAAAGTCATCGCCGAAACCGGTTGCGTCCAGCGCGCCGACCGTGCAAGGACGTGAAGCGGACGTCGTGTCTATGTCAGGGGCGATGGCCGATTCGATGGCCGTAATGACGGGTGCGGGTGGCGGTAACACGCGGGCCGGCGCGGCAACCGGCTCAGGCGCGCGAGGCGCTGCCGTCTTTAGCGCTGGTTTGGGCGACAGCAAGCCAACGCTCGCCTATCGCCCCGAACCCGCTTATCCTACCTTCGCCCGTCGTTTGGGTTACGAGGGCAGAGTGGTCCTCCATATTCAGGTGATGGCGACCGGATCAGTGGGAGCTGTCCAGGTCGAACGCAGCAGCGGCTATGCCTTGTTGGATGAGGCGGCTTTGGAGTCCGTCAAGCGCTGGCGATTCAAGCCAGCCCAGCACGGTGGCCAGCCAGTGGACGCGACCTTGCTGGTGCCGATTACCTTCAAACTACAGAACCAGGGGTGATTTCATGCCGCTCCCGCTGTCAATCCGTTTGTCCGATGGCTAGCTTCTCCCAGTCCTGTGCTGACTGTTTTTGGGTCTGCCTTGCCCACGGATACTGGCGAGTGGCGCCGCGTCGGCCGATCATCTGGCCCGTCGTACCCGCCGACCGCGAATCGGACCAGCAGCTGTATGGAGTTGGCGCGCCTCATCGCTACAGTTCGGGTGGGCGAGAGAGGATAGCCCTTCAGTAACTGGGCGATTCCCCCATCGGCTATTTTACCGTAACCTCCAGTCTCACTGGTCCTTTCTCAAAAAAACATACCCCTTTTTAATGATAGCGTTACCCGCCGCTGCCGAGACCCGTTTGCATGCACGGTATCCTTTCTCAAATTGGTATCTCCATCCTGGCGGCCACAGTGCTAGGTTTTATCTTCCAGTTCTTTCGCCAGCCGGTGATTCTGGGGTATCTGGTCGCCGGGGCGGTGATCGGACCAGAAATTGGCCTCGGGCTGGTGTCCGATCCAGCGAATATTGAGATCGTTTCCGAACTCGGTCTGATCCTGCTGCTGTTCATCATCGGCCTGGAACTCAATCCCTCCCATTTGTTGTCGTCGGGACGGCAATTGCTTTATCCCGGCATCGGCCAATTCCCCCTCTCGATACTAGTAGGCGTGGGGTTCTTTATGTTGTTGGGCTACGACCTGGGTCAAGGTCACATCGAAGCCCTTTACCTGGCGATGTTCTGCGCCTTGAGCAGCACCGCCATCGTCGTCAAGCTCTTGTATGACAAGTTTGAACTGGATACTCTGCCCGGTCGAATCACCTTGGGAATTCTGATCTTCCAGGACCTTTGGGCGATTCTGATTCTGGCCTTGCAGCCCTATCTCACCGATCCTCAGCTTATTCTGGTCGTAATGGCGCTGGGCAAAAGCCTGGCGCTCCTGGCGGTCGGTTTTCTCCTCAGCAAATATCTGCTGGATTGGGTATTCGAAAAAATCTCGGATACACCGGAAATGGTCGTGGCCATGTCGGTCGCCTGGTGCGCGTTGATGGCGGGTCTGGCAGCCTGGGTCGGTCTTTCCATGGAAATGGGCGCCCTGATTGCCGGGGCGGCCATCTCGACTTTTCCGTACAGCATCCATGTCACGGCGAAAGTGCTCCCACTGCGCGATTTTTTCCTGACCCTGTTTTTCCTCTCCATCGGCATGAAGATTCCGGTTCCGGACGTTGCCCTGTTGAGCATGGCCGTCGTCATCGTCCTGTTTGTCGTCGCATCCCGATTCTTGATCATCTATCCATTGCTCTCCCTCGCCGGTAGTGGACGGCGGACCAGTTTTATCGCCAGCTTGAATCTTTCCCAGATCAGTGAGTTTTCCTTGGTGGTCGCGGCGCTGGGAGTGAGTTACGGTCATATCGATCAACGCATGCTGTCGCTGATCATCTACGCGATGGCGTTTACCTCGGTCCTGTCCAGCTATTTCATCAGCGGTAATCATCGGGCCTATCTGGCATTTGACCATTGGCTCAACAGGATGGGTTTTCACCACCGGGTGAAAGAGTCCATTACCGAGGATGAATACGATCATTACCCAGTCGTGCTGCTGGGGTTTCATCGTGGAGCCAGGGCTTTCATCGATCAAATGGAGATCACCAACCCGGACCTCCTGAAAAAGATCCTGGTGATCGATTTTAATCTGGAAGTGCTGAAAGAATTGGGCGACCGGAATATCAAGGGATTATTCGGCGATATCAGCAGCCGGGACACTTTGGAACATGCCCATGTCGCAACGGCGGAAATCATCCTGTCCACTATTCCCGACATGATGCTCAAAGGCACCAGCAATCGGGCCATCGTGACCACTTGTCGCGCCTTGGCGCCGAATGCGGTCATTGTCGCCACGGCGGATTCGGCGCATGAAGTGGAAGTCTTGAAAGCGAACGGCGCCAATGAGGTGCTTCTCCCTTATTCCCTGATCGGCGACTACCTGGCGCGATTCGTTGATGAAACCTGCCAAAGCATGGTCGCCGACCCCCTGACATCGTGACCAACCGGCTCGTTCGGCTGCGCTACAATGTGCCGAAATGTGCCGAAGACCCAGTTAACCATCGCCAGCGAACCCGCCATGACCGCCACCGACGCTACTCTCAGCAACGCCTGCCGCACTCTGGAACAGGTCGGCACTGAATTCCTGACCTGGCTGGACGACAACGCCGAGCGGGTTCGTCAGGAGAAGGCTGGGTTGACCAAGGAATTTCGCCGTCTCGCCGTCCAAGCCCGCCGACTGGATCAGGCAGCGCAACGACCGATGTGCGTCGGCGTGTTCGGCCCCAGCCAGTCCGGTAAGTCCTATCTGATCTCGGCCCTGGCCCGCAAGGGCAACGCGCCGCTGCTGGCCGATTTCGCCGGCCAGGAGATCGATTTCATCCGCGATATCAACCCGGAAGGCGGGCGCGAATCCACCGGCCTGGTCACCCGCTTCACCCTGCAATCGGCTACGGGCGCCACGCCTGCCGCCCCGGTGCAAATGCGGCTGCTGACCCAGACCGATCTGGTCAAGATTCTCGGCAACACCTATTACGCTGACTGCGACCACAGCGACGACGAGTTGCTGACCCAGGCCCAGTTAGCCGAACTGCTGACCGCACTCGCCCCGGCGGCGCAGCCGCAGCCGGTGGACCCGCTGACCGCCGAGGATGTCTACGACCTGCAAGCCTATTTCGAGCGCTATTTCAAGGGCCAGGAGCGGGTGCGTCTGCTGCGGCACGGTTACTGGGAACAGGCGGCGCAACTGGCGCCCCGGCTGCGGATTCAGGACCGCGCCAAGCTGTTTGGCGTGATCTGGGGCGAGGTGGAAGCATTCAGTCAGCTTTATGTTCGACTCTACACGGGCTTGCAGGGACTGGGTTTCGCCGCCGACGCCAGCGCCGGGCTGGAGGCGCTGATTCCCCGCGAGCAGAGCATCATCGACGTGCAGACCCTCAAGGGGTTGGGAACCGGCGGCGGCGGAACGCTGACCCTGACGGGGAGCGGCGGCGCGCGGGTGACCCTGCCGCGCAATGAAGTCACCGCGTTGATCGCCGAGCTGCGTATCGTCATCAGCGAACAGCCTTGGGATTTTTTCCAACATACCGATCTGCTCGATTTTCCCGGCGCGCGCTCCCGCGAGCAGATCAAGGACTTGCCGACCTTCCTGCAAGGGACGGACGCTCTGCAAAGCCTGTTCCTGCGCGGCAAGGTGGCCTATCTGTTCGAGCGGTACTGCGCCGAGCAGGAGCTGACCAGCATGTTGCTGTGCATCGGTCCCAGCAACCAGGAGGTCAAGACCCTACCGGAGATGGTGTTCGACTGGATCGTCTCCACCCACGGCGCGACCCCGGAACAGCGGTCGCAACAGCCGACCGCGCTGTTTCTGGTGCTGACCAAGTTCGACATGGAATTCGAGGAGAAGGCCGGTGAACGGTCCCCGGAAAGCCGCTGGATCACCCGGCTGGAAAGTTCGCTGCTCAACTTCTTCGGCAAACAGCACGACTGGCCCCGCCAGTGGGATACCCAGGGGCCGTTTCGCAACAGCTTTTGGCTGCGTAATCCCAACTTCAAAGCCAAGAACATCTTTGACTACGACGAAAATGGCCAGGAGTTGAACGTCCGGCCCGGCGAGCGCAAGCGAATCGAGCAGTTTCGGCAGGCGTTCCTGAATGATCCCCGGGTGTGCGCCCATTTCCAGAATCCCGAACGGGCTTGGGAGGCCGGCTTCGCCCTCAACGACGGTGGCATCGGCTATCTGGCCGAGAGCCTGCGTCCGTTGTGCAATCCTGAGCTCAAGCGCCAGCAACTGGCCGGACAGGTCACGCGGCTGAGCGAGCAGATGCTGGAGCGCATGGCCCACTACTACGTCAGCGACAACCCGGAGCAGGAACTGGAAAAACGGCGGGCGGCGGCGCGGCAGGTGGCCGGTAGTCTGATCGACTGCGCCGGCGAGCAGCGTTTCGGCGAATTGTTGCGCGCCTTGCAGACTGACAGTGATGAACTCGAAGGCATCTACTACCGGATCGAGACCCGGCTGCCGGACGAAAAGCAGGCGATCAGCGCGCCGACCATCGGTGCGGTGGTGGACACTCGCAAGATGAAGGCGCTGCTGGGGCTGGGAGCGGCGGCGGGCGAACCGACCGAGACGCCTCGGCGGGACGATGCCGCGCTGTTTGCCCGCGAGGCGGTGGCGGAATGGATGCGGGATTTGCACGATCTGAGCGGCAACAAGTCGCTATGCGATTATTACCGGGTGCCGGAACCGAGCATGGCCGAGTTCGTCAAGGAACTGATCGCTGGTGCGCAGCGGCTGAAGTTGGAAGAACGGATCGAGGCGCTGGTGCGCCAGGTCACCGGCTTTCGCATGAAGTTTGAACAGATCGTGGCGCTGCCGGCCCGGCTGACCGCTAACCTGCTCAACGGTTACGTGGATTTCCTGGGTTACGACGCCGTGGCGCCGGAACAGCGGCCGATACTGCCGCTGGAAAGCGGTCCCCGGCCGGTGTTTCCACCCCGGACGGTGCCGCGCGGCGGCCCGCAACTGGGCGAACAACCGTCCAGTTACGATCAGGATTACTACACCGACTGGATTCGCGGTTTCCTGGATTTGGTGGAGCGCAACGCGCGGACCCGCGATGGCGCGGAGGTCGATCTCGCCGCCAATCGCTGGTTGGGCGAGATGTTGGCGCGGCTGCGGCCCGTTGCCTGAACCCGATTTTGAGCCACTGCCCCCGCGCTTCGCTTACAATCTAATCCACGAAAATCCTGGAGGATATTGGATGGCCGCCTTATCGGTTCGCGTTTCGGAGGATCCCGCCCGCCCGTTGGGGCATGCCATCGTCACCCTCCACGGTCTGCCGCGCGGCCTGGAAACTTTCGAATTCGCCCTGAGCCGCCACGGTTTCGCCGCTAACCATCTTGCGCCGGAGGGTTGGCAGGGTGCGGAATGTTGGTTGCAACCCGAAGAAGCCTGGTACAGCGGCGATGCGCTGAAGTTTATGGTCCATCCCGATCTGGCGTTTCAATTGGAAAATATGCCGTACACCCTGGCGGTGCGTGGCCAGGGCTTGACGGACGCCACCACTGTGACCTTTGTCTGGCCGCTGGAACTGGAGTTGGAGGAGGGGAGTGCCAGCGGCGAGCGGCGGGTAGTCGGCGGTACGCGGGTCGATACGGCGCCGAAACCACGTCCGGAACCGGAGCCAGGCGCCATGCCGGCGGTCGAGCCGCCGCCGCCGGAGATCCATAGCGTGGATTTGCCCATTCCAGATGTGGCGATTCCGGAAATTGGCGCCGAGCCAATGGCGGCGGACTCTGGCGACGCACCGACCCAAGTCGTGGAACCCCGCGTGCGGGGATCGCACTCGACCCAGGACGGTCCAACCCGGCTGGTGGAAGGGCGGGTGCGGCCACCGGATTCAAGCGCTCGTCCCTCCGTCGCGGAGCCAACCCGCAAGGTGTCGGGGCGGCTGATTCCACCGGCTGAGGGCGATGGCCGGTCATCGGTCGCCCCGGCGTCACCGCCGCCGCTTCCCGCGCCGGCCACGAACGAAGCGCCGCCGACCGTTGTGGCGCCATCCCGCCAGCCAGTGCCGCCTTTGGAACCGTTGCCCGTTCCCGCCGAGGCGGCGTCGTCCGACGAGGAACAGCGTAGGGAAAGTTCCAGGCTACCGATTGGCTTAATCCTGCTGGTGGTGCTGGTGGTGCTGGTGGTGCTGGGAGGATGGTGGTGGTTCAACCAGCGCGTGGCCAGTCCTCCCATAATCGCGCCGCCACCGAGCGCTCCGACCGGCGCCTACCGCGCGCCCGAACCGAAACCGGCGCCCGAACCGAAACCGGCGCCGGTTCCAGTGCCCGCGCCCGAACCGAAACCGGCGCCGGTCCCAGCGCCAGCGCCCGAACCAAAGCCGGCGCCGGAGCCCGCCGCGCCCGAGCGGGCGCCTGTTCCGCCAGTGGTAACGACGCCAACGCCAATTTCCGGACCGGTTACGCCGGCGCAACCACCGACGCCCGAACGAACGCCTGCCCCACCGGCCGCCGCGCCAGCTTCCCAGGCGTCACCGAAGCCGCCGCTAGCGGTTCCGCCCGCCCGGCCCGGCGCCGGCCGCGATTTGGAGGATGAACTGAAATCGCAGTTTGATCCAACCCTGCAGGAATTGGAGAAGGGATTGCGCCGACCAAAATCGTCGCCTTGAATACGCAACCAACGGGCGTGGGCGTGAAGTAGTCCCGCCGCATCGTGATTTGCTATGAAAGGAGTACCTGTATGAACCGTCTGCTGATCAGCGGCCTGCTGCTGTTGCTGTGTAGCGGGCTGACGCCAGCGCGCGCCGACGATGCCAATGCCAAGCAGATTGGCATGGTCACCGGCTCCCAGACCGGCACCTATATCAAGTTTGGCAATGACATCGCTGGGGTCGCCAAGACCGTCGGCCTGGATATCCTGGTCAAGGATTCCCAAGGCTCGATTGACAACATCAAACGCATCAATAGCAAGGAAAACGCCACCTTTGGCATCGTCCAGTCAGACGTGCTGGGTTTTCTCAGCCGTTCCGAAAATCCGGAGATGCGCCAGGTCGCTAGCCGACTGCGCTTGATCTTCCCGTTTTACAACGAGGAAGTGCATCTGTTCGCCAACAAGGCCATTACCACGTTCGATGGGTTACAAGGCAAACGGGTGGTGGTGGGCGAGCAGGGTAGCGGCACCTGGCTAACCGCGATGAATCTGCTGCAACTGACTGGGGTCAAGCCAGCCGAATTGATCCACTTGTCGCCACTGCAAGGAGTGACCGCCGTGCTGAAGGGCGAGGCCGACGCAACGTTTTACGTGGCGGGTAAGCCAGTCAGCTTGTTCACCAAGGTGGGGAACCTGATCACCAAGCCAGAATTCGCGCCCATGCTGGCGAACGTGCATTTCGTGCCATTGGACGATCCGCGGATGCTGCGCGAATATCAAGCCGCCCAAATCGGTCCGGCCGATTACGAGTGGCTGGATCGCGCCGTGCCGACGATCGCGGTCAAAGCGGTGCTGATGAGTTTTGATTTTTCCGGCAAGCAGAGCCCCTATTTTGCCCAACGCTGCCAGCAGTTGGCGAAGCTGGGTCAGGCCATTCGCGCCAATATCGGCACGCTCCAGCAGACCGGTCATCCCAAATGGAAGGAAGTCAACCTCGACGAAAAAGTGGGGGTCTGGCCCTTGGATAGTTGCTCGCGCGGCGGCGTCAAGAGTGGAGGTCCGAATGTGGACCTGACCCGCGAGTTGGAGAAAATGTTGTTGAATCAGTTTGAGTGGCCCCGGCCTTCGATCCCGGCGGCCTGATCTCTATCCGTGGAGTAAGGTAAAGAATGATGCGATTCGCACGAATGGTCTTCTTGGTGGTGCTGGCTACTGGAACGGGCGCGGTTCTGGCCCAGGATCGACGGCCGGACGCCCGCCTGGCGTTTTCCAGCACAGCGATTGGGTTGGGGTTCGGCTATCAATGGGGACAGGGCGCGCTGGAGTTTCAGGGGCGGAAACACCCATTCACCGTTTCCGGGATCAAGGCGGCGACACTGGGAGTTACCCGAGTGGACGCCCTCGGTCAAATCTATCGCCTGCGGGAACTGGCGGATTTTTCTGGACGCTATATCGTGGTCGAGGGCGGGTTGACCGTGGTTCAGGGCGGTGGCAACGCCGTGCTGCGCAACGAGAAGGGTGTCACGTTGTATTTGCAGAACGTGCAGTATGGCCTGGATTTGACCTTGGGTGGCGGCGGCGTGGATATCGCGCTGACCGCGCCGGCCAACGATGCGACTCCCGCCGCCCCCTAAAAGGGGGTACTGCCTAATCGGCTTTTTTGCCCGATCCCAAGCCGCGCTGCTGGTTTAGCGCGGCGTCCCTGGTTGGATCGATCCACCAGGCGTCCAGTTGCACGCCTTGCAGCGGGGTCACCGTTGGATAGCCGAACTTGTCCCAAAAAGCGACTCGGTCGTAGGGAAGGTGCCAGTGCGGAACGACCAGGAAACTCCATTGCAATACCCGGTCGAGCGCCCGCACTCGGGTGACCAGGCTGGCGCGGTCGGGCGCGGCGACGAGTTGATCCACCAGCTTGTCCACCGCCGGATTTTTGAGACCAACCAGATTGCGGCTGCCGGGCTGGTCAGCGGCGGCGCTGCTCCAAAATTCGCGCTGTTCGTTGCCCGGCGACAGCGATTGTCCCCAGACGTTTACCACCACATCGAAATCGAAATCGCGCAGCCGGTTTTCATACTGGGCGGAATCCACCGAACGCACGTTCATTTCGATGCCCAGCCGTTCCAGGTTGCGGGCGAAGGGCAACGCGATGCGTTCCCAGGTCGGTTCGGCAATCAATAGCTCAAAGTGAAACGGCTCGCCGGTCTTGGCGTTGACCAGCTTGCGGTCGCGGAAGACCCAACCCGCGTCCTGCAACAATTGCAGCGCCTTTTGCAAATTGGCGCGCAGTTGGGTGTCATCGTTCGCCACCGGCGGCGCGTAAGCGGCGGTAAACACTTCCGGTGGCAATTCCTTGCGCAGCGGCTCCAGCAATACCAGTTCTTCCGGTGACGGCAAACCCTGCGCCGCCAGTTCCGAATTATCGAAATAACTGCGGGTTCGGATATACTGGTTGTAGAACAGATTACGATTGCTCCACTCGAAATCGAAGGCGTAGCCCAGGGCTTGGCGAACGCGCGAATCCTGAAACAGCGGCCGGCGCAGATTGAACGCGAATCCCTGCATCCCCGCTGGCAACTGCCGGGGGAAAGTCTCCTTTTTCACCAGACCCTTGGTCAGGGCTGGAAAGTCGTAGCCGGTTGCCCACTGCTTGGCGGAATTCTCCAGGCGCAGGTCATAGGCGCCCGCCTTGAACGCCTCCAGCGCCACGACGACATCGCGGTAATAGTCGTAGCGCAGGCGGTCGATGTTGTGCAGTCCCCGGTTTACCGGTAAGTCCTTGCCCCAGTAGTTCCCATCGCGCTGATAGACGATGAAGCGGCCTGGCTCGAATCGTTCGATTCGGTAAGGGCCGCTGCCCACGGGAACATCCAGCGTGGTCGCGGCAAAATCGCGGTTTTCCCAATACTTCTTCGACAGTACCGGCATCTGGCCCATGATCAGCGGCAATTCCCGGTTTTCGCCGGGCGCGAAGGTGAATTTCACTTGTCGCTCGCCCAGCTTCTCGGCCTTGGCGACATTGGCGTAATAGAGCCGGAAGAACGGACTCCCCTTGGTCTTCAACGTCTCGAAGGAAAACAGCACGTCATCGGCGGTAATCGAACTACCATCGTGGAATTTCGCCTGTGGTCGAATGACGAACGTGACCGACCCGCGATCCTCAGGCACCTCGACGCTCTCGGCGATCAGTCCGTATTCGCTGAACGGTTCGTCCTTGCCATCGGTCAGCAACGTTTCAAATAGCTGCCCGACACCCGCAGCGGCTTCGCCCTTGATATTGAAAGGATTGAAGGTATCGAAGCCACCGATGGCGGCAAACCGTGCCTCGCCGCCCTTGGGAGCGTCGGGGTTGACATAATCGAAATGCGAAAAATCCGATCCATACTTCGGCTGGCCGTACAGAGCGATGCCGTGGACCGGAGCGCCCAGGCCAATGGTTGCGACCAGAAAGCAGGCCAACCCCAACAGGCCAGTGGCCAGCAACCGGGAAAACAACCTCATAACCATTTACCTCAATGAAGACGGATACACTGATGGAAGCCAAGCCCAAGCAGTGTACGGCGCAGCAGCCGCTATCACAACGCCGGTAGCCTGATTTCGCCTCTTGCCCTTCATCTTTGGTTTTCCTGCTACCAGTTCAAACTGACTCAGGCTTGAAAAGGAATTGCGGTATCTTGGAAAAGTTTTTCCAGACTAGCGCACCGATTCCGCCCATCCGATTCGTCCGCAGCGCCCGATAATCCTCCCAGGACTTACAAAGTATCTGGCGTAGTGAGCGGTTACTGGTCCCACCCAGCCGCATACGCACCAGCACCCTTGGCAGATACACCACCCGCCCCGTCAATCGGCTCAGCAGTCGCAGTATCAGGTCATAATCGGCGGCGATCCGGTAGCGCAGATCGAAACCGCCATGGCGTTCATAGATCGCGCGGCGCAGGTACAGCGTCGGGTGCGGTGGCATCCAGCCCCAGCGCAGCCTAGCGGGTCTGTATTCTCCAGCGCGCCAGTAGCGGATGACTCGGTCATCATCGACCTGACTGACATAAACCAGGTCGCCGTAGACTGCGGCCACAGTAGGGTCGGCAAAAGCAGTGGCGATGCGGGCCAAGACTTCGGTATCAGCGTAGCGGTCGTCAGCGTGCAGGAAACCGACCACCTCGCCCGTGGCCAAGCGCAGACCTTTGTTGAGAGCGTCGTAAATGCTGTGGTCGGGTTCGCTAACGACTTGGGCGAGTTGCCCAGCGTAATGTTGGATGACGTCCAATGTGCCATCGGTGGAAGCACCATCGATGACGATTAGTTCCTTGTCGGGGTGATCTTGGGATAGGGCGGAGTCAAGAGTGGTGGCAAGAGTGGCACGGCTGTTGTAGACGGCGGTGATAACGGAAATTTTCATGCGTTTTCAGGCAATGGTTCGGGTGGCAGCCGAGTCCATGCGCTGACCAGCAGGTTGATTTGGTCCACTGCGCCGCTTGGCACGATGGTCACATCGGCAGTGGGGATATCGGAAGTCATGACCAGTGAATATTGGCATCCGAGAGCACTGCACGGGAATTCGCTTACTGTTGACGTTGCACCGACCCACAGCACCAGGATAGCCAACGCAATGTCGAATCCGGCTAGCCGATGCCAACGCAACAACCAGCACAACTCGAAAAACCCTGTTGGTTGATAGCAGGGTCAAATTGAATGGGTAGATGAATGAAAATAGGAGTTACACAGTTGAGCTACAAGTGGCTGATCTCTATCGACTGATGTCGCGGTGGTACACGTAATGTTTCTTTTCGAATCAGCGAGCTAATTTTCAACTGCGTATAAAGGACAAGATTTTGATGGGTATAGAAGAGAGCCACTACATCACAGGGGAGAGCCATTGCATCACAGTGTTTACCTACCAAGATCCACGCGTTTCGCCCTTAACCGTTTATTCGAATCCCCAAGACTCTCTCAATGGTCACTACTACGTCGCAGTCTGTCGTTTGCATATATCGCTTTACCTCCGCGACCTTGGCGTCCACCAGATAACGGTACCAGAAGCCTTGCAAAAAGTGAAAGGTAAAGCCGGGTCGACCATCGAGAAAACCCAGCCGGATCACGTAGCGATAGAGGAAATAGACCAGCGCGCGGGAGCCACTGGGTAGGCGAGCGTACACGTTCTCCTTGATCCAACGCTTCACCCCAGCCTGAGAGCCGCTGCGCAGGCTCGCTACTGAGTCGTGCGGCATGAAGCCGTATTCCAGGTTCAACGGGTGTGATTCAAAGTGATGCATCGATGAAATGGCCGGTTCAAGCGGCTTCTT
>JAVMKI010000030.1:0-25897 GCA_031732755.1 Candidatus Contendibacter sp.
CCTCGTCAAATACTTATAGACTACAATATGTTGGAATTTGTGGGTAATCGGGTGCTTTTTGCCGGCACAACTGCCGCAGAATTTGCCCAACCTGTCTACGTGTCAGCCCGTATAGAACCTTTTTGCGATACTTTGGAACGAACACAATGTGGTACTTACACTCCCATCTCACGTGGGCTAAGCTTTGCCATTCTTTCATCACTTACCTCCTGACTTCGGCCTTCGGGGCTTCCCTCAGGAGGCTTTTTTACGCTGGAACGGCAGAGCCTATTCTAGTCGCACCGGCAAAGCCGGTGGTTTACCTCAATTTCAATTATCCACAAGTAAAACAGGAAACCTATATGAAATAGCATTGCTAAACGCTGGATAGCCTCTTCATGCTTCTCACCACCTCGAATCCGACCGTCGAGTATTAGTTGGAACTTGGACTCGGCCATCACCTATCCTCCTTATATCAATGGTTCATGGCTTAAAATGGTTTTGGTTTTCAACTTCGTGGGCGGAAGGTTCAGTGGTTCATGAAACCTTTAAAAATCCAGCACTTCAAGCCTTGATAAAAGGTTGGATAAAATCAATAAATTATTTCCAAACTCTACAGGATCAGTGCCGCATCCAGCTCCCCTACCTCAGGCTCCAGTATCAGTGTCTGGCGCGCCACGAACCCGGACTGGTCGATTTTCCATTTACCGGTTGCGCGTCGCGGCATATACTAATCGGCTTAATTTTTTGCCAAGTCCCGAGGTCCGCCATGCGTATCGTTCAAGAAGCCCTGACCTTCGACGATGTCCTGCTCCTTCCCGCCTACTCCGCCGTGCTGCCGAAAGATGTGAGCCTCAGGACCCAACTGACCCGCACCATTACCCTCAACATCCCGCTGGTGTCGGCGGCGATGGATACGGTGACCGAATCGCGGTTGGCGATTGCATTGGCGCAAGAAGGTGGTATCGGCATTATCCATAAAAATATGCCGGTTGAAAAACAGGCGCAGGAAGTGCGGCGGGTCAAGAAGTACGAAAGCGGCGTCATCAACGATCCCATCGTCACCGCGCCGGCGACGACGATTCGCGAGGTATTGGCCCTGACGCGCGCGCATCATATTTCCGGCGTGCCGGTGGTGGATGGCGAGGATTTGGTGGGGATCGTCACTAGCCGTGATTTGCGCTTCGAGCACAACATGGACGCTCCGGTCAGCGCCATCATGACGCCGAAGGAGCGACTGGTGACCGTGCGTGAAGGGGCCAGCCGCGAGGAAATCGTGGCGCTGCTGCACAAGTATCGCATCGAAAAAGTGTTGGTGGTCAACGACCGCTTTCAGTTGCGCGGCATGATCACGGTGAAGGACATCCAGAAGTCCAGCGATTTTCCCAACGCTTGCAAGGACAACTGGGGGCGGCTGCGGGTCGGCGCGGCGGTCGGCACGGGTGGCGATACCGAGGAACGGGTAGCGACACTGGTGAGCGCCGGGGTGGACGTGATCGTGGTGGACACCGCTCACGGTCATTCCCGCAATGTGTTGAACCGGGTGCGCTGGATCAAGGATCGATTTGCGAAAGTGCAAGTGATCGGCGGTAACATCGCCACCGCCGCTGCCGCTCGTGATCTGGTCGAGGCTGGCGCGGACGCGGTGAAGGTGGGGATTGGACCGGGTTCGATCTGCACCACCCGCATCATCGCCGGGGTTGGCGTGCCGCAGATCAGTGCGGTGGCCAATGTGGCCGAGGCGTTGCGTGCTAGCGATGTGCCGATGATCGCCGACGGCGGCGTGCGCTACTCCGGCGATCTGGCCAAGGCGATTGCCGCTGGCGCGCATACCGTGATGATCGGCAGCCTGTTCGCCGGCACCGAGGAGGCGCCGGGTGAGATTGAGCTATTTCAGGGTCGTTCCTACAAGTCCTATCGCGGCATGGGTTCCATCGGCGCGATGGCCCAGCAGCATGGCTCCAGCGACCGCTATTTCCAGGAAGGCAGCGCGGTGGAAAAGCTGGTGCCGGAGGGTATCGAAGGCCGGGTGCCCTACAAGGGCAGCGTACTGGCGATCATCAATCAGTTGATGGGTGGGCTGCGTTCCAGCATGGGTTATGTCGGCTGCCAGGACATCGCCGAGATGCGGGTCAAGCCGGCGTTTACCCGGGTGACCAGCGCCGGGATGCGTGAAAGCCATGTCCATGACGTGACCATCACCAAGGAAGCGCCGAACTACCGAGTGGATTGATTTTTAATCCTTCAGTCCGCCTTGACCCCCCGTCAAGGGGTAAGGGAGTGCAATCATGACCGCCCGCGACATTCATCTCGACCGCATTCTCATCCTCGACTTCGGTTCCCAGTACACCCAGTTGATCGCCCGCCGGGTGCGCGAGGTCGGGGTCTACTGCGAGATCCACCCCTACGACGCCGAGTCGACCGCTATCCGCGCGTTTCACCCACGCGGGATCATCTTGTCCGGCAGCCCGGAATCGACCACGGTCGCCGATGGCCCCCGTGCGCCCCAGGTGGTGTTTGACCTGAACGTACCGCTGCTGGGCGTCTGCTATGGCATGCAGACTCTGGCGATGCAGCTCGGTGGCTTGGTGGAGGCGTCGGATCATCGAGAATTCGGTTACGCCCAGGTGCGCGCCCACGCCCATTCCGAACTATTGCGCGCCATCGAGGACCATACCAGCCCAGAGGGTTACGGCCTGTTGGATGTGTGGATGAGCCACGGCGACCGGGTGATGGTCCTGCCACCTGGTTTCACGCGCATCGCCAGCACCGCGACTTGTCCCATCGCCGGCATGGCGAACGAGGAAAAACGTTGGTACGGGGTACAGTTTCATCCTGAGGTCACTCATACCCACCAGGGCGAGCGCATCCTGCGTCGTTTCGTGCTGGATATCTGCGGCTGCGAGCCGTTGTGGACCACCGGTAACATCATCGAGGACAGCATCGCCGCAGTGCGTTCCCAGGTGGGCGATAATGAAGTGTTGCTGGGCTTGTCCGGTGGGGTGGATTCCTCGGTGGTGGCGGCGCTGCTGCACCGGGCCATCGGCGATCAACTCACCTGTGTGTTTGTGGACACCGGCCTGCTGCGCCTGCACGAGGGCGATCAGGTCATGATGACGTTCGGCCAGCACCTCGGTGTTCGGGTGATCCGGGTGGACGCCGAGGCGCGGTTTTTGGCTGCGCTGGCCGACGTGACCGACCCCGAGCGGAAGCGCAAGATCATCGGTGGGCTATTCGTCGAAATCTTCGAGGAGGAAGCGGCCCGACTGCGGGATGTCAAATGGCTGGCCCAAGGGACTATTTATCCCGATGTGATCGAGTCGGCGGGAGCCAAGACCGGCAAGGCCCACGTGATCAAGTCTCATCACAACGTCGGCGGGTTGCCGGCGGCGATGCGGCTGAAGCTGGTCGAACCGTTGCGGGAATTGTTCAAGGATGAAGTGCGCCGCTTGGGTGTCGAACTCGGCCTGCCCTCCGAAATGGTCTATCGCCATCCGTTTCCGGGGCCGGGCTTGGGTGTGCGGATTCTGGGCGAGGTGCGTAAGGACTACGCCGATCTGCTGCGCCGGGCCGATGACATTTTCATCGAGGAACTGCGCCGGGCCGATTGGTACGACCGGACCAGCCAGGCGTTCGCGGTGTTCCTGCCGGTCAAGTCAGTGGGGGTGATGGGCGATGGCCGCCGCTACGATTATGTGATCGCCCTACGCGCGGTGGAGACGGTGGATTTCATGACCGCCCGTTGGGCGCATTTGCCCTATGAGTTTCTGGACCGGGTATCGCGGCGCATCATCAACGAAGTGCGCGGCATTTCCCGAGTGGTCTACGATGTCTCCGGCAAGCCACCGGCGACCATCGAGTGGGAATGAGCGCTGCGGTATCAGCCACGGGACGTCTGGTGCGGGGATTCCCCCGTCAGATCGATAAACACCGGGCCTTGGCCGATAACTTATTGATTTGTTTGGAGCTGGCGAGGGGATTCGAACCCCTGACCTGATGCTTACAAGGCAACTGCTCTACCGGCTGAGCTACGCCAGCTTGCGTTGGTTGAGGATTATAATGGATTCAAGAGTCCACAATGCAAAAACTTCATGCTGGTAATTGACAACCCTGCTCCTAGCCAGCAGAATACGCAGCTCCAACTTTGGAGGGGTTCCCGAGCGGTCAAAGGGGGCAGACTGTAAATCTGTTGGCTCAGCCTTCGAAGGTTCGAATCCTTCCCCCTCCACCACCTTGCAACTAGCATGGATTTGGTTTGGCGCGACGACCGGGAAGCGCGCCTTACTTAGGTCGGAATCTCCCGCTTGGGGCGCGCAGGGCGGGTGTAGTTCAATGGTAGAACCTCAGCCTTCCAAGCTGATGGTGTGGGTTCGATTCCCATCACCCGCTCCACAAGAACGTATTTTACAGCAGAATTTAACAACGGAACGCTTAGGCCCATATAGCTCAGTCGGTAGAGCGCATCCTTGGTAAGGATGAGGTCACCAGTTCAAATCTGGTTATGGGCTCCACTCGATTCGAGATTTGGTCTAAAATCCTTGACCCTACGCTTTACAGGGGAGTGTTTGGATGTCCAAAGAAAAGTTCGAGCGCACGAAGCCGCACGTCAACGTGGGGACGATAGGCCACGTGGACCACGGGAAGACCACGCTGACGGCGGCGATCACGAAGGTGATGGCGGCCAAGTTTGGTGGCGAGTTCAAGGCCTACGACCAGATTGACGCGGCGCCGGAAGAGAAAGCGCGCGGCATCACCATTGCCACGGCGCACGTGGAATACCAATCGCCCAAGCGGCACTACGCCCACGTGGACTGTCCGGGGCACGCCGACTACATCAAGAACATGATCACGGGCGCGGCGCAGATGGACGGCGCCGTGCTCGTGGTATCGGCGGCGGACGGCCCGATGCCGCAGACGCGGGAGCACATTCTGCTCGCGCGGCAGGTGGGCGTGCCATACATCGTCGTGTACCTGAACAAAGCCGACATGGTGGACGACCCCGAGTTGCTCGAACTGGTGGAAATGGAAGTCCGCGAACTGCTCAGCAGCTACGACTTTCCCGGTGACGACCTCCCGATCGTGGTGGGCAGCGCGCTCAAGGCCCTGGAAGGCGACGCGGGCGAACTGGGCGAACAATCGATTGTCAAGCTCGTGGACGCGATGGACGCCTACATCCCGCAACCGCAGCGAGAGATTGACAAACCGTTCCTGATGCCGATTGAAGACGTCTTCTCGATCTCCGGGCGGGGCACGGTGGTGACGGGACGCATTGAACGGGGCAGAGTCAAGGTGAGCGACGAAGTCGCCATCGTGGGCATTCGGCCGACGGTCAAGACGGTCTGCACCGGCGTGGAGATGTTTCGCAAGTTGCTGGACCAAGGCGAAGCGGGCGACAACGTGGGTGTGCTGCTACGCGGCACCAAGCGCGACGAAGTCGAACGCGGTCAAGTGCTGGCCAAGCCCAACACCATCACCCCGCACACCGAATTTGAAGCCGAAGTCTACGTATTGTCGAAGGAAGAAGGGGGTCGGCACACCCCGTTTTTCAAGGGCTACCGGCCGCAATTTTACTTTCGGACCACGGACGTGACGGGCTCGGTGGACCTGCCCGAAGGCGTTGAAATGGTGATGCCCGGGGACAACATCCGGATGCGGATCAGCCTGATCGCGCCGATTGCGATGGACGAGGGTTTGCGCTTCGCCATTCGCGAGGGTGGGCGCACCGTCGGCGCCGGCGTCGTCGCCAAAATCGTCGAGTAGTTTCCGGTTTAGCGGGTTGGAATCCGCAGGGACGATTCCAACCCGCCTATCCTGTTACAGGCCAGTAGCTCAATTGGCAGAGCAGCGGTCTCCAAAACCGCAGGTTGGGGGTTCGAGACCCTCCTGGCCTGCCATCTTCCCGATGGCAGATTCCAATCTCGCTTGCTCGATCCGGTGGTCCTTCGCGCCGGATCGTGTAAAACCAGAACCGCATGAATTCGACCAAGCCTGAACTGCAAGCTCCCAATCGCGCTGATACGTACAAGCTGCTCACCGCTGGTGCCATCGTCCTGATCGCGCTGGTCGCTTTTTACGTCTTCGCGGATCATTCGCTGCTGGCGCGCGTCATCGGCTTGTTGGCGGCGGTGGGCGCGGCGGTGACCGTCGCCCTGAGAACCGAGCAGGGCGCGGAAACCCTGGAATTCATGCAGGGTGCCCGCGCCGAATTGCGCAAGGTGGTCTGGCCAACGCGCGCCGAAACCACGCAAACCACGTTGATCGTGATCGCCATGGTCGTGATCATGGGTCTGCTGCTGTGGTTGCTGGACGTGCTGCTTTTCTGGCTGGTTCGGCTGGTTACCGGCTAGTGGAGCAGTAGCATGGCGATGCGGTGGTATGTGGTTCAGGCCTATTCCGGCTTCGAGCAGCAGGTCAAGCGTTCCCTGCTGGAGCGGATCAATCGCGAAGGATTAAAAGACCGGTTTGGCCAGGTGTTGGTGCCCACCGAGGAAGTGGTGGAAATGCGCGATGGCCAGAAGCGTAAAAGCGACCGGAAATTCTTTCCCGGCTATGTGTTGGTACAGATGGAGATGGATAACGACACCTGGCACTTGGTCCGCAATGTGCCCAAGGTGTTGGGCTTCATCGGTGGCACCAGCGACAAGCCGGCGCCGATCTCGGAGAAGGAAGCCCAAGCTATCTTGCAGCGGGTTCAGGAGGGGGTGGATAAACCCCGACCCAAGGTGCTCTACGAACCTGGAGAGATGGTGCGTGTTACCGAAGGGCCGTTCAACGACTTCGAGGGCGTGGTCGAGGAAGTCAATTACGAAAAAAGCCGGCTGCGGGTGGGAGTGATGATCTTCGGCCGCACCACGCCAGTGGAGCTGGAATTCAGTCAGGTCGATAAAGTATCTCGCTGACCGGCCCGCCGGTCGCCTTTTCCGCCGTCCGTTGTGGGCGGCGCACATGGGGAGCCGCAAGGCGTTCGCACCCGTCAGGAGTCACCATGGCAAAGAAAGTCACCGCATACGTCAAATTGCAGGTCGCGGCCGCCAAGGCCAATCCCAGCCCACCCGTCGGACCCGCGTTGGGGCAGCATGGCGTGAATATCATGGAATTCTGCAAAACCTTCAACGCCCAGACCCAGCATCTGGAGCCAGGTTTGCCGATTCCCGTGGTGATCACGGTCTACAGCGACCGCAGCTTCACCTTCATCATGAAGACCCCGCCCGCTTCGGTGTTGCTGAAGAAGGCGCTGGGTCTCGCCAGTGGCAGCTCCAATCCGAACACCAAGAAGGTGGGCACCGTCACCCGCGCCCAACTGGAAGAAGTCGCCAAGACCAAAATGCCCGATCTAACCGCCGCCAGCCTTGACGCCGCGGTGCGCACCATCGCCGGCAGCGCCCGCTCGATGGGCCTCAACGTGGAAGGAGTCTAAGCCATGGCCAAGCGTTCCAAGCGGATGCAGGCGATCCGCGCCAAGCTGGTTCCGGGCAAGCTCTATCCGGTCGAGGATGCGCTGGGGCTGCTCAAGGAGTTGTCGGGTGTCAAGTTCCGCGAATCGGTGGACGTAGCCGTCAATTTGGGCGTGGATCCCCGCAAATCCGATCAGGTCGTGCGTAGCGCCACGGTGCTGCCGCACGGCACCGGCAAAACCGTGCGAGTCGCGGTGTTCGCCCAGGGGGCCAACGCCGAAGCCGCCAAGGCCGCCGGCGCCGACGTGGTCGGTTTCGAGGATCTGGCCGAATCAGTCAAGGCCGGCAATCTGGATTTCGACGTGGTCATCGCGGCGCCCGATGCGATGCGAGTGGTTGGCCAGTTGGGCAAGATTCTCGGCCCGCGCGGGTTGATGCCCAACCCCAAGGTTGGCACCGTGACCCCTGACGTGACGGGTGCGATTCGCAACGCCAAGGCCGGTCAGGTCCGCTACCGTACCGACAAGGCCGGCATCATCCATTGCACCATCGGCAAAGTGGATTTCGCTCCGAATCAGTTGCAGGAAAACCTGCAAGCGCTGTTGCACGACTTGCAAAAGATCAAGCCCGCGACCTCCAAGGGCGTCTACGTTCGCCGCGTGACCGTCTCCACCACCATGGGTCCAGGACTGGCGGTGGATCAGGCCACGTTGTCGTTCTGAATTGAACTGAATTGAATCGTTCCCGGCGTTATGCCGGGGACCAAACGAACTTTGGGCCGGTCGGTTTTCTCGACCCGCGTCAAAGACCGCGGGCGCCATCAGGCTTAATCGCTGTCGGTTCGCCGCCGCAGCCCGCGCAGACGGCAAAGCCCTCCCGGATGATTCCTGGTAAGGCCGCCGTTCCCATGCTCCACGCTGTGGAGAAGAAACCGCGAGGTAACGCAATGAGTCTCAATCTGGCGGAAAAACAGGCTGTGGTGACCGAAGTCGCCAAGGTGGCTGCCAGTGCGCACTCCGCGATCGCCGCCGAATACCGGGGTTTGAGCGTGGCTCAGATCACCAACCTGCGCGTGAAAGCGCGGGAAACCGGCGTCTATCTGCGCGTCGTCAAGAACACCCTGGCGCGGCGCGCCGTGCGGGGGACCGAGTTTGAGTGCCTGCAATCGAGTCTGGTGGGGCCGCTGATTCTGGCGTTTTCCCAGCAGGACCCAGGCGCGGCGGCGCGGTTGTTCAAGGAATTTCTCAAGGAAAAAACCAACGACAAGTTGATCGTCAGGGCCCTGGCGGTCGGCGGACAGGCGTTTCCAGCCAGCGAGCTGGATCGTCTGGCCAGCCTGCCGACCCGCGACGAAGCGATCAGCCTGCTGATGGCCACCCTGCGGGCGCCGCTCGACAAGTTCGCGCGGACCCTCAATGAAATTCCGGGCAAACTGGTGCGTACTCTCGACGCCATTCGGCAGCAGAAAGAAGAAACTGCCTGAGCGTTTTGGCGACACAGCCCGATTGATCGAAAGTTTGATAGCGTCCCTATCAGGAGTGAATTTGCAATGGCCGTTTCGAAAGAAGACATTCTGGACACCATCGCCAGCATGACCGTGATGGAAATCGTGGATCTGATCGCCGCGATGGAAACGAAGTTTGGCGTTACCGCCGCCGCCGCCGTGGCCGCCGCGCCGGCCGCCGCCGTGGCCGCCGCGCCGGTCGAGGAAAAGACCGAGTTCGACGTGGTGATGACCAGTTTCGGCGAGAAGAAGGTCGAAGTGATCAAGGTGGTGCGCGCCTTGACCGGTCTGGGGCTGAAGGAAGCCAAGGACGCGGTGGAAGGCGTGCCCTCCACCATCAAGGAAGGCATTCCCAAGGCCGAGGCCGAAGACGTCAAGAAGAAGCTGGAAGACGCCGGCGCCAAGGTCGAGATCAAGTAAGCATCGCGGCGCCCACCGGCCCGTGAGATCACATTGCACGGTATTTTCTGGCTGAAACCGACCGCAATGGACACGGCTGGCGATCCCCAGGGTCGCCGGCCTGTTTTTGTTTACCTTCGCGGCCAGTAAGTTGATTGGTCTGTCTTGTCCGCACCCGCTTTGATCCCGGTGAAAATCGGCTCCCGCCCCGAGCGGGTACTCCGAGAGGAATCCCGATGGCTTATACCTTTACTGAAAAGCGACGCATCCGTAAAGACTTCGGCAAGCGATCCAGCATCCTCGAGGTGCCCTACCTGTTAGCGATCCAGTTGGATTCGTACCGCGAGTTCCTGCAAGCCGACATCCCCCCAGGCGAACGTCGGGAGGTGGGATTGCACGCCGCCTTCCGCTCGGTATTCCCCATCGTCAGTTATTCGGGCAACGCACGGTTGGAATACGTGAGTTACCGGCTCGGTGAATCGGTCTTCGACGTGCGGGAATGCCAGTTGCGCGGGCTAACCTACGCCGCGCCGCTGCGGGTACGGCTGCGGCTGGTGCTGATGGACAAGGAGGCCGAGGCGGGTGCCCACAAGATCAAGGATATCAAGGAAAACGAAGTCTACATGGGCGAACTGCCATTGATGACCGAAAACGGCACCTTTGTCATCAATGGCACCGAGCGGGTCATCGTCTCGCAGTTGCACCGCTCGCCCGGCGTGTTCTTCGACCATGACAAGGGTAAGACGCACTCCTCGGGCAAGCTGCTGTTTTCAGCGCGCATCATTCCCTATCGCGGCTCCTGGCTGGATTTCGAGTTCGATGTCAAGGACATCGTGTACGCGCGCATCGACCGCCGCCGCAAGCTGCCGGTGACGATCCTGCTGCGGGCGTTGTTCGACGAACCCAATCCCAATGATCCCCAGGCGCGCAGCGTCAACGAACGGATTCTGGACATCTTCTTCGAGACCAACACGATCCGGGTTAGCGCTGAAGGGTTCAGCCTGGACCTGGTGCCGGAACGGTTGCAGGGCGAAACCACCAGCTTCGATATCCGCCTTGGTGACCGCGTGTTGCTGGAGACGGGCCAGCGCGTCAAAGCCAAGCACGTCCGTGAGTTGACCAAGGCCGGGGTGCAAAGCTTGCAACTCCCGCGCGAATATCTGGTCGGCAAAATCCTGGCCCATGATCTGCGCGCTCCCGACACCGGCGAGTCGCTGGCCCTGGCCAATGATGAGCTGACCCTTGATAAGCTGGAGAAAATCCAGGCTGGTGGCGTTACCGAATTCCAGACGCTGTATGTCAACGATGTCAACCGGGGCCCTTACCTCTCCAATACCCTGCGCGCCGACACCACCCGCACCCAGTGGGACGCCCAGGTCGAAATCTACCGGATGATGCGTCCGGGCGAGCCGCCGACCAAGGACGCCGCCCAGCGGTTGCTGCAAGATCTGTTCTTCTCGGCGGATCGCTACGATCTGTCCGATGTCGGTCGGATGAAATTCGACAGTCGGGTCGGCCATCGCCGGACGCCACTGCCCGGCGCGCCAGTCAAGGAGCATCCGCCCGGTGTGCTGTCCATGGAGGACATTCTGGCCGTGCTCAAGGTGCTGGTGGATATCCGCAACGGCAACGGCGTGGTGGATGACATTGACCATCTCGGCAATCGCCGGATTCGTTGCGTCGGCGAAATGACCGAAAACGTGTTCCGCATCGGCCTGGTGCGGGTCGAGCGCGCGGTCAAGGAACGGCTGAGCCTGGCCGAGGCCGAGGGTCTGACCCCGCAGGACTTGATCAACGCCAAGCCGGTCGCCGCCGCCATCAAGGAATTTTTCGGCTCCTCGCAGTTGTCGCAGTTCATGGATCAGAACAACCCCCTGTCCGAGGTGACCCACAAGCGCCGGGTTTCGGCGTTGGGGCCGGGTGGCCTGACCCGCGAGCGCGCCGGTTTCGAAGTGCGCGACGTGCATTCCACCCACTATGGCCGGGTTTGCCCCATCGAGACCCCGGAAGGTCCCAACATCGGCCTGATCAACTCGCTGGCGGTCTACGCCCGCACCAATGCCTATGGCTTTTTGGAAACACCCTATCGGCGCGTCGAAAACAGCCGGGTCCTGGATCAGATCGATTACTTGTCGGCCATCGAGGAAGGCCAGTACGTCATCGCTCAGGCCAATACCACGCTCGACGCCGAGGGCCGGCTGATCGACGAGTTGGTGTCCTGCCGCCATCAGAACGAGTTCACCTTGGCGGCGGTGGACAAGGTGGAATACATGGACGTATCGCCCAAGCAGATCGTTTCGGTGGCGGCGGCGTTGATCCCGTTTCTGGAGCACGACGACGCCAACCGCGCGCTGATGGGTTCCAACATGCAGCGCCAGGCGGTGCCGACCCTGCGCGCGGACAAGCCGCTGGTCGGTACCGGCATGGAGCGCATCGTGGCGCGCGATTCTGGCGTGTGCGTGATCGCCCGCCGTGGTGGCATGGTGGATTCGGTGGACGCCGGCCGCATCGTGGTGCGGGTGAACGACGCGGAAACCGAAACTGGCGAACCGGGCGTGGATATCTACAACCTGACTAAGTACACCCGTTCCAACCAGAACACCTGCATCAACCAGCGCCCGCTGGTGCAAGTCGGCGAGGTGGTGGCGCGCGGCGACGTGTTGGCCGACGGGCCGTCCACCGACATGGGCGAGCTGGCGCTGGGCCAGAATCTGCTGGTCGCCTTCATGCCGTGGAACGGTTACAACTTCGAGGATTCGATCCTGATCTCCGAGCGGGTGGTGCAGGAAGATCGTTTTACCACGATCCACATCGAGGAGTTGTCCTGCGTGGCCCGCGACACCAAGCTCGGGCCGGAGGAGATCACCGCCGACATTCCCAACGTCGGCGAAAGCGCGCTGGCCCGACTGGACGAGGCGGGCATCGTGTTCATCGGCGCCGAGGTCAAGGCCGGCGACATCCTGGTCGGCAAGGTCACGCCCAAGGGTGAAACGCAGTTGACCCCGGAGGAAAAACTACTGCGGGCCATTTTCGGCGAGAAAGCGTCCGACGTGAAGGATACCTCGTTGCGGGTGCCTTCGGGCATGGATGGCACGGTCATCGACGTGCGGGTCTTTACCCGCGATGGCGTGGAAAAGGACTCGCGCGCCCGCCAGATCGAGGAAGCCGAGCTGAAGCGGGTCCGCAAGGACCTGAACGACCAGTTGCGCATTCTGGAGAACGATCTGTATCAACGCATGGAGCCGATGTTGGCGGGTCATCCAGCCGACGGTGGACCCAACGGGTTGCGCGGCGGAGAAACCGTCACGGTCGATTACCTGCGCGGATTACCCAGCGAGCGCTGGTTCGAAATTCGGATGCGGGATGACGACCTCAACGACCAGCTTGAAAAGATGGCCCGGCAACTTGAGCAGCAGCGCAAGGACTTCGACAGGAAGTTCGAGGAGCAGAAGCGCAAGCTGATGCAGGGCGACGATTTGGCCCCTGGCGTGCTGAAGATGGTCAAGGTCTATCTGGCGGTCAAGCGCCGGATTCAGTCGGGCGACAAGATGGCGGGCCGCCATGGCAACAAGGGCGTCGTCTCGATGATCGTGCCGCAGGAGGACATGCCTTATCTTGAGGATGGCGTTCCGGTGGACATCGTGCTGAATCCACTGGGCGTGCCTTCACGGATGAACGTCGGCCAGGTGTTGGAAACGCATCTGGGCTGGGCCGCCAAGGGGTTGGGGCTCAAGCTGGGTCGGTTGCTGGACGCGCAGGCGCAGGCCAAGGAACTGCGCGCCTACCTGGATCGGGTCTATAACGGCGTTGGCGAGCAGCGCGTGGATTTGGCGCAGTTCGACGATGGCGAAGTCCTCACGCTGTGCCGGAACCTGCGCGATGGCGTGCCCATGGCGACCCCGGTGTTCGATGGCGCGACCGAAATGGAGCTGCGCGAGATGCTGCGGTTGGCGGAGTTGCCGGAAAGCGGCCAAAGCACCCTGTTCGACGGTCGCACCGGCGAATCGTTCGACCGGCCGGTGACGGTTGGCTACATGTACATGCTCAAGCTGAACCACCTGGTGGACGACAAGATGCACGCGCGCTCCACGGGCCCGTACAGTCTGGTGACCCAACAACCCTTGGGTGGCAAGGCCCAGTTCGGCGGCCAGCGTTTCGGCGAGATGGAAGTCTGGGCGCTGGAAGCCTACGGCGCGTCCTATACCTTACAGGAAATGCTGACGGTCAAGTCCGACGATGTGAACGGCCGCACCAAGGTCTACAAGAATATCGTGGATGGCAACCACCGCATGGAGGCCGGCATGCCCGAATCCTTCAACGTGCTGGTCAAGGAAATCCGCTCGCTGGGGATCAACATGGAATTGGAAAACGATGCCGCGATGCCCAAGCGCGACGAGTGATGTCGAGACGCCTGCCGCCCCGAGAGGCGGGATAACACAATTCCGCGGGTGAAAGACGATGAGAGACTTGCTGAACCCATTCAAGTTGTTCGACGAGATCGAGGATTTCGACGCCATTCGCATCGGGTTGGCCTCGCCGGAGATGATCCGGACCTGGAGCCGTGGTGAGGTGAAGAAACCCGAGACCATCAACTACCGGACTTTCAAGCCGGAGCGCGATGGGTTGTTCTGCGCCAAGATTTTTGGTCCCACCAAGGACTACGAGTGTCTGTGCGGCAAGTACAAACGGCTCAAGCACCGAGGCGTGGTCTGCGAAAAATGTGGAGTGGAAGTCACCCTGGCCAAGGTGCGACGCGAGCGGATGGGCCATATCGAACTGGCCTCGCCGGTCGCGCACATCTGGTTTCTGAAGTCGCTGCCGTCGCGGATCGGTTTGTTGCTGGACATGACCCTGCGCGACATCGAACGGGTGCTGTACTTCGAATCCTACGTGGTCATCGATTCGGGCATGACCCCGCTGGAAAAAGGCCAGATGCTGACCGACGAAGCCTATCTGGACGCCGTCGAGCAGTACGGTGACGACTTCGACGCCCGGATGGGCGCCGAGGCGATCTACCAGTTGCTGCATGGTCTGGATCTGAAGCAACTGGTCGTCGACCTGCGCAAGGACATCCTGGAGTGTGGTTCCGAAACCAAGCTCAAGCGGCTGTCCAAGCGGCTCAAACTGGTGGAATCGTTCC
Organism: Candidatus Contendibacter sp.; assembly: GCA_031732755.1. GTDB lineage: Bacteria > Pseudomonadota > Gammaproteobacteria > Competibacterales > Competibacteraceae > Contendibacter. Next base: position 14,417 of record JAVMKI010000030.1, read on the forward strand.
TCCATTCCGGCAACAAGCCGGAATGGATGGTGCTCACCGTATTGCCGGTGCTGCCGCCGGACCTGCGGCCACTGGTGCCGCTGGATGGCGGTCGCTTCGCCACCTCCGATCTCAACGATCTCTATCGGCGGGTGATCAACCGCAACAACCGGCTCAAGCGGTTACTGGAGCTGTCGGCTCCCGACATCATCGTCCGCAACGAAAAGCGGATGTTGCAGGAAGCGGTGGATTCGCTGCTGGACAACGGTCGGCGTGGCCGGGCGATCACCGGCAGCAACAAACGACCGCTGAAGTCGCTGGCCGACATGATCAAGGGCAAGCAGGGCCGGTTTCGCCAAAATCTGCTGGGCAAGCGAGTGGACTACTCCGGCCGCTCGGTGATCGTGGTCGGTCCCACCCTGCGCCTGCACCAATGTGGCCTGCCCAAGAAGATGGCGTTGGAACTGTTCAAGCCGTTCATCTTCAGCAAGCTGCAATACAGGGACATGGCCACCACCATCAAGGCGGCCAAAAAGATGGTCGAGCGCGAGGAACCGGTGGTCTGGGATATTCTGGAGGAGGTGATCCGTGAACACCCAGTGATGCTCAACCGCGCGCCCACCCTGCATCGCCTGGGTATCCAGGCGTTCGAACCGGTGTTGATCGAAGGCAAGGCCATTCAATTGCATCCGTTGGTTTGCACCGCGTTCAACGCCGACTTCGACGGCGACCAGATGGCGGTGCACGTGCCCCTTTCCATCGAAGCCCAATTGGAGGCGCGGGCGCTGATGATGTCCACCAACAACATCCTCAGCCCGGCCAACGGCGACCCGATCATCGTGCCCTCGCAAGACGTGGTGCTGGGGCTGTACTACCTGACCCGCGAACGGATTAACGTGCCGGGTGAAGGCATGGTGTTCGCCGATATCCGAGAGGTGCACCGCGCCTACGAGAGTCGGCGGGTGAGGCTGCACGCCAACATTCGTCTACGTCGGTCCTATGAGGAAACATGGGCCAGCTTGGCGGAAATCCTGAAGAAGGAAGAATCGGAACATTGCCCGTGGTATCCACGGCTTGCGCGGACGCTGTTCGATGCCCATCGCCATCCGATTGGCGAAGCGGGCCATGCCATCGATACGGAGATGCTGGAACGGTTGCGCGAGGCGGGAATGGAGCGGATTCCGATCAGCTATTTGGTCCGAACCACGGTCGGTCGGGCGCTGTTGTCCGAGATTCTGCCCCAGGGCCTGCCCTTCGCGTTGATCAACCAGGTATTGACCAAGAAGGCCGTCTCTCGCCTGATCAACGAATGTTACCGGCGGCTGGGACTGAAGGATACGGTGATCTTCGCCGACCAGTTGATGTACACCGGTTTTCGCTATGCCACCCGTTCGGGCTCCTCGATCGGTTTCGAGGATTTCCAGATTCCCGCCAAGAAAACCGCGCTGCTGGAAAAGGCCGAGCAGGAAGTCAAGGAGATCGATGACCAGTACGCCAATGGTCTGGTCACCAAAGGCGAGCGTTACAACAAGGTGGTGGATATCTGGTCGCGCACCAACGATCAGGTGGCCAAGGCGATGATGGACAACCTGGGTAGTGAGTTGGTTGTCAACCGCGAGGGGCAGACCGTCCGCCAGCCGACATTCAACGCGGTGTTCATGATGGCCGATTCCGGGGCGCGCGGCTCGGCGGCGCAAATCCGCCAGTTGGCCGGCATGCGCGGGCTGATGGCCAAGCCGGACGGTTCGATCATCGAAACGCCGATCAAGGCCAATTTCCGCGAGGGGCTCAGCGTACTGGAGTACTTCATTTCCACCCACGGCGCCCGCAAGGGTCTGGCCGACACCGCGCTCAAGACCGCCAACTCCGGTTATCTCACCCGGCGGTTGGTGGACGTGGCGCAGGATATGGTGGTGACCGAACCCGACTGCGGTTCCCAGGAAGGGGTATGGATGACGCCGGTGGTCGAAGAAGGCGACATCAAGGAACCGTTGCGCGACCGGGTGCTGGGCCGGGTGGCGGCCCGCGATGTGTTCGCGCCGGGCGGCGACGACGTCGCCATTCCCGCCGGCACCCTGCTGGACGAGCAGTGGGTGGCGAAACTGGACGCGTTGCACATTGACCGAATTCTGGTCCGGTCGGCGATTACCTGCCGAACGCGCTATGGCGTATGTTCAGCCTGTTACGGGCGTGATTTGGCCCGCGGGCATCGAGTCAACATCGGTGAATCGGTCGGCGTGATCGCCGCCCAATCCATCGGCGAGCCGGGCACGCAATTGACCATGCGCACCTTCCACATCGGCGGCGCGGCCTCGCGCACCACGGTGGTCAACAGCGTGCAGGTCAAATCCCGGGGCAAGCTGCGATTGCACAAGATGAAGGTGGTGCGGCGGCCGGACGGTCATCTGGTGGCGGTCTCGCGGTCGGGGGAAATCACCCTGGTGGACGAGCAGGGCCGTGAGCGGGAACGCTACAAGGTCCCCTACGGCGCGGAACTGTCGGCCGAGGATGACAGCCCGGTTGAAGCCGGACAGGTCATCGCCCGCTGGGATCCCTATACCCACCCGATCGTGACCGAGGTTGCGGGCTTCGTTCGCCTCGCCGAGTTCGAGGAAGGCGTCACCGTGCAGCGGCACGCCGATGAAGTCACCGGTCTGTCCAGCCTGGTGGTGATGGACCCCAAACAGCGCGGCGCCCTGGGCAAGGATAAGCGACCGCTGGTGCGGCTGACGGACGAGTACGGCAACGACCTGTTCATTCCCGGCACCAATACCTTGGCGCAATATCCCCTGCCGGCCGGCGCCATCATCAACCTGGCCGACGGCGCCGAGGTGGCGGTCGGCGAGGTCATCGCCCGTATTCCGCAGGAATCTTCCAAAACCCGCGACATCACTGGCGGTCTGCCACGCGTCGCCGATCTGTTCGAAGCGCGCAAGCCCAAGGAGCCGGCGATTCTGGCCGAGAAATCGGGCATCGTCGAATTTGGCAAGGAAACCAAGGGCAAGCAGCGGTTGGTGATTCGCGACAAGGGCGGTGAGATTCTGTACGAGGAATTGATCCCGAAGTGGCGGCATGTCGGCGTGTTCGACGGCGAGCACGTCGAGCAGGGCGAGATGATCGCCGATGGCGAACCCAACCCGCACGATATCCTGCGGCTGCTGGGGGTGCAGGAACTGGCCGCCTATCTGATCAAGGAAATTCAGGATGTCTACCGGGTGCAGGGCGTCAAGATTAACGACAAGCACATCGAGGTGATCATCCGCCAGATGCTGCGCAAGGTCGAGATCCTCCACTCGGGCGATACACCGTTCATTCCCGGCGAGCAGGTCGAGCGGCCTCGGGTGCTGGAAGAAAACGACCGAGCGCATGCCGCCGACCGGATGCCGGCGCTCTGGCAACCGCTACTGCTCGGCATCACCAAGGCTTCGTTGGCCACCGAATCGTTCATCTCCGCCGCTTCTTTCCAGGAGACCACGCGGGTGCTGACCGAGGCGGCGGTGCGCGGCTTGCGCGACGACCTGCGTGGCCTGAAGGAAAACGTCATCGTCGGTCGGCTGATTCCCGCAGGTACCGGTTTGGCCTATCATCTGCAACGGCGACACGATTGGATACCCAGTCGGCCAGCGGTCGGCGTCGGGCATGTGTTCGAGAGTACGGAATCCGAAGCCAAGGCCATCACCGAAGACAAGGGCGACGAGGGTGAGGAATTGAGCGCCAGGGAATAGGTGGTGGTGAGGTAGCCGGCATCTTTTGGCGGAGGGCGGGGACGCACGGCGTTGCCCGCCCTTTTCATCTTCCGCCCCAATCGGGCCAGTCTATATTTCGTCCTCGTTCCAACCTATCCATTCCATGACTGTCCTGCTGGAAACCCGTAATCTGGTCAAGCACTTTCGCGGCGTGGACGCCGTGAACGGTATCGATCTGGTGTTGCCGGTCGGTTGCTGTTTCGGTCTGCTCGGCCCTAATGGCGCTGGTAAAACCACCACGGTCGAGTTGTTGGAAGGCATCCAGGAGCCGACCAGCGGCCTGATCCGCTATCGGGGCGAGCCGCTCGGGCCCCGGTTCCGTCAGGATATCGGTATCATGTTCCAGTCCACGGCCTTGCAGGATTACGTGACCGGCCGCGAGAACCTGCGCATGTTCGCCAGTTTCTATCACCGCACCCTGCCAGTGATCGCGTTGGTCGAAGCCTGCGCGCTGGGCGAATTTCTGGATCGGGACACGCGCAAACTGTCGGGCGGCCAGCGGCAACGGTTGTTACTGGCCATTGCCCTGGTCAACGATCCGGAACTGATCTTTCTGGATGAGCCGACCACCGGCCTTGATCCGCAGGCCCGCCGCAACTTCTGGGAATTGATCCACCGGATCAAGGCGCGTGGCAAAACCATTCTGTTGACCACACACTACATGGAAGAGGCTTATCACCTGTGCGACGAGATCGCCATCATGGATCATGGCCGGATCATCGCCCAGGGTGCGCCGCGCGAGTTGCTAGCCGCGCATTTCGATGATGTGGTGCTGCAATTGCCGCTGACGGATTTTCCCGATCCCGCGCCGCCGTTGACGCTGGCCGTGATCCGGGGGCGGGACGCGGTGGAAATTCTCACTCGCGATGTCAATGCCACCATCCGGGAGTTGCTGGCCTGGAATATCTCGCTGGCGCGGCTGCAAATTCGGCCACGCACCCTGGAGGATTTGTTTTTGGAATTGACGGGGCAGGAGTTGCGGGCATGAATTTCCGGCGATTTTGGGCGGTCTTCGTTTGTCGCAACCGGGAGTTCCTGCGCGACCGCTCTACCCTGACCTGGAACCTGCTGTTTCCCATTTCCCTGATTGCCGGCTTCGCCGTCGCGTTTTCCGGGCCTGGGTTGGCGCTTTACAAGGTAGGCGTACTGGGCGATGCCGCTAGCGGCGGCGAGAGTGCGTTTTTCAAGACCCGCCACGTGCAATTTATTCCCTTCGCCGACCTGCCCGCCGCGTTGCCCAAGGTCGAGCGTCACCAACTGGATATGTTGGTGGACCCGGTGGGGCGGCGCTACTGGATCAACGAGGAATCGCCCAAGGGCTACATGCTAGAACGGGTGCTGCGCGGCGCCGAGGCGCCCCCCGCGTTCAACAAGCAGACCGTGAGCGGACGGGCTATCCGCTATGTGGACTGGATCGCGCCGGGCATTCTGGCGATGAACATGATGTTCAGTTGCCTGTTTGGCGTCGGCTACGTGATCGTCCGTTACCGGAAAAGCGGGATGCTGAAGCGGTTGAAGGCCACACCATTGACACCGCTGGAATTTCTGTCCGCCCAGGTTGTCTCGCGCCTTTGGCTGATTTTAGTGACCACCGCGCTGGTATTCGCCGGAACCGATGCGGTGATCGGTTTCCCGATGCACGGCTCGTACCTCAACCTGGGAATCGTGTTCTTGGTGGGAGCGATCAGCCTGATCAGTCTGGGGCTGATCGTCGCCGCCCGCACCACCAGCGAGGAAGTCGCCGCCGGCATCTTAAATTTCCTCAGTTGGCCGATGACGTTCCTGTCGGGGGTCTGGTTTTCGCTGGAGGGCGTCCATCCAGTGCTGCAACAGTGCGCGCAACTGGCGCCGCTAACGCACATCATCGACGCGGCGCGGGCCATCATGATCGACGGCGCCGGTCTGGCGGCGATTTCCGGGCATCTGCTGGCGCTGGGCGCCATGAGCGTCGGTTTCCTGGCGGTGGGAGCCTGGCTGTTTCGGTGGGAGTAGGTTCGACCGTCGTAGAATTCCATTGATCGCAGGCCGACAACACCTTCTCAATTAGCGGACGGCTGTCATGGCCTCTTGAAGTAGCTGACTGGCCTGCTCGAAGTCAAAGGCGCTCATGGCGTCCCGGAACGCCTCGATGCGATCTTGCAACACCGGCTCCAGCAATTCCTCCGACTCCGCCCACAGCGTCTGCGCCCGGAAATCGCTTGCGATGAGGAACTCGCTTAGCCGGGCGACCACGGTGCCCACCCGCTGCCAATCCACGGTTGGGTCGACCACCGGATCGGCCACCGGCGGCGGGCTGACCGCCAGGCGCACGTCAAACCAGAAACAACTGCCCTGCCCCGGCGTGCTGCGCACCCCCATCTCACCCCCCATCAACGCAACCAACCGCTTGCCGAGCGCCAGCCCCAACCCCACGCCGCCGTACTGCCGCGCGTCCGAGCCATCTCCCTGGTTGAAGGCCTGAAAGAGTTGCGCCTGCAACTCGCCAGGCAATCCAATCCCCTGATCCTCCACCTCGAACCGCACGGCGACCGCGCCCGGATACACCCGCAACAGTTGCGCCCGGAGCGTGATGCCGCCCCGGTCGGAGAATTTGATGGCGTTGCCGAGCAGGTGACCGAGCACTTGGTGGAGGCGCAGCGGGTCTCCTTGCAACCGCGCGGGCAGGTCGGGATCGACCTCCCGAACCAGCGCGAGCCCCTTGCGCGCGCTACTGGCCCGCATCCCGTTCTCCACCCGCTCCAGCAACGCCCGCACGTCAAAATCCAGCGTCTCCAGCCGGAGCCGGTCGGATTCGATGCGGGCCAGGTCCAGAATGTCGTTGATCAGACCCAGCAGTGTGCGGGAAGCTTGACGGATCTGCTCCACCTGATTTTTGGTCTGCGGGTCTTGGGTCTCCCGTCCCAGCAGATAGGCGAAGCCGATGATGTGGTTCATGGGGGTGCGCAGTTCGTGGCTCATGTTGGCCAGGAAGGCGCTTTTGGCTCGATTGGCGCTTTCCGCGTCGTCGCGGGCCTCGGCCAGTTCGCGGGTGCGGGCGTGGACCAGTTCTTCCAGATGGTCGCGGTGTTGCGCCAGCTCGATGTTGGCAAGATACAGGGCGGTAGCGCGCCGCTCCAGTTCGATGTGCAACCGAACGCGCGCGCGCACCACCGCCTCATTGACTGGTTTATGGATGAAATCCACGGCACCAGCGATCAAGGCTTGGCTTTCGCTCTCGGCATCCGTCTTGGCCGTGACAAAGATCACCGGAATATCGCGGGTGTTGGCGTCGCTTTTGAGCGCGGCGCAAACTTCGTAGCCGTCCATCCCCGGCATCATCACGTCCAGCAGGATCAACGCCGGCTTGGGGATTCTCGTCAGCAAGGTCAGCGCCTGACGACCCGAAGTGGCGAAGCTCAGGTCGTAGTCGTCTTCCAGCATCTTCTGAAGGATTTGGAGATTGATTGGGACGTCATCAACCACCAGCAGACGGGATCGCTTGGACGTTTTGGAAACCGCGACCTGTCCCATAATTCTTTTACCCCTTGTAGGATTGGGAAAGTTGGGAGTTATAAAAATTTTCGTAAGATTAGGGCATTATGGGTACAGTAATGCATTTGCATCCGATTGGGCGGACCGTCGTCGGCAAACCGGTCCCCGCATCAACCATCGCGGCTTTCGCCCTGTCCGCACAGGGCGGTGAATGCTTCCAAGTCATAATTGTAGGCCCACTGTGTCAGTGTCTCGTAGAGCGTAGCGTCATCGCCGCTGATCTGTTCCAAAAGAGCGGTAATGCGAACGAAATCACCGAGTTCCACAGCGTCTTTCAAGTCGGTGCGCCATTCGGTGGGACAAGCGCCCAGGCGTTGGGCCAAGTCTTCGGGCGATAGCGCGGGGCGCGAGGTGGGCGATTCCTCAAGCCGGATAAACCGGAGGCCGACGCGCCGCTCCAGGATGGCGAACAGTTCCTCGGCTTGGAACGGTTTATGGATGAACTCATCGCAACCGCAAGCCAGCAAGCGGTCACGACTTTCGTCGAAGGCGCTGCCGGTGAGGGCCACCACCACCGACCGCACTGTGTTGGGCCGAGCCTTCATGCGCGCCTTGATCCGGTAGGTTGCCTCTTCCCCTGACAGGACTGGCATTCGCATGTCCATGAAAATCACCTGGGGTTGCCACTGTTCCCAGACCGCCACGGCCTCCCAGCCGTCGACCGCCTCCCGAAACTCCAGCACTGGCGGCGTCGTATTCAATCCATCCAGCAGCGCCCGGAGCAGTTCCCGGTTAACCGGCAGGTCGTCGGCGATGAGAACCCGGCAAGCGGGTTGGTAAGGTTCCAGACCGACGATGGGGCTTTCGTTCAAGGCGATCAGCGGTTCCGGGGATTGCCGCGCGGGCGCGAGCGGCAGCGTGAAGGTAAAGCAACTCCCTAGGCCTGGCGTGCTGTCCGCCGTCAGTGTTCCCCCCATGAGTCGGACGTACTGAGCGCTCAGGGCCAGACCGAGCCCGGTTCCTCCCTGCATCCATCGACCGGTTTCCGTCTGCGTGAAAGGTTCGAAAAGCCGCGCCAGTTCTTCCGGCGTGATCCCGAGGCCGGTATCCATGACGCTGAAACGGATCGTATTATCGTCGACCGCTTCGACCCGCAGCGTCACGCTTCCCGCCGGGGTGAACTTGATGGCGTTACCGATCAGATTGATGAGGGTCTGGCGCAATTTTAGAGCGTCCCCCTCGACCATGCGGGGCAACGCCGCCGCCGTGACTGTCAGGGCCAGTCCCCGGTCACGGACGTTTTGGCGAAATAGGGCCTCCGCTTCCATAAGCAATCTGGCGAGGTCGAAGGGAGCCGTCTGGAGGGTCATTCGGCCAGCCTCGATTTTGGCCATGTCGAGGACGTTGTTGATGAGGGTGAGCAGATGCTCGCCGCTGCGCTGGATAGTAACCAGGCTGTCGCGTTGGAAACCATTCAAGTCGGGGTTGCGTACCAATACTTGGGTGAAGCCGAGGATGGCGTTCAAGGGGGTACGAATTTCATGGCTCATGTGGGCGAGGAAGGCGCTTTTGGCCAGGGAAGCGGCTTGCGCCTGCGCGGTGGCCTCCGCGAGAGACTGTTCCTGTTGCTGAATGGCCGTGGCCATGGCCCGGAATCGGAGATGGATGTCGGCGAGTTCCTCGAAGCGATAAGCACCATCTTCTTCCATGGCGGGTCGCTGGCCCTGCTCCAGGTTCCGCATTTCCTGGGCGAGGGCGGCTAGCGGTTGCATGACCGACCGGCGCAATCGGCGTTGCTTGAGGACAACCAGGAGGATTGAACCACCCATGAAGATGACCGAGAAGCCCAGCAGGGCGTTGCGCTGGGTTTCCAGCGGTTCGGCGGGGATGAGGATGACGGTTATGGCGCCGAGGGTATGCGTGCTCAGGAGCGCCGGTATCCAGTGGTGACCGCCAACGGTCAACCTCCGGTACGCGGAAGGGGTTCCCGCCCACTGGTGGAGTTCGAAGGTGGGAACCCGGAATTCAGGATCGCTGGCGAGCATCACGACCCCATCCTTCGCAACCAGCAGCACGGGGATGCCGGTAAGCTGGGAGAACTGGTTCAGAACGTCCTGGATATAGGCCAACTTCAGGCGTCCCAAATATAGACGGTTCCCGCGCCGGAGGGCGAAATAGACGCTGGGCGCATCGTCTTCGTGACCGCGCATGATTTCGGAACTGGTATTATTTTCGCCACCGGATTGCAGATAGTTGGCCAGTTGGCCTCCAGAAAAGGAAAAGCCGATCAACACTTTGCTGTCTGGCGCGGCCTTGTGGATCTCTTCCACACGCAGTTTTTGATCCAGGCGGTAGATATCCGCAAATGCGGAAGGGGGCTTCAAAACCGTGGGTGAATGCTCCGCCTCGGCCAGGTCCGCAAAGGTTGAGAGACGCTCCTGGGCGTCATGAAGATGGCTTTCCAGAAAGGGACGCACTTTGGAGGCGTCGGTCAAGCGCAGGTCCAGGTAACTCCGGTTCATCTCGGCCAGGGTAAACCCAACGGCCAGCAACAGAATGACCGAAGCGAGAATCAGTGTCGAGATTTCCAGAAACAGGTTGTAGCGCCAAAAGGCAGTGCGACGGGGCGGTTTCATTACGGTTCCTGCTTCAGAGGCCATGCAAAAGTGCCTCTTATAACCAGTAGTGCCAGTTTATTAAACGTTAATAAAATCAACTATTTATGGCTTGGTGATTGTTGGTGCCAGGGAACGTGTATCTATAAAAATCAACATGTTACTGAGTCACGCGCCACCCGCATAGCGGGTGGCTTGAGGAAAGCCCCTAAAAGGGGCTGTTAGTTTAGTCGTCGAAATCTAGCGATTCTTGCTTATCCAACGCTTCCTGATTGCGCACATAGGCACGAACCGTCGCCTCATCCAACCCAACCGTGCTCACGCAGTATCCTCGTGACCAAAAGTGCTTTTCGGTGAACCCCTTCTTCACACCCAAGGCTTCCCGATGGAGCTGGATCGCGGATTTCCCTTTCAGATACCCCACCACCAGAGCCACGCTGAACTTCGGGGGAATCCTCAACACCAGATGGATATGGTCAGGCATCGCGTGTCCCTCCAGGATTTCTACCTCTTAGCTCAATATGGATTCCGGACAGTTCGCATGGTTACGCCACCAACAGTTGCAGAAGGGGTTTGAGCAAGCCTTTACCCCGGATCCGGACGTTGTGCACGAACTGAAAGAAGCCCAGGTAGAGCGGCAGTTTTTCTTGTGAAATTCCCCGATGAGGTCGCAACCACGAGCGCAACAACGACCAGAACCCCTCGGCGGTGTTGACATGGACCTCGTAAAAGCCGTCGCCGTCGTCATCGCGGGCGTATTCGCCCCGACTGTGGCACACCGTCCGATGGTCGAAACCCCACTCTGGCAAGCGACGGTAAATCCAGCATCCGGATCACCACCGCCCCGCCCCGTTGGATCATCCCGAAAATCGGCGGCTTTTCGCTGTCCAGGGTGCCGCGCCCGCGTGCCCCCTTCAGCCGGCGCCGCCGACCCCGGCGGCCTTTTTTTTCACCGCGTCCGGATGCCCTTTGTGACCGGCCACGACGTAGACTTCGTCGCACTCCACTTCCCCGACCAGGATCGGTTCGGGTTGGCGGGCGACGATCCCGTCCCGCAACTGCTCGGTCATGCGCTGAACGTCATCCGGGTTCAACCCCAACTCCTGGGCAATCTGGGCATTAGAGAGGTTCAAGCCCATGAAATACAGACACAAGAACAAGATCCATACCCGTAACGGTTGATGACGCCCCGCCAACACCGTTTCGGTCAGATCGTCAAAACGGCGATGGCAACGTTCACAATGATATTTCTGCCGCGCCGGTTGGGTGGTATCGCGCCCCTGCTTCGTGATCTCTGCCGCGCCGCAGTGCGGACAACGGACCCCGTCGGGCCACCGCAACCGGCGAACGGTTTCGTAACACTTGACATCGTCCAGCAAATTTTGAAGGTTGATCATCGTTGGGGGGCTTGGGTCACGTCACGGTGGTTCGGAACCCGTACAGGGTGGCCCCCGCTCGCCGGCGGGGCGAGCCATCCTCAACAGTCTGGAATCCAGATTGAGCCCTACCCCTTTTTACCGGCACAACTGCCGCAGAATTTGCCCAACCTGTCTACGTGTCAGCCCGTATAGAACCTTTTTGCGATACTTTGAAATGAACACAATGTGGTACTTACATGAAGTGGACCCCATGTCCAGACAACTTTTGGTTGAATTTAAGGTAGTACCTCT